>JAFWGA010000016.1 GCA_017515325.1 Blautia sp.
TTAAGGATGCATTTATGGAGGCCCAGAAGCGGCTAACTCTGGACGGAAATATTGTAATCAGCGTAGGCCTGTTTGGGCATTCTGGGGACAGCGAAGTCTGGGAGAACATGGACGAAGGAACGCTGACTGCTACAAAGGCCATGCTGGATGACATGAATAAAGCCAAGATTGATATGTCCAATGAAATCTTTGTAATTAACGTGGACGGGTATATTGGGGATAGTACGCGATCTGAGATTGAGTACGCAAAAATGACGGGAAAGGCAGTAAGGTTTTTGAAACCAATAGTAGATATAGGAGATGGCTTTGATGATTGAAGGGGTCAGAAAGATTGATTCTGGGGAGTGGTCTGTATATTTTATTGATCAGCTGTCCGATGCGCTTAAAATAGAAATTCGCCACCACCTCTCAACAATATGTTTTGGCTCCATTAATGCGAATAGTGGGAGAATTGCTTATTCATATAAGGCCACAGCAAGGGAATTTGTTAAACGATATATAACCCAGGATGGAGATGGAAATAGGCAAAAAGGGATGGTAGGAGAACTTCTGTTTCATGTTTTGATGTCAATAGAATAGGTTAGAAAAGTTCGAAGTCCGGGCTCAAAGAAATGGAGCCTGATATGATCTTCAGGCCCCGGATTTCGTACTTTTCTTTTGAACCCTGTCACGCTTGCATCCTGACTTATGCAGTTTTGATGCCTTTGATTCTCATTGAAACCAAAACCTAAGGGAATCATTGCTTTTGAAGAGAACTGGATATCAAGAATATTCAGGCATGACTCTCAGGCCGTCCTGTTCGGGCGGCCCCAAAATAGGTATATTCAGCACACCGCGCTAAAGCATCTCATGAGTCGCGGAGGCAGTTCACTTTTGGGCATCCCCCTCGGAAGACGAATCATTTTTCCGGAACACTCCGGGCAGGTGCAGATATCCCTGCCGTACAGCGAGAGGATGAGCTCAGCGATACACATCTTCCGATAGGGGTTGCCTGTGTAAACAGAACCTCTTAATTGATGGATCAGCTTCAGGTTCTTTGTCTTCCTACAGTTCGTAAGATATCCGGAGAATCTGACCCGGTTGAAGCCCCTGGGAAGGACGTGCTGCAGGAACATCCCGATAAAATCAGTACCTCTGACGGTAAGTGTTTTCTCGCGGCTCCCGTCGGCATAGTCCTTATAACGGAAAGTTACATGTGTATCAGTTACTGCCATGATACGGCTGTTGGCGATCGCGGTGCGGAAAGAATACCTGGCAAGATATCGTATGGCATTCCCCCGGCCGTTAAAAGTCTCACCGATGAAAGGGATCCATTCCTTCGCGAACAGCCTGTTGATGAATGCCTGCCATTTGGCAGGAACTTCGAGGTCTTTCGTATGGGAGAGATCCAGACGGCTGCTGTCATAAAGCTCTTTCAGGCCGCACAGGTATTTTGCGCGGAACATGGTGGCCAGTACAGTCCTGGGCAGGAAAAAGCCTTTATGCCTTGTTTCCACGAACTGACCGGCAGGCGTGATTCCCCCGCCGGAGAGGCAAACGTGAATATGCGGATGAAAAACGAGCTTCTGCCCCCAGGTGTGCAGTACGGAAAGGATCCCCGGCGTTGCCCCCATGAACTTCGGATCGGCACAGAGCGCGAGCAGCGTGTCCTGTACACATTTGAATTGATGGCCAAGCAGTATCTTCAGGTTCGCTTTGACCAGTGTATTGAGGTCGTGCGGTATGGTAAAGACAACGTGGAAGTAGGCGATACCGCTTATCAGTTCGGTATTCCGCTCAAGCTCCCACTTCTTTTCGAGTGGAGCCTGACAGCAGGGACAGGAACGGTTGTTGCATGAGACGGCGTGGACCAAAGGATAGCCGCAGTCATCACAGTAACTGACATTGTAGCCGAGTTCTCCGGTCTTGCATCGCATAATGGAGGAAGCCACTTTCAGCTGTTCCATGGGAAGGAACGGATGCAGTTCAGCATAATTCGGAAAAAAGCGGCGGAAGGCATCACGGATCGGGTAAGAAGAATCAGTCGGAGTCATAGGGGCTCTTCACGCTCCTCCCGTTCCCGATACCAAGGGCGAGATATACTTCAGTGGAGGACAGGGATCTATGCCCCATTGCCTCCTTGATGGCGATCAGGTCGGTGCCGGATTCATAGAGATGAAGTCCGAAAGCGTGACGAAGGCTATGGAGATTGAAGCCGCAGTCAGCGAAGCCGGCCTGGTCAAGATGGCGGACGAAGATGTTATAGATAGACTGCTCACAGATATGGGAGTTCTCCTTCTGCCCGGGAAACAGCCAGTCCTCCGGCCTGGCGCCGCGATAAGCAGACCGGATATAAGATACCAGGAGTCCATATGCCTTGTCGGAAAGCACAGCATAGCGATCAGAACGGTTCTTGCTGCGGGCGATGTAGATGCAGTTCCTGGAACGCACGATATCGCCGCAGTGCAGGCGGCAGAGCTCACTGACACGGATGCCGGAAGAATAGAGGAGTGCAATCTCAGCTTTATGCTTCGGATTGGAAATAGAATCGATGATAGCATTGACCTGCTCCTTTGTCGGGACGTTCGGAAGAAACTGGTCGAAGTGAAGGTAGGGGACTTCCCGCTTGTCCCAGTCCTTGTGTAGGACATAGTAAAAGAAGTCCCGTAGCTGTGCGATATGGACGTTGATGGTCCTGGGGTTCAGCCCTCTGACGTCCTTGAGCCATTTGACATAGGAGCGGATCTCCTCCCATGTGACTGATGAAAGGAGACGTTCGGGGAGCTGTTCCTCGACCCATTCTATATAGGTGGTCAGATAGGATATGTAGGTGGTGACAGTGCTTTTCGCGAGGTCGCGGAAAGAAAGGATATCCCTGTGTTTATTGAGATATGCAATGTTGTTCTCAAACATGATTAAAGTCCTCCTTAAAAAATCTGTTAATGGCTGCAGACTTTTTCAGGGAGGAGCACGGCAGGACTTGAATAAATAGAGAAAAAAAGATAAACTCATACTGTAGGGAGTCCCTTCGGTATGAGAGCCGCGTCGCCAAACTAAGCAGTCATCCGGAGGGGCTTTTCCTTTTATAGGATGAGCTTATCGTAAACAAAAAGGACCGCCAATGCAATAGCGGGATTAAGAAACAAGAAAGGCTTCACGCGCAAGCGTGATTGGGTTCAA
>JAFWGA010000017.1 GCA_017515325.1 Blautia sp.
AGCAGGACCACCAGGAGGAATATGCCCAAGCGGGCTCCGGTACCGGTTTTGGCCTGATGACGGGGGAAGCTTCGGCACATGGCATCAGGCCGGCGAGACCATGGTAGATCCGGATCAGTAATTTGGTATGACAGAGCCAATGAAATAGAAGCCAAAGATTTTGGCGCTGACACAGTGGCGCAGCTGAAGATCAATGATACAAATGGAGAGATATCTCTGAAAACCTTTGTGGAAGCTATGCAGTTTTCCCAGAAAGCTCCGCAATTTGCGGAAGAGTTGACTAAAAATAAAAGATACAACCATATGTTGTTAAGCGGGGGATACAACCTGGACGCACTCTATGAAACCGTAAGCGGATCAGCTGCCCAGGGAAGGGGAACTGTGATAGGGGTATATAAGGAGGGAACCGGCGGCCATGCATTGCTGGCTTATGGGGCGGAGGAAGTATCTGCCACCCAGGTCCGCCTTTTTATCTATGACTGCAATTTTCCCTTGGAAAAACGGTATCTGACCCTGGAACGAAAGGAGAAAGGGAAACCTATCACCGGTTGGGCTTATGATATGGGGGGAAATTACGGTGTATGGGGGACAGGCGACAACAGGACATCCTGTTATATTTCATACGTCGAATATGAAACCGTAGAATATATCTGGACACACAGAGGAAAGCTCTACGACAATAAGGAGATGCTCAGTGTAAGCGCGGAAAACTTTGGCGTCATGGATTTTGAAGGCAAAACAGTTGCGGAGGTGGAAAACGGCCAGCTCTCGATCAGCAACAGCGGCATCATCGCTGTCCCCAACCTGTCAATGTACCCGGAGGATTCCGTCTGCCTGTACATGCCGAAGGACCATTATACCGTTTATACCCCGGACGAGAGCATGTTCGAAGCCACAATGGCAGACTACAGGCTGAGCGCAACCGCGAAGACAACCAGTGGGGCTGTCACCTTTGCGGTGGATGACTGGTCTTTGTCCAATACCGTGTATATTGAGAATGCAGGTGCAGAGGATTCTTATTCTGTCTCCCTTCAATCTGATTACGGGAATATCAAATACAATAACGTTACGGTCTCAGGGATGGGCATAGGCGGTGAAGACAGCATATGCATTTCCGGCAACCAGGACACACTCTTTATCTCGAACTGCAATATAGATTCCCTGAACATCAACGGCGAGGAACAGGTTTCCCATATGATCAGTGCCTATGCCGGAGCCGGAGGAAGAATTTCGCCGTCGGGAGATGTAAAGGTGGCAGTCAACGATGAAGCGACCTTCGAGTTTGCCCCGGAACTGGGCTACAGGATTGAGAACATCCGGGTTGATGACATCGATCTGGGAGCTCTGACAACCTATACGTTTAAGAATAATTACCGCAACCATAGCATTACGGCATTCTTTAAGGCGGCATATGCGGTTACAGACGCAGTGTATGATCGGAAAACCAATTCGCTTTCGGTAGAGCTGATAAACGAAAGCCGGATCAAAGCAGTCTGCGCAGTATATGACAGCGAAGGGACCATGGCGGGAGCGGCAGCCCTCAGTGTAAAAGCGAAGATGGGCGAATTCACCATGCCTCTTTCCGGCATACAGGTTCCGGAAACCGGTACCATCCGGGTTATGATTCTGGATTCAAAATGGATTCCTTTATGTAGGAGTTACACAATTACATATTGAAGAGAATGATGCTGTCTTCGGCAGCTCAACTGCCGAAGCGACAAATTCATCATTTGAAGACATTGAATCAACGTACAGAACTGCGTTTTAGAAGGAGAGGTAAAATGAACAGGAAAATGAAAGGTGGGTTAAGCGCCATAATGGCCGTGCTGATGATGGTACTCAGCCTGTCAGGCAGCATGCCGGTGCTGGCAGAGGAAGGCGCTGAGGTATTCCCGGATGACTCTATTGTATATTTGCCTGAGGATGAGCTGGGTATAGGGGAGGAGGTTGAAGGCGAACAGACCATCGTTGATGAACAGGGCTTCGTAACGGGTGATCCTGTAGAGGCAGGTCCCGGAACCGCTTCTTCCTTTCAGGAAGGGGAGGAAGTGGAAATCCTGGGAGACAATCAGGAAGAGGTAAACCCTGAAGGATATATGTCCGGCACGCTGGGCAGTAATGATTCACTTGGCATGGGGGACGATATTGCGGCGGCGGCAACACCGAGCCTTTCTTTTTCCTCCTCCAGTGTATCCGTTAAAAAAGGCGATACAACGACCGTGACGATGACGGCATCCGGATTCAGCGGACAGGTATTTCTTGCCTATGGGACTAACAATACCACTTCCTACACCTGCACCTGGGGGAGCTCCAACGGCAACACCATCCCCTTGCGCATAAAGGGCAATTCTGTGGGAAGCGGAACAATAACCGTATATATGATTTCTGTAAGCTCGGCTATGATAATGACTTCGAAGCAGTTGACGATTAAGGTTATTTCACCCGATAATCCCAAACTGACGGTATCCAGCAGCAGCCTGAGTCTACAAGTGGGCAAATCCCAGAAGGTAAATGTCACGGCCAGTGGCTATTCAAGTTCCTATTATTTCCAGTATGACATTTCGAATGGATCCGTGGTAAGCTGCACCTGGGGGTCTTTTTCGGGTTCCACCTGTCCTATTACCATAAGGGCAATGGATGTAGGGAAGTCTACGGTGACGATCTATATGAAGTCAGCTGTCTCCGGATCGGTTCTGGCTACAGCAAAAATCTCAGTAAATACATATAGAAACGAAACGCCAAAGGTAACCCTTTCACCCACCAGTACTACGGTGGATGTGGGAAAGAGCGTGTACATCAAAGCCACGGTCAGCGGAATGAGCGGGTCCTATTATCTGTCCTATAAAACAACATCGACTTCTGCTTACCGCTGTACATGGGACTCCAGATGGAGCGGATCCTCCATCGGCATGACAGTTTCCGGACTGAATCAGGGAAGCGGGACAGTCACGGTTTCCCTGAAGGATCTGCAGGGGGCGACGCATGCCACGGCCCAGGTTTCAATTACAGTCAGAAAGCAGGGAAGTACGCCTTCTATTAGCGTTTCCCCCAGTTCATTAAGTCTCTCGCCAGGAAGCAGTAAAACGGTAACTGTCACCATCAAGAATATGAGCGAATCTGCGTATCTTCAGTACAGCACCACCAACTCCAGCGCTTATTCCTGTGGATGGAGCGGCGGCAGCGGCTCATCCCACTCCTTGAAGATTACGGGCAAGTCTGAGGGAAAAGGAACCGTTACTGTTTATCTAAAGCGTAACAGCAATAATTCGGTCATAGTGAAGGCTTCCATATCGGTGGAGGTAGTCAAAAACAAGAGGGATATAAAGGACATCGCTTTTGGTTTCCATAATTACAGTGAAAGCATCAGCCTGGACGTCTGTAAATATATGTTCGGCGATACCCAAAAGGCGAAATATATATATTATGATAACCTGAATAATGGCGGCCTTTGCTTTGGCATGGCCTGCGGTGCAGCCCTGCTGGACGATAAGTCTCATTCTCCTTATGTAAGCACCTTTAATTCCGGCAAGACAAATACCCGGGATTTATTAAAGACAGATTATAGCAGTTCGCTGAGACTGACAGTTTCTGATTTCATAAAGGCGACGTTCATCACACAATATTCAGACCGGATGACCTGGGTATCCAACCAGCTTGACAAGATGGTGTCAACCTGCAAGAAAGAGCTGGATGCCGGAAAACTCGTGGGTATTGGGATATTTGGTTATTTATACGGCAGACAGGCCGGGCATGAAGTGCTGGCGTATGGTTATAACCAGGTTTCGAACACCCAGTTTGACCTTCTGATATATGATTCAAATTACGTAACCTCGCCCTCTAGCATGCAAAGTACAAGGATGACCTTTAAGAAGTCGTCTTCCGGCGGCTCTTATACCAGCTGGTCTTACCCCATTATCCCAGGTGTGACCTGGGGAACCGGTTATGCTGGGGCCAGTTGTGACTATACAGTATATGATATTATCCTCGATGCATGGAATTATCGGGGGAAATTAGCGAATAACAACAGGAATTTCTTCTCAACAAAGGAAACGAGTTTTTCTGTGCTGGATTTCGACCATAACCTGGTGGCAAGATATCAGGATGGCGTATTAGTGGAAAAGAGCGACGATGTGGCAGAAGTCCATGTGAATAATGTGTTGCCGGACGGCACAGTAGGCGAAAAAACCAATATGTTTTACGCCCCGGTGGATTTATATACTGTGGTGGACGACACCCCTGAGACGCCCATGGATCTGGTGATTTCGGACGATATGCTTTCCATCAAGATTGAGACTGAAGCAGATAGCTTCGAATTATGCGCTGATGATGAGAGCGACGCTGTCAATGCTATCCTGACGCCGGAGGATGGCATGGCTTTTGCAATCACCATTGGGTCGAGCTATGATGATGATCCGGATGAAATCGAAATTGATGGCTTAGGTACAGGGGAAACCATTTCCATCGGCTTTGAAAATGGGGAATTGTCCATCGTTGGGGCTGATTCTGCGTCTCTTTCCATCAAGAACTATGATGGTACCACGAATATTGAGGCAATCGCAGGCACAGGAGGAAAGATTTCGCCTGAAGGGGTCAAAGAGGTTACTTATGGCGAGAATGTGCTGTATACCATAACGCCGGATGAAGGCTATGCGATCAAAGCGGTCTATGTGGACGGCGAAAACAAGGGGGCCATCCAGGAATATCACTTTGATAATGTGGTCGGCCCGCATAAAATCTCTGCAGAGTTTACCTGTAATCTGGATGCCTGTGACATTATTCTCTCCCAAAGCTCATATGCCTACGACGGGAAAGAGCATAAACCGGTTGTATCGGTAAAGACACCTGAGGGCATCCTATTGCTGGAGGGCGTTGACTACGATGTCACATATGAAAACAACGTAAATGTTGGCACTGCCACGGTGTATGTCACCGCGATTCCCGGCGGACATTGCAATGGGACGAAGAAGGTTACCTTTAAGATTACCAGCCAGCAGAACGGCATCCTCAGTGCCTCAGTAAATTCGGCAGGTACCGGCATCGATGTGTCCCTGTCACATGCTTCCACGGTTTATGTGGCAGGTGTTGTCTTTGACAGTGATGGCGCCATGGCCTATGTGGACAGGAAAAAGGCAGCCGTAGGCGAAGACACGGTGGAGCTGACCTTTGGAGGCGCCAATATCAAAAACATGGCAGGAATTAAGGTAATGCTTTTAGATACAAAGCTGAGACCTGTGTGCAAGAGCTTTATCGTGAAGTAATCCCATAAATCTGAAAATGTAACAGGAAATCATGCGGCTCTGTTGGCAGAGCCGCATGACGTTTATTAGGGCAGGGGCACCGAAAGAAAGATGTCACCTTACGGTGACCGGCGCCTCGCCTGGGGTAGAGAGTCGGCTGTGTCTTCCTCTACCCTACTCCCCGAGCTGAGTTCCGACTAACGTCGGAATGCAGCTCGGGGAGTAGGACAACCCTATGCGCACTTCCTCATTAAGCATATTGTGCCGCATACCAGCCCTTTTTCGGGAAATGCACCAATGATTGCTTCTGGTGATACTTTTATACCTGCGGCGGAAAAAATCTGCGACTTTTTCCGATTCCGCGTTTAGCAAAACCGAGAGAGACAGAAATGAGGAATGATTATGAAGAAAAAAAGCCTGATGGCAGGGATGCTTGTTTTGCTTTTGGCAATATGCTTCCCATTCTATATGAAGGCGGATGAGGCTGATGATATCCTTATGCTGCCTTCGAAGATGAAGACGGTGAAAAAAGAGGCTTTTGCGAATGACAAGAGCATTACATCCGTCATGATCCCCAAATCGGTGGGAAGCATCCAGTCAAAGGCCTTCGCCAACTGTGTGAATCTGAAGGAAGTGATCCTCGGAAATAATGCGAATGTGGACATCGCCCCCGATGCCTTTGCGGGCTGCGGCAACATCCATTTTCAGGCCTTCCCGGAAACGGCAGGAGAGCTTTACGCCCTGTCGCACGGTTTCTCATGCGACCTACTGGAGGAGGGCAGCAGCTTCCTCGAAAAAGCTTTGGAACTGGTAACGGCTCATGGCGGTACGACGTCGATCCTTCAGAGCGCGGATTTCATGACCATGCGCCTGATTGTGCGCATGGATGGAAACCATCTGCCGGATATTTCTGCTTACAGTCCGGAAAAGATCCTCCAGGAGGGGGACGGCATATTCTTCGTGCAATTTGGCTCGGTGGAGAATACGATTGATGCTTACAACGCACTCAAGGGAAATGCGGGTGTGGTGTTTGTAGAAAACGATGCCTGCGTAGAGGCAATTGAAGATGTGATTGCTGCCAGCTCGGTGGATCCCAATGTGTGGGACACGAAAGACCCTATGGGCTTTGAAGTCTATGCCCCTTATGTGGCAGAACAGAATGCAGGCCGTGCTCTGATTGCGGTGATTGATTCGGGTGTACAGAAAAATGCAGCCTATTCGGCCAGACTGCGGACGGACGGCATCAGCCTTGTATCAGGAGATCCGGAATGGTCGAATGATAAGCTCCTGCACGGAAGCATGATCGCTGGCATTATCGGGGATTGCGCGGGAAACACCGGCGTGGAAATATTACCCGTCCGTGTGGTGGCTGAAAACGGTGTGGCGAACCTGACCATGATTGGCCTTGGCATCAGGTATGCGATAAGCCGAGGTGCGGATGTGATCAACCTGAGCCTGAACTTTGAAGAGAACGACTACGTCAGCTACTGGATTGACAGGGCGGTTGCGGCCGGTATAAATGTAGTGGTAGCAGCCGGCAACAGTAAAAGGGACATCTCTAAAATATACCCCGCCAATGTCCCGGGAGTCATCGCAGTGTCCGGCATTGACAATGATTATGAGTTGTCCGGTACTTCAAACTACGGGGCTAACATCGCCTTTTGCGCACCGGATTCTTATGTGACCACTTCGGCCTATCCTACGATGGTGCGCAAGGGAACATCTTTTGGGGCTCCGATGGTGGCTACGGCTTTAGCTTTGACAAAGCTGGACAAAAACCACACGGAAGAAGACCTTCCCGTCATCTGCCGCAGGCTCAAGGATGCGATTCCGGACGTAAACAATTACGGATATGGGCTGATGCAGCTGGACAGGCTGACGGAAAGCGAGACCTACACGATCACGTATAACGCCAATGGTGGAACAGGCGCACCAGAGAGCCAGATAAAAACCCGGGGCGTGGATCTTATTTTGAGTACGGTGGAGCCGACCATGACCTTTACCGTGACATTGGACTATGGAACGGGTACGACAGATACACGGACAGTGAAAGCTGCGTTTGCAGACTGGAAAGAGGAAGAAACAGGAACGAAATATGCTCCTGGTGCGATTTACACAGAAGATGCAGCCGTAACACTGTATGCCCAGTGGATAAACGGAACGCTGGGTACTTTGCCTTCTCCGACGCGCGATGGGTTTAATTTCCTTGGATGGTTTACGGAAAAAACGGGCGGAACCATCGTGACCGAATCTACCGAGGTTACAGAGAACACGTTGATCTATGCCCAATGGGGATCAGATTGGGCTGAAGAAGTTGAAGTTTATCCTGCTAATTATATAAAGGTTTCGCCAGGAACAAGCGTTGACTCTGATACAAGGGTTACGATGCAGGTTGTTATGGGTGTTACAAGAGAAGTAGCATTTCAGTGGCAGGTAAAGCAGTCATCATCTGATGTCTGGAAAAATACAAGTCTGCCAGGTAACCAAACGGATACGCTGTCTTTCATAGCAAAAATAACCCAGAATCAAAGCCAATTTCGGGTGGTGCTGACAGATTCTGCAGGGAATCAAATTGTTTCCAATTCGATTTGGTTGTTTGTATATTGAGGATGATATAGTATGCGCACGAGTTTTCAACGGAATGATACCCGCCGGATTCCTATGTGACTACCTCCGCCTATCCTACGATGGTGCACAAGGCAGCCAGACCAAAACAACGGAGAACGTGTAGAAAGATCAAGTAATACGGGCAATGACTATTTCACTTTATAACAGAAATTATTATCTGCACGGTTACCTGGACAATCATTGAATAAATGCGGCCATAAGAACGGAGTATTGACTGAACAGTTACAGCTTATAAAAAAGCAAGCCCCTCCGGCAATGATGCCGGAAGGGCTTGCTTTGTGACTTCAGGGCTGCAGTATGGAAAATGTCCCCTTGCAGCGGTCCTTGTATCTGATTATTTGCTGAAGTGGAAAGCTCCCTTTCCCGGATAGCAGGCGGCGTCGCCCAGGTTTTCTTCGATGCGGAGCAGCTGGTTGTACTTGGCAACGCGCTCGGAACGGCTGGGAGCACCGGTCTTGATCTGGCAGGTGTTCAGGGCAACGGCCAGGTCTGCGATGGTGGTGTCCTCGGTCTCGCCGGAGCGATGGGAGGTGACGGCGGTATAGCCTGCGTTGTGGGCCATCTTGATGGCCTCAAGAGTCTCGGAAACGGAACCGATCTGGTTGAGCTTGATCAGGATGGAGTTGGCGCAGCCGAGCTCAATACCCTTGCTCAGACGCTCGGTATTGGTAACAAAGAGGTCGTCGCCGACGAGCTGGACCTTGTCGCCGAGCTCTGCGGTCATCTTCTTCCAGCCTTCCCAGTCCTCTTCATCCAGACCATCCTCGATGGAGTAGATCGGATACTTCTCGATGAGGGATTTCCAGTGGGCGATCAGCTCATCAGAGGTGAAATCCTTGCCGGACTTGGGCTGATGATAGAAGCCCTTGCCTTTTTCGCTCTTCCACTCAGAGGAAGCGGCGTCCATGGCCAGAACGAAGTCCTTGCCGGGCTCATAGCCGGCATCGCGGATAGCCTGAAGGATGTGCTCGATGGTATCCTCATCATCCTTAAGGTTGGGAGCAAAGCCGCCTTCGTCTCCGACAGCCGTGGTATTGCCCTCTTTCTTCAGAAGGGTCTGAAGGGCATGGAAAACCTCGGTACACCAGCGAAGGCCTTCCTTGAAGGAGGGGGCGCCTGCCGGCATGATCATGAATTCCTGGGTGTCTACAGAGTTGGTGGCATGGGCGCCGCCGTTGAGGATGTTCATCATCGGAACGGGGAGACGGTTGCCGTTTACACCGCCGAGGAAGCGGTAAAGCGGGATCTCGAGAGCATTGGCTGCTGCGCGGCAGGCTGCGATGGAGACAGCGAGGATGGCGTTTGCGCCGAGATTGGATTTATCCTTGGTGCCGTCTGCCTTGAGCATGGCTGCATCGACAGCGTAGGTATCGGAAGCGTTCAGGCCTACGATTGCCTGAGCGATGGTGGTGTTGATATTCTCAACAGCCTTGGAAACACCCTTGCCGCCGAAACGGGACTTGTCGCCGTCGCGGAGCTCAAGAGCTTCGAACTCACCTGTGGAAGCGCCGCTGGGAGCAGTGCCTCTGCCTACGGTACCGTCAGCCAGGAAAACCTCTGCCTCTACGGTAGGATTGCCTCTGGAGTCGATGATTTCTCTTCCGATAACTTTTTCGATGGTAAGATTCTTCATAATATTTGCAATATCCTTTCCCATGGTTCCCCGCCGCTCCGTCCGGGCGGTGATCCTTTTGGCAAAATGCCTGACGCCGTCTGCCGGTGGCTGGTGTATCCCCATGATTATGCTGGTTGCCGGTTGCTTTTTCCGGTCTTATTGTACCATTACTTATAATAAAAGAAAGAGGCCTGTTTGTCAAGAAAAACGGGTGAAATGAGAGGCTGTGAGTGAACCCTTGTGATCCTGCTGTACCGCTGCAAGCCAGTATTTGCTGTCCTGGTATTCGATCCACTGTTCCTGAAAGTGATAGGCCCCTGTTTCAATATAAGAAGGGGAGACGGTGAGGCCTTCTCCGGTCATTTTTGCGACAGCCTCTTTTCTGGACCAGAGTCGAGTGAAATCTCCGTCGAAGAATTGTTTTTCTGTCTCGGAGAGGCAGCGTTTCACCAGCCTGGGGTTATAGGCGGGCCTGTATATTTCGATATCCACACCCACGGGGGAATCCGCTATGGCGGCAGCACAGAGATCCATGCTATGGGAGAGGCTGAAGTAGATAGAGGCATCTGTGAAATATGGCTTTCCGATGGGGGTGAAGGCAAGCTGGGAAATGGGAAAGCCATAGTCGGTTAGCATTCGGTACAGGAGTTCCCAGGCAGAACAGGATGCCTGCCTGACAGAGCCTTTATATCGACTGATATGTTTTTGTAGTTCGTCACCGAAAGGGGGGAGTATTTCCCCCCCGGTAATCGGTTTCCATTCCACCGCCAGCATTTTTTCTGACAGCCTCCTCCCATAATGTAGTTTACTGCAGCGATTCCGGTCGGCAGCTCGCACATGCTGCGAGCTGCGTATGTGATCGCAGGCGCAGTGGCGGCACAGAGGACCGCCCCATTGATTTATGAAGAAGTGTAGGGGATTGGCAGACAAAAGTCAAGTAAGCCTAAGGACCCCAATACAAAGAAACGGCTCCTGATTTTCGTTGATAATGCCTTTGCCTTATGCTAAAATTTAATTATAACGTGTCAGGGAGAATTATGATCCCCGTTTCAGGGCGGTCCTTCCGGACAAAAATCCATCGAAATTCTGGAAAACACTCGGATCTTAAAGAAATGATGAAGAAGGACTGGGAGGCGAAGGGATGGATCAGAAAAGGATCAAAAACGGAATGGCAGAAACGGTAAAGAGCTTTATCCTGCTTTTTCTTGCCGCGTTTATCGGGACGCTTATGCCATCGGCAGCTTTTGCCTCCGCGACTGAGAGCAGGCAGGTTCGCGTCGGCTATTATGAAAACGAGGTGTTCCAGGAAGGGGCACGGGAAGGCTCCGTAAAAACCGGCTATGCCTATGAGTATTACCAGAAGCTCTCAGAGTATACAGGATGGCAGTATCAGTACGTGTACGGCAAATTTGGGGATCTGTATCAGATGCTTCTGGACGGTGAGATCGATTTTCTGGCCGGACTTGCATGGAGAGCTGACCGGGAGGAATTCATTGGGTATCCTGATGCGGCAATGGGTCATGAAACCTATAATCTGGTCATACACGATACCGACACAGAAATCACAATCGATCCTGCAACGCTGTCCGGGAAAAAAATCGGTGTGCTTGACAGTGCCATGGCGGATGTTTTGGATGAGTTTCTCCAAACCAACAAAGTGCAGGCAGAGGTGGTCCTTTTTCAGGACTATGGCCCTCTCTTTTCGGCTTTTGACAGCCATGAGATCGATGTCCTTGCTGCTGAGGGAGACGGGGCACACGGTCGGGCGCATACAGATCTGCTCTATTCATTTGGTTCTTCGGACTATTATCTTTGTGTCAGCAAATCAAATCCGGAGCTTTTGGCTGAACTGAACAAAGCCCAGTTGGCGCTTGGCCTCAATGAACCGAATTATATCAATTCTTTGAGCAGCAAGTACTATTCCGTAAGCATCTCAAGCCGGGCATTTTCTGATGCGGAAAAACAATGGCTCGCCGGGCACGATCAATTGCGGGTCGGATATCTGAAGCATTATCTTCCTTACAGTGACACAAGCGAAACCGGTGATGTGACAGGACTGATCAAGGATATCATCCCAGGAATGCTGGATGAACTGGCAATCGGGAATCTGGAGGTCTCTTACATCGGCTTTGACAGCTACGATGATATGATCGCTGCCCTTGGCAAGGCTGAAACTGACCTGGCATTTCCGGTGGGCGGGGGACTGTATTACGCTGAGGAAAGCGGGATCTTCCGATCCAGCCCGGTTGTCTCTGCGGCTACGGAGCTTGTTCACAAAGATGAATTTGAGGAAGAAATCCTTTCGCACTTTGCGGTGAATGAAAACAACCGCATGCAGTACTACTTTGTCAAAACCTATTACCCTGATGCGCGGATTTCCTTTTATCCGTCCATTGATGCCTGTCTGAATGCGGTCAAGGACGGAAAGGCAGGGTGTACTACCCTGAATGGGCTCAGGGCAAATGACATGCTGCGGAATAGCTGCTATAGTGGTCTTTCCCTCCTTCAGACTGCGCATGATGATGATAGGTGCTTCGGTGTTCAGATCGGAAATGCAGGACTGCTCATGCTGATTAACCGTGGAATCAACGTGATGGGAGCAGACTATGCCCAGAATTTCGCCTTCCGCTATACAGATCAGCTTTATAGTTATTCTGTTATGGATATGATCCGAAACAATATATCACTCTTTGGAAGCATTGTACTCGGCATAGCGGCCCTGATTATTCTGTTCCTTATCCGCGACAGGAGGCGCTCCAGACGTGAAATACGGGATAAAGAGAATGCCCGGATAGAACTGGAAAGAGCCAACATAGAGCTGGCCAAAAGCCAGGCGGCAAAACAGAAGGAACTGGAAGAACGCCTCGCGCTTCAGGACAAGCTGTTGGAGCAGCAGTCCAGGCAGGAGCAGCAGGACAAAATGATCACTGCCCTTGCATCGGACTATCGATGTGTCTACCATGTCGACCTGGACCGCAATGATGCTGTCTGCTACCGGGAAGATCCCAGTGACCGGGAACAAACAAGGGAAGGTATTCATTTTCCCTACCATGAACGGTTTTCATGGTATGCCAACCATTGTGTAGCCCAGGACTACCGGGAGGGATTCCTTCGGTTTATTGATCCGGACCATGTCCGTGAAGCCTTGGCGGATAATCTGATTATTGCCTATAGGTATCTCGCGCAGAGGGATGGAAAAGAATACTATGAAATGATCCGAATGGCTGGTGTCCGTCATGCCGAGGACCGGGGGGACCATATCGTACATGCGGTAGGCCTTGGCCTGACGGTTATTGACGAAGAGATGCGTGAAGCGATGGCGAAAAACCGCGCGCTGGCGGAAGCACTGGATTCGTCGGAGCAGTCCAACAGAGCCAAGACAGCCTTCCTGTCCAGCATGAGCCATGAGATTCGTACACCAATGAACGCAATCATCGGATTGGATAGTCTGGCGCTGAGAAATGAATCCATTCCTGAGGAGACGCGGGAGTACCTGGAAAAGATCGGAGAGAGCGCACGGCATCTCTTGGGGCTGATCAATGATATTCTGGACATGAGCCGGATTGAATCGGGACGCCTGGTTATCCGCAGGGAGGAATTCTCCTTCAGCGACATGCTGGAACAGCTGAATACCATGGTCATGTCCCAGTGCAGTGAAAAGGGACTCCATTATGAGTGCCGGGTCGTCGGTGGTGTAAGCGATTATTATATCGGAGACGATATGAAGCTGAAGCAGGTTCTCATCAATATACTGTCCAATGCCGTCAAGTTTACTGAAGCACCTGGCGATGTTTTGCTGACAGTGGAGCGCACGGCCGTATATGGAGATCACTCTACAATTAAGTTCTGTGTGAAGGATACCGGTATCGGAATGGACAAGGACTTCATTCCGAAGATCTTTGACGCTTTTACCCAGGAAGATAGCAGCCGTAACAACAAGTATGGCAGCACAGGCCTTGGTCTGGCAATTACAAAAAACATTGTTGAATTGATGAACGGTACGATTACCGTCGAATCGGAAAAGGGTGTCGGGACAGAATTTACGGTCGTCGTTACGCTGAACAACAGTGATAATCAAGGCTCGGCTGCCGGATCCCTCAGTCTGAAGGATATGCGCATCCTTGTGGTGGATGATGAGGAAATCGCGGCTGAGCATGCCAGAATCGTCCTGGACGAGGTTGGGGTCAAGGCGGATACCTGTTATTGCGGAGAAGACGCTCTGCATATGCTTGAATTGCAGCATACCAAGCACGAGCCCTATAATCTGGTCTTGGTGGATTGGAAGATGCCCGAAATGGATGGCCTGGAGCTGGCCCGCCAGATTCGCCAGCGGTACGATAAGGAAACCACGGTCATCATCCTGACCTCCTTTAACTGGGATGAGATTCTGGACGAGGCACTGCATGCCGGCGTGGACAGTTTCCTTGCCAAGCCCTTGTTTGCCTCTCATGTGATCAATGAATTTGAAAGGATTGCCAGGAAGAACAACATGACTCTTTACAAGGAGAAAAAGCGTGTAGATTTAGAGGGGAAGCGCATTCTGCTTGCGGAGGATGTCATGCTCAATGCCGAGATCATGGAACAGGTTCTATTGATACGTGAGGCCAGGATCAGCCATGCGGTGAACGGCAGGATTGCCCTGGAAATGTTTGCAGGGAGCGAACCAGGCTATTATGATGCTATTCTGATGGATATTCGTATGCCTGAGATGGACGGACTGGAGGCCGCTGCGGCCATACGTGCTCTGGATCGGGCAGACGCAAAGAGAATCCCCATCATTGCTCTGACTGCCAATGCCTTTGATGAAGATGTGCAGCGTTCCCTGCAGGTTGGGATGAACGCCCATCTTTCCAAACCGATAGACCCAGATCGCCTGTACCAGACGCTGGAGGAGCTGATCTGGGAAGCGGGGCAGCTGTAATTAAACAGGCAGCGGCTCGCATTTGCTGTGAGCTGCTGCTCTGATCGTATGCATACTATTCCGTGTGACGATAAGGAATGACTGATGGATCATAAAAGCGCATCTGCCATGGTAATTTGAAAATGATCACAAATGGCGACCGGAATGGGATCGGAGAAGACATGGTGTCATCAGACAAACCGTATTATAGAAGAAGGAGATGAGAATATGTCAGATCAGCTTCTGGAACAGATTATGGATGCAGCCAGAGAAGCCGGCGGAATCATGCTTTCCGCAAGGGACGGACAGAAGAGCGTCAAGAGCAAAGAGGGACATGCGAACTTTGTGACAGAGTATGATGAGAAAATACAGAGATTTCTGATAGACCGGCTTTCAGCCATACTGCCGGAGGCTGCCTTCGTGGGGGAGGAAGAAGGGAAGGGAAACTTTGAAGAAGCGTTCCGGAATGGTTTTACCTTTATCATCGACCCCATTGACGGAACCTCGAATTTCATGAAGGGATATCGTCCCAGTGTGACTTCCATCGGGCTTTTGAAGGATGACAAACCCTATCTTGGTGTGATTTATAATCCCTACTATGACGAGATGATATACGCGAAAAAGGGAGAAGGAGCCTTCTGCAATGGCGAGAAGCTGTCCACCTCCGAGGATACGCTGGCAGACAGTCTGGTCCTTATGGGAACCTGCCCCTACTATGAGCCGGAGGTTTCTCATGCGGCCTTTGAACTGGGATTCTATTATCAGCAGCGCAGCATTGACGTCCGGCGCAGCGGAACCTGTGCATACGATTTGTGCTCTGTGGCGGCAGGCAGGACAGGCCTGTACTTCGAACCGAGAGTCTATGTCTGGGATTATGCCGCCGGGGCCTGTATTGTTCAGGAAGCCGGAGGGAGAGTGACAGATCTGCAGGGAAGGGAACTGAATTTCAGAGGAAAAAGCTCTATCCTCGCGGTATCAAAGGGAGTAGCCGGAGAGTCATATCTACCCCCGGATTCATTGCAGCTATAGTATCAGGTATGGATTTGGGCTGCTGACCTGAATAGTGACAGACAGATGAGGAGGGGGGATGGGGATGCTCAGGAAAAGACTGATGGCTACGATCCTTGCGACGGTTCTTGCGGTTTGTGGAGCTTTGGCAGCCTGTGGGGAAGAAGGGAAGCGGGTGCTGACAGGAGACGAGCGGTTTGATGAGTATATCCCCTTGCTGGATGGGAAAAGAGTCGCTTTGTTTTCGAATCATACCGGGATTGTCGGAGACGAGACATCCCTGACCGATGAACCGGATATAGACAGGCTATTTGGTCTTGATGCGCAAGGAAACGAGATTACTTACGGAGAACATGTGCTTGACGCTCTGATCGTACGGAACGTGGATGTTGTGGCGGTCTTCAGCCCGGAGCATGGCTTCCGTGGCACCCAGGATGCAGGGGCAAGCGTTGACAATTCTGTGGATGAGAAAACAGGTATTCCAATCTTGTCTCTGTATGGGCCGGACACGCATTATCCTGCCCAGGAGGATATGGATCGGTTTGACACGCTCCTGGTCGACATACAGGATGTGGGACTTCGCTATTATACCTATTACCTTTCCCTGTACTACCTGATGGAGGCCTGCGCGGCAGACAATAAAGAGGTTATCATTCTGGACCGGCCCAATCCGAATGGATTCTACGTGGATGGACCTATCCTGCAGGATGCCTATCGATCAGGGGTTGGCCAGCTTCCTCTTCCGATAGTCTATGGGATGACCCTGGGTGAGCTCTCTCAGATGATCAACGGAGAAGGCTGGCTTAGCACCGGAAAAGAATCCTGTGACCTGACGGTTATTCCCTGTGGAAATTACACGCACCAGACGAAAACATCTCTGATCCGGAATCCCTCGCCAAACCTGAAGAATATGAGGGCTGTCTATCTGTATGCATCCACCTGCTTCTTTGAAAACACGCAGATGTCTGTCGGAAGAGGAACCTGGTTTCCCTTTGAGGTGTATGGAGGTCCCTGTCTCGAAGGAAATCCTCAGTTTCCCTTTACCTTTACGCCGGTCAGCATGAGCGGTGCCCTTGAACCCCCGTTTATGGATCAGCAGTGCTACGGGGAGGATCTGCGGAATATACCCCTTGAGGAGATATGGGGCAAAGGGGTAAATCCGGCTTATCTGATAAAAGCGTATCAGGCTTATATGAAGACGGGATGGGAAGAGCCGTTCTGGGGAACGGCAGATGAAAAAGGACAATACTGGATTGATAAGCTCAGTGGGTCCGCCGATCTTCGCCTGATGATTGAGGCGGGGAAGAGCGCTGAAGAGATCAAGGACTCCTGGGCAGAGGATGTCCGGATGTTCATGGAGCAAAGAAGACCATATCTCTTATATGCAGAATAATCTGGGGCGTCAGATCCTGAGACTGTGTCCCAAACTGCCGCAAGAGAGCTTTTCATGTTGTATATGTTTTTTAGGGAGGAGGAATGTCAGGGAATGCCCCGGCATAATCAGATTTATGAAAAAAGTCGATAAACATTTGTTATTCCGATCCTTGCTGGCTTTGCTGTCTGTCCTGTTTATCTTCGGGAAGTCTCAGGGAGCACAGGCCGCCGGTGAATGTCTTGTTTCCGCAGAGGCATCCAACAGCTGGACGACGACAGACGGGATATGCAGGCAGTATAATCTTTCCATCGCAAACAATGGCTCTGATGCTTTGACTGAATGGAGCATCATCCTGGATATCGGAGAAGAAGGCCGCCTTGACCAATTCTGGTGCTGCCATGTTTCGCAGACTGGAACTTTCCTGACCATCGGCAATGAAAGCTACAATGGGACAATATCTCCCGGCAGCAGCGTCTCTGGGATAGGTATCATTGTTGAACTTCCCGGAAAGGACACAATCTCCGGCACATATGACTTTGATCCTGCTGCCGGTACTCTTACGCCAATCTTTTCGCCTGTTGAGGACGGAGAGGAAAACGTCGGAGATGACGCTGCCGAGACCGGAGAGGGAGATTCTGACGGTGGTGATGCCAAGACCGGAGAGGGAGATTCTGACGATGGTGATGCTGAGACCGGAGATGGAGATTCTGACGATGGTTCGGCTGAGACCGGAGAGGGAGATGCCGACGATGGTTCAGCTGAGACCGGAGATGGAGATTCTGACGATGGTGATGTCGAGACCGGAGATGACTCTGCTGAGGCCGGACAGGAAAGCCATGACGGAGATTGGCCCAATCTAAAGGATTATACCGGCAGCGGCGGGATGTATGGTCCTCTCACTTTAGATGGGGTAAATATCTGCAACAAGAGTGGAAAACGTGTTCAGCTGCGTGGCGTCAGTACACATGGATTGGCCTGGTTCCCTCAGTACGTCAACAGGGAGACCTTTCAGGCTCTCAGGGACGAATGGGGGGTCAACCTGATTCGGTTAGCCATGTACACGGAGGAATATGGGGGATACTGTGCCGGCGGAGACAGGCAGGCTCTTGAAGCTCTGATCGACAAAGGCGTGAATATTTGCAGGGATCTGGGTTTGTACTGTATCATTGACTGGCATATTCTCAGTGACAACAATCCGCTCATCAACAAGGATGCAGCCCTGGATTTCTTTGACCGTATATCTGCGCAATATGCTTCCTATGACAATGTCATCTATGAAATATGCAACGAGCCAAACGGTTGTTCCTGGAGCGATGTAAAGACTTACGCAGACTATGTGATTCCCGTCATACGCGCCAACGCGCCTGATTCTCTTATCATATGCGGCACCACCACCTGGTCTCAGGATGTTGACAGTGTCGCTGCAGATCCGGTGGCGTATCCTTACAATGTTCTCTATGCAGTCCACTTTTATGCCGCGTCCCACGGTTACTGGAACAGACAGAAGGTTGTGAATGCGATCAATGCGGGAACCCCTGTGTTTGTATCTGAGTTTTCTACCTGTGACGCCTCCGGCAGTGGAGCCATCAACTATGATGAAGCAGAAGCCTGGCGAGAACTGATCACGGATTATAATCTCTCCTATGCAGGCTGGAACCTGGCAAACAAAGATGAATCCTCATCATTTTTCCCCGCCGGCTGCAGTAAGCTTAGCGGTTGGACGGATGATGAAATCTCAGATACCGGTAAGTGGCTAAGGACCCTGATCCGGTCCGGTAAAGGAAATCCACCTGTTATAGCCATGGATGAACCTGAGCCCATCGATCCGGAAGAGCTCTATCGGGAAAATGTTTTTTATCTTCCTGAGTACCTGACCGGAATTGATGAGGAAACCTTCTTCAAAACGGCGCCTCGGACAGTCATCATAGCCGAAGGCAGCGAGGCGATAGGCAGTAAAGCCTTCGCGGAATGCACAGGCCTGCTCTATGTGGTGATTCCCGACAGCGTAATATCCATTGCTGATGATGCATTTGACGGGAGTGAAAATGTCATCCTTGTCTGCGGTAAGGATAGTAAAGCAAACCAATATGCAAAGAAGCATAATATGGATGTGAGAAGGGAAGCAAAATAACACGGCCTTCACGATTTAGCCAGATTGTATGTGGAAGGAATCCGATTTTGGTTCGGGTTTCTTGGGAAGACTACCGAATGATTTATCTACATCTGTAACGAAAAGTGTAAAGTATACAAGGACTTTGCTATCCCTCAAGAAACTCACAAGAGGTATAATCAACGACAAAAATAATTTGTCGTTGACTATAAGCCTCCGGCAGGATGCGCACGGATTTGTTAAGGAAATATGTCACCAGAGGCGGCGCAAATCCGGCGCAGCAAACGACAAAGTAAAGTTACCTTTGTCGTTTACTCTGAAACAATACCTCTCGGGTAGCCCAAAAAGCGCAGACTGCCCCTATCAAGCTTTTGTAACGTAAATTCTAAGCTTAACTGAAAGGCTTATGCGGCAACTACAGGGGCTTCCCAGCCAAGCGCTTTTAACTTTTTAAGGTACACATTTATCTTGCGTTCCTTGTTGAACTGATTGTAATAATCAGCTCCGAGATCCTTGAAAACTACACCATCCTTGAGGATGTGATATATCGCAACGAGCAGGGAATGGGCAACCGCAACATATGCCCGCTTTTTTCCCCGGTGTGCGCTGATCCGGGCGAACTGCGCAGAGAAGTAGCTGCTTTTGTTCTGCACTGCCGCATGGGCGCACACGACAAGCGTGTCGCGCAGCAAGGCATTCCCCTTTCGCGTTTTTCCAGACTTTCTTTTATGGGCACTCTCGTTATTGCCCGGACACAGCCCCGCCCACGATGAGATATGAGAATCCGTTGGGAAACGGCTCATGTCCGTCCCGATGACGGAGATGATGGCCTGCGCGCTGGTGTTCCCAATGCCAGGGATGTCCTGGATCACCTCGGCGGATTTTTTTTCATCGGGTTTCATGAAATTGTCAATGTCGTTGTCGAGCCCCTTGATGTGGGCGTTCAACTCGTCCACATGGTTCAGCAAGACCCTCATCATTCGTTTCTGAAGATCCGATATGACACCGTTGAGATCATCGATGATCTGCTCCTTTGTAGCCTTCAAGTTATGCGCTATGAACTTTGCTATAAAATGTATTTATGATATACTGGTAGTAGTAAATTCTATCGAATTTTACCCCCCCCCAGTTTACCCTTATGCACTCGACTGAGCAAGGTAGATAGTTGCTTTAGTGGTGCGTAGTCGACGCAGCTCAAGAACAGAAAAGTCTCTTTTTTCGTTTTTGAGTATATCTTAAAATGTAAATATCTTACAAGATTTCATTTGGAACCATACATAATAGTACTTGACAGTCGAAAGTTAATAAATTTGTAATATAGTAAAAGCGCAAAAATCACTTTTGCAGGATTCTTTAATTATCGAAATAACCTGAATTCACATGTAATCATGCAGCAAACAAGTCGATATCCTCCCAACTTCGCAAATATTCTTTTGCTTTCGCTTGATTATCGTTGTTATCGGTCATTGAAGATGATTTTCGAACATACGCCAAAAACATTTCTGAGTAACACCATCATATTATCCTCTGATGGACGTAGGGTTACTGGTGTTCGTTGATAGCGAAGCTTATTTCTTAATAGTTGGATCCTTGGTGAAAACAATCAACGCATGAAGGATTGAAACAGCTGTCATGGAAAACAACATGAACATCTCGGTGGCTTCAATTGTATCGAGAATTCGCTTTTGATCCTTCTTATTTGTTACTTCATACAGAGAACTTTTCTCCTCATTTTTCTTAAACCGGTTCAGCTTCGGCAAGGCTTTCGCCCAGAAGAGGTATGCAAAACATCCAACATTTTGCTTCACCGCATGAAATCCAGTTTCAATCAATTGCCTATAGCTATATTGACGTATATCATCTACTTACCGGATACATGGAAAGATTGGTAGTTGCAAATAAGCTCTTCTCTCCCGTATACAGAACAGATAGAACAAAACGCAGTTTCCTTAACAATCGTGGATGCCATATAAGGTAAATACAATAGTAAGAGACTTCTCGTCTTTTGCCATAAAGTCGTATTGTAGTCTTCCTAAATATCGGAACTTCTGTTTCGAATAAATCCCAGAGAACAACTTTATCGCCTTTTTTCTCGGACGACCTTGCTTTGGTACTTCATTTTTTTCTTTATGAAGCTGCATAAATCCAGTGGTTGTTTGCCGGGCTTTAACAATCATGAGAACGTAACTCTTGCGATGTTCATGCTTGTTGTGTTCGGCGAGTGCTAAAATAGCAGGACCCGATAGATAATAACGGTCGAGCAGCAGCGTAGCATTATCTTCCGAATAATCAGCAACACTGCAGGTATCCCTTAGGATCTGCACGATATGGGAATCAACACTGAAATCATGATCTTCCTAGGCATTCCATTTTTCCATGCCTTGCAAATCATCATGAATCTTACTGGTCATTGGTGTATAGGAAATCTGACCATTTATAATGGTCAATAAGCCAATGCATCCCCATAGATGACCAAAATTTATTTCCTGTTTGCTCTGCTTTTCGGATTCCTGCTTGTATCTTTTACCCCGTGCATATACTTGCCTTCTTTAGATCCCCGACAAGAATGCATCTATTATTTTTTTCCTCAGACCAGGAATACGTTCTTTCACAACCCGGCAATGTTTTTTCCGTAAATCAGCCAGGTTCCAGGAAGATACACGAAAGAATTCTAGCATGGCAGTGTAAGAAGTTCCTGGTATCATCATAGGGCGAATATCCGAAGTCAGAACGAGTAAAGCAGTTCGAAGAATTATTCCAATAACAATAATAACGAACCATTCAAAAGCTTATTCTCTTGAAAAGCAGGCTCTGTAGTGCATTAGCTTTTTTTCGATTTTTTCAAACATTATTTTGGCAAACCACAACTGAGTATGATACTATATCAGATAGGATATCTTTTTGTGGTTAAATCTCCTTTCATTCTTTATTATTGTCGAATAACAAGAATGGTAGATTCTCCACTAAGAGATATCTCATTTTGTTGCGATTTATTTATTACATAATTGCATTTTTTAAATGTATGTTACAACGTCAAGAACTTAGATTGTCAAGTATAAGTAGAATGAATATGTGGAACTATAGATAATTGGAGGCAAATGATCATGAAAAAGGTTATTATTTTGGCTGCTTTCTTAATACTGACCATGCCAGCAGTGGTATGGGCAGATGTTCCGATAGATGAAGATCATTTTCCGGATGAAGTGTTCAGAACATATGTCGCTGAAAACTTTGATACTGATGGTGATAAGACTATAAGTGAAAGTGAAGCCGAGATAGTGACGGAAATATGTGTACCAAATATGGGAATATCTTCATTAGTTGGTGTTGAGTATTTTGTTAATATAGAAAAACTAGATTGCAATAATAATAACCTAAATGACATAGATGTAAGCTTGAATACCGAACTGCGCTCTCTTTTATGTGATTCAAATAATTTAAATAGTATAGATATAAGTAATAACTCCACCTTAGTAGATTTGTCCTGCAATTCCAATAATTTGAGCAATATAGATGTAAGCCATAATACTGGATTAATATATTTGCAATGCTCAGACAACAATTTGAACATTCTGGATGTAAGTAAAAATGTATCATTATATATGTTAGCATGTTATAATAACAATCTTCGTATTCTGGATTTGAATCACAACACAAGGCTAACATTTCTTCATTGCTATGATAATAACCTGACCAGCTTAGATATGAACCATAATGTTGAGTTAAGATTTCTTTCATGTTACAATAATAAACTAAGCTATTTAGATGTGAGCGAAAAAATCGCATTAAACACTTTGTACTGCTCCAATAACAATTTATATGACTTGGATGTGAGCCAATGCCTAAATCTTGCATTGCTAAATTGTAAGGATAACAATCTTAGCAGTCTGGATATAAGCAGAAATACAGATTTAAGAGAGCTGAACTGTGAAAACAACGATATATGTATCTTAGATGTGAGTCATAACCCGGCATTACAAATTTTATCCTGTTCAAATAATAAGTTGTATAGTTTAGATTTAAGCCAGAATAATGAACTAAGAGTAGTGTATAACAGTGGTAATATTTTTCCTTTGGAGACTTCATCCCTTACCATCAACCTTGCCAATATACCTTTTTTTGATATTTCAAAGGCTTCAAATTGGTATGGCGGTACAATAGAAGGATCTAATCTCATTGTTGATGGTAATTGTGAAGTAAGCTATACGTATGATTGTGGATACAGTTATCCAGAACAATTTAAGTTTGATATAATTTTGGTCGATACTCCTACTGTAACTATTAATGAGGAGCACTTCCCAGATAAGGATTTTCGTAGATATATATTAGAATGCTTTGATAATAATAAAGATTATATTTTAAGTAACATTGAAATTGAGCGAATTACAGAAATATGTTTTAATGGATATGGAAGTATTTCATTAGCAGGAATCGAGTATTTTAATTATTTAGAGGTTTTAGACTGTAGTAACAATAATCTGAGCAATCTTGATATAAGTAATAATCCGTTACTATTGAATCTTTCTTGTTCTGATAATATCTTAACTGATCTAGATATAAGAAATAATCCGTTGCTTTTGAACCTTTCTTGTTCTGACAATATTCTAACTGAGTTGGATGTGAAATATAATCCATCTCTTGAATCTTTAATATGCAGCAATAATAACCTAAACAGCCTGGATTTGAGCCAAAACCCTCTGCTGTGGAATTTATATTTAAATGACAACAACCTTAGTAATCTTGATTTAAGCCAAAACCCAATGCTTAAACAGCTGATCTGCAATAATACAAATCTGAATAGCTTGGATTTAAGTCATAACCAAGCTTTGGAGTACCTATCATGTGCTAACACAAATATTAAAAGTTTAGATTTAAGCATCAATACTAAACTATCTTATCTTAACTGTGGTAAAAACGATCTGAGTAGTTTGGATTTAAGTCATAATCCATTATTGAAATCTATTTTTTGTGATGATACAAATCTTTATAGTTTGGATTTAAGCCATAACCCAAACCTAAATGAGTTGTATTGTAACAACATTGGGCTTGATAGTTTGGATGTTAAAAATTGTCCTCTTTTACAATATCTATATTGCAATAATAATAATTTAATCAGTCTGGATGTTAGTGGAAATCCGGCGTTGATTATTCTGTCATGCAATACTAACAAATTAAGAAAACTGGATGTGAGAAATAATACAAAAATTGAGTCGTTATACTGTAGCTATAATAACTTGAGTAATATTGATTTAAATAACAACAGATATTTGAGAGATTTTTCGTGTTCTCAAAACATATACTTTATTTTAATATCATCATATAAATTTAATCTCGCAATGCTCCCTGATTTTGATGTTTCAAGAACATCTCAATGGAGTGGAGGAATCATAGAAGATTCTATACTTACAGTTTCTGGTGATGGTGAAGTTTATTATACTTACGATTGTGGAAGAAACAGTTTATGTAGATTCATACTTGATATAAAAATCGTACCATTGGGTACGCCAGATATGATTCTTCCTGAAGCCATCACCATGATTGAGGATGAAGCTTTCATGAACACAGCAGTAACCATTATATCCGTACCCCACAGAGTTAAATCTATTGGTGAAAGAGCTTTTTACGGATGCAGCTCATTAAACCAGATATACATTCCGCAATCTGTCACTTATATCGGGAAAGATGCTTTCATTAACTGTTCAAGTGATCTGACTATCTTTGGGGATAATGGCAGTTATGCAAATTATTGGGCTATGGATAATGGATTTAGATTTGTAGAAATGGAATGATAACCTAAAGAAAAATCATGGCTGAGAATCCCCTTATTCAAAAGGAACCCAAAGTGAACTGAAATGCACAAGACGGGGTATTCTGTGATCTGGTTGAAAAACCTGAGTCTCTAATTCAGCTTTACAGGAATCTCTATCCTGAAGATACGAATACACAACACAAGAAAGTGTCTTGATGATTGTAACGCTTTCAAGCTTTTTTAAACAGGAATCTATAATGATTTTGGGCTTATGAGCGGGAACAAACTGATTGTTCTTGTGGAAGAACAGGCAGGGTACCTTCGCATACAACATTATCGTACGGTTGTTGATATATTTGACAGAGACATACAGGAGATACATTGACCAGAATGGATTGGTAATGAAGAACAAATAAAGTGATAATACTTACATAAGTATTACATCCTGACATATTTTAGACATAAATGCTACAAAAGCGTTACGGCGACATAAAATATAATATAATGGAGTTGCATATATTTGGTATAAAAGCCGGTATGTGACAAAAATAATGTATAAAAGCCTTGTTGTGGCCTGCGACTTTATAGGTAATTGTTATAGAATTACTGTCATTGCCAAAGACATCTAGAGGAGCAATAGCAAATGCTTTTAGCTAAAAATCCCTCCTTGCATAGTGTTGGTTTTTGGTGTACCCTACCTGTGGGAGGTAGCACACCATGAGAAACAAGAATACAGATCGAAATAAGTCACGCCGTAAAACTCCATGGGATGACCTGTCTGAACTGACGCCTACACAGGACTTTATCTCAAGGCAATATGAAGAACACTACATTCAAAGGCATCCAAAGCTGGAAGAGACAGGCGAAGTTGAGTTGATAAACTCTTTTCCACCAAAGACATGCCCC
>JAFWGA010000018.1 GCA_017515325.1 Blautia sp.
AATGCAAAAATCTCTTCAACAGTTTTCATCATCCACCTCGGATATTATCTTAATTATAACCGAGATTATTATAGAACGTTTCAAAGAGGATTACCATAGGTTTTGGAACAATATCAGTAATTTGGTGTGACAGAGCCAAAGAATTTGAAAGGAGGATAAATAATGAACGAATATGAATGTAACCACGTGTATGATGACCATGAATCGGATAAATGGTCAGCTTTTTGGGAAATCACAGATGTTGGAGTTACTGGAGTTGAGATGTTAATTTGCGGCCGATCATCTGCATTTAAGGTTATTGTTGGAAATTGTGGATCAGGAAACTATCTCTGTATTCCATCGCTCGATGTAGGCTGTGGTTTAGCTGACCTTACAGATGTTTTCTGGAACCGGTCAAAGCTGGCGCGTGTGATGGGTAGTGATGTTGATGCTGTGACGATATCTCTTGCGCTGTGTAATTACAAAATGAAAAGAAAGGAGGCTGAAGGTTAATGCTTAATGAATTCACTGATTATAAACAAAAGACATTAAAGCAGGATGGTGATCAAACCACTAAGGTCAAGAAGGTTGAAGTACCGATCTGGTGCAAATACACACTTACGGTCGAAGAAGCGGCTGAATATTTTCGGATTGGACAGAAACGACTGAGAGCGATTATTGCAGAAGACCCGAATGCCGAGTTCATTTTAATGAATGGGAACAGAGCGCAGATTAAGCGGAAACTTTTTGAAGCTTATGTTGATTCAGCCTCTGCGATCTAAGCGATGAACTCGTGCATTAAATCTGAATGACAAAAAAGGCTTCGTGTGGTAGAATGATCATGCCATAACGAAGCCTTTTGTGGTTAATGCCTATATTAAACGGAGGGCTTTACTTTATGGAAGAAAAAAGACGGGATCGTCGTGGCAGAATTCTCCGTAATGGAGAAATCCAGTTGAAAGATGGACGTTACAGGTACAAATATGTTGATATATGGGGAAATACTCAGTATGAGTACTCCTGGAGACTTGATAAAAATGACCCCACCCCTGCTGGGAAAAAACGAGATCTCTCTCTGCGAGAAAAGGAAAAACTGATCGCTGCCGATATGTTCGACAAGGTGGTTCCCAAAGGAGGAAAGATGAATGTGATCCAGCTTGCAGAGAGATATATTTCAACCAGAACTGGTGTCACGCATAACACAAAAGCTGGATATAAGACAGTAATAAATATTCTGAACAAGGAAGACTTTGGCAGAAAGCGTATTGATACAGTTAAAAAATCAGACGCAAAAATCTGGCTGGTTAAGCTTCAGCAGGAGGATGGGCGTAGTTACAGTTCAATCCACAGCATTCGTGGCGTTCTTCATCCGGCGTTTCAGATGGCGGTGGATGACGATCTGATCCGAAAGAATCCGTTTGCATTTCCTGTGTCTGAAGTAATTGTGAATGATAGCGTAACCCGTGAGGCAATCTCCAGAAAGCAGGAGAGAGCATTTCTCGCATTTGTAAAGGCAGATAAACACTTCAGCAGATACTATGAAGGAATCTATATCCTTTTTAAGACAGGAATGCGTATCTCGGAGTTTGTCGGGCTTACTGTTGCCGATCTGAACTTTGAGAGTAACACGATTAATATTGACAAGCAGCTGCACAGGATGCGTGATGGCAGGAAGATCATAGTTCCTACAAAAACAGATGCGGGTACAAGAGTGATACCTATGGGTGAGGACGTGAAGGAATGCTTTCAGACGATAATAGCAAAGCGTCCGTTATTTTCTATAGAACCTGAGATTGATGGCGTTAACGGCTTTCTGTATTTCGATAAGGATGGCAGACCGATGGTGGCTATGCACTGGGAAAAGTACTTCCAGCATATCTGTGACAAGTATAACAGTATCTACAAAGAAGAGATGCCTAAGGTAACTCCGCATGTATGCCGCCACACATATTGCTCTAACATGGCGAAATCAGGTATGAATCCGAAAACTCTGCAGTATCTCATGGGGCACTCTGAAATAGGAGTGACATTAAATGTTTATACGCACCTTGGGTTAGAAGATGCGGTCAGGGAAGTGAGAAAACTTGAAGAACATGCCGATACCGATAGGAATGAATATGCAGGCGGGAATTACGATGATTCTCCGGGTGACGGTTATCCATATGACGATGATGAAGAGGCCTGAAAAGCCGGGGTGTAAATGAAATTCATTTACACCTTTTTTTACACCTTTTGCTGGGGAAAATATGTTATAATAAGCCATATTATGCCGGGTGAATGTCGGGGACTGTACTTCACAAATGCCCATAAATAAAGGATTTGTCATCTTATGAAAGGATATGTGCTTATGATAAAAATACTGTTTATATGCCACGGCAACATCTGCCGCTCCCCTATGGCAGAGTTTATTTTGAAAGATATGGTAAAAAAAGCCCGCCTGGAGAGCTGCTTCTGTATCGCCTCCTGTGCGACCAGTACAGAGGAGATCTGGAACGGCACAGGCAATCCGGTATATCCCCCGGCGAGACAGGAGTTGAAAAAGCATGGCATCTCCTGCGAGGGAAAGCGGGCGGTACAACTAAAGAGGGAGGACTATCAGAAATATGATCTTCTTCTGGGGATGGATCAGAATAATATCCGGAATATGCTTCGCATCCTCAAAAAGGATCCGGAGGGTAAGGTAAAGCGTCTGCTGGATTATTCAGATCATCCCAGGGACATAGCCGATCCCTGGTACACAGGGGAATTTGGCGTTACTTATGCTGATATTGTGGAAGGCTGCCAGGCATTGTTGGAATATCTGAAGGATAATGGCTGGCTTTGATCCGGAAAAGGCTGGACAGTTACTGCTTAAACTGGTATCATACTGACACCATAAAAATAGAAAGACGGTGAAAGTATGCAGGCTTTGTTACAGAATCATATCCTAATCACCGGGGGCCTTGCCTGGCTCCTTTCTCAAATCGCAAAAACGATCATTCATCTTATCGTCAATAAGCGCTTCGTGTGGGAACGTCTGTTGGGAGACGGTGGTATGCCCAGCAGCCATTCTGCGACCGTTTCGGCTGTGGCGGTATCTACCGGTTTTCGTTGTGGATGGGATTCTCCTGTTTTTGCGGTGGCTTTGATCCTGGCCCTGATCGTCATGCATGACGCCAGAGGCGTCCGTCAGGAGACCGGAAAGCAGGCGAAGGTGATCAACAGCATGCTGGAGCTATTCGAATCTATGGGCAGGGGAGACCTGACCCCGGAAGAGACCCTGAAGGAATTTGTCGGGCATACCCAAAGGCAGGTCATTGCCGGCGCTGTCTTAGGTGCTGTTATCGCGATAGCAATGGAGCTGTGACAAGCAGAGGAAAGGATGCACAGAGGGCACATGGCACAATACCGGATTATCAAAATACAAGGAAGAGCCAAAAGAGCGGTCTTTGAGACGATCCATGGGACCATCCAGACACCGGTCTTTATGAATGTAGGAACCGTCGGGGCGATAAAAGGAGCGGTTTCCACAGAGGATTTACGGCAGATCGGGACACAGGTGGAGCTTTCCAATACCTATCACCTGCACGTCAGACCGGGAGACAGAATCGTAAAACAACTGGGAGGGCTGCACCGCTTTATGGATTGGGACAGGCCGATTCTGACAGATTCAGGAGGCTTCCAGGTCTTTTCTCTCGCAGGTCTGAGGAAAATCCGGGAGGAAGGGGTAAAGTTCCAGTCCCATATCGATGGCCATACCATTTTCATGGGGCCGGAGGAGAGCATGCAGATCCAGTCCAATCTGGGCTCTACCATTGCCATGGCCTTTGACGAATGCCCCAGCAGCACGGCGGAAAGAGAATACGTGGCTAAATCCGTGGAACGCACCACGCGCTGGCTCATCCGCTGCAGGGATGAGATGGCCAGGCTCAACAGCCTTGAGGATACCTTGAATCGGCAGCAGCTCCTTTTCGGAATCAACCAGGGTGCCATCTATGAGGATATCCGCATCAGCCACGCCCAACAGATCAGTGAGATGGATCTGGACGGCTATGCCATAGGCGGCCTGGCCGTGGGAGAAACCCATGCGCAGATGTATCATATCCTGGATGAGACGGTGCCGCATCTGCCCCAGAATAAACCAACCTACTTGATGGGCGTGGGAACGCCGGCAAATATTCTCGAGGCAGTGGACAGGGGTGTGGATTTCTTTGACTGTGTCTATCCAAGCCGGAACGGCAGGCACGGTCATGTTTATACCAACCGGGGCAAGATGAATATGCTGAATGCCCGTTATGAGACCGATGAGGCACCCATCGAGGAGGGCTGTGGCTGTCCGGCCTGCCGCCATTATTCCCGGGCTTATATCCGTCACCTTCTGAAGGCAAAGGAGATGCTGGGAATGAGGCTTTGTGTTCTCCACAATCTGTATTATTACAATCACCTGATGGAAGAGATCCGCACGGCCATTGAAGAAGACTGCTTTCCTTCCTATAAAAAGGTGAGGCTGGAAGGATTCCAGGAAGGAATGATTCACAGCCGTTATGCTGACTGAGAAAGTCCAGAAGTCCAGGCTGAAAGCCCAGGGCGATGGGGAACCAAAAAATCAGCTGAAAAGATAGAAAAGAGAGATTGAAATGGATCATCCGGATGAAAAAAAGGCAGTCCATCTGCCAAAGTCCAGGGGAGAAAAAGCCAAAACGGGAGCCCTGGTCTTACTGTGCATGGCTTTAGCCATAGTGGGAGCTGCCAATTGGTCTGCTGTTTTTCTGTATGAAAACGGAAAGCCGGCTTTGGGCAGAAGCATTATGCTTGTTCTGATCTGGCTGTTCTGTGTGGGACTATCCTTCCTCTCTTTCTCCTTAAAAAAGGGGAGGAAAAGAATCGGGGAGGTTCTTTTTTTTCTGCTGTCGCCATTTTATATTTTCCTGGTTGTCGAGCTGATCACAGCAAAAACCCTGGATACGCATACTCCGCTGGAAAATATCATTGGGGAGGCAGCCTTCAAGCCCCAGCTGCTGGGCCTGAATGTCTTGTTGATTTTTCTTTTTGTTCTTTTGTTTACCGGCCTGACCAACAGCCTGACTCTGGGACCCGGCCTGGCAGCGATTCTGGGCGTGGTTTACAGCATCGTGAATTTTTATGTGGATGAATTCCGGGGCAACTCCATCACAGCAGGCGATTTTATGACGGTGGGCACTGCTGTGGATGTGGCGGGTGGTTATACCTATACCATTACCTACCGGATCTTTCTGAGTCTGATCCTACTGGCTCTCTTCCTCATCATTGCGGCTGATCTGGGCTGGGGCTGGCTCTTCGAAAAGAAGAGAAAATGGGCCTTGGCAGCCCTCTTATCGATGGCGATTTTCGCGATAGGAATGAAAAGGGTGGTCTTCAGCTCTTTCCTTAGGGATCAGCGAATCAACATCAGTTATTTCCAGACGATGAGATCCTGCAGGACTTCCGGAACAATTCTTACATTGGCCAGATCTGTGTCGGACGTTAAGGCAAAGGTGCCTGAGGGCTATTCGGCCCAGAAGGCCAGGGAGATCGCCTCCCGCTATCAATCTGACTCTGCTGTGGATTCTGCGAGCGTTCCTTCCATTACCCAGCCCAATATCCTGGTGGTGATCAATGAATCCTTTGCAGATATGCAGACGGTAGGAAGGTTTTCGGTTGACCAGGACTACATGGCTTTTATGTCTTCTCTGAAGGAAAACTGTGTACGGGGAACCACCTACGCCTCAGTCCGGGGAGGAATGACTGCCAACACGGAGTTTGAGTTTCTGACCAATCACTCTTGTGCCTTCCTGCCATCGGGAACAGTTCCCTTTCAGCTCTACATAGATTCTCCTCTGCCTTCCATGGCTACCTGGGCCAGGGCAATGGGATATTGCGGCATCAATGCTATGCATCCATATACAGCGGAGAATTATCGGCGCAATATTGCTTACCCCATGCTGGGCTTTGAGAACTTTTATCACAAGGATAACGTCCCTCTTCCCCTTGATATCGTCAGGAAATACCCTTCTGATGCCAGCGATTACCGGAACCTGCTGGCTCTGTTTGCCGAAGTCAGGAAAAGCCGGCGCAGCCCCTATTTCTTTTACAATATGACGGTTCAGAATCACTCGCCTTATAACTGGGAGGAAAGTAAATTTCCTGTTACTGTCCGAACAAACGGACTACAAAGAGATTATCCGGATGTCAACCAGTATCTGAGTCTGATCAGGCTTTCCGATCATGCCCTGAAATATCTGGTGGATTTTTTGTCAAAGCTGAAGGAACCTACTGTCCTGCTTTTTATGGGGGACCATCAGCCTAAGCTTTCGGATGCTTTCCTGACAGAGATCTCCGGTATATACCGCCGCGACCGTACCACGGAGGAAATGCTGGCTCTATACGAAGTGCCTTTTGTGATCTGGGCAAACTTTGATATGAAAGAGGGGCGGATTCCCCGTACCAGCATGAATTATATGCAGACAAACCTTCTTCGCGCCTTCCATGGGAAAAGAACCGGCTACCAGAAATTTCTTGCCGACCTGCAAAAGGAGGTTCCTGTCATCAACGCCTTCGGTTACATAGCCAAAGATGGCAGCTTCTATGAGATCGATGACAAGACATCGTCCTGGTATGAAATGGTTCATGAATATGAAATACTCGAATATAACTGTCTCTTTGACAAAGAAAACCGCGTCGAGAATTTCTTTGATCTCATAGAGTCGTCCTAAAAAAAGTTCTTGAAGTATGCCCCTATTTTGTGTATCATAGGTGAGACTATAAATGAACCCCGGGAACAGCAGAATAAAGCGGACAAGAGGGGTGCAAAGGGCATCGGATTTATTCTGCGCTCACATCCCGGCAGCATCTGAATGACGAGGAGGAAGCATATGACAGAAGGTACTGCTAGCCTTGGCTTTAGCATTATTTGGATCGGTGTGCTGGTGGCAATGATGTATTTCATGATGATCCGGCCCCAGAGAAAAGAGCAGAAAAGGCTGACTGCCATGCTTAACGACATGGAGGTTGGCGACAGCGTCGTAACAAGCGGAGGCTTTTACGGAGTTGTCATCGATATGACGGAAGAGGATGTCATCGTAGAGTTCGGCAATAACAAAAACTGCAGAATTCCTATGAGGAAGCAGTCGATTGTCGAGGTAGAGAAGGCGGATAGTGCTTCCGCATAACTATTGATCCCCCAAGGTGCCGCCTCCAAAGCGGCACCTTTTCCTGTATGGCATGGCCGTAGCTGCGAAGCCCGAGGCATTGAGCAGCTGCGTACCGATGAAAGAAAGGCAGTATATATGAAGAGTGATGCAGTAAAAAAAGGTTCTCAGCAAGCCCCTCACAGATCTTTGTTTAACGCCCTGGGCCTGACAAAGGAAGAGATGGAACGTCCTCTGGTAGGCATTGTCAGTTCTTACAATGAAATCGTTCCCGGCCACATGAACCTGGATAAGATTGTTGAAGCGGTTAAACTCGGCGTCGCCATGGCAGGCGGCACCCCTATTGTCTTCCCTGCTATCGCGGTATGTGATGGGATTGCCATGGGGCACATCGGAATGAAGTATTCCCTGGTTACCCGAGACCTGATTGCGGATTCCACAGAGGCGATGGCCCTGGCCCATCAGTTTGACGCTTTGGTCATGGTACCCAATTGTGACAAAAATGTTCCCGGCCTTTTGATGGCGGCGGCCAGGGTCAATGTCCCCACCGTATTTGTCAGCGGCGGCCCCATGATGGCAGGTCATGTACAGGGACATAAGACCAGCCTTTCCAGTATGTTTGAAGCGGTCGGCGCATATGCTGCCGGCAAGCTGGACGAGGAAGGTCTCCTGGAGTATGAAAACAAAACATGTCCCACCTGCGGATCCTGCTCCGGTATGTACACGGCCAACAGCATGAACTGCCTGACAGAGGTGCTGGGAATGGGCCTGAAAGGAAACGGCACCATCCCCGCCGTCTACTCCGCCCGTATCCGTCTGGCCAAGCAGGCCGGGATGCAGGTCATGGAGATGTTCCGCAGAAATATCCGTCCCAGGGATATTATGACCCGCGAGGCGATACTGAATGCCCTTACCGTGGATATGGCCCTGGGCTGCTCTACAAACAGTATGCTCCATCTTCCTGCCATCGCTCATGAGGTGGGAATGGATTTTGATATCAGCTTTGCCAATGAGATCAGCGAACGCACACCCAATCTCTGCCATCTGGCTCCTGCCGGTCCGACCTACATGGAGGACCTGGATGAGGCGGGCGGCGTCTATGCTGTTATGAATGAGCTGGATAAGCTCGGCCTTCTGAACCGGGACTGCATGACGGTTACCGGCAAGACAGTGGGAGAAAATATCGCAGGCTGTGTCAACAGGAATCCCCAGGTGATCCGTCCCGTGGACAATCCTTACTCAAAGACCGGAGGACTGGCCGTGCTCAAAGGCAATCTGGCTCCGGACGGCAGCGTAGTGAAACGCTCTGCTGTGGTGGAGGAGATGATGGTTCATTCCGGACCTGCCCGTGTCTTCGACTGTGAGGAGGATGCCATTGACGCCATCAAGGGAGGCAAAATCGTTCCCGGTGATGTTGTGGTGATCCGCTACGAGGGTCCCAAGGGCGGTCCCGGCATGAGAGAAATGCTGAACCCCACATCTGCCATTGCCGGTATGGGACTGGGCTCGAGTGTAGCCCTGATCACAGACGGCAGGTTCTCCGGCGCTTCCAGAGGCGCTTCCATCGGTCATGTCTCTCCGGAGGCAGCCGTGGGAGGTCCCATTGCCTTGGTTGAGGAGGGGGACATCATTTCTGTCAATATTCCGGAGATGAAGCTGGAGCTGAAGGTGAGCGATGAGGAGCTTGCCAGACGCAGGGCAGCCTGGCAGCCAAGGCAGCCACGCGTCACGACAGGCTATCTTGCCCGCTATGCAGCTATGGTCACCTCAGGTAACCGCGGTGCCATCCTTCAGGTGCCGAAGGCTGCTGAATGACGGGGGGACCAGCCGGGAACAGACAAAGGTAACTGTTCCGTCACGATTTCCGTGAAAGAAACGGAAGACATGACGGAACAGATGGTCGAAATAGGGTAAGATACGAGGAGGAAGAAAATTTTGCAGCTTACTGGTTCGGAAATCATCATCGAGTGCATGCTGGAACAGGGCGTAGACACAGTATTCGGGTATCCCGGCGGCGCCATCCTGAATGTTTATGACGCGCTCTATCAGTACCGGGACAAGATCCATCATGTTCTGACTTCCCATGAACAGGGAGCCTCCCATGCGGCAGATGGCTATGCGAGAGCCACGGGAAAGGTCGGTGTCTGCCTGGCAACCTCAGGCCCGGGGGCTACCAATCTGGTCACCGGGATCGCTACAGCCTATATGGATTCCATTCCTGTGGTGGCCATTACCTGTAATGTGGCCAACCCATTGCTGGGAAAGGATTCCTTCCAGGAGGTGGATATTGCGGGAATTGTCATGCCGGTTACCAAGCACAGCTTCATTGTCAAAGATATCAACAAGCTGGCTGAGACCATCCGCAGAGCCTTCTATATTGCAAAAAGCGGCAGACCGGGGCCGGTTCTGGTGGATGTGCCCAAGGATGTGACAGCGGCGAAGGCAGAATACACACCATCCTCTCCCCTTCCGCTGGAAAGGGAGACCGGGAAGCTGACGCAGGAGGATGTGGACCGGGCTGTCAGCATGATCAATGAGGCGGAAAAGCCCTTTATTTATGTGGGGGGCGGAGCCGTTCTTTCAGATGCTTATCAGGAGGTAAGGGAGCTTGCCCTGCGACGGCAGATCCCGGTTTGTGATTCTCTGATGGGAAAAGGCGCTTTTCCGGGAACACATCCTTTGTACACCGGTATGGTGGGAATGCATGGCACAAAGGCATCCAATCTGGGGGTCAGCAACTGTGATCTGCTGATCGTGCTGGGAGCCCGTTTTTCCGACCGTGTGACGGGAAACACAAAGACCTTTGCCAGAAATGCGAAAATTCTTCAGCTGGATGTGGATGCCGCCGAGATCAACAAGAATGTGATCGTGGATGCCTGTGTCATCGGGGATCTGAGGGAAAGCCTTGCCAGGATATTGAAGGGGGTAAAGCCCTTGGCGCATTCTGACTGGGCGGATGAGGTGATTGCCTTGAAGGAGAAGTATCCCCTTCGGTATGACCACAGTGTCCTGACCGGTCCGGCTGTCATCGAGAAGCTGTATGAACTGACCAAGGGAGAAGCCATCATCAGTACCGACGTAGGCCAGCATCAGATGTGGGCAGCCCAGTATTATAAATATACCATGCCCCGTACCTTCCTTACCAGCGGAGGCCTGGGCACCATGGGTTATGGCCTGGGCGCAGCCATCGGAGCCAAAACAGGTTGTCCCGACCGCACTGTTGTGAATATTGCCGGAGACGGCTGTTTCCGGATGAATATGAATGAGATCGCCACTGCCGTGCGGTCGGGTAAGCCTCTGGTAGAGATCGTCCTGAACAATCATGTGCTGGGAATGGTTCGCCAGTGGCAGACCCTCTTTTACGGCGGGAGATATTCCCATACGGTATTGAACGATAAGGTGGACTTTGTAAAAGTGGCAGAGGCTATGGGAGCCAGGGCAAGGAGAGTGACCACCCTGGAGGAGCTTGCCCCGGCCCTGGAGGAAGCCCTCTCCAGTGAATTTCCCTTCCTGCTGGATTGCTGGATTGATCAGGATCTGAGTGTTTATCCTATGGTTCCGGCAGGGGGTAATATTGATGATGCATTTGACGAGGAGGATTTGAAAAACAATGAGCAGAGTGTATAACTTTTCCGCAGGACCTGCCGTGCTTCCGGAGGAAGTCCTTCAGGAGCTGGCTGACGAGATGATGGACTATAATGGAACCGGTATGTCTGTGATGGAGATGAGTCATCGCAGCGCCGCCTTCCAGGACATTATCGACACAACAGAGCGTGACCTGCGGGAACTGATGGGAATTCCGGACAATTATAAGGTCCTTTTTCTTCAGGGCGGTGCCTCTCAGCAGTTTGCCATGATTCCGATGAATATCATGCGTAATCGTGTGGCGGATTATATTGTGACCGGCCAGTGGGCAAAGAAGGCCTATGAAGAGGCTTCCAAATACGGCAAGGCCAATAAGATCGCATCCTCCGAGGACAGAACCTTCTCCTATATTCCTGACTGCTCAGATCTTCCTGTGAGCCCGGATGCGGACTATGTCTACATCTGCGAGAACAATACTATCTACGGTACGAAATTCTGGACACTGCCCAACACCAAGGGAAAAGACCTGGTTTCGGATGTATCCTCCTGCTTCCTTTCCGAGCCGGTGGATGTCAGCAAATACGCCATTATCTACGGCGGCGTGCAGAAGAACGTCGGTCCGGCCGGCATGGTCATCACCATTATCCGGGACGATCTGATCACGGACAATGTCCTCCCCGGAACACCTACCATGCTTACCTACAAGACTCATGCTGATGCCGGCTCCCTGTACAATACACCGAACGCCTACTGCATCTATGTGTGCGGCAAGGTCTTTAAATGGCTGAAGCGCATGGGCGGTCTGGCGGAGATGAAGAAACGGAACGAGGAGAAGGCAAAGCTTCTGTACGATTTCCTGGACGGAAGTAAGCTTTTCAAGGGTACTGTGGAAAAGAAGGACCGTTCTCTGATGAATGTTCCCTTTATTACCGGGGACACGCAGATGGATGCAAAGTTCGTAAAGGCAGCCGCAGCAGAGGGCCTTGTCAATCTGAAGGGACACCGTTCTGTTGGCGGTATGAGGGCCAGTATTTACAATGCCATGCCCATGAAGGGAGTGCAGACGCTGGTTGACTTCATGAAGAAGTTCGAGGAGGAGAATGCCTGATGTTTCAGTATTATTGCCTGAATCCAATCGCAAAGAAGGGCCTGGACACTTTTTCAGAACAGTATCGGATGACTGAAACAATGGAGGAGAGCGATGCGGTTCTGGTGCGCAGCGCCCAGATGGAGGAGCAGATCCCGGCTTCTGTGAAGGCTGTAGCCAGAGCCGGCGCCGGAGTGAACAATATTCCCGTGAAGGAATACGGGAAAAAGGGAATTGTGGTATTCAATACACCGGGGGCAAACGCCAACGGCGTGAAGGAACTGGTCCTGGCTGGGATGCTGCTGGCTTCCCGGGATATCGTGGGCGGTATCGAGTGGGTGGCCCATGAAAAGGACAGAGAAAACATCGGCAGGCTGGCGGAGAAACAAAAGAAGCAGTTCGCCGGCTGTGAGATCATGGGAAAGAAGCTTGGAATTATTGGCCTGGGCGCAATCGGTACCCTGGTGGCAAACTCTGCCACAGCTCTGGGTATGGATGTATATGGCTACGATCCTTATATTTCCATCGATGCAGCCTGGAATCTGTCCCGAACCATCCATCACAGCCAGAGCCTGGATGAGATTTATTCGGAATGTGATTATATCACCATCCATGTTCCGCTTCTGGAAAGCACCCGCCAGATGATCGGTCATCAGGCCTTTGAAAAAATGAAGCCGGGCGTTGTTCTTCTGAACTTTGCCCGTGACCTTCTGGTGGATGAACAGGCTCTTCTGGAGGCTATGGACTCCGGTAAGGTGAAAAAGTATGTGACTGATTTTGCCAATCCGGTGGTGGCCGGTCATGAGAACATTCTGGTTACGCCGCATCTGGGAGCATCCACAGAGGAATCCGAGGAGAACTGTGCCGTTATGGCAGTAAAGGAAATCCGGGATTTTCTGGAGAACGGGAATATTAAAAATTCCGTCAATTATCCCAACTGTGATATGGGAACCTGTGTGGCCTTGGGCAGGATCTCGCTTCTGCACCAGAATGTCCCGAACATGATCACGCAGGTGACAACGATCCTGGGTGGGGAAGGCATCAATATTGCAGATATGACGAATAAAAGCAAAGGTGAGAATGCCTATACGCTGATTGACCTGGAGAGCATTGCATCCCATAAGGCATTGGCTGAGCTGGCTGCCATCGAAGGCATGTACCGGGTTCGCGTTGTGAAATAAAAGGGGCCGGCATAAACAAAAAAACCCTGTCCGAAAGAATCGGACAGGGTTTTTTATGGCAGGGACGCCGTATGGAAGATGTCACCTGACGGTGACCGGCGCCCCGCCGTGGGGTAGAGAGTCGGCTGTGCCTTTCTCTACCCTTTTTTTATCAAAACTGGTAATAAATAAAGTTCTGCTGGTTGTAGGCAACTCCCCACAGACCAAGAAGAAGAATGGCACTGATGGAGACGGCAATGAAAAGCCAGCGGAACCAGTAATCCTGCTGCAGGATTACCTGACGGACCACAATTCCTTTATATTTAAAGTAGTCGACAAACTGGATGAAAACAATACAAAGAATCATCAGGACAAAATTTTTCTGATCCAGGCCGCAGTTGTAAAGAGAACCATCGAAGAGGATCCAGGGATTGTTTGCCGTGAAAATGGAGCGGATGACAGTGATGGCATCCGTCAGGTTTACCGCCCGGAAAAAGATAATACTGAAACTGATCAGGTGGAAGGTGATAAGGACCTGCAGAACCTGGTGGGAGATATTCTCCCGGTGGATGCGGAAGATCTCCACAAACTTGTCTCTGATCGGCTTGGTGATATAACCTATGACCTGATAGGCTCCGTTGAGCCCTCCGAAGATAACGTAGGTGGCGTCGGCCCCGTGCCAGAGACCGCTTACCAGAAAGACGATCATAATGTTCAGATATTTGCGGAACGTTCCCTTCCGGCTGCCGCCAAGCGGGATATACAGATAATCGGTGAACCAGGTGGTGAGGGAAAGATGCCAACGCCGCCAGTATTCCGGGACGGAACGGGCAAAGTAGGGCGCTTTGAAGTTTTCCACCAGAGAGAAGCCCAGGATCTTAGCAGCTCCCATGGCTATCGTGGTATAGCCGGCGAAGTCGTAGTAGGGCTGGAAAGAACACAGCAGCACGGCGACAATCAAGAACCAGCCTGGATAGGCTGTGTGGTCGGCATAGATCGTATCGACGAAGATAGCGATCCGGTCTGCCGCAACGATTTTCAGAAAATAGCCCCAGAGCATGAGAAGAAAGCCTTCCCGTACCTTCTCAAAATCAAAACGGTTATTGTGGGCCAGCTGCCGCAGGAGATTTTTGGATCGTTCAATCGGGCCGGCTACCAGCTGGGGAAAGAAGGAGACAAACAGGGCGTAACGGAAGAAGTTTCGCTCCGCATAGATGTCCTCTCGGTAGACATCAATGGTATAGCCGATGGCTTGAAAGGTATAAAAGGAAATGCCGACAGGCAGAAGAATGTCAAATTTCGGGACATTCAACTGTACATGCACAGTAAGGAAGAGCTTCTGAAGCATGTTCATGGCAAAATTGATATATTTGTAATAGAACAGGATACCCAGATTCAGAAACAGGCTGGTGGCGAGAACCAGCTTTTTCAGAGGGTGGTTCTGTACTCTTGTCCTTTCCCCTATTTTGTCCAGAAGCAGACCACAGGTAAAGGTAACCACGGTGGAGAAGAGGAGCAATAGGGCATATTTGGCATTCCAGCCCATGTAATAGAAATAGCTGGCGCCTAAGAGCCACAGATATTTTATTCTGTCCGGGATGAGATAATACACCAGGACGACAATGGGAAAAAATATCAAAAAGGATGATGAATTAAAAAGCAAGACACATACCTCCTGTAATTTCAGTAAGGGTTATTGTACCATATTGGCAGGGAACAGGCTGTAAGAAAGGCTTTAGAAAATAATCATAATTCCATCATAGTATTGGCCTATGGTTATAATGGGAGAATGTATATCATCTTTTCCCTATCGAGTGTTATTTTCTGGTTTTTAGAAGGGATATGATTTATGAAGGCCGGTAAACAAGTGGTTCTGATTGTGGAGGACGATCCAAAGCTGAGAGAGAGCATGGAGGTTTTTCTTTCCGGAAACAAGTATTTGGTGTTGACGGCAGAAAATGGCCAGGAAGCCCTGGACGTTTTTTTCCTGAACAGCCATTTCATAGACATTATTCTTCTGGATGTGATGCTCCCTGATATGGATGGGTTTGAGATACTGAAATCGATCCGGGAGTATTCCCAGGTTCCTATTATCATGACAACGGCGAAGGAGGAGGAAGAGGATCAGCTCGAGGGGCTGATTAACGGGGCGGATAATTACATCACCAAGCCCTTCCGGCTGAGAATACTTCTGGCGCATATGGAAAATCTTCTGAACCGGCTGGGGAAGAAATCCATGAAGGTTACATCAGGAGAGCTTTTGCTCGATGTGGAATCGCAGCAGCTTTATGTAAAAGGAGAAGCGGTGAATACAACGGCAAAGGAATTTGCTCTTCTGATGTTTTTCGTCAAAAATAAAAATAAGGTGCTGACGCGGGACGCAATCCTGGATTCTGTCTGGGGATACGATTATGACGGGGATATCCGGACAGTGGATACGATGGTAAAGCAGCTTAGGAAGAAGCTGACTTCTGACTGCCCTTATATTCATTCGGTGTATGGGCTGGGTTACTGTTATAAGGAGACGATATGAAAAGGGCTGAACATCAGCTGCTGATCAGGGAACTTATTGGACTGTTATGTATTTTGGCTGCTGTTTTCCTGGTTTTTTTTCTGGGCAGCTATCCATTTATTAAATATTTGTCGGTTCAGCGCCTTTGGCTTGGCTACAGGATCATTGTCGGACTGGATCCCATTGCGACCAAGCTGGACTCGCAGGAAATCAGGGATAACCTGGAGGATCTTCAGGTTGGTTTTATGATAGTGGATGAGGATTTTCAGGTGATCTACTATTCGGAATCCTTTTACGATCCCGGCTCGTCTGCCATTAATATGGAGAAACACAAAGAGGAGTATACCGAAACTCCCGCCATAGATATGGGCAAGGATTGGCTGGGAGAGATTTTCCGGCTGCGGGCAAAGGTGACAGGCAGTAATGGCGACTCTTTCTATGTATATGTTTATAAAAACATACATCATATTCTGAGAAGAATAGAATATACGAAGCAGGTCCTTTTTGTTTTCTGCCTTATTGTCTGGGGAATCTGGTTTGTGTATCAGAGATTGCTCCTCAGAAGGATTTTTTCTTTTCCGGGCGATATCGTTTCCGTGACGAAAAAACTTGCTGAAGGACATTATTCGGTAAGGGTAAAGGAACGAAAAACGGATAATGAATGGGAGGAGATGGGTGCGGATCTGAACGAGCTGGGGAAACGCCTGCTGTACAGTGACGCCTCAATGAAAAATTATCGTTACTTCAGCAAGACGCAGTCTCACGACGAGGATGAGAAGCTGCTGCAGGAGAAACAGCTGATGAACAACATTACCCATCAGCTGAAAACCCCTCTGGCCATTATATCCAGTCAGCTTGAGCTGGAGCATACAGAAACGGATTCAGAAAAAAAGGAATACTATTACCAGTCCATTCTTGAGGAGATCGACAAGATGAGCAATCTGATCCGGGTTGTCCTTAAGAATGCCAAGACGGGGTATGACAGTCTTCCCGTTCATCTTCGCAGGACGAACCTCACGGATCTGGTCAGGGAATTGGTACCGAAATATGAGAATTGGCTGTCAGATGAAGGAATCGTTTTTTCCAGTTATATTGAAGAAGGAGTGGAGGCACAGGCTGATCCGGCTGAGATTGAGCATGTGATCCATAATTTCATGATGAATGCATGCGGTCATACCAGGAAGAATAAGGAGGTTACCCTCAGTCTGCGCAAGGAAGAGGATTTCTGCAGGATCGCGGTTCATAATGAAGGGGATGGGATTCCGGCGGGAGAACTGGAAAATATTTGGAAAGGCTACTATCAGGAGAAGCCTTATAATGGAGAGGCGGAAGTCGGTCTTGGTCTTTACATCGTGAAGGATATCGTCACAAAACATCATGGAAGCTGCGGCGTGGCAAACGACGCCAGCGGTGTGGAATTCTGGATCAGAATTCCTCGTGCGGTTTCCTGAGGGTTTTTGTTTTTGTTCTTTTCATTTCTCTGGGATGATGGTAAAATATCTGTAAGTTTGACGTAAAGGGTACTATTCAGCGCTTTATGCTTCGCAGATATGAGGATTTGGGAAGGCATTTGATAATAAAGATTGAATCAACGCACATAACTGCGTTTGGGGAGGAGGAAGGAAAATGGCAGATTTGGCATATCGATATATGGACTGGCCGCGCATCGAGGCCATAGTTTACGACGAAGAGGCGGCTCCCCGTGACCTGCTTGCTCCGAGAATCATTTCTGATGGAATCCTGGTTCAGGGCTATTTCCCGGGAGCTTCACAGGCTGTGGTGCTCTCCTCCAAGAAGTCTTATCCTATGGAACAGGAGGATGAAGCCGGCTATTTCGCAGCAGTGATACCGGGACGTAAAATTCCCCGTTACCGTTATCGGGTGACCTTTGGCCAGGAGGTGAAGGAATTTTATGACGCCTATGCTTTTCCCGGGGGAATCACGGAGGAAGAAGAACGGGCTTTCATGGCCGGTGTTTTTTATGATGCCTATCGAAAACTGGGTGCTCACCCGGTGACGATGGATGGGGTGAAGGGCGTGAGCTTTGCCGTATGGGCTCCCAATGCCGTCCGGGTCAGTGTCGTAGGCGGTTTCAACGGCTGGGACGGAAGATTCCTGCCCATGCACCGTATGCCTATGTCAGGCATTTTTGAATTGTTTGTGCCAGGTCTGAAGCCCGGAGAAGCCTACTTGTATGAAATCCGGACCAAGCAGGGCAGCATTCTGAAAAAGGTCGATCCCTATGGGCAGGCAGTTGTGCGGACGAATCAGAAGGAACCGGTATTTTATTCCCTGGTGCCTGAGGAAGACGCTTTTTCCTGGAGCGATGACGCCTGGATCAGGGGGAGAAAGAAGCTCAAAGACAGGAATTGTCCGATTAGTATCTGTGAGACGTCTTTGTCTGAATGGGAAAATGTGGATGAGCTGCTGGATTATGTGAAAACGCAAAGATACAGCCATGTGGAGTTTTTCCCTCTGGTGGAGCCCTTGGATGAGAGGTCGGAGGGCTATGCGGCGGCAGCTTTTTTTGCGCCGGGGGCAAAGACCAAAGGAACGGTGGCCCTGAAGACTCTCATCGATAAGCTGCATGCCAACGGGATCGGTGTGATTGTGGACTGGACGCCGGCACAGTTTCCGGCCTTTGACGGTGGACTTCAGCTTTTTGATGGGACGGCTCTGTATGAGCCTTCCGACGAATCTGTGGCGGTACATCCCCGCTGGTGTACCCTTCTGTACAACTATGACAGTCCTATGGTCAAGGATTTTCTTTTGTCCAACGCCAGATATCTCATAGAAGAATTTCATGTCGACGGCCTCAGGGTTGACGATGTGGACGCCATGCTCTATCTGGACTATTACCGGCAGGAGGGAAGCTGGAAACCGAATATATATGGGAGCAACGAGAATCTTGCCGCAGTTGAATTCATCAAACATCTGAACTCCATTTTGCACAAGGATTATCCCGGCGTGATGGTGATCGCCCAGGAGGACGGGCTCTGGCCGGAGCTGACAAGCTCTGTGGAGGAGGACCATCCAGGGTTTGATTATAAATGGAATACAGGATGGACCAATGACCTTCTGGCATATCTGGGGCAGGATCCTATTCTGAGGAAGAATTTCCATGATCAGCTGACGGTCTCTATGCTCTATGCCTACTGCGAGCATTATATCCTGACCTTAGGAAAAAGGGATATTTTCAGTCTGAATGGGATGAAAGAACGCTTTTTCGGGGACGAAAAACAAAAAGATGCCCAGGTGAGAGAGGCTCTTGCCTATCAGCTGCTGCATCCGGGGTGTAAGATGACGGCTGCCATGCCGGAGGCTCCCGGTGAACTGCGTGAGCTTCTTGCATCACTGAACGAGCTGTACAGGAGCCATCCGGCTTTATATGAGCTTGACTTTGACTACGAAGGCTTTGAATGGATTCAGCTGACAAAATATGATGAGAATGTCCTTGCCTTCCTTCGGAAGGCAAAGGAACAGGAGGAAGAGCTTCTGGCAGTATTCAATTTTGCCGCCATTCCTTACGAGGACTATCATGTGGGTGTTCCCTTTGCGGGACGGTACAAGGAGATACTGAATACGGATCAGAAAAAGTTTGGAGGAACCGGCTTTGTGAATTCCCGGGTAAAGACAGCCAAGGCAGAGCCCTGTGACGAGAGGGAGTATTCCATTTCCATTAAGCTGGCGAGTCTGTCGGCGGCCATTTTCAGCTGTACGCCGGAATAGGCCTATCGTACGATATTTACTCTGGTTGTTTTTCTATTGAAAGGGTATGGATGATGAAAAAACAATTCTTGGTTTTGGTGTTGGCGGGCTGTCTAAGCCTCGGATTTGCTTGTGCAGGCCTGGCGGCAGAGGAAACGGGAACGGATTTTGTGGTGGAATTTGCTGACAGGCTTTATCCCTTCCGCAGCTATATCGGGGAAGGGATTGAAGGAAGCCAGATTTTTGTAAGAGAATCCACTTCAGACGCATGGATCGGGGATTCCCTTCCGGAAATTGAAGAAGGGGCTTATTATGATATCCGCATTGTCGGGACGGGGGGAGAGATCTTCGAATATTTCGGAATTCCTCTTGACACTGTGAAAAAGCTCAGCTTATATGCGGACGGCTCGGGGAATTACGCTATCATAGAGGACGATGATGGGTCTCATCGTATGCCTGCAGTAGAGGGATATTCCGAAGAAGTAAAGATGTCTGCCAATGATACCATCAATATCCGCAGTGGCCCCGGCACAGACTATGATAAGCTGGGCATGCTTTCCGGAAACAGGGAAGTGTCGATATACGGAGAAGCAACCGGAGAAGACGGCCAGCCCTGGTATATGATCCGGACAGGAAAACGGTATGGCTTTGTGTCCGGAAAATATATGGTGCCGGTGGAAACGGATGAAGAAGCCGGGAATACCGAGGAGACGGAAAAGGCTGACAGCCCTGACCAGCCCGGGGAGACTGCTGCAGCTTTGCCGGGGCAGGATGAGACACAGACAGCAGAGCCGGAGAACAGCCTGGTTAAAGAGGAGAAGGTGGAGAGTGCAACCCGACCGGGCACGGGATATATTTTCCGTGAATATTCTGACGGAACGGTTAAGGCGGAGGCTTTCGGGGAAGAATGAATACAAAAAATCTGCTGGAAGAGGACAAGGAGAAACTGCTTGCAAAGCTGACAGCCTCTGACAGCCCACATGCTTGCGTAAAGGTGTTGGAGGATGAACTGAACCGTATCCTCTTCAGTGCCAGTACAAAAGAACAGAAGGAAAATGAAGCGCGAGAACTCAGGCTTGCCATGGAGACAGCCAAGGCGGCCCTCCCTTTGATTGACAGTACGGGGAAGGTAGAGGTCTATGAGAGGGCGGAAGAGGAAGCGGCTGCAGGGGAAAAAGAGAAAATGCGTTCCCGTGGCCTTCTGGGAGGGGGATGTGTCCTGTCTCTTATCTCCCTTCTTCTTGCTGCAGCAGGAGGCCGTGGTCTGCTGCTGATTCCTGCTTTTCTCTGCGCGGCAGGAGGCCTGATTTTTGTATCCATGGCTGTCAGAAAACCTCAGCTTCTTTCCGCAAAGGCTAAACCGCAAAGACATATAGAGGTAAGCCTGGATCTGGAAAAGCTTTATCATAATCTGTCTATGCTGCTGGCGGTTATCGATGAGAATCTTGAGGAGAACTGGGTGAAGGACAGTCTTCAGACAGAGATCGCCCTGGAGGACCAGGCAGGCCAGTTTCCTATGGATGAAGAGGAACTGAAGCTTTTTCCTGCCCTTTTGGAGTGCGCTTATGCACAGAAGGAGGAAACCTATGCCAGGGAGATTATCTCAGAACTGCGGTTTTTCCTTCACCAGAAAAATGTGGAGATTCTCGATTATTCAGAAGAGAGGAAAAGATTATTTGATATCATGCCGGCGGGAGAAAACCAGACCCTGCGTCCGGCTTTGATGACAGGGGATTTGCTGCTTTCCAGAGGGATGGCAACGATAGCTCATTCATAGAAGAGTAATGTGGTGGTGATTCGACGCGCAAAGTGCAAAGTGGTTAGCCGTGATTTGCGGTCATGCCCTTACACACAGGGAGGGAGATACCGTGGAGAGGTTTTTTGGTTTTGATCTGGGTGATGCGGAGAGCGCAATTTCCGTACTGCGCAAAGCGGGGGACAAGACACCTCGGGTACTCCAGGTCTGCGGTGTGCGGAGTATGGTGACAGCCTATGCCAGGCTGGTCACGCAGGAGGTGCTGATCGGTGAAAACGCCTGTTACCACCCTGATGCCGTTGAGCGGAAGCTTCGTTTCAAGAGCCGTTTTCTGACACAGGCACAGAGCGAAAAGGATATTCAGACCTTTGCCGCCGGAGTGCTTGGCGAGCTGTATGGGGATGGAAATCTCGTTCAGGGCGAGGATTGCGCCTTTTATATCGGCTGCCCGGCCGGATGGGACAAGACAGCCAGGGAGAGGTACCGCAGAATTTTTGAGACGGTTGGATACCCGCCGGTGAGGATTCTGTCTGAGTCTCGTGCCGCACTTGTCTCAGCCTGCCAGTCCAGGCATCTTCAGGTTGGCTATGACATCCTCTCCCATCCGGTATTGGTAGTGGATCTTGGTTCCTCCACGACAGACTTTGCCTACATCATGGGAGGCAAGGAGGTGGAACTCAGAACAGCGGGAGAGGTGTATCTGGGCGGAGGCCTGATGGATGAGGCTCTTCTGGAAAAAGCGATTGATGCCAGTCCGGACGCTCAGGCCATTCGCGAGGTTTTTGCCCTGAGTGAGTCCTGGAGAACCTACAGTGAGTTTGCCGCCAGGAGGCTGAAGGAAAGATATTTCTCGGATGAAGCCTACTGGAAGGATAACGATTGTATCCAGACTCTGCGGATCATGTATGACCGTCCGCTGCGCCTGACCCTTCAGATGAATGCAAAGCTGGCGGAGCAGATTCTTTACGGCCCGATCAAGGGCCTGGATGGCAAATCCTTCTACCAGGTCTTCATGGACAGCCTGAATGAGATCCGGCAGAATATTGCCGGCAGCCAGCCTGAGCTTCTGTTCCTGACAGGAGGCGTTTCGAGACTTCCTGTCCTGGCTGACTGGTGCCGGGTGGTTTTTCCTGACGCGGTGATCATTACCGGAACGGAACCGGAATTTTCGGTATCCCAGGGCCTGGCCTGGTGCGGACGGGTAGATGAGGATATGAAAGAGTTCGCCAGGGAGGTGGAGGCGCTGAGGGATTCCCCCAAGGTGGAGCAGATTGTAGCAAGCCATATCCAGGAATTATACAAGGCTGCGGTGGACGCATTGACGGATCCCATTATGGAGCATGCTGTGATGCCTGTGATTGACCGATGGAGAGAAGGAAAACTGGAACGCCTGTCCCAGATCGACAAAGCCCTGGAAGAGGAGATTACAGCCTATCTTCGCACGGAGGAAGCCAGAAAGCTCCTGACAAAGCCGGTGGCAGCCTGGCTCAAGCCGGTTTGTTACGAACTGGAGGAATATACGGTGCCGATCTGTGTCCGTCATAATGTTCCATACCGGGCCTTGAGTCTGAATTCCTATCTTTCCATGTCAGAGCTGGATATCCGGGTGGATGCCAAGAATGTCTTTGCCTTTGAGGAGTTTACCTGGATGATCGACACCGTCATCACGGTGATTGTAGGACTATTGTGTGGGGGCGGCGGGGTTGCCATCATCGCACAGGGACTTCCGGGAATCATTGCCGGAGCGGTTATTTCGGTTATGGTTCTTTTTATGGGCAAGGATAAGATGCAGAATTTTCTGCTGGATGTAAATATCCCCCTCCGGCTTCGAAAGCTGGTGCCGCGCAGTGCCTTTGTGTCCCGCCTTGGCCGGGTGAAGGATGAAGTAAAGCGGAATTTCTATGAAAGCCTGAAGACAGAGAAGAATGAAGCCATTTCGGGAAGGATGGCTGAGGAAATCTCGGCTCAGATCGATGACTGCCTGATCCGGATGGCTAAGGTAGTGGAAATACCGCTGACGACTTGATGTCGGTCACTGCTGAACGCATATCATTGCCACGAATCTAAGCGTCTTGCTTTAAGTGGGCAGTGCTGTTTTACGGCACTGCCCTTTTTTCGACCTGTACGGTGGCTGCACACAGGTTGCTTTTTGGGGGGGCAGTGTTTGTTTCCGTTTTGTATATAGTGGCGAAAAAAAGGGGAATTATCATTTGCTTTGTGTCGAGGTTGACAAGTGAGAGGACGGGTGATACAATAATTATACTGAAATATTGGCGATTAGCGCTTTTATACAATTGATATATTATGGGAAAAAGACAAAACTTTTGCCTGGTTTCATTCATTGGTTCAAAACTGAATACAGGACAAAAAAAGGAGGAATGATCAAAATGGCAGCAAGAGGAAGTATTCCAAAGACAATGAAGGCGTTGGTGGCTTACAGCAAAGATGACTACAGGCTGGAGCTTGCCTATCCGACTCCTGAGTGCGGCCCGGACGACATTATCATTAAGACAGAGGCCTGCGGAATTTGCGCGGGTGACCTGAAATGTAAACACGGTGCTGCCATGTTTTGGGGGGATGAGGTACAGCCCTCCTGGGTAAAGCCTCCCTTTATTCCCGGACATGAGTTCTACGGGACCATTGTACAGCTGGGCGAGAATGTGGAAGGCTATGAGCTGGGCGAGAAGATTACCGCAGATCAGATCGTCCCCTGCGGGAAGTGCCGTTTTTGCAAGGACGGACACTATTGGATGTGCCAGCCTCATGATATGTACGGCTTCATGTCCTACACGAACGGCGGCATGGCAGAGTATGTACGGTATGGCAAAACCTCTGTGATTACCAAGGTCCCGAAGGATATGCCTTTGGAGCAGGCAGCCCTGATCGAGCCGTATGGATGCTCCAAGCATGCCGTAGACAGAGCCGGGATCACAAATGAGGATGTAGTGGTAATCTCAGGCGCAGGTACTCTGGGACTCGGTATGATCACCTATGCAAGGATGAAGAATCCCAGGAAGCTGATCGTTCTCGATATGCAGGAGAATCGTCTGGAGCTGGCCAAGAAGTTCGGCGCGGATCTGGTATTCAATCCTGGCAAGTGCGATATCGACAAGGAGATCAAAGGTCTTACCGATGGCTATGGCTGTGATATCTACATTGAAGCAACGGGCAATCCGGCCAGTGTCATCCAGGGCCTTACCATTATCCGGAAGCTGGGAACCTTTGTCGAGTTCTCCGTCTTTGGAAAAGAGACAACCGTGGACTGGTCCATCATCGGCGACCGCAAAGAGCTGAATATTCTGGGTGCTCATCTCAGCCCATACGCTTATCCCTTTGTCATTGAAAACATGCTGAACGGGAACCTGAAAACAGAGGGCGTTATCACAACAGTTCTGCCTTTGGATGAGTGGGAGAAGGGGTTTGACCTTGCCACCGGCCGTGAGGGTGATCTGAAGGTCGTATTTAAGTTTGATTAATACTGATACAGAGTGATTTGGCCTGTCATGGCCTTCACACGTGGTTACCCATTGTAGGACGTATACACAAAACAAGGAGGGAAACAAATGAAAAAAGTTCTGGCACTGACGATGGCGGCAGCTCTGACGGTTGGGGCACTTTTCGGGTCGAACGTTTTCGCAGAGGAGGCATCCGGCGATTTTGACTGGAAAAAGTTTGACGGAGAAGAAATCACGGTACTGTTCAGCGAACATACCTACTCCAACGCCGTTGAGGAGAAACTGAGTGAATTCACAGAGAAGACAGGTATCAAGGTTAACTATTCTTCCATGCCGGAGGGCAACTACTTTGAAAAGCTGAATGTTGAGCTGAGCAGCCATTCCGGATCTATCGATGTTTTCATGACAGGTGCTTATCAGTCATGGGAGTACGCGACAGCAGGCAACCTGGAGCCGTTGGAAAACTTTATCGATTCAGATCTGACCAGCCCCGAGTGGAAGTATGACGATTTTATCCCTGCGGTTATCGATGCCCTGAAGTGGGACTGCGTTCCTGGCCATGCGGTAGGCGAAGGCTCTCAGTGGGCTCTTCCCATGGGATGGGAAGTGAATATCCTTACCTATAACAAGAGAATCCTTGAGGAAAAAGGCATTGAGCCTCCCAAGACAGCAGAAGACCTGCTTGAAGCAGCTTCGGCTCTGAAGGAATTCGACGGCAACGGAACTTATGGTATTGCCGTTCGTGGCCTTCCGGACTGGGGAACCATTCATCCCGCTTACATGTCCCTGTACTCCACATGGGGAGCCAAAGACTATGAGATCGAAGACGGCAAGCTGGTAAGTAAAGTAAACTCTCCGGAAGCCGTTGCCATGACCGAGTACTGGGTTGACCTGGTTAAGAATGGCGGAGCTCCTCAGTGGGCTACCTATGGCTGGGAAATGTGCGGAGCTGACCTTGGCGCCGGAAAAGCAGCTATGATGTGGGATGCAGACAGAGGCGGATATACCCAGAATACACCGGGCTCCTCCAATGAAGCCGGAAATATGGCCTTCGGTATGGTTCCCTATCCGGAATCCGCAGGCAAGACAGAAGACGATATGAAATCCAACCTTTGGGTTTGGTCCATGGCTATGAATGCTGATTCCTCCAAGAAAGAGGCAGCCTGGTACTTCATGCAGTATTTCACCAGCCCTGAGTATATGCTCTGGTCCGGCGTTGAGAAGGCCTGCACGGATACTCCTCGTACCTCTGTCCTGGAAAGCGAAGAGTACAAAGAGTCTGTTGCGAACGCAGAAGGATACTATGAGGCATTCTCTAAGGTTTCCGAGACCGCCAGCATCTTCTTTACCGCTCAGCCTTACTTCACCGAGACGACGACCGAATGGGCCAAGACCCTGCAGGAGCTTGTCACGACCGACAAGTACGCTTCCGTTCAGGATGCTATGGATGAGCTGAAGGTGACCATGGACGAATTGGTATCTGACCTTGAAGTTGAATAACCGGAAATGATATACAGGAAGAAACACAGATAAATCGGGGGGGAGGACTTTTTCTATTGTCCTCCCCCTTGTCTGAAATAACGTATGAGGTATTAAGATGGCCGGAAAGAAAAAGAACAGCGCTAAATCAGAATGGAATAAAGTGCCGTTTTCGACACGTGTTCGTCCTTATTTAATCGTCGCGCCGTCACTGATCATTACAATCGGGATAATGGTTCCTTTTGTTATGGCAATCTGGTATTCGTTGACGAACTACTCTTTTAAGCTCCCCACTCATAAATTCGTCGGGATAAACAACTGGGTCAGCATGCTGGGGGATCCTTCTTTCTGGAATGCTGTCAAGATTTCATTGTTGTATGGCCTGATCTCCACCGCAATAGAGATGCTTTTAGGGCTTGGGGTGGCAATCTTACTGAATAACCTGAATAATGGACTTTCAAGAGTGCTCCGTGTTCTGCTGGTTTTCCCCCTGATGGTTGCTCCTGTTACGGCAACCATTATCTGGCAGCTGATGCTGAACAGCTCGGTAGGAATTGTCGAAAAGTTCCTGAATCTTTTCGGGGTATTTAACTTCCCATGGGCAGCCTCTCCGGATACCGCATTGATGACGGTCATATTGATTGATGTGTGGATTAATACCGCATTCATTATTCTTTTGGTTCTGGCAGGTCTCCAGTCACTGCCAAAATCTCCGTTTGAGTCAGCAAAAATAGATGGCGGAAGCGCATGGTTTAATTTCACAAATCTGACCTTACCCATGTTAAAGCCCAGTCTGTATATTGCTCTTCTCTTCCGTCTGATGGCAGCTCTTCAGGAATATGCGATCATCTTCGCTTTGACCAAGGGAGGTCCCGGAGATTCTTTGATGTCACTTTCCCTTACCGCTTATCAGAAGGGCTTTAAATTTCAGAAGTTTGGAGCGGCAATCCCTTATATTCTGATTTTGTGGCTGATTATCAATATTGCCGCCAAGCGCATTGTCAACCTGCAGCGCACAGCCCAGAAGCGGGCGGCTGGTCTGGAAGAATAGAGGGAGGAGAGCGATGAAGAACAAAAAACAAAGGTCATTGAATGTCCTGATGAACATCTTACTGATTTTGTACGCTGTTTTTGCACTGTTCCCACTGATCTGGATGTTACTGATTTCCTTCAAGTCTGACACGGAAGTGTTTACGACTACCTTCCTCTTTCATCCGACTCTGGCAAATTATCAGGAAGTGTTGCTGCGTTCCGATTATGTAAGATACATCCGTGACAGTGTCATTGTTGCCGGCGGCGCGGTTCTTGTCTCGATTATAGTGGGCGTACCGGCTGCTTACGCGCTGGCAAGATACAATTTTCCGCGGAAAGAAGAACTGGCCTTCCAGATTCTTTCCTATAAGTTCGCTCCGGAAATCCTGGTTGTCCTGCCCTTGTTCATGATCTATCAGAAGCTGGGCCTGTATGACAGCTATTTTGGCCTGATCTGGGTTTACCAGCTTATTTCCCTGCCTCTTCTGATCTGGGTTGTCCGTGGGTATTTTGAAGATATTTCGGTTGAAATAGAATATGCCGCTCAGGTGGACGGTTATAGCTGGTATCAGATCTTCTTTAAGATGCTGGTTCCTCTGATCAAGCCGGGCTTGGTATCATCTGCCCTTCTTGCTTTCATTTTCGCCTGGAACTGCTTCACTTTCCCGCTGATTCTTTCCAGCAATAAAGTTTATCCTGTAACCGTCGCAATCATGAAATACTTAGGTACCGACAGTGCCCACTATGGTCAGCTTGCGGTTGCTTCAACAGTATCAGCATTACCCGCTATGATTTTTGCTCTTTGCATCCAGAAGCATCTTGTCCGTGGACTTAGCTTCGGCGCCGTGAAAGGATAGGAAGAACGTATGGCAAGAATACAGCTTGAGAATGTGAAAAAGGCCTTCGGAAAAGTTCAGGCACTTGATGGAATTACCATAGATGTTAAGGACAAGGAGTTCTTTGTCCTGTTTGGTCCTGCCGGTGCAGGAAAGACAACGATTCTGAACTGTATCGCAGGGATCATGATGCCGGAAGAAGGCTTGGTGAAATTTGACGGCGAGATCATGAACCTGACAGATTCCGCTCATCGCAATGTGGCGATGGTATTTGAAAACTATGCTTTGTATCCGCAGATGACAGTATATGACAATATGGCTTCCGCCTTGAGAAGTAAACTGTATAAAACCGATGAAGCGGAGATCAGGGAAAGAATTCAGTGGGCGGCTAAGATCATGAAGATGGAGAAGCTTTTGGAGCGCCTGCCGAGCCAGCTTTCCAACGGACAGAAGCAGAGAGTTGCCATGGGGCGCGCCCTGGTTCGAAATCCAAGCGTCTTCCTTATGGATGAACCTCTGGCTCATCTGGATGCCAAACTTCGTAACTCCATGCGCACCGAGCTGAAGGAAATGCAGGCCAATCTGGGTTCCACCTGTATCTATGTCACCCATGATTTCATGGAAGCGATGGCGTTGGGCGACCGTATCGCCATTATCAAAGAAGGCCGGATTGTTCAGATCGGTACCGGAGATGAGATTTACTATATGCCCTGCAATGAGTTTACCGCGCAGCTTATGGGCGATCCGGAGATTAACCTGATTGATGCTGAAATATCCGGTACGGAAGAGGCTTATACGGCTAAGTTCAGTTTAAACGGCGAAATGGTTGCGTGTTCCCTGCCCCAGGATAGCGGCGTATATGCGAAAATCAAAGAGTTGGGACTGAAACGAGTGGATATCGGCATCCGCCCCCAGCATATCAAATATTCCTTTGAGCCTCAGGATGGTTATTTTAAAACTACGGTATACAGCTATGAAAGCATTGGCAATAAGTCTGTCATTGTGACAGACTGTGGTGATAAAAATCATTCCCAGCTGCGTATGATTGCGCCGAACGGATTAAGAGTAGCGATTGACAATGATATTTATATTCATTTAGAGATGGATCATGCGATTTTCTTTGGCTCAGAGACAAAAGACTACATTGTTCGATACGATGAGGCAAACTATATCGCGCTCGCTGCCGCGCAGGAGGATGAATAATGGCTGGTTTAACACTGAATCATATTTACAAACGATATGATAATTCCGGTAAGAAGAAAAAAGTAAAGAATGATTTTGCCGTAAAAGACCTGAACCTGGTGTGTGAGCAGGGAGAGTTTATTGCCCTTCTGGGGCCTTCCGGGTGTGGAAAAACAACCACACTGCGTATGATTGCAGGACTGGAAGAAATAACAGATGGTGAGATATATATCGGCGAACGTCTGGTCAACAATCTTCATCCCAAGGACAGGAATATCGGCCTGGCATTTGAAGACTATGCCATGTATCCCCCGCTGAATGTTTATGGGAATGTTGCCTTTAACCTGAGGGCAAAGGGAGTGGACAAGTCCGAAATCGACAGGAGAGTTCGCGAGATTGCGCCTCTCATGCAGATTGACGACCTTCTTGAAAAAATGCCTGTGAAGCTTTCCGGAGGACAGAAACAGCGGGTCAACATAGCCAGGGCGATTATCAGGGAACCGGAGCTCTTGCTGATGGATGAGCCCTTGTCTCATCTGGATGGAAAAGCACGGCAGGCTATGCGGACGGAGATCAAGCGCCTGATCAATAAGATTAAATGTACCACGGTATACGTCACGCATGATCAGCTGGAGGCCATGTCACTTGCGGACAAGATCGCCATCATCAACTTCGGGGTACTGCAGCAGTTCGGGACCCCGACGGAAGTGTATGATGACCCGGTCAATGAATTTGTCGCGTCCTTTATCGGAGAGCCTCCCATGAACATATTAGAGACCACCATCATCAAAAAGGAGGGAACCTTCTTCTTTACCTTCAGCAATTCCAATCTGGAGATTGCGGTTCCCCAGAGGTATTACAGCGTTATCAGTGATGGATTCCGCTGTAAAATGGGAGTTCGTCCCATGGATGTCCTGATCGGCGGGCCGGATTCCCAGGGGACTCCGGAAAAGATTGCAACCTTCGAGAACCTGGGAGATGAAAGGCGAATCGGGATTCATGTCGGAGACATATTGATGATGCTGATCACTGAGGATGAAAAGCGGTATAAACGTGGCGACATTATCAAGCTGGAGGTCCGGGGAGAAAAGACGCACCTGTTTGATATCACCACCGGCGATCGGATCCGTGAGAAAAAGTGACTGGGGGTATTGGGATGAAGGAAAACATTTTAAGCGCTGCTTCTATAGCAATTCTTTTGCTCCTTGCCTGGCAGATTTGGGGTTCCGTATGGAATATCATCGCCATTCTGATCAGCCTGTTTAAGGACTGATATCACAGGCAAATGAATCAGAATCCATTGACAAACCATGGGAAATAGTATACTTTATTTATGGTAAACGAATAAAATGCTTGCTTTTGATTCGTTTGCTGCGCCGAATTTCCACTCCTGTAAGCGGCAGGAATCCGCAGAAAATTCGTGCGTATCCTATAATCCTGGATTTTACGGGATGAAACTGGTGATTTTTCATGAAAGGAGTTTTCTATGAAAAAAAGAATCCTTGCTCTTGCTGTGACAGTGGCTATGCTGGCCGGATCCCTGGCCGGAACGACAGCTCTTGTTTCTGCCTCTGAGGACGGCTCTACCCAGGGAACCAACACCTTTGTAGATGGCGGTACGGATCTTTCCTTCTGGACCTTCCAGGAGCTTCATGTTCCCTTCTGGACCACCATGGCAGATGTGTGGAATGAGCAGAATCCAGACAGACCCATCAACCTGACCGTAACCAACGGTGAATCCCACTCCACCCATTCCAAGCTTCTCATTGCCTGCCAGTCAGGGGAAGGCGCTCCGGATATGGCGGATATCGAGATCGGCTACTATGGCTCCTTCCTGAAGGACGGGTATCTTCTTCCCATCAATGAAGCAGTCGAGCCCTACAAGGATGATGTCGTTATGAGCCGTATCACCATGTATGGCGATGCTGACGGCAACTACTACGGGGTAGACTTCCATCTTGGCGAGACGGTGACCTATTACAATATGGAAATCCTGGAAGAAGCCGGTGTAAACCCGGATGATATCGTGACCTGGGATGATTATTTTGAAGCTGGCCAGAAGGTCCTGGAAGCTACCGGCAAGCCCATGACAGCGGTAGAGACCTCTGACCTTTTCCTGCCACAGGCTATGATGCTTGAGCTGGGCGCTCAGTACGTAGACGAGGAAGGCAATCCCAACCTGGTGACAGACGAGCATGCAAAGGTGATCGAGTATATCCGCAGCAAGCTGGCTGAAGGCACCATTGAGATCGCTCCTGGCGGCGGTTTCCATACCGAGGAATGGTACGGCCATCTGAACGCCGGCGATGTCGCTTCCATCACTATGCCTCTGTGGTACATGGGACGTTTCACTGACTACTGCGCAGATCTGAAGGGAAAGATCGCTATCGCTGAGATGCCTGTATGGAATGAAGGGGATGTCCGTGCAGTCCTTCAGGGCGGTACCGGCACATCTGTTATCAAGGGAACCGAGAACGAAGAGCTGGCGAAGGATTTCCTCGCATTTGCAAAGCTTTCCGCAGAGGGCTGCACCTATGAGTGGAATGAACTCGGCTTTGACCCCATTCGTACAGAGCTGTGGGATGACCCGGCTTTGACAGAGAACCAGGATAATAAGTTTATCGCTTATTTCCAGACCAACCCCTTCGATATTCTGAAGAAGAACGGTACGGATCTGACAGCTCCCGACATCTCCGGACAGTATGCGGCTACCTATCAGACCCTTGTTTCCACGACCTATTCCAATGCCTTTGAATTCTCCGTGGATCAGGATGTCACCGAGCTGCTGCAGGGCGAGCAGGACTCCATTATTTTCTGATTCTAACCTTTAACCGGATTTATATTTTCACCAGCATTTTGCAGGGGGACATGGCAGGAGGCGCTTCTGCGGTGTCCCCCCTTTTTTATGGGATGTAAAAGGAGAATATCCTACATGAAAAAACAGAGCTTTTTCCGAAAATTCCTCTATTCCCAGAAGGTGGCACCCTATGTCTTCATTGCCCCCTTTGTCATTACCTTCCTGGTCTTCTTCGCTTATTCCATCTTCTCCATGGTTATGATGAGCTTTCAGAAGGTGGCAGGGGCCGGAACTACCTTTATCGGCACGGAAAACTATCGGGTGCTGAGCAATTCCATTTTTCAGAAGAGCCTGAAGAACAGTATTTTCTATACCATCGTATCCTGCGCTCTGATGATTCCCATTCCCCTTGTGCTGGCTGTTATGCTGAACAGTAAGCCCATGAGGGCAAAATCCACCTTCAGAAGTATCCTCTTTATTCCGGCTCTGACCTCTGTTGTTGTCGCCGGCGTGGTTTTCCGACTCATGTTCGGAGAACTGGAGGGATCTTTTATGAATCAGATCATCGGTATGTTCGGCAAGGCGCCGATCGTATGGCTGAGGACACCGTCCACAGTATGGCTGGTTCTCTTCTTTGTCTGCCTCTGGCGGTGGACCGGCGTAAATATGATGTATTATCTTTCCGGTCTGCAGCAGATTCCGGCTGATCTGTATGAGTCTGCCTCTATCGATGGAGCTTCCGTCATGCAGCAGTTCAGGTATATCACCATTCCTCTGCTCAAGCCTACCATAGTTTATGTCCTGACCATCTCCATCTTCGGAGGTATGGCCATGTTCTCCGAGTCCTATATGATTTTCAATGGCAATAAGTCGCCGAACAACGTAGGAACCACTTTGGTTGGCTTCCTCTATCGTATGGGCTTTGAGCAGAACAATTTAGGCATTGCCAGTGCGGTCGGCGTGGTCTTTCTGCTGATCGTCCTTGTGGTAAATGCGATTCAGCTGGCTATCAACGGAACCTTCAGCAGAAAGGAGAACTGACATGGCAAGAAAAAATCGTACGATGACGGTCCTTTTGCTGATATTTTTCCTGATTGTTGCCGCTATAACCCTGCTTCCGCTGGCTCTTCTTGCTGTTTCTTCTCTGCGCCCCGGCTCAGACCTGATGCGGTATGGCCTGAATTTTTCGATTGATTGGAATACGGCAAATCTTAACGAGTATCGGATGCTTTTCTCCGGGGCCAACAATTATTTTATCTGGTACAGAAACAGTCTTATCATCACTGTTGTCCAGGTGGCATTGGCTCTTTTTCTGAGCGCCTGTGTAGGCTATGGCTTTGCCATGTACGACTTTAAAGGAAAAAATCTCGCCTTCGCCTGTGTGCTGCTGGTTATGATGGTACCTACCGAGGTCATCCTGCTTCCGCTCTATCGTTTGATCACCAGGATGCACCTGATCAACAACATGTGGGGTATTATCCTGCCCTACCTGGTGGTACCGATGCTGGTGTTTTTCTTCCGTCAGTATCTGTCCGGCATCCCTAAGGATTTTTTGGATGCGGCCCGGGTAGACGGCTGTACAGAGTATGGCATTTTCCTGCGGATTATGATTCCGTTGATGAAGCCGTCTTTTGCCGCGATGGGTATCTATCAGGGCATGTCCAGCTGGAATAACTTTCTCTGGCCTATGATCGTGACCAACTCTATCACGAAAATTACCCTGCCGGTAGGCTTGCAGAGTCTTTTATCACCTTATGGAAACAATTATGACATACTGATCGCGGGCTCATGCTTTGCCATCATTCCCATACTGATTCTGTTTGTGCTCTTCCAGAGATATTTCATCGAAGGAATGACGGCCGGCGGCGTGAAAGGGTGATGAATGGGAATCGATCCCCATGCTTTCCGGATCCTGGACCCGTTTACTGTATCAGAACTATAATAGAAGAAAGGAATCATGCATATGAAACAGGCAAAAATGCTGATCGACAAGGCCTTTAAAGTGTCAGAGGCTGATGAGAGGATTTACGGTTCATTTATCGAACATTTGGGGCGGGCGGTTTACGACGGAATCTATCAGCCCGGAAATCCGCTTTCCGATGAGGACGGCTTCCGTCAGGATGTAATTGATATGGTTAAGGAACTGGGGGTTCCCATTGTCAGGTATCCCGGCGGTAATTTTGTCTCGAGCTTTGTCTGGGAAGACAGTGTGGGCCCGGTGGAAGAGCGGCCGAAGAGGCTGGAGCTGGCCTGGAGGAGTCTGGAAACCAATGCTTTTGGGATGAATGAGTTTGCCAGATGGGTCAGGAAGGCAGATGCTTCTATGATGATGGCGATCAATCTGGGAACACGGGGGATAGCAGATGCCTGCAATCTGTTGGAGTATTGTAATCATCCTGGCGGAACCAAGTACAGTGATATGCGCATCAGCCATGGAGTGAAAGAACCCCATGGAGTGAAGGTCTGGTGTCTGGGGAATGAGATGGATGGTCCCTGGCAGCTTGGCCGCAAGACTATGGAGGAATATGGCCGCCTGGCGGAGGAGACGGCAAAGGCCATGAAGATCATAGACCCTTCTATTGAGCTGGTTTCCTGCGGAAGCTCCAACATTAATATGCCGACCTTCCCCCAATGGGAGGCGACAACGCTGGAACATACCTATGAGTATGTGGATTTTGTCTCCATGCATAACTACTATGGAAATCCCTCCAATGATACCGCTGATTTCCTGGCCGCAGCGGATGATATGGATCTGTTTATCAAGTCTGTGATTGCCACCTGTGATTTTGTCAAGGCAAAGAAGAGAAGTAAGAAAACACTCAACCTGAGCTTTGATGAATGGAATGTCTGGTTCCACTCCAATGAAGCGGATAATGATCTGATGAAGAACCATCCCTGGCAGGTAGCCCCGCCCCTTCTTGAGGATATTTATACCTTTGAGGATGCTCTGGTGGTGGGGACATTGATGATCACCTTGCTCCGGCATGCGGATCGGATCAAGATGGCCTGTCTGGCCCAGCTGGTCAATGTCATAGCTCCCATCATGACCCAGATCGGCGGGGGAAAAGCCTGGAAGCAGACCATCTATTACCCCTTCCTTCTGACATCTCGCTATGGCAGAGGAACCGTCCTGGCACCTGTCGCAGAGTCGCCGGTGCATGATACCTGTACCCATGAGGATGTGACGGATCTTTTGGGTACGGCCGTGTGGAACCAGGAGAAGGAAGAGCTGACTATTTTTGCGGTCAACCGGAACGTAGATGAAGATCTGAAGCTGGAAACGGATGTCAGAAGCCTGGAAGGATATACCCTTGTGGAGCATGTTGTTCTGGAGAATCAGGATATGAAAGCGGCCAACAGTGCGGAAAAAGAGACGGTGGCACCCTGTAACACAGACAGATCCAGTCTTTCTGACGGGATTATCACCAGCATCCTGGGCAAGGCAAGCTGGAATATGATCCGCTTAAAGAAAGCATGAATCATTGTTCAGCCCGCCCTTTGCACTCTGCTGCGAGGGGCGGGCTGATATCGTATGTTCACTTATGAATCCTGGCTTTTTTCTTTGGAAGAAATGTCTCCCAGGACTGTCACGTCTGCCGATTCCAGATCAATACGGATGGCAGGAACAATACTGCAATCCTTGCAGGTAACAGGAATACCACGGTTATAGATATGACCCATCTCGCCCACATAAACCACATTTGCAGCCGTATAACCGTTTGAGCGCAGGATCCAGAAGCCGTTTCCTTTGCTTTCCGGCAGGTCGGATTTCCATGCTCCTTTGCTCTGTGCGTATGCCGTTGGGATAAAGCGCTTCGCCAGATCGGCAAGGGCATCGTTCATCTGAAAACCATAAGCTTCAGCAGCGGGAGAACTGAATATTTCATCTTCGGAAAGAAGGAATACCCGGTCAAAGGTCTGTGTTCCACAGAAAGTTCCGAAATAGTGATTTTTGGCATTGGGAAGGGCTTCTGTCAGGATGGCCTTTTGTTCTTCCTCTGTAAAGGCGGTGTGGTAGAAACCGTCTTTTTCTGAGGAAAAATCCGTACCCGCAAGGTTTTCGCCCGCTTCCAGGCTGTTCAGCCAGCTTCGAACGGCAGAGTCTTTCCAATTGACATCCATTAGATCGGAATGGTAGGAGAAACAGTCAAGCGCTTTTTCGGAAAGAAGAAGAGCCGTCCCATCCTTTACCTCCAGAACACGCCATACGACAGGATCATACCGAAAGTATCTGTCGTTCAGCCGACGATAGGCAATTGTGTTTACCCTTGTTTCGTCTTTATCCCAATCTGCCTGCTGCAGCAATTCCCACAGGACTGGATCCACCTCCTGGCCGTCTGCCTCATTCCGGCTGTCTCCCAGGATTTCTGTCTGTGGATATGTTCCAAAACTGACCCTTGACCAGGTAACATTTTTTCCCCCGGGCAGAGCTTCATCTTCTGTGATCACCGGATTATGACAGTCGACGGGAAGTGATTCATCTGCTTCATCACGGAGGATATCTCTGGATGAAACCTCACCCGCATAGGAATAATCAGCTTTTTCCAGATCAATACAGATGGCCGGAAGAAGACCGGCGTCGTCACATGTTACCAGGGTCCCACGGCTGTAAATATATCCAAAATCACAGATATAGGTTATATTACCTGGGGTGGAGCCGCTGGTTCGCATAAACCAGAAAGAATTTCCTTTATAGGCAGCTACCGGAGACCACCAGGTTCCCCGGCATTTCGCGTACATGGTTGAAGAAAACCTTTTGGCAGGATCGTCGTAGCCATGGCCGGCGTAAAAGCCATACTCCACTGCAGCCGCGTCGGCGAAGACCTCTTCATTGGACAGAAGGAAGACTTTATCAATGGTATCTGCTCCGCTGTCAGTTCCATAGTCTTGATTGTCAGGCGTAATGCAGGTTATGGGAACCATAGATTTCTGTTCTTCATCGGTAAACGCGCGATCTAAAAAGCCATTTCCGGTATAGTCCATGCCATCCGCATTTTGATCCTGCCCGTATCCATTCAGCCAGCTGCGCAGGGTACAGGTATCCCAGGCGACCGATCTGTCTGTCAGATTAAAAGGGGCACAGTCCAGAACCCGGTCGGCCAGGAGAAGCGCTTTTCCTTCTTTCATGGACAGAACTCTCCAACGGAGTGGCTCTTCCAGGAAATAGTGCCAGTCTTCCGGATCCTCCCATCTGTAATGCTGCTCTCTGTCGGCGGCAGCAGTAACCGCACTGTTACTGTTGATCCGAACATAATTTTTGCCTTCCAGCGTAACGGTGTCATGATTCCAGTCCGCCTCAGATAATAAGCGGAATAATCTGTTATCTGTAATAATATCTCCCTCTCGAATGGCATAATCATCAACAGCGTTCCATTCGTCTGTCACGATCTCTGCGGCCGGATAAGCCCCAAAATACAGACAACTCCAGATCGTTTCCTGGCCGGTAGACATTTCTTCATTTTCGATTATTTCAGGCAGATGCAGATATTCTGTCTCCTGCTTTGCCATTGCTCCTGCCCATGACCAGCTTCCTGAAGAGAGTACCGTCAGACAGGTACACAGCAAAATACAGCCTTTTTTGATTTTCATAGATATTCCTTTCCCGCAAACTATACAGGACCCTGGTGCAAAAATGATTCCTGGATGATTTCGCGCATGCGATCTCGCCTCCTGGGGTCCATACCGCCGGAATCCTTTCTTGTGGATCGTGAATCATGAAAATGCCCCGGCAGGAATTGAAAACAACTCTGCCGGGGTATTATCATATCGGTATTAAACAGTATCGCAGCGTCTTTTGATATTTATTTGCCAGGCTGTCCGTAATAGGCATTAGCGCCATGCTTACGATAGTAGTGCTTATCCTGCAGACACTGAGGAGCAGGCTGTACTCTGGGGTTGATCAGCTCGCAGCGAGCCGCCATCTTTGCGCATTCCTCGACAACAACAGCGTTATGGACAGCATTATGGGCATCTTTTCCCCAGGTAAAGGGGCCGTGATTTTTGCAGAGGGTGCCGGGAAGAGCCTCATAATCCAGCCCGTTCTCCTTGTAATGGTTCGCGATAAGGATTCCTGTATTCAGCTCATAGGCTTCCTCAATCTCTTCGGGAGAAAGGTTCCTGACACAGGGAATCTCGCCATAGAAATAATCGGCGTGGGTGGTGCCATAGCAGGGGATGCCTCTTCCGGCCTGAGCCCAGCTGGTGGCCCAGGGAGAATGCGTATGGACAACGCCGCCGATCTTGGGGAATTCACGGTAGAGAATCCTGTGGGTCTCAGTGTCGGAAGAAGGATTATAGTCACCCTCCACTACCTTGCCGTCCAGGTCAACAACCACCATGCTCTCCGGGGTGAGGCTGTCATATTCCACGCCGCTGGGCTTGATGACAAAAAGACCGCTTTCCCTGTCAATGGCACTGACATTGCCCCAGGTAAAGGTAACCAGTTGATACTTCGGAAGCAGCATATTTGCCTCATACACTTCTTTTTTCAGCTGTTCTAACATATAGATTTTCCTCCTCCTAAATGGTTAGACCTGTGCGCATACGATAAGACTTCTGCGCTGCCAAACAGATATGGTAGATTAATTGTACAATATTCTGCAAAAAAAACAATAGCCTTTTAATCGTTTTAGGCGTCTCCTACAAAACCTGTGACAAAATGCTGATTCCAGCCAATAATCCGCTGACAGCCAGAAAAGCCCCCACGCCAGCCATAAAAGGCCTGGCGTTCTTTTCCGACACAATCCCGCTGGCAGGATCGACATAAAGCTTCATGGTATCCCCCACCTGGAAAGCCTTCTCCTGGCTGGCATTGATCTTGCAGCGCCGTCTGTTCTCCCTTCCTTCCCACTCATAGCTGACGATAGGATAGTAGGTAAAACGGGATCCTCTCAGGATCTTCGTTTCCTTCGAAATCTGGCGGCTGTAGATATCCACCACTTTGGCATCAATGGGCATGAGATGCCGCTTATTCACGGAAATAAAGTGGAAAACCATTGACAGGCCGGCACCGATCAGGATCATGCTCAGGCAGGCCATAGCCATAATTTCGTTTCCCCGGTTCTGCTCCAGGGCAAGAAGAATGAGCAGAGCACCGCCCAGCATAAAAACCACTGGATGGAATACAGGCTCCTCCTCACCGTCTACCAGGGCAGCCTTGCCTTCGCTGTCGGTATAGACCTTCACCATCTGGGAGAGGGAATATTCGGTAGGCGATTTGATGTTTTTTCTGATCCGGCGTCCGCTGTCGGCTTCCGTGTATTCCACCAGAATATCGTAGAAATTGTAGATCTCCCGATCCTTTTTATCCTTTTTCACGATATGGCTGCAGTCGATGACCTTGGCTTTGCAATATGCTCCAGGCCGCCTGGCCTTGAGCCAGTCGCGGACCTGGCCGGATCCCACCAGAAATATGAGTATGCCTGGCAGATACAATAATAATTGTGAAAAATCGGTCATGGTATGATCCTTTCGATGTAACCGTTCAGTCAGTACCTCGCGACAGGGAGCGGGGTATTCTAATCCCGGATAGGCACGACGATGACCTGGATACCCAGGCTTCTGAGTGTATCTACGATTTCCGGATCAGCCAGCTCGTCCGTGATGAGTGTGCTGGGATAATCGTAGATGCAGCTGCCGTAGGATGAAATCTGGTTGGAACGTTTCTGAAGCTTGGTGTGATCGGCCAGAATATAAAGGCCTTTGGTGGTCCGGCTGATCATGGCCTCGTTGATCCCTATTTCAGTCGGAACATCGTAGCGGAATTCTCCATCGTCATAGACCGCTGCACAGCCGATGAAGGTTTTATCCGCTGTCATCTCCAGAAGATGACGCATGACACTGTCTCCGATCAGAATATATCCCCTTATTTCGCCACCCGTGAGCCGGATCCGGACTCCGCTGGCATAGTTTTTTCCGATGACGTTCAGGTTGTTGGTGTGGACATTGACCTGTTTGTCCTTCACATAGTCCAGCAGATTCAGGGCAGTAATGCTTCCGTTGATGAAAAGGGTATCCCCATTGGCAACAAAGCGGGAGGCATAGGCGGAAATGCGGTCGCGGCAGATGGAAACCTCAGATTTATCATCGGTGGCAAGTTTGGCGTTTGCCAAGGAGACTGCGCCCCCATGAACACGGTATAAAAGACTCTTTTCACTTAAGGATTGCAGATCTCTTCTGACTGTCATCTCTGAAATGCCGAATTCCTGGGCGATCTCTTCAACGGTAGCTTCTCCGTTCTCCCGGACCATATTCAGGATATTCATATGCCTGTCGTGTATGCTTCTGCGATCATTTTTCATAACAAAAGCCCTCAAAAGGGGATAATAAATGGCATCAGCCCGGCGGCATTTAAGGACAAGCTTAAATACCGCCGAGCTTTTGGCCGGATTTATTCTCCTGTATTGACAAAGTCACGTCTGGTTTAAGCGGTTTAAGGGCAGGATCAATCCAGCAGGTCAGCCTCTTTCAAGGCTGCCTCGATTTCCTTGTCGGACATGACGTTCTTGAGAAGGATCAGGTTATCGACGCCCTCAAAGGTCTTGGCGAAGGTACGGGCACAGAAGACAAGATCATAGTTCCTGGCGGCCGTTTTTCCTTCGGAAACGGGGCAGTGGCGGATCTCGGCGGGTTTGATCCCATTGCGGGTCATAACCTTTTTGATCGCGTTTTCCATCATGAGGGAGGAGCCGGCTCCGTTGGCGCAGCATGCAAGAATTTTCTTTCCATCTAATTTAGCCATTTTTTTACCTCTTTCTTTTGAGTATTTGTATAGTAAACGAACAAAATGCCTGCATTTTGATTCGTTTACTGCGCCGAATTTACGCCGCTGCAAGCGGCATGATTCCACAGTAAATTCGTGCGCATATTGTCACTACCCAGGTCGGCAGCCCACATATGCTGCGAGCTGCCCGTGGGATAGGTACGATTATTTATTCTTCTTGGCGGCGATATGCTCCAGATAAGCATCATAGTCTTCCGTGATCAGGAAGTAGCCCTTGGGATCCATGGCGTATTCGATCTGCGGGATGGCCAGAAGGACGACAACAACGATGGCGACACCAATGTAGCCCAGACTATGCATGATCCATGTAAAGGCAGGCCATACGGTATCCCAGTCAAACATGCCGAGGTATCCGCCGTAATCTGCCAGACCTACCCAGCCTGCGATCAGAGCAGCGCCGAAGACCTGGATCAGGCCGGAGAAGAAGGGGATGATCAGGCAGGCCTTCAGACCACCCTTTTCATTGGCTACCAGTCCGATGGTGGCATTGTCAAAGAAGACCGGAACGAAACCGCAGATGATGATGGTCGGAGAACCGGTGAAGATCAGAATCAGGATAGCAATAATCTGTCCGACAAGACCGGCCAGGAAACCAAAGGTAACTGCGTTGGAATCGCCGAAACCAAAGCAGACGGCGCAGTCCACACCAGGAATGGAGGAGGGAAGCAGCTTGTCTGCGATACCCTGGAAGGAAGCGGTCAGCTCCGTAACGAAGGTACGGACACCGAGCTGCAGGATAGCCAGATAGACAGCGAAGTTAAGGGAGGTATTGAAGCAATAGAAAACAAAGTTTTCTGTTTCCTTGGTAGCTCCTGCTTCTACGAAGAAGGGCTTGCCGATGATGGCCATGATGGTACCGAAGAAGACGGTCATCAGGATGGCAGTACATACCATGTTTTCGTTAAAGATCGAGAAGAAGCCGGGCATTTCCAGCTCGCCAACCTTCTTCACCTTGCGCTTGCCGCCTCTGTCGCCAAAAAGCTTGTCAGCCAGGAAGTAGCCAAGACGGATACCGAACATCTGCTGATGGGCAATGGCAAAGCCTGCGCCCTCGGAGAGCTCCTGCATAGGCTTGACGGTGAGGTTGGAACCTACTGCCCAGTATGCGCCGAGGATAACAGCCATGACAGCCATGAGTGCCACATTGTTTTCCAGAAGGCCGGGAAGGGCAAACATGATCAGCCAGTAAGCGGTAGCCGCCTGCTGAACCTGAACGTGACCTGTGGTGAACAAGGTACGGCATTTGGTGATCTTATTGAAACGTACCAAAAGGATATTGACGATAAAGGCAATGAGCAGCAGGGTCATAGCCTGGGAGAAGCCCTTACCAAAGACTTCTTCGACACCGGCTGTGACAGCATTCTGTCCATAGTAGGGGTCGATGACGCAGGCGGTCAGGTTGAAGCGGTCTTTCAGACCGGCCAGGATGGGACGGAAGGTGCTGGTCAGTCCACCGGAACCGGCATTGAGGATCAGCATACCGATAATAGCCTTGAGGGTGCCGGCAAGAGTGTCATACCATTTCTTGCCCATCAGGCAGTAGCCAAGAAGGGTCAAAAAGCCTACCATGTAGGGCGCCTTCTGCAGGATATAGGTGGCAAAAAAGGTCCAGATTGCATTCAGTATAAACATGTTTTCTCCTTTATCGACTTTTCAGATCGGTTTTTGTGACTGGTCAGGCATTTGTGACTGAACAGTCCCGGTTTTCTATTCTTCTTCACAGGGGAAATTTTTTTCTGCTTCCAGGATATCCTCCGGCGTCTCGGCCTTGGCCAGAGCGTCGATCAGGTCGTCGTTCATGAAGATCTGGGCAAGCTGCTGGATGTTGCTCATATGCTCTTCCGGGTTGGTGGAGGAGAGGGTAAAGAATAGGTTGGCTTCCTTTCTTTCTCCGTCCTCATCGTCACCGAAATAAATCAGGTTCTTGGAGACCATGAAACCGATGCCGGTCTTGTAGGCTCCTGTGGCGTTTTCCTGGGTATGGGGCATGGCAATATTGTGGTCGAATACCACATAGGGGCCGTACTTCTCGATGCAGGCGTTGATCTGCTCATAGAAATCAGGAGCAACGGTACCGTCCGCAACCAAAGATTCGGTGCTCAGCTTAACGGCTTCCTGCCAGGTGATGCCTTTTCCGTCAATAAATTTATAATGCTTCTTTTCCACTATCGTCTGCAGTACACTGGGCATAAAATGTGAAGCTCTCCTTTCTATATGGATCCGGAGCGGACACGGTTTTTACAGGCAGGAACGGAAGGGGATATTCTGCGGATGCTCGAAGCAATCCTCGAAGCCTCTTCTGTGATGGTAGTAGATCTTATCCTTGTCCTGCGGATAGACATATTTGCCGCCGACCTGCCAGAAGAAGGGATGGAACTTGTATTCGTTCCTGTCCTTCTTGAAATCGTAGAGGAGCTTGATCTCTTCGCAGTCAGCCTGGAAGTTTGTCCAGACATCCCAGTGGATGGGGATGACGACCTTGCACTGAAGATTTTCTGCCATACGGAGGACGTCGATGGAGGTCATCTTATCCTGCATGCCGATCGGATTCTCCCCGAAGGAGCCAAAGGCAACATCGATGTCATAATCCTTGCCGTGCTTTGCAAAATAGATGGAGAAATGGGAATCTCCGGAATGGTAGATATTTCCGCCGGGAGTCTTGAGGAGATAGTTGACAGCCTTTTCATCCATATCGGTGGGGCATTTGCCTGTCAGTTCTTCTCTGTCCGGGCCGGTGGAGTCGGTGGTGACGATGCAGGTACGGTCAAAGCTGTCCAGGCAGACGATTTCGATATCCTTGATCTTGATAACATCCCCTGGCTTAACGGTCTGGCAGCGCTCTTTCGGAACACCCCACTTTACCCATGTTTCGACAGATTTTTCCGGTCCGATAAAGGGGACAGGGATCTCTTTGCCGTTCTCATCGGTGGTCGTCATGCCGCTGTTGATCACATGAGCTGCCCATTCCGCAGACATATGGTCCTGATGATAGTGGGTAGCCAGGACAGCGTCAACCTGCTTGAAGGCAAAGGGGTCGATGACAAAGGGGACATTGCGCAGGTTTGGCTGCATCAGACGTCCGCCGCACATATTGGCCATCTGATGGCCGGGCTTCATCTGACCGTCGCCATGAGTACGCTTGCCGTTGCCGCACCAGAGATCGATGGTAATGTTGGCTCCGCCGGGGGTCTTGAACCAGATCCCGGTACAGCCAAGCCACCACATGGCAATATTGCCCGGCTGGACGACTTCGTTCTCGATGTCCTCTACCAGCCAGGTTCCCCACTCGGGGAATGTGCTCATGATCCAGCTTTCCCTGGTCATTTCAGAAACTTTGCTCATAGAAACCTCCTTATTTTAAGTAAGTATAATTATGCACGGTTCCTCCCGCGCTGTGATGCAGTAACTATAGCCTACAGACCGGAAAAAATCAAATTTTTTATGTTCGATTTTATGATTGATTTCAATTTTTGCCTGCCTGCGGTAAAGACAGGATATTTCGATTGTGCAATTTTTTGGGGAAATAGGAGAAAAAATCGTCTTGTAAACCGGGATTATTTAAAATATAGAAATCGTTCTTCGTATTATTTCTTTTTCTAATTGACAATAAGTCCAGATATCCCGGAAATATTCAGAAAAATACAAAGAAAAAAATTGGTAAATATTTCCAATCTTTCTCCCTTGAAATTCCGCATATCAACGCTTATAATCACTCTAACTTGGTATAGCGCATGAATAGATATCCCAGACAGGGAGGAAAGCGATTTTCTCTTTCTCTATATATGTTCATAAAATGTTCATATAAGGCACAAGAAGCTGGAAATAGTGATTGAATATTGTTTATCCTATTGATAACATTGTCGAGATAGGGGGAGGTGTCTCCCCCGGATCAATTGCCGCAACGTACAAAACTGCGTAATGGGAGGAAAAGCGTTTATGAAACCATATGCCATTGGCCTTTACGAAAAGGCAATGCCCAGCAGCCTCACGTGGGAGGAGAAGATGCTGTGCGCCAAAGAATGCGGGTATGATTTTATCGAGATCAGCATTGATGAGAAGGATGAAAAGCTTGCCCGGCTGGACTGGACTGCCGAGGAGAGATTTGAGATGCTCAGTCTGATGAAAAAGACAGGAATGCCCATCCGCAGTATGTGTCTGTCCGGTCATCGCAAATATCCCCTTGGCTCCATGGACCCGGAGATCCGCCGCAGAAGCCTTGAGATCATGGAAAAAGCGGTTATCCTGGCAGACGACCTGGGCATCCGGATTATTCAGCTGGCAGGATACGACGTATACTATGAGGAGGGGACGGAGCAGACCAGGCAGTATTTTATCGAAAATCTGAAAAAGGCAACTGAGATGGCAGCTGTCCGTGGGATTGTCCTGGGCTTTGAGACGATGGAAACCGAGTTTATGAATACCACCCGGAAGGCTATGACCTATGTTGATCTGGTAAAAAGTCCCTGGCTGGGTGTTTACCCGGATTCCGGAAACCTGACAAACGCCGCTCTTACCTACAAAAACAGTGTCCTGGACGATCTGGAAACAGGCCGTGGCCACAACTTTGCCCTTCACCTGAAGGAGACGGTTCCCGGCAAGTTCCGAGAGATTCCCTTCCTTACAGGTCATGTGGACTTTGAAGCTGTCATAAAGAAGGCATGGGGCATGGGCATCCGCCGCTATGTCACGGAGATGTGGGATGTGGGAAAGGACAGCTGGAAAGAGGACATCATCTTTGCCTGCACTAAAATGAGCGAGATACTTGACAAACAGGAAGCATGAGGAGAAGAAAATGAAAGTCGAAAAAAAGGTTATTGCCAATCTGAATAAGTGTTATTCCATCAGTGAGTTGAATTATAAGGGGCAGCACTGCTTCCTGGTGGCGGCGGAAAAATCAGATCCCTGCTATCTCTTTTCAGAAGAGGGGGAGAAGCTGGAGACCGTATGGGAAGGGCCTGGCGGGGTTATGACCATGACACAGGTGCCGGGTTCTGACGGCCAGTTCCTTGCCACTCAGAAGTTCTTTTCGCCCAATGACTCCCTGGACGCCAGAATCATCATCGTTACCCCTAAGGGAAAGGATGACTGGGAGATGCGGACGCTCTGCTACGCACCCTTTGTCCATCGCTTTGGAATCCTCAGAAGAGGTGGGATCAATTACCTTCTGGTTTGTTGCCTGAAGACAGGGCATGAGTACAAAAATGACTGGCGTTTCCCAGGTGCCTGCTTTGGCGCCGTTCTGCCGGATGATCTTTCCGGTTTTGATGATGAGCATCCCCTGGAGCTCACCATGATCATGGACGACATGCTGAAGAACCATGGCTACAGCAAGTTCAATCATGGTGGACATGATGCTGCCCTGGTAGGTTGTGAGGAAGGTACCTTTATCTTTGATCCGCCTGCCGTTCTGGGAGCAGACTGGGAGGTTACCCAGGTCAGCACCCTTCCTTCCAGCGATTCTGTCCTGGTGGATTTTGATGGAGACGGAAAGCCTGAGCTTGGTGTGATTGCTCCCTTCCATGGAAATTCCCTGACCATCTATCACCTGGATGAGCATGACAATTATGTTCCCCAATGGAAATATGACCGCCCGGAAAAGGAAACCGAGTTCCTCCATGCCACCTGGGCCTGTGAAATTCTGGGGAAACCCACCTGGATCGTGGGCTGGCGTAAGGGCACCAAAAACACCATCGCCATTACCTGGGATGATGAAGCAGGAACGTACAAGACGGAATTCATCGATCAGAATACCGGATGCGCCAATGCAGCCCATTTTAAGAACAAAGAGGGGAAGGATGTCATCATCGGGACCAACCGTGAGATCGATGAGGTGGCAATGTATATTGTGACAGAATGACAAGCCGCAGTCACTAAAGGCGGCGCAATCCAGCGCAGCAAGCGACGAAGAACCGTTTCCTTTGCCGTTTGCCATCAAAGAGGAGAAAGAGCGTGCCGGAGAAGTAATGCCGGCATGCTTTTTTTCTTTATGCTGTACCTGATGTATGGTATACTATTCCTGAGGGCAGAAGCCTTCAGAAGTCAGCTATCTTTGAGATAAAGAAAGGAGACAATAGTCATGGCAAACAAATATGCAGGGACACAGACAGAGAAGAATCTTGAGGCTGCATTCGCAGGAGAATCCCAGGCCAGGAACAAATACACGTATTTCGCCTCCAAGGCCAAAAAGGAAGGATATGAGCAGATTTCCGCGATTTTCCTCAAGACCGCTGACAATGAAAAAGAGCATGCCAAAATGTGGTTTAAGGAATTGGAGGGGATAGGCAGCACCGCGGAAAACCTTGCGGCAGCCGCAGACGGAGAGAATTTCGAGTGGACCGACATGTATGAAGGGTTTGCCGTAACAGCTGAGGCAGAGGGCTTTACGGACCTGGCGGTAAAATTCCGCGAAGTGGCAGCGATCGAAAAGCATCATGAGGAGCGTTATCGTGCCCTTCTTAAGAATGTGGAAATGCAGCAGGTTTTCGCCAAGAGCGAGGTCAAGGTATGGGAGTGCAGAAACTGCGGCCATATCGTTGTGGGGACGAATGCCCCTGAGGTATGTCCGGTCTGTGCCCATCCGCAGAGCTACTTTGAGTTACGGGCTGAGAATTATTGATTCTGGGAATAAAATAATGTGGAGGCGTCTATGGAGGGCTTTTTTCGGGCGGCATTGGCAAAGCAGTGGGAACGGGGGGAGCCTGATCCCTTTACCTGGGTATTTTCGTCAACGGATAACCGGAAATTCAATTATAATTCCAGGGCTCTCTTTTTGTATGTAAGAGAAAACTGCCCTCAGATCCATCCTCTTTATGTCATCAATGACCCCAGTCTGAGAGAAAAGCTCGCCTGGCTCTATGGAGAAAAATACTTCACGGAAACCCTGACTCTGGAAGGGATGAGAAGGGTTCTGAGGGCTGGCGTCTGGTTTACCTCTGCAGGGCTTCCTGTCTATGCCTTCGGTGTGGGCAAAAAAAGAAGGATTGTGAATCTCTGGCATGGGCTGCCCCTGAAACGAATCGCCCTCATGGAAGGGAAGACCAAGGGGATTTCCCTGAAGCTGTTTCACAAAGTATTTTCAGATAATTATTCCGACATCGTAACCAGTTCTTCTCATCTGGTTCCGGTGATGGCAAAAAGCTTTGACGTGGAGGAGAGCCGTATCAGAGTCTGGGGACAGCCTCGCTGCGACGAACTGCTGCGTAGGAAAACAGAGGATGAAAAGGAAAGGAAAGCCTCCCGGGGGAGGCTTTTGCGGCGGATCTATCGAGGAGCTGCTCCCGTCAGGAAGCTGATCCTGTATGCGCCGACTTTTCGGGACAATAAACCGGTCCGATTGTTCCCCTTCCCGGATTACGACAGAGACAAGCTGGAGGCCTTTCTTGCCGCTCATGGCATCTTCCTGGTCATAGGTCTGCACCTGAGGGAAAAGGCCAGACCCTGGGATTACCTTTCCGAGCATGTACTTTTTATGCCCCAGGCCGACGGGGTTGAGGCCGGAGGTGTACTGATGGAAGATAAGGGAGATCTGACCTATATGTTGGACAGGTTTGATCTTCTGATCACGGATTATTCCAGTATCTACCTGGATTTTCTCCTGTTGAACAGGCCTGTGGTTTTTCTGCCCTATGACCGGATGGAATATGAAGAGACTAGAGGGTTCAATTTTCTCTATGAAGAAGTGACCCCTGGGCCGAAGCCTGCCAGCCAGTCGGATTTTGAAGATGCCCTGGAAAGCGCCCTTTTTGGAGAGGATTCCTGGAGGGAGGAAAGAGAAAGGACGAAAAAGCTCTTTCATGAAATCGATAGGCCCTGCTGTGAACATATTGTATCCCAATTCCTACCGGGATGGCAGGAGGATGACGATGGCATGAATTCGCTCCAACCGGATGAGGGAAGGGATGAAAACAGCCTGCCTGTGGAAGAAATTTCGGTTATGCTGGCAAAGGCAGACCTTCTTTGGAAGCAGGGAAAGAACAAGGATGCCCTTCTTTGCTATGCGGCGGTAAGAGAGAGTGAACCTGACGCCGAAACGAGGGCCATATTGGAGGAGAAGCTGGGAGACCTGCGGGATGCTGCCATCGATTCCTGTCTTTCTCTCATCGAAGAAGGGGAAAAGGAGGATGCCAGAACCTGGCTTGATCTATGGCTCCGGATCTTTCCGGATCATGAAGAGCTGGCGAAGGCCGGCCAAAGAGCCAGAGCCTGAGAAAGAAACCGCTAACAGCGCTGATTTTACATCGTGCAGGCGGCATAATACGCATACAAAACAGAAGGCGGCTGCCCGACCCTGTGATCGACAGGAACGGGCAGCCGCCTTCTGCTTTAAACCAAGCTTATTTCAAATGGGGAAATTGCTGAGGGAAGGGTTCCTTAGCAGATTCCCTGTGCAAGCATGGCATTTACCACTTTCTCAAAGCCGGCAATGTTGGCACCTACGACATAATTGTCTTCCATGCCATAGCGCTTTGCAGCATCGTCGACCTTGGCGAAGATATTGATCATAATGTTGTGAAGCTTTTCGTCGACCTCTTCGGCAGACCAGGAAAGGCGCATGGAATTCTGGGACATTTCCAGAGCGGAGGTAGCTACACCGCCGGCATTTGCTGCCTTGCCGGGCATGAAGCAGATACCGTTCTCCTGAGCGTACTGGGTAGCATCCAGAGTGGTGGGCATATTGGCGCCTTCAACGATGTACCTGCAGCCGTTTGCGGCAAGAACCTTGACTCCTTCCAGGGGCAGTTCGTTCTGGGTGGCGCAGGGAAGGTAAATATCACATTTGATGTTCCAGACACCCTTACCCTCGGTATAGACAGAACCGGGTACGCGTTCGGCATACTCCTTGATGCGGCCGCGTTTTACTTCCTTGATATCCTTGAGAACATCGAGATTGATGCCGTTGGGATCGCATACATATCCGTTGGAATCACTGACAGAAACAACCTTGGCGCCGAGCTGGGAGGCCTTTTCGACAGCGTAGATGGCAACATTGCCGGAGCCGGTGACACAGACCGTCTTGCCTGCAAGGGTATCATTGTGAGCCTTGAGGATTTCGTCCAGGATGTAGACGACACCGTAACCGGTTGCCTGGGTGCGGATGAGAGATCCGCCGTAGGTCAGCCCCTTACCGGTGAGCACGCCCTCATAGAGATCGCGGAGTCTTTTGTACTGGCCGAACAGAAAGCCGATTTCACGGCCGCCGACGCCGATATCACCGGCGGGAACGTCGGTATCGGCACCGATATACTTGGAAAGCTCGGTCATAAAGCTCTGGCAGAAGGCCATGACTTCCCTGTCGGATTTGCCCTTGGGATCAAAGTTGGATCCTCCCTTGCCGCCGCCGATGGGAAGACCGGTGAGAGAGTTCTTGAAAATCTGTTCGAAACCGAGGAATTTGAGGATACTCTGGTTAACGGACGGATGGAAGCGCAAACCTCCCTTGTAGGGACCTATGGCACTGTTAAACTGAACGCGATAACCTTTATTGACCTGTACGGTACCCTGATCATCGACCCACGGCACGCGGAAGGAGATGATTCTCTCCGGCTCTACCAGACGCTCAAGGATAGCCTGGCTGCGATACAGTTCTTCGTTTCTGTCGATGACGACCTTCAGGGACTCCAGAACCTCTTTGACAGCCTGATGGAATTCCGGCTCACCCGGATTTTGGGCTACCACACGATCATAGATTTCTTCGGTATAAGACATAATAATTTCCTCCTCGTTTATTGCTATAGTAAAAAACCGCTTGTGATTATACACTAAAGCGTTACAAAAGAAAAGTATTTTTTTTCTTGGGAAAGAGACCTTGGACAACCGGCATAATTTGCAAATCAGAATAATTTATGTTATGATATTTAAGATTATCAATAGGTGTAACTGCCCGAAACGGTAAAAGCAGGACAGATGAATCAACCCGGTTACACAAAAAGGTTATTTTCAGCACCTACTGCAGGAGTGAAATCAATTATGGGAAAAATCAATCATGTAGATAAACAGACCGATAACCGTTTCCTGAATATGTATCATGTGGATGCCACGAGTGTCCATAATACCCAGGTGAACTATTTTGTTGCCTCCCGGGCCGAGCAGGTCAGTGACCTGAAAATGATTACCCGGAAAAACAGACCGGATGGGGTGGCAATCTACAGTCTCTATGGAGAAAAGCACGACAAGGTAGTCCTGATCCGTCAGTTCCGTTATCCCATTGGAGATTATATCTATGAATTTCCTGCCGGACTGGTAGAGAAGGGAGAAGACTGTACGGAATGTGCGGTCCGGGAACTCAAGGAGGAAACAGGCCTGACATTGCATCCGGTAAAGGCTCCGGCAGGATATGAAAGACCTTTCTTTACCACCGTTGGGCTGACGGACGAGTCCTGTGCTACCGTTTTTGGATATGCCGAAGGAGAGATCACAAATATCGGGGAGGAAGCCAGCGAGGAGATAGAAGTCGTACTGGCTGACCGGCAGGAGATACGCCGCATCCTGAAAGAAGAGAATGTCGCCCTGATCTGTGCCTATATGCTGATGCATTTTTTGCACGATGAGGATCCCTTTGCGTTTCTGGAGGGAGGAGAAGAGGCATGAAGAATTGGGAAGCGAACATCCGCAAGGTTGTCCCTTATATTCCTGGAGAACAGCCGACCCAGACCAATGTGATTAAGCTCAATACCAACGAGAATCCTTATCCCCCTTCACCGAAAGCAGCGGCGGTTATTAAAACGACAGATACAGACAGCCTTCGTCTGTATCCGGACCCTGCAGCGGGAAAGCTGGTACATGCCATTGCAAAAGCCTATCATCTGAAGGATGACCAGGTTTTTGTGGGCGTGGGGTCAGATGACGTTCTGGCCATGTGCTTCCTGACATTTTTTAACGGGAAGAGTCCCATTCTGTTTCCTGATATTACCTATTCATTTTATGATGTCTGGGCAGATCTTTTTCGGATCCCATATGAGACTGTCCCTTTGGATGACAATTTTAAGATGAAACCGGAGGATTATTTCCGGCCCAATGGGGGGATCGTGCTGGCAAATCCCAATGCTCCGACAGGCATAGAACTGGAACAGGGATCAATCCGTAGGATTTTGGAGAAGAATCGGGACTGTATCGTTATTGTGGATGAGGCATATGTGGATTTCGGTGGAGAATCCTGTCTTCCTATGCTGGAGGATTTTGATAATCTGATCGTTGTCCAGACCTTCTCCAAGTCAAGAAACCTGGCGGGCATGAGGATTGGGTATGCCATGGCGTCTCCTTCTCTGATCAGATATCTGAACGACGTAAAGTACTCCTTCAATTCTTATACCATGAACAGGTTAGTGATTGAGGCGGGGGCGGCTGCGGTTGAAGATGACGAGTATTTCCGTGCCTGCTGCGACAGGATTATCAGGACCAGGGAATGGGCAAAGGAGGAGCTCAGGGCAAGAGGCTTTCATTTTGCGGATTCTCGGACGAATTTTATTTTTGCGTCTCATGAATTGGTTTCCGCGTCGGAGCTTTTTGAGGCTCTTCGCAGGGCAGGAATATTTGTCCGGCATTTTCCTAAGGAGAGGATAAGCAATTATCTGAGGATTACGGTGGGTACCCCTGAACAGATGAAGGCTTTGTTCGATTTCCTGGATGATTATCTGCCTGGTGCTTCCACCCGTATGTGAAGAGGTGAGAATGATGGATAAAAAAACCAGAAGAAAAATCAGCTGTTTTCTGATCTTAAGCTTGATGACAGGACTGGCCGTCAGTCCGGTATCGGCTTTTGAGGATCTTTTCGGCAGCGGGCCACAAGAAATCTCTGAGGTGAATTCCCTGGATACCGGGAATGAAGTATCACAGACGGAAGAATTGTTCGTCAGCTCTGATCCCGGGCAGGATCTTTTTACAGCTGGCCAAGGCGAAGAAGAAGCAGCAGATGAAATTTTTAAAACGGAAGGGCTGACAGAGGCAGGGGAGCTGTTTTCTGCCGGGGAAGAAAATCTACCTGTCGTTCAGGAACAGGTCAATGAAGTCTTTCCGGTAGCTGCTGTGGAGGAAGAAGGGCTTTTTTCTCCCGGCGTGGACGGCCAGGCTGATCCGGATCCCCTTCTGCTCACGGATGATGATCTCTCCCAGGATCCGCAGTCTTCTTTCTCCTCCGGAGAGAATCAGGCAGAGGATGGGCTCACGGAGGAGGAAAAGGCGGCGCTTCTGGCTCCCTTTGAAAACCTCAGACCCTTACTCACTTTGCCTGACCCGGAGTATGTACAAAACCAAGGTACGATTGCCAAGGTATCTGCCCTGCCGACAAAATATGATCCAAGGACGAACGGCCTGGTTTCTTCCGTGAAGAATCAGTATCCCTACGGCATGTGCTGGGCTTTTTCGAGCACTACCAGCATGGAATCAAACCTGCTGAAGCAGGGACTGGGAGAGTATGATCTCTCGGAAGAGCATTTGGCTTATTTCCTCGCCCATCGGGTGGGGGATCCTCTGGGCAATACGGAATATGACAAAAATATCATTGTGACCTCTCATTCTGCCAGTCCGGAATATGAGTATCGGAGTGGAGGGAATCAGATCCTGGCTGCCCTGTTCCTGGCAGGATGGTCCGGCTTTGGCCTGGAAAATGAGGTTCCCTATCCCACAGATGTTCACCATAAAGAAGTCTATCCCTCCAATCCTTCTCCTTCACTGGCTTATCAAACGACAGCCTATCTGAAGGATGCAGTCATCACGGAGTATCATGTCGACAGGGTGAAGGAGTTGATCAGTGAATATGGTACCGTGTCGGCCAATCTGTGTATGAGCACTACATACCTGAACGGAAAAACAATGGCTTACAGCTATCCGGGTTATAACAGCGTGGATCATGCAGTTTCCCTGGTAGGCTGGGACGATACCTATTCCGCCGACAATTTCCTGGCACGTTCCTTTGTCACACAGGACGGTGCGTGGATCGCAAAGAACAGTTGGGGAGAAGACTGGGGGGAAAAAGGATATTTTTATATCTCATATGAATGTGAGACGCTCACCAATCTGGTCAGCCTCAGTGGGACGATTTCCCCACCCTACCCCAATAACTATTATTATGATGGGACAAGCAGCTTTATTGAAAACAGTCGCCTGAATCCAAAGGGAAGCAGTGGAACCACTGCTTTGGCCAACATCTTTCAGGTGAAGGCTGGAAAAGGATTGTCGGAAGCCCTGGGTGAGATCGTGATTGAGGATTATAAAGATGATTCTGTTTATGGGATTCAGATCTACACAAATCTTTCTGATCCCAATGACCCTGTCAGCGGGACAATGGCTTTTTCGACTCCGCAGCGATACAGGAAAAAATATTCGGGAATCGCAACGGTAGCACTTGAACATGAGATTATCCTTGCGCCAGACAGCTATTTTTCCGTGGTACTGACAAATGAGGGGACGACGAAGATTCCCTATCTACTGGAGCAAAACGGTTTTACAGATGGGGACTGGATGAACTATTCCGCGCAGCTGGATAAGGGACAGAGCTTCAGCTATACAGACGGTGTGTGGACAGATCTGTGTACGGCAAAGAATCAGGGCTATTGCGCTCGGATCAAGGCCCACACCGGCACATTGAATTACAAACCGTCCATTTCCCTGGCAATGACTTCTTATACCGATTATCCGGGAAAAAGTGTGAGCCTGGTGCCCCAGGTGAGCGGAATTTCCGATTATACAGTTATCTTTACCTCCAGCAATCCTTCCGTAGCTACGGTTGCCAGTTCCGGACTGGTCAAGACCAAAGCACCCGGAACAGCTATGATTACCTGCAGTGTGCAAGGATTGCCAAGCTTGAGCAAGACCTGTACCGTAACGGTGAAAAAGCTGCCAGTGCCTTCTATGAATACACCTGAAGCGGTGGATTATACCACAGTCAAGCTGACATGGGAGGGGGTATCCCCCTCTAACGGCTATCAGATAGAGAGAAGACTGAGCTCAGCGTCCGCCTGGACCCGCATTGCCACTGTTGTCGAAAAAACGCGGACCTATACAGACAAGACGGCCATACTGGGAAATGTGTATTACTATCGAGTACGTTCCTACGTGACGACTGATTCGTCGGTTTGTATGAGCAGCTACAGTACGTCGGTAAAAGGGGCATCCGCTTTGAATGCGACTCCTGCCATGAGAGTAAGACAAAAGACCAGGAAAGTCAATGCTGTGGACTGGAAGAAGGTGAATGGTGTCACCGGGTACGTGATTTACCGCAAAAAGGCTGGAGGCAGCTATGTGAGGATTAATGTTTTCACGGGTAATACCAACAGTAATGTATATACGTATTATGATACCAAGGCATCGCCTGGCATCATATATTATTACGCCGTCCGACCCTATCGAAAGGTAGGAAGCAAAATCTATCTTGGTCCTGTCCGCATCAAAGCCATCAGGACAATGAAATAATTGGGATAAAAAGAAAAAGCTCCGCAGAAAGCTTCAAAGCTTTCTGCGGAGCATTTCTTCATTTGTGGCGTGTGACAAGGCGGTTTCTTTTGTGATTCTGCCTTCCTTGTACAAACTCAACAGGCTGGAATCCATGGAACGCATGTTTTGCTGGGAGGAGGAATAGATCACGCCTTCGATCTGATAGATCTTATCATCACGGATCATATTGCGTATGGCGGTGGTAAGCCGCATGACTTCAAAGACCGGGATATTTTTTCCATCGACATCGGGAACAAGCTGCTGGGAGATGACGGCCTGCAAAACCATGGAGAGCTGGACCGCTATCTGATGCTGCTGATTGGATGGGAAAACGTCCATGATGCGGTTGATGGTATTGGCGGCTCCGAGAGTATGCAGACTGGAGAGGATAAGATGCCCTGTTTCTGCTGCGGTCAGTGCCGTAGAGATTGTTTCCAGATCACGCATTTCGCCCAGAAGGATGACATCGGGACTTTGCCTGAGAGTGGCTCTCAGGGAGACCAGGTAGCTGTCGGTATCGGTATAGATTTCCCTTTGACTGATGATACATTTATTGTGCCGGTGAAGATATTCTATGGGATCCTCCAGCGTAATGATATGCCCTGGGCGGGTATGATTGATACGGTCAATAATACAGGCCATCGTGGTGGATTTTCCGGATCCGGCAGGACCGGTAACAAGGATCATACCCTTTGTGAAATCCGCTACATCCATAACAGAATCCGGAATACCCAATGTAGTCGGATCCGGCAGATCAAAGTGTATCAGTCGGATCACGGCAGCCATAGAGCCGCGCTGCTGGTAAGCGTTTACCCGAAAGCGTGCGAGCCCGGGTATGGAAAAGGAAAAATCATCGTCGCCGGTTTTGCGGAAGATTTCAATATCCCGGCTGCCCGCGAGTTGATAGATATTTGTCAGGATATGGCGGATATCATCAGGCATCAGCCGTTCACCGTGAGTGACGATGGTTCCATTGATCTTCATGGACATAGGAAGTCCGGCCACGATAAAAATATCGGAGGCGTTCTGATCTCGGGCCAGTTTCAGGAATTCGGGAACAGATGGTTCCATTGTCGTTCAGCTCCTTTCCAAAAGGGCGTAAAAGATTCTTTGCGCAACTATGCAGGTCAGCAGCCCGCATTTACTGTGGGCTGCCGTATGTGACAGATTCGGTTTTTACAGAGCCTTAGTGCAGAATGGTTTCGGAAGGAAGGAAGACGTTCTGATGAACATCCGGAGTCCATTGCTTGTCGGGAACGACATATTCGGCGTCTATGGACAGGCAGGAGGAAGACTCTGGGAGGATCTTTCCTTCAATATAAAGACAGAGACGGTCTGTGTAGCGAATCGACAGCAGCATCTCTCCATTGGAAGCGTCTATACTGAAGTTTTCAACCTTGATTTCTTCTGTAGGATCTGTTGATGAAGGGTCGGAAATATATTTGTCTGCCAGATCCGCCGCAGTCCTGAAAAGGGAGGACTGACGATCGGAGGCCTGTCCCCCAAGAGAAGAGGAGAGCTCTTCACGTAACGATTGCAGAATATCCGTAGCAAGATTGCAGGCAGAATAATACTTCCTGGAATACTCCAGTGACAACTCGCTGGTTTTCAAATCTAAACGGGAGCTGCCTAAGGCTAACAGAGACAAAATGACAAGGCACAATACTGAAAATATCAGGAAAATGGATGGAATACCTGTGGTCACTAAAGAGTTTTGGTTCTTTTGATTCATCGGGCAGCCTCCTGTTCGGCGGAGAATACCGGATAACGGACGGTAAACTCGAAAAGGGTATCTTCCTCTTCGGTGGAACGATTATCCTGAAGGAAGATCAGGCTGGCAGCCTTCTCCAGGTTCCCTCTATAGAGACGGATCACCGTTTTTTCCACCGCTTCTTCTGCCGGGCAAGGCTGCCAGGAACGGTCGAAGCTCAGAAGAATACTTCCGAGACAAGGGGTATCTTCTGCATAGAGGGTTTCAGACGGAAGATCATTTTCACCCGGAGACAGGATGTTTAAGACCAGGGGATCTCCTCTGCCTTCAAGCAGACGGACATAATCCTGGATATTGTTTGTGTCCCATGCTTTGAGAAGTTCTGCCACGGTAGTACTGTATTCCTGAATGTGGTTCAGATTGCGGGCCTGCCGTCTGTTTTCATAGGCGGCAGCAAAAAGCCGGATACAGACACTGCAGGTGAGGCTTAGAAAAAGCAGACAGAGAATCATCTCCATCAAAAAAAGGTTTGATTTGGAATGAGATCTTATTCTATGCATGAATAGATTACCTCCGTGTCTCCTTACATAGAGCAAAGACAGATTCATTCCCTTCGGTATCTGTCAGGTTAAACCAGCAGACGGCATTGTCCTCCTCCCGGGCCTCAAAGTGGGTGAGATCTGCGATAGGAGTACCCATGGAAAGATCCGGGTGAATATCTGCACTGACAAAGAGCTCTTTCAAAGAATTATTCTGCAGATAAAGATAGGTGTAATACAGATCTCCGCCTAAAACATCAATAAAACACAAGGCCTGAGTGCCTTCGACGGTAACGAATGAGATGGCTTCATCTGATGAATTGTGCTGCCGGAACTTCGCTGTGATGTAATTGGAAGCGGTATACAGATTATTGTTCACTTCCTGTCCTTTCACATTGGAGCGGTAGACTTCAGCGGAGAGGATCAGGACAGGCAGCAAAAACAGAACAAAGAGAAAAAACAAAAGCAGCGAGGCCAGGGAGAGAATGGGATGCTGGGTAATTCTCTTTTTTTTCATGATCTATCCGTATTATCCTTTCGGGGAATGACGAAAATATCCGGCAGAAGATTGGCGGCTGTCGGAGTGTATTCTACAATAAACTTTTCCGGATCGTAGGTAATGTGATAGGTTTTGGTCAGCTCCTCCAGACTCTGTGGATAACTGCCTGTAAGGGCATAGGTTCTTACGGCTCCTCCGCGAAGGGCTCTTTCCAGGGACTCCTGTTGATTGGAAAGAGAATCCTTGGATGCAAGACGAATGCTGATGGCAAAGCAGATCACGATGGCAGCCAGGAAAATTGCTGGAAAGGCTGCTTTTAAAAGCTGAAACAGCTTTTGCGGTACGGTTTGTTTCCGGAACATGACAAATACCTCACTTTTCAGGCCATCAGTTCTGACAGAATGCCCAGAAGGGGAAGCATAACAGACAAAAGCACCAATCCGACCAGCAGGGACATAATGATAACGATCGTAGGTTCAAGAACAGAGATGGCGTCCTGAACCCGGGCAATGGAATCCTCCTGATAGCGGGCAGAAAGCTTTTGCATGACGTCGTCCCCGGAACCGCTGGCAAAACCGATTGAGATCAGTCTGGCTTCCATGCCGGTAAAAAGCTCTGAGGCGGTAAGGGAATTGGAAAAGCTTTCGCCTTCCCTTAACAGGGTGACGGCTTTTTCCAGGTGTTCGATGATGCTGGGGGTGGAGATAAGCTTTGCTGCCATCTCCATACTCTCCTCCGGGTCAAGGCCGCTGCGCAGACCCATGGAGATACCCTGAGCCAGACGGCTGAAATCCAGCGAGGTCGGAATCTCCCTGAAGAAGGGCAGTCTCTGGACAGTGCGGCTCAGGAGGGCTCGTCCCTTGGGGTGAAGAATGAGGAAGACAGTGAGCCCGATCAGGGCGGCCAGCAGGATGAGGAAAACAAAGGAATAGCGCTCCAGGACAGATCCAATCCCCATCAGTCCGGCGGAAAAGCCGGTCATTTCCAACCCCATCTGTCGGAAGACCTGGGCAAAAACAGGAAGCACCCTGATCAGGAGAATGACGATAACGACTGCCATCATTCCCAGCATGATCAAGGGATAGGTGATTGCGTTACGGATCTGTTCGGAGCTTTCGATTTCCTGGGCGTAATACTTCGCCAGGATATCCATGACTTCATCCAGGCATCCTGTACGTTCCCCCAGTTGAATATAGGAGATCATAGCTTCCGGGAAGGCCTGGCTTTGCTCCAGGGTATCGGCCAGACTGCCGGTCATTTCCATTTCATTCAGGAGAGATTCCAGAAAATCCCTGCCGTCTTTTGAAGGACTGTCCTCCATCAAAAGACGAAGTCCCTCTACGGCGGGCAGGCCGGAATGGAGAATAATGGATAATTGTTCGCAGAAATGGAATAATTCCTGGTTGGAAAGCTTGTTGATCATAGCTATAGTCCTCTTTCTGGCATGCGTCATGCGTTAATGGGCATACTGAACAGTGTAATTGTCACCGTCACCGATATAGGAACGGATAAATTCTTTGTCATCAACGGCTGCGGCAAAGGTAGGATCCATGCGGTTCCAGGATTGACCGTCAAAACTGATCACCTGCTCCACCCAGCCGCGGGAACGAATATAGACATCGATCCAGGCATGTTTTATCGTGCCCGCATAGCCGGTGACAAGACGACAAGGGATCCCCCTCATACGCAGCATGGCTGTCATCAGTGCGGCATAGTCAAAACATATGCCGGTACCGCTGTGCAGGGTTTCGTCGATGACCGGAAGATATCCGGCTTCTACTGTCTGCGCTTTATGTTCATCATAGACAACATTGGCAGTCACATAATCGTAGATGACATTCAGACAGTCAATGTCTACGGCATCATCCGGCAGCAATGAGGCAGAAAGAATACAGGCTTCGGTGTCTTCATTAAAATCGACATACTGATTAGGATACAGATAAGGAAAGAAAACATTTTCCAGAGCTACGTCGATATCCGACACGAAGAGGGCGGCATATTGACTATCCTGCACCTGGAGATAACAGGTAACCTTATATTTGCCTTCTCCATCGGTGAAGGGGATAACAGCAGAGCTTCCTGACTCAATAAAATAAGAGTATTCTACGCCTGTCGCTTCTGAAACCAACTTGATGTTTCTCCTCAGGCCGTCATCCGGAGCGATGGCTATGAAATAACCTTGATCCGTGTGGGAGATATCCAAAAGCAGGTAATCTTCAGAGCCAAGAGTTTGTTCCCCGGAGGCTTCCGGAACCAGTACGTGGGGTTTTTCATATACAGGAGGTTCATCGGGGGACTTTTTGGAACCGCCGCAGCCTGTGGCGAAAAGGCATGCCATGCAGACCATCGGAAGAAGCAACAGGCGGATCAGACTTCGATCGGTAAAGGGTTTTCTAAACATATTTTATAAGCCTTTATTGAACAACCGTAACTGTTCGTTCATGGGTTCTTTCGCAGTTTCTATTAATCATTCAAAAGTATAGCAGATTTTTGTGGAATGGAAAACGGTTTATTCACCAAATTTGAAAAAAACTTTTTAAAAAAAATTTCAAAAGTGCTTGACAAGACATAATGTGGCTGATATAATGATGCCATCAACAAAGGCAAACTTGCCGAAAAGCAAGGACGCAAAGCCAAGGGTCTAAGGGCTTCAAAACCTATGACAGCCGGTTGCCGTTTCAGCATATGCTGATGACGTAATTTTATAGGTAAATCCATTACTTTCACTTTGGATGGTGTACTCTCTCGGGAGGGTAGTGGGCTCTATATTACGTTTGGTGACCGTTTGTCCAATGGATGAACGGTTATTTTTTGTTGAACTGTTAATTCTTAGAACTAACTTTTACAAAGATTAAGGAGGGTATAACCATGAAGCGTGAAAAGATGATGGAGATTTTGAGAAACAGAAAAGTTGTTGCTGGAGTTTTTGCAGTAGTGGCTGTTGCTCTTCTGGCGACGTTTTCTTTGAGGACACCCAAAAATATTCCTGAGCTCCCCAGCTACGAAGATCCGATTCTGATCTTAACAGCAGAAGAGGAAGAAACTCCGTTGGCCTCAGCCCCCAAGGTTACGACCAAGACGACTCAGTCTACCAAGACCAACAAGAAAAACGTTACGCTTAAGTCGGCTTCAACCCGCAGCTATACAAACAATCTGGGAACAAAGACAACGAAGAATTCAAAGACAGTGAAAAATGGTAACACTACCGTTAAAACTGATACTACCGTAGCAACAAACACCGTTGAAAAGTATACCAAGAAATCCAAAATCAAGGTCGTCACGACAAAGGTCACGACCACGGTCAAGACAACGACAACCGTTACACCGGTAACGACAACTTCAACCACGACCAAGACCGCGAAGACCAGTACATCAAGCTCTTCTTCCAATACAGCTTCTACTTCTACCAGCGTCCGCAGTCTTGCCCCCCTTATGGATGCAAGGGTTCTGAATGCTTTTGAGACTTTGGGCTTTAAGATTGTCATCAATCCCAGTGTTTCCTATTCCGGTTACTTCAATGCAAAGGATCGTACTATTACACTGAGACAGGCTGACAGCACCATCTATCACGAACTTGGCCATTTTATTGATTTCATGGCAGGAAATGTTACCAGCCAGGGCGGATTTGCCAGCATTTATGCAGCAGAGAAATCTAAATTCCCGGGTGCGAATATTGTATACGCATCGCAGAGCGATTATGAATTCTTTGCAGAAAGCATGAGAGTATATATCCAGCAGAAAGCAGACCTTAAGAAAAACTGCCCGAAGACCGCAGCTACGATTGAGACGGCTATCTCCAAGATCACAGATACCCAGGTCGCTACCTATAAGAAGGTCTATGCAGCTTATTGGAAATAAATCAAATCATAAAACGAATATGGATACCGTATTCACCCCGGAAACCTTTGGTTTCCGGGGTTTTTTTAAAGGAAGGTAACGACTCGGCACTCTGTGCTGATCAGGCACATAGAAACAAAAAATATATGTTTACAAATCAGAAAATATATTGTATCATGAAATTCGATGTTTGAAGTAAATACATTTGCCCGGCACTGTCATTATATTCTAAAAACGAAGTCCTTATCATATTCTAAGGTATTCTCCTTTTGAAATTGCAAGAAGATAGAACTCTCGATTGTCAGAATTTCATTTTTTATCTTTTTTTCTGACTGCTCCCTATATTCAACAGGAAAAATATACAGTATGTGCATGAATTGACAGTAATTATGCCGCATTCACAGCGAAGGATCGGCGCATATGTGCATGGCGCCATAGGAGTCTGCGCATGCTACAATAAAAGATTGAGGTCGTATATGAGAGAAGATTATGAAAATATGCCTTTAAATACCTTGCGGGATATAGCGAAGAAGAGGGGAATGAGGGGGATTTCGGCTCTGCGGAAAACCCTGTTGATTGAACGTCTGGCTCAGATGGATGAAGAGGCAGCATCGGCAGAACCCATAGCGGAGGAGAAGACTCTGGTTTTAAACGAAACTGTTTCCGGCCCCAAAAACCTCACTGCAAATGAAGCAGTGAAGGAGGAAAGAACGCAGGTTTCTCCGCTTCGCAGTAATCAAGGACAGGAAAAGGGGGAGGCTTTGCCGTCCCGCGGTTATCAGGGGCAGGAAAAGGGGGAGACTCTGCCGCCCCGCGGTTATCAGGGGCAGGAAAGGGGAGAGACTCTGTCATCCCGCGGCTATCAGGGGCAGGAAAAAGCAGAACCCTTGCAGCCACGCAGTAATCAAGGGCAGGAAAGCTCTCAGCCTCGCAGCTTTCAGAGCCAGGAACGGTCGGATTCCCAGCAGGGACGAATCCCGCAGCAAGACGGCAGGATTCCTTCGGGACAGGGAATGTACCGTACTCCTGTCAGGAACTACCGGCCACAGGGAAGGCCAGTGGGACAGCGCACGGATGGATTCAGCAACCGTGTCTATCGTCAGACTCGCGAAGAGAATGCCGGTGGAGCAGACATGGGGCAGCGTAATATCGGGCGCGATCTGGCAGAGAATTATTCTTCAGCTGCTTCTTCTTACAGTAGTGATACCGTACCGGTTCAGTCCATGACTCTTTCCGGTTATTCCAATGACCGCAATAACAGTGATCTTCCGGCGGAGAATCTGGCTGAGCTGGACAGCGGTCAGATGGCTAACGGAATCCTGGAGGTCATGCCGGATGGTTTCGGATTTATCCGCAGCTCAAACTACCTCCCGGGGGATAATGATATCTATGTTGCCCCCTCCCAGATCCGCAGATTTAATCTCAGGACAGGAGATATTGTTCAGGGAAACATTCGGATCAAGACCCAGGGAGAAAAGTTCAGTGCTCTGTTGTATGTTACTTCTCTGAACGGCTTTCCGCCCAGCGAGGGGCAGAACCGCTATCTGTTTGAGAATATGACCCCTGTTTTTCCCAATGAAAGACTGATTATGGAACGGCCCAACGGCACAAATGCTATGCGGGTCCTGGATCTGATCAGTCCGATCGGAAAAGGCCAGCGTGGCATGATTGTTTCCCCGCCAAAGGCAGGAAAGACCACTTTACTGAAAGACGTAGCAAAATCCATTACCCGGAATAATCCGGAAATGAAGCTTATTATCCTCCTGATCGATGAAAGACCGGAGGAGGTTACCGATATCAAAGAAGCGATCCATGGACCAAATGTTGAGGTCATCTACTCTACCTTTGACGAAACGCCGGAGCATCATCGAAGAGTATCTGAGATGGTAATCGAACGGGCTCGTCGTCTGGTGGAGCACAGGCAGGATGTGATCATTCTTCTGGATTCTATTACCAGGCTTGCAAGGGCATACAACCTTGTCGTTCCGCCGAGCGGCAGAACTCTTTCCGGCGGCCTGGACCCGGCAGCTTTGCATATGCCGAAACGGTTTTTCGGCGCAGCCAGGAATATGAGGGAGGGCGGAAGCCTGACAATTCTGGCCACTGCCTTGGTGGATACCGGCAGCAAGATGGATGATGTCATTTATGAGGAATTCAAAGGGACAGGCAATATGGAGCTTGTTCTCGATCGGAAGCTGCAGGAAAAAAGAGTATTTCCGGCTATTGATATTCAGAAATCAAGCACCAGGAGAGAGGATCTCCTTCTCAGGAAGGATGAACTGGAGGCGGTAGACATCATGCGGAAGGCGTTGAACGGCATGAAGAAGGAGGACGCAGTGGAGCAAATCCTGAACATGTTTGCCCGGACTCGTTCCAATGCGGAATTTGTTCAGCTCCTCAAAAGACAAAAATTATCCTGAACGATTTATCCAGTGCCGTCTGGATCTGTTATCTGTACACAGTTCCTAAATTCCCGGAAAAAATTCTTGCATTCGAAAAATGACTATGGTATACTTTTAAAGCTGTGTGTTGATAACTACCTGACGGGCAAGGCTTTTTCTGGTTCAGGTTTGGGCCTTTGGCCCCAGCAGGATGATATAAGATAAAAGAGGTGAGAAAATGAAAGAAGGAATCCATCCCAATTATCAGCAGGCTACCGTCACATGTAACTGTGGCAATACTTTTACGACCGGCTCAACGAAGAAGGATATTCACGTCGAAATCTGCTCGAAATGCCATCCGTTTTATACCGGTCAGCAGAAGGCAACGATGGCACGTGGCCGTATTGATAAGTTCAATCGTAAATATGGCCTTAACAATAATTGAGAATTTTGAGAAACCGGAAGGCTGGGGTATTCATATCTCAGCCTTTTTCCTGTTATGGCAGGGGCGCCGAAGGAAGATGTCACCTGACGGTGACCGGCGCCCCGCCTTGGGGTAGAGAGCCGGCTTCGCCTCCCTCTCCCCTATAATGGTAAGCGAAGCGATCAGAAAGAAAGGAAATATATGAAGCCATCGAATATTGGCGGTCAGGCAGTCATGGAAGGAATCATGATGCGCCATAAGGATCGATATGCAGTCGGTGTGCGCCGTCCTGATCAAGAGATAGAACTAAAGGTAGACGATTTTAAGAGTGTGTTTGGCAGCTCCCCGTTTCTGAAAAAGCCTTTGATCCGTGGCGTGGTCAGTTTTGTAGATTCTCTGGTGACGGGAATGAAATGCCTGATGTTTTCCGCGGAGATCGCGGGGGACGAGGAGGATGAAGAGGAAAAAAAGGTGAATGCTTCTCTATCGGAGGAGGAGCTTAAGAAGAAAAAGGCGAAAGAGGACAGACAGTTCCAGTGGCTTTTGACCATAACCGTTGCCATAGCAGTGGTTCTTTCTATTCTGCTTTTCATGTTCCTCCCCTATATGTTAGCCAGCCTCCTCAGAAAGGTAGGGGCGAGCGAGTTCCTGGTTACAGTGGCGGAAGCTTTTGTTAAGCTTGCCTTGTTTATCGGCTATATGGTTTTGATCTCTCGAATGAAAGATATTCAAAGAACCTTCATGTACCATGGGGCAGAGCATAAATGCATCAACTGTGTGGAAAACGGTCTGCCGCTGACAGTGGAAAATGTGATGAAGAGCTCCCGCAAGCACAGAAGATGCGGAACCAGCTTCCTTTTCCTGGTTATGCTGGTGAGTATTTTTCTTCATTTTGTTTTTGTTCTGGTTCCTTCGTATCCGGCCAGGCTATTTGGCCGCTTGCTCATGGTTCCTGTTGTGGCCGGAGTTTCTTATGAGATCATTCAGTGGGCAGGCAGGACAAACAGCCGTTTTGCCCTCATCGTGAGCCAACCGGGACTGGCCCTGCAGAGACTGACGACAAAGGAACCGACTCCGGATATGGCAGAGGTCGCCATAGCCGCAGTGGAGGCGGTATTTGACTGGCGTAGCTATCTGAAAGAAGAGTTTGGGCTGAAGGATGAGGACATGCCTTCTGCTCCATCAGCCCGCCAAGAGCAAGAGGGAAATGAGGGCGCTTCATCGGAAGCGAAAACGGCTTGAAGGCAGAGGAAGCAAAGGCTTTGCCTAAAGCATTCAAGCAAGTCTGCGGCGGCACCTTGGACAGTCTGAACCGTCAGGGACGCATTCTGTTGAGCGATGCCGGGATTGAGGATGCGGCTGTGGACACTTTTCTGATTATGGAAAAGCATTTGCATATCGACCGGGCTTATCTGTATGCTCATCCGGAAGAAGAGGTTTCAGAGAAGAAGGCGGAAAAGATACGAGAGGATTTGCTCAGACGCGCCTCGCGCATCCCTTTGCAGCATATTACAGGGGAGACATATTTTTTCGGGCATCGTTTCCGGGTCTCTCATGACGTCCTGATTCCCAGACAGGAGACGGAGCTTCTTGTGGAAGAGGCTTTGGCCAGACTGGGAGCCCGGGATAATGCCTATATCCTGGACATGTGTACCGGCTCAGGCTGTATTCTGTGCAGTGTTCTGGCAGAAAGAACCATGGCCAGAGGAGTAGGCGTGGATATCAGCGGTGCAGCCCTTGCCGTGGCCAGGGAAAATACCAGAGATCTGGGAGTGGCAGAAAGGACGGTCCTTGTTCAGGGCGATCTTTTTGAAGGGGCATTTTTCGAGACATGTGAAAAGGGCTGCTTCGACATGATTCTTTCCAATCCTCCTTATATTCCAACGGATCAGATCGGGAACCTGATGGAGGAGGTGTGCTCTCACGACCCCTTCGTTGCCCTGGACGGAGGAGAGGATGGGTTGGATTTTTACCGGCGCCTGTCCAGGCAATCCCGAACCTATTTGAAACAAGAGGGCTGGTTTTTATGTGAAATCGGTCATGACCAGGCAGCTTCGGTTTCCGGCTTCCTTGAGGAAGCTGGCTTTTCAGATATCATGCTCCGCAAAGATTACAGTGGTCAGGACCGCCTTTTGGCTGCCCGTTGGCCAGGGGCTGATGACTGAACAGATGCCATGCCAAACAGTTCCTGACAGTGGAGGTGTATCATGTTTGACAAACTAGAGGATCTGCTTGTTCGTTTTGAGGAAATCATGGCTGAATTGGCTGAGCCCCAGGTGGCACTCGATCCCTCGAGATTCCAGCTTCTGATGAAGGAGCAGAGTGAGCTTCAGCCTATTGCGGATACCTACCAGGACTATAAGAGAAACCGGGAAACGATTGAAGATTCCCTCTCCATGCTGGATGAGGAAAAGGATGAAGAGATGAGGGCAATGCTGAAGGAGGAGCTGTCCGCAGCCAGGGAAAATGCTTCCCATCTGGAAAATAAGCTCAAGCTGCTTCTGCTGCCCAGGGATCCTAATGATGAAAAAAACGTCATCGTGGAAATTCGTGCAGGAGCCGGAGGGGATGAGGCCGCCCTGTTTGCTGCGGAAATCTACAGAATGTACGCAAAATATGCTGAGTCCAGACGATGGAAAACCCAGATGCTGTCGCTGAACGAAAACGGTTTGGGAGGCTTCAAGGAAGCAACCTTTATGATTCAGGGCAAGGGGGCGTTTTCCCGTCTCAAGTATGAGAGCGGGGTTCACCGTGTTCAGAGAGTTCCTGAGACGGAGTCAGGGGGAAGGATTCATACCTCCACCTGTACGGTAGCGATCATGCCTGAGGCAGATGAGATCGATTTTCATCTGGACCTGAATGAATGTCGTTTTGATGTCTTCCGTGCCTCAGGGAACGGAGGACAGTGTGTCAATACCACAGACTCTGCGGTCCGTCTGACCCATATTCCTACAGGGATTGTCATCTCCTGTCAGGATGAAAAATCTCAGTTGAAAAACAAGGATAAGGCATTGAAGGTGCTGCGCTCCCGACTGTATGAAATGGAGCTGGAAAAAAGACATGATGAGGAAGCCCAGGCCAGAAGAAGCCAGGTCGGAACGGGAGACAGATCCGAAAAGATCAGAACCTACAATTTCCCGCAGGGGAGGGTTACCGATCACAGGATTCATCTGACCCTGCATCGTCTGGAAAGCATACTCAACGGTGATCTGGATGAGATCATCGATACACTGACCGCAGCAGATCAGGCAGCAAAGCTCGGTACCTCTCAGGAACTGGCAAGCTGACCGGACAGATCCCGGATTTTTTGAATAGGTAGTAATAGCGAAGGATTTGTGACTGAACAGTTGCATAGGCCAGAGCAGGAAGGATATGAAAATGAATAAAACGGCACTGGTAGTTATGGCAGCAGGCATAGGCAGCAGATTTGGAAAAGGGGTGAAGCAGCTTACTCCGGTAGGCCCTAATGGGGAGCTGATCATGGACTATTCCGTCTATGATGCCCTGGAAGCCGGATTTGACAAGATTGTTTTTATCATTCGCCAGGATCTGGAGGATGAGTTCCGGCGTCTGATCGGAGACAGAGTGAGCCGGATCGCCGAGACAGTCTATGCTTTTCAGTCCATGGATGATCTTCCTGAAGGGTTCAGAAAGCCGGAGGGAAGAGTAAAGCCCTGGGGAACCGGTCAGGCTGTTTTGTGTGCCCGCCACGTTTGCGACGAACCCTTTGCCGTTATCAACGCAGATGATTATTATGGCAAAGAAGCATACCGAAAGGTTCATGATTATCTGATCTGTGATCATAAAAATGACGAGGGGCTGCTTTCGATCTGTATGGCAGGCTTTCGTCTGAGGAACACGCTCAGCGAAAACGGCAGTGTGACAAGAGGAATCTGCCATATTGCGGATGGCAGGCTGACGGGGGTCACCGAAACGCATGATATCTATAAAACGGATCAGGGCGCGCAGGCAGCCATGCCGGACGGCTCTCTGAAAGAACTGGATCCGAATTGCCTTGTCTCTATGAATATGTGGGGATTCACACCATCTTTTATGGAGATATTGGATCATGGATTCACAGATTTTCTGTCCTCATTGGGAGATAATGCCCTGAAAAAGGAATATCTTCTGCCGGTGTTGATCGATCAGCTGATTCGGGAAGGAAAGGCAAAGGTCGATGTGCTGGAGACGATGGATTCCTGGTTTGGCGTAACCTATCAGGAGGACAGGGAGACTGTCATGAAAGCCTTTGAAAGGCTGACCCGGGAGGGGGTTTATCCGGAAAAGCTTTATGCCTGAAATTATGATGCAAGAAGAAAGGGCTGATTGTCGGATGAAGAAAATTCGGCGCATTTTAGCTGCAGTTCTGGGCAGCGTTCTGATGATTGCCTGTCTGGGGGGATGTGGATTAGAAAGCCGGAAGGTTTTTGATCAGGCAGAAAGGGATTTAAGCCGGGGAAGCTATGAATACGCTCTGGCAGGTTATCTGGCCAGTATTGAAGCAGAGGACCATGTAGCTCTTTCTCTTAGAGGAGCCGGGATATGTTGTCTGCGTCTGGGAAGGGTTGAGGAAGCAGAGGATTATTTCACGCAGGCTCTGAATTGTGAGAATGTTGGAAAAACCCTGATCAAGGATATCCTTTGTTATCGGATCACTACCAGACTGATCAGACAAGACCTGGATGCTGCCATGGGGGATTGCGGTCAGCTGTCCAGACTGGGAGATATGGATGCAGATGGGTATTTCCTTACCGGGAAGACTGCATTGGCAATGAATGTTTACAAGGAGGCTGCTTCTAATTTCGAACAGGCTTATCTGGCGGATCCAACCTATGAAAGGGCACTCCAGATCTATGAGGTTTACCTGGACGAGGAGATGGAGGCTGACGGCACTCATTTCCTGGATCTTGCCCTGGAAAAAGAGGCAAAAACCGCCCAGGATCATCTTGAGCGGGGAAGAATGTATTACTACATGGAGGATTACAATAATGCCCGCATCGACCTCATAGAGGCCATGAAGCAGAATAATCTGGAAGCGCAGCTGCTTTTGGGTATGGTTTATCTGGCCAAAGGAGATATTTCCAATTCCCGGGCTATGTATATCCAGTACATGGAAAAGGGAAAGGCGCCGGGAAGCAGTTACAATGGCCTGGCTATGTGCGATATGGCTGAAGGGCTTTATGATTCAGCACTGGAGAACATCAAAAAAGGAATCCCTTTGGCTACGACAGAGGAGCTCAAGGGTTTGATGTACAATGAGATGGTCATTTATGAAAAAAAGCTGGATTTTGCTTCCGCTTTGAGGAGCGGGGAGGAATACCTTTCCCTGTTTCCGGATGACGAAGAGGCTGCCCGGGAAGTAGCTTTCCTGCGGAGCAGAGTCTGAGCGGAACAAGACATGAAAAGCACTAAATATCCGGAGCAGCCGGGTATTTAGTGTTTTTTGGTATCAACAGGAAGAAGAGGTTTATTTTGGAAATACAGACAGAACTGGAAGAGAGGGTAATCCTGGTAGGAGTTCAGCTGGGACAGGATGAAAGTACGGCAGAGTCGCTTCAGGAGCTGGCGGAGCTGGCCAAAACCGCAGGTGCTGTTCCGGTCGGGACAGTGATCCAGAACAGAGAGCATATTCATCCCGGCAGTTATATCGGTAAGGGCAAAATGGAAGAGGTGAAGGAGCTTCTTTTTGCGCTGAATGCCAACGGGGTGATCTGTGATGACGAGCTCTCTCCGGCACAGATGAATAACCTGGAACGGGAGCTGGAATGTAAGGTGATGGACAGGACTCTTCTGATCCTGGATATTTTTGCTCTTCACGCTGTCACCAGCGAGGGGAAAATACAGGTGGAGCTGGCCCAGCTTCGCTATCGGTCTGCCAGGCTGGTTGGACTAAGGGACTCCCTTTCCCGGCTGGGCGGGGGAATCGGAACAAGAGGACCGGGAGAAAAAAAGCTGGAAACCGACAGGAGACTGATCCGTGCCAGAATATCCCGTCTGAAGGAGGAGCTGGAGGATGTAGAGCGACACAGACAGCTGCTTCGCTCCCACAGGGATGCAGGGATGAGAAAAACTGCTGCCATCGTCGGATATACCAATGCGGGAAAATCCACCTTGCTGAATACGCTGACCGGAGCAGGAGTGGTCTCAGAGGATAAACTGTTTGCGACCCTGGATCCTACGACACGGATACTGGAGCTGGAGGATTCCCAGCAGATTCTTCTGACCGATACCGTGGGCTTTATCCGCAAGCTTCCGCATCACCTGGTGGAGGCCTTCAAAAGTACCTTAGAGGAGGCAAAATACGCGGACTACATCATCCATGTAGTGGATGCCGCGAACCCACAGGCCGAGCTGCAAATGCAGGTGGTATATGAAACGCTCCGGGAACTGGGAGCGGTGGGGAAGCCGGTGATCACACTTATGAACAAACAGGATCTGGCAGTGGAGGAGCTCAGGGACAGCCAGGCAGATTATATCCTGCGAATCAGCGCAAAGACAGGACAGGGACTTGACGATCTGAAAGACCTCCTGGAAAAGCTTCTGTCGGATGGGCTGATTCTGATCGAGAGGCTCTACCCATATGCGGAGGCGGGAAAGGTAGCACTGATCCGGGAATACGGCCAGCTTCTTTCAGAAGAGTACCAGGCAGACGGAATCGCTGTCCGTGCCAGGATACCCCGGGAAATCTATGGGAAAATCTGATGGTGTGGTGCGCTCTGCCGAAGTCAAACAGCCAAGGACAGAACAGTTCCCAAAACTGTGTTATGGGAGGAGGAGGAGAATGATACACAAGAACCCGATGACCAGGTTTGCCCTTTCAGTCCTTTTGGTGCAGGTCTTTGTAATCTGTTTTCCGGCGAAAGCCTTTGCGGCACAGGAATTGACATCAGTTGTGACAGAGGTGAATGAGGAGGGGCTTCCGGTTGAGGAACAGCTGCAGGATGCCCAGGGGAGACTGGCTGTGGGAGAAAAAGGCTATGCCCTTGTCAGAAGAAAATATGACAAGGCAGGCAATGTGGTTTATGAAGCCTACTATGGTAGAGACAATAAACCTGCAGCTTATGCTGACCTGGGATATTACGCGAAACAGATGGATTATGATACAGACGCGAGGATGATCCGGGAGCTTTACCTGGACATGGATGGCAATCTATGTATGGCAAAGGGAATGGGATATGCCGGCAGGGCAATGACCTACAATGACCAAGGTCAATTGATCCGCGAAACATACTATGGAAGGGGAAAGCAAAAAATCCTGTGCAGTCAAGGCTATCATGCTGTGCAAATGGAGTATGATGCTGCCGGAAATGTCATCCGTTACTCCTATTTCGATACGGAGAATCAGCCTGCCCTTCTGTCTGACGGTTATGCTGTCGTGGAGAAGAAATATAATGAAGACAATCTGGTGGTTCAGGAGATTTACTACGATGCCGGAGAGAATATCACAGCCCTGAAGGACAAAGGATATGCTATCATTCTGAGGGAGTATAACGAGGATGATCTGCTAACCATGGAGCTGTATCTGGATGCAGAGGCTTCGCCAGTGATAATATCCGATGGTTATGCCTGCGTGTATCGGGATTATGACAGAAACGGACATATGATAAGAGAGGCCTTTTATGGAAAGGACGGGAAACCTGTGAATTCCGCCAAGGGCTATCACAGCATGGAACGGGTTGTGGATCGCGACGGCAATGAGTTGGTGTTGGCCTATGGGGACAGCCAGGGAAATCTGATCTGGAATGAAGAAGAGGGGGCAGCCGTAGTAAAGAAGGAGTATGACGCTGCAGGCAATGTTGTGAAGCTGTCCTATTATGGGTTAAACGCAGAGCCGGTCATTTCTGAGAAAGCAGGCTTTGCTTCTGTGGTAAAAATGTATGATGAAAAGGGAAGGGTAACTCTGGAGAAGTATTATGGCACAGAGGATGAATTTCTGTCTCCCAAAGGAAAAAAGTATTCCGTAGCAGAATATACCTATGATGATAAGGGGTACCTGACACAGGAAATCTACTATGATCCTGACGGAAAGATTGTACCCAGCCAGAAAGAGTATGCCTATCTGGAGAAGGTCTATGATTCGGAAGGCAATGTGATTCTTGAAACCTATTATAACACGGAAGGAAAGATGACGGTTTTGGCAAAAGGATACACTTCCCTGCGTCGGTATTACAATGAAAAGGGGGAGGTTATCCGCACAGAGTATTTAGACGGGAAAATGAATCTTGTCAATGGGTCGGATGGTTATGCCGCTACGATATCGGATTATGATGAAGCGGGCAATAAAATCTATGAGGCCTATTATACGGCGGATCTGACCCAGGCTGTATGTCCGAATGGATATTTCGCCGTACGCTATGCCTATAACAGCCAGAATAAAAAGACGAAGGAAAATTATTACTCTGCGGCAGGAGCCCTGGTGGATATTGCGGGAGGCTATGCGGAGATTCTCTTTCACTATAACGATGATGGATCCGAGGCAGGTGTCCGGTATTATAATGCGGGTGGGTTTGTGGTAGACAAGCCCTGACGACTATCATCAGTCCTGCGCGGTTTGCGCTTTAGGAAGAAAAGAAAAAACCAGGCTGGGGGTAACCCAGCCTGGTTTTTTCTTTTCGCGTTAATACTCCTTATCGTTTGGCTTTCTTCTGCATGACCAGTCCGATACCGATGCAGGCAGAAAGGAGAAGCAGGAAATAGAAAGCAATGGGTGTCTCGTCAGCTGTATTTACCGCCTGGATATTTGATGTGGTGTTCGTCGTCGTCTGAACCTGGGCGGCAGTGGTGACGTTGGTGGTAACGGTTGATCCTGTGCTGCCTGTAGTGGTCTGATAGCTGACAGGATTATAGTGTACCGCGGATGCCTTGGGTGTCGGAGTACTGGTAACAGGCCTTGGCGTAGCCGTTGGGGTCGCTGTGGTGGTAGGCGTCGGAGTCGGCGACGGCGTAGGCGTAGGCGTGGAAGAGGGACCGAAGTTCTGGATGATCGTCTCTTCGATATCTGCTGTGCCCTCTTCAGGAACTGCCTGCTGGTCTGCGTTCAGAATGACAGGTGCATCGTTAATCACACTTGGCTTGAAACGGAAGCTGTCTGTTTTATCAGTCAGGATCGTACCGGTTGCGTCCGTTTCCGCTACATATAGCTGTACCTGGGGCTGATTGACGGGAATCTTTACCTCTATTGTTTCAGAAGCCTCGGATTCTCCGTCCATGATGAGAGCAACCCTTGCTTTGTTTACCTGCTCTTCTTCTGATGCGAGCCTGGTATGCGCTTCGTCACTATAGATGGAAGCATAGAAGGTTTCATCAGCGGGGAAGGCATTTCCGTCATCACCAATCAGCTGCTTGGTGATCTTAAGGTTGCCTGTGAAATAATAGTCATCCTGCTCTTCCTCTGGAAGAGATTCATAGGTATGAGTGATGATTTCGGTCTGGAAATCGCCAATCTTCAGATCATATCGTTTATTTTCATCCAGATCAGAGACATAGTATTCGGGAGAAATCTTTTCGCCATACTGGTCAGTCTCTGCCAGATAATAGCTTCCCGCAGGGATGTCCGTAAAGGTAGCCGTTGCCTGAGAGCCATTGATAAAGTTGAGGGCAACTACCCTGGGGAAGGGATCGTCCAAGGCGCCTACCTTGGAGGGACCATAGACATCAGCACGGCCGGTCTCATCGATGGTTTGGCTGGCCGGTTCTGTCTCTGGATTCTCTACAGGGAAGAGACCCAGATAGCAGGTCTGTTTTCGGACATAAAGCGGATTACCTGTCTCGCCCCATACCAGATTTATGGTAACGTTCAGGGACGCGCTGTCAACAGGAGCAGTCGTCGGTGTCGGCGTAACCGTAATCATTGGGGTGGGAGACGGGGTTGCGCTTATGGCAGGGTCGAAGCTTTTGGTATGGAAGGTGTAGGTTGTGCTGGTATATTCCGAGGTCTCGACCCAGGTGTTGGCGGCTTGATTCCAGGTATATTTCTGGAAATAGAGATACAGGTTAAAGCTGCTGTTCTGGTTGAGATCACTTTTTGCCATGATCGACCAGTTATTGGAGACGGATTTTTCGGAATCTTTGGTCTGGCCAGGGCTCATGGACCAGTAGGATGGTACCCATTTCCCGTCACCTGTGATATAGGGAGATGGGGCACTGGCTCCGGTAACATGAAAGTGATAAGTCAGGTTTGCCCTAAATTCCAGCTCTCCTTCCAGTCCGGTAACACTATAGCCATATTCAGCAGAGTCTGCCGCTGGCGTGAAGGGAGTGGTCCGGGCTATGGGGGTGACCGAAACAGAAGGAGCAGTGCTGACCACAGGGGTAATGCTGACGGTCGGCGTCGCGCTGACGGTAGGACTTCCTGTCAGCGTGGGGACTGGGGTTTCGGTGGGAACCTCCTCTTCTGTTGTAAAGTAAATATGCGAAAAGCTGTATTGCTCATTTGCCCCTTCGGCAACGGAAATAGCGTCCGCCGGATCCATGGTTGTTATCCATTCTTCAGGCTCAAGCGTTTTCCCTTCTGCGTCTGTTTCAATCAGAGTGTATGTTCCGTCAGAAAGGTTATTGAAGGTGACGCTGTTTTCTGAAATATCGTCAAAAACGATTGTTACCTGCTGGATCGGTTCCGACCCGGGAGTGACAGTGCCGTCTTCTGCCACCTCTGCGGTGTAAAGGGAGAGATAGAAAGTCCCGGTGACAGCTTTGGGGTCGAGTTCCTCTGTCAGCATATCCAGGGTGACCGTAATAGAGTTGCTGCCATCCCCGACAGGGGAGAGAGAATCGGTTTTTTCTACGGTACCGTCTTCGTCAGCCGACTGGGAAGGATTTGTCTCGGCTTCTTTGTTTTCGTCTTCGCTGTTTTCTGTTTCGGCATCAGAAGGATTGGTCTGTGCGGCTTCGTCTTCAGCCAGGGAGACCTCAGGCAGTTCTCTCTTACCCGTCAGGACATAACCGCTGCCGGCAGCATCCTGGGCGATCGCGATCAGAGTGAAGCCCGGAATCTCTTCTGCCCGGACGACAAAGACGGGATTGTCATTGCCGATGGGAACCGAATCAAAAGCACCCCTCCAGGAATCCTGCGCTGTCAGTATGGCACGGATGGGTTCTCCGTCCAGGCCGAGGACAGGAGTATTTGCACTTGTGCCGTCCTCTGACGTGGACTGAGACAACAGATTGAGAACAACCTCTTCCGGGAATCCTGTCGACAGAGCGCTGACCCCGTCAACGTCCACCCAGAGCATTTCCAGCCCGATGTCTACGGTGCTGACCATGGAGGGGGAATCGTTCTGCGACAGGCCGTCTGTCTCTTCCTGGGAATCGGATGGGAGATCAGGTTCTGCAGAGGCAGAATCAACGGAAGGACTGTCAAGGGCATCGATATCTGAAGATTCCTGCCACGTTTCGCTGTCCGCAGAAGAATCGGCTGTTTCCGACAAGGCATCCGGGCTTGTCTCGTCACTGACCTGATCCTGGGGCAGCCAGTCCTCCTTGCGGGTATTTATGATAATGACGCCGTCTTTCAGGGCAGCCCCCTTTTGCTCAACCCTTTTGCTATAGCCCTTCACTCCCTCTTCAATGAAGGCAAAGGATTCATAGGGCAGATTGGTAAAAGCTCCGTTCCAGGTATCGGAGGTGATGGTGAGGGGATCTACCGGGTAGCCATCCATATCAAAAGCGTCTTCATAATCCGTTTCGCTGACCGGATTGTCTGCTTTTCTTTTCAGTTTGATTCTGACCGAATCCGGCAGATGATCCTCCAGGGGATATCCGTTTTGATCCTGCCAGCGGATTTCCACAGGAATATTCAGAGGAGAAGCGTCTTCGTTCTGGATCAGGGTGATTGTCACATTGTAGGTAACAGAGGACGTACCCAGTACCACCGGTTCATCTGCGGAAACGCTTTGGGTGAATCCTTCCGGCATATCCGACTCATAGATATGGGCTGCGTAGGCAATGCCGGCTTCATAGGCAAGGTTATCAAAGCTTACCTTCCAGCCGTTGGAAACAGATGCGGATTTGGCTTCGGAGAAGATATCGCTGACAACGGTTTCAGAGCTTCTCTTCCGCTGCAGAGTGACCAGAACGGATTCCGGCAGCAGGCTGGAATCCGTGATGGCTCTTCCCTGGCTATCCAGAAAACGCACGGTAACATATTCCGTGATGACCGGGTTCGCACTGGCCAGTGAAGAGGAAGAGGGATCCATCAGGATGGCGGCAGAACCCTGGCTCGTACCGGAGCTTCCGCTGTCTGTCGGCAGAATGGATTGACTGCTCGACGGGAGTGTACCGCCATTTGGTTCCCAGTCATCATCGATGATGTCATAGACGGATGTCCCTGTACCGGAGGAAGCGGATGTGTCGGAGGAAGAACCGGAGTCAGAAGCAGCGGATTGTTCCTCGGTCGGATCGTAAAAGCCGGTATAATAGATATTTCCGTCCTCATCCTTATGCTCCTGAAAGGGAGATTCGGTAGGGACAGCTTCTGCCTGAGGAGATTCCTGGGTCTGCCCGGAAGAGGAACTGTCCTGTGTTTCTTCCTCCGGAGCATTGGGATCATAATAGCGGATCTCGATTTCCGGTTCATCTTCATAGGAAGAGCCGGAGCTGTCTTCCGTCTGTTCCGAGCTGCCTTCGGCCTGTTCCGTGCTGCCTTCTTCCTGGCTGTAGCCGGTTTCCTCCTGGCCGTAGCTGCCGTCAGCGGTATTTTCGCCGGAGTCGGTGCTCTCAGGAGCATAGTCTGTATACTCTGTGTAACCGATGTCTTCGGAGGGAGCTTCGCCGGGATCAACCTCCTCGGAGAACAGTTCGTTGGACATGTCGAAGAGATCGTATTCCTCTTCTGCCGATACATAGGATAAGCTGCTGCTGATCGGCTCTAGCAGAAGGGCAGATAGCAGCAGCAGTACCATGCATAGCTTCAATAGATTGTAGTTCTTTTTCATGTAACATCCTCCTTAATAGATATATATGTGAGAATAAGATGTTCCAAAATTATTTTACAGACGACAAAGTATCCTTTGCTTTGTCGTTTGCCGCGCCGGATTTGCGCCGGCTCTGGCGGCATATTTCCTAAGCAAATCCGTGCGCATACGATATAAAAACCACCATGAAAGTTTAGCATCCTGAGGACAGTTTTTCAATCCCAAAATTTAATAATATAGAGAACAAACAAATGCCTGTATTATTTATTTATAACAGTGGCATATCAGAATTCTGCGGATATTGATGCGGGATAGGGCCGTGCAATTCCTGTTTGACAAACAGCAGGCTTTCATACTATCATATTTCTACACCATAAAGAGGGGAGGTTCATGGGATGGCTGCAAGGACGAATATGCGAAAGAAGGATGAGTTTGACGAAAGATGGGAAGAACTGCACAGGGATAAACGCATGGAGGCAACGAGAGCCCGTACCCGTATGAAACGCACCTTTGTAGGCACTGCGGAAACGGTTGCGGTTGGTGCGGCCTTTTTGGGCAGCAATACAATTGCCCGTTTCCTGGCGGCAAAGGTATCACTGGACATTGTCGTAGAGGTAACGGCACGATTCGGACCCCAGGCAGGACATAATCTTTCCACTTTGCTTGCGGCTGTTATCGCAGAACCCAGACTGATCGCAGCCATAGCAGCCGGTTTTTTCCTGGTGGTCGATGGCCTGTTCTTTATAGCGGGAAAAATCTCGGCCAAAAGTAAATCATACCAGGAGCAGAAAAAAAGGATAGAGGCCAGAAAGGCAGCCAGAGAAAGAGCGGCAAGGAGATAAGGGTGACCGGCTGCCCGCCGTTGAAGCAGGCGGGCAGCCGGCACTTGTTATGGCAGGAGCGCCGAAAGGAAGGCGTCCCCTGCCGGTGGTCAGAATTCTTCCGCATTGGTCTGATTGTCGAAAACGGAGATATCTTCAGCGGGTTCGGGACTTTCGCTTCCCAGCGCATCGTCCAGGTTTGTGGCGTTTTGCAGAATATCCATAGCCGAAGCTGCCATATCCTGGAATTCTCTGACCTTTTCCTGGCTTACCGGGATAGAAGCCGGATCCGCTTCTTCGGCCGGAACAGTTTTCTCATCCTCAGCCGCAAGAGCTTCCGCTTCTTGCGCCGGAACGGTTTCCTCTTCCGAGGCGGCTTCGTCCAGGAAAGAAAGGGGGTCTTCTTCCTCCTCGGCCGGCTCAGGTTCAGGGCAGGGGGTGCCGCAGGAAGGACAGAAGAGAGCTTCAATGGGCACTTCCTTCCGGCAGGCAGGGCAGATCTTTTTGCCGCGGATTTTTGCGCTTTCTTTTTCCAGACTCTCTATTCTGGCAAGATGCTGGGATATTTCTTCACAAAGACGCCCCATCTCGCCTTCGAAGATTTCCCCATTCTCATAGCGACAGTACAGCAGTGTACCGATTTCGGTTTTCAGTCTTTCGATGTGATGCCCTTCAGAGGCAATCTGGCCTCTGAGCTTTTGGGTCTCGTAAAGATTTCCTGCCCGCTCAGATACATCCTTTACGGCATGGGAAAAGGATTCACCTGTGCGAATCAGTGAATCAAATAAACTTTTCTTTGGCATATAGCTTGGCACTCCTTTCCATATGGCAAGTCATCAATTGGCAAGTAAGCTCGCCGTGAGAACAGGCTTTTTGCACTGGAATCATCAATTATGGCTGGAACTCGCCGGCTTATGATATGAGATGGGGTCGTCAGTCCCGAATGGGCAAAGGAAAAGCCGGCGAGAAAAAACTGCGAGAAGACAGACAGAAGGGTTTCCTCTTAAGTATCATGCTATGGTACACAGATATCATAGCACAAGGAATGAGTTTTGTGTAATTATTTTTGTGAAAAATATGTGTGCCATATCCGGGGATTCTTTATGTTGAAAATAGCAAAGGCATATGTTATAGTCAACGACAAATGTAATTTGTCATTGACTATAAGCCTCCGGCAGGATGCACACGGATTTGCGGTATGGATCAGTCAGAGATGAGTAGCTGCCAGGCACAGAGTGCTGAGCTGTTACAGAGATTACCCAAAAGGGGAGAGAAAGAGTATGAGCACATTTATTGAAATCCTGAAGGTGATCCTTCTTGGGGTGGTGGAAGGGATCACAGAATGGCTTCCGATCAGTAGTACCGGACATATGATCCTGATCGATGAGTTTGTCAAACTGAATGTCAGGCCTGAGTTCATGGAGGTTTTTCTGGTAGTGATCCAGTTAGGCGCCATTCTGGCGGTTGTTCTTCTTTTTTGGGGCAGGCTCTGGCCCTTCTGTTCCCTGGAGCTTACGGCTGCGGAAAAGAAAAAGCTGGCACGAAAACCGGCGGCTGAAAAGGTGTTCTGGACTTTCGTTCTTCGCTTCTGCAATATTGAAAAATGGATTCTCTGGCTGAAGATTTTTATCGCATGTATTCCTACTATTCTGATAGGCTTTCCGCTGAATGACTGGATCGAGGAGAAATTTAACAACTATTTTGTTGTAGCTGTCACATTGATTGTATACGGCATTCTCTTCATTGTGATTGAAAATGTAAATCAAGGACGTAAGATGAGGATACGGAAGATGAACCAGATGGATTATCTTACCGCCTTTGGCATCGGTTGGTTTCAGGTCCTTGCTCTGATCCCGGGCACTTCACGGTCTGGGGCTACGATACTTGGAGGAATGCTCTTGGGCGCGTCACGGACAGTGGCGGCGGAATTTACCTTTTACCTGGCGATTCCGACTATGTTTGGGGCCAGTCTTCTAAAGCTGATCAAGTTCGGATTTTCCTTTACGGCATGGGAAGTCCTTCTTCTGCTGATCGGAATGCTTGTGGCTTTTATTGTCTCCATATTCGCAATCAAATTCCTGCTTGGCTATATCAGGAAGAAAGATTTTAAGGCTTTTGGTTGGTACAGGATCGGTCTGGGCATCCTTGTCCTGGTATACTTTGTCTTTAAGCGGTATTGGGCAGGCTGACCTTTTCCCGTTGTGACAATAACAGTCACGCTATCGTCTGCCGAGCAACAAAACGTCATCCCGAAGACGGTTTGCCGGACCGGACCATGTACGCTAGGAGGAGGGAAAAATGGGTAATTATATCATGGCGTTGGATCAGGGGACCACGAGTTCCCGCTGTATTCTGTTTGATGACCGGGGGAGGATGAGGAGCGTCGCTCAGAAGGAGTTTACTCAGTATTTTCCGCAGCCTGGCTGGGTAGAGCATGACCCTTTGGAGATATGGTCTTCTCAGATGGCTGTCGCCATCGAAGCTATGGGAAAGATCGGTGCCGAGGTTTCGGATATCGAGGCAATCGGCATTACCAACCAGAGAGAAACAACAATTGTATGGGATAAGGATACCGGAAGACCGGTTTATCCGGCCATCGTCTGGCAATGTCGCCGCACGGCGGATATTGTCGAGAGGTTGGTGGAGGATGGATTCGATAAGGTAATCTCAGAACGTACCGGCCTGATCCCTGATCCGTATTTTTCCGGAACCAAGGTGAAATGGATTCTGGATCATGTCGACGGAGCCCGTCAGGCCGCCCGGGAGGGAAAGCTTTTGTTCGGCACGGTGGATACCTGGCTGATCTGGAAGCTGACCAAGGGTGAGATCCATGTGACGGATTATACCAATGCCTCAAGGACCATGCTGTTCGACATTCGCCGGATGGACTGGGACGACGAGATTCTTTCCTATTTTGATATTCCTCGCTGCATGCTGCCTCAGGTGCTTCCTTCCAGCCGGATCTATGGCTATTCCCATGGCAGCCTGATCGGAGGCCGCATTCCCATCGCCGGGGCTGCCGGAGACCAGCAGGCCGCCCTGTTCGGCCAGTGCTGTTTTGATTCCGGTGATGTCAAAAACACCTATGGTACCGGCTGCTTTCTCCTGATGCATACCGGAAAGAAAGCGGTTTCCTCCCGTCAGGGGCTGCTGACCACAGTGGCAGTCAATGCGGACGGTAGTCCCGGTTATGCTTTGGAGGGAAGTGTTTTTGTTGCGGGAGCGGCGATTCAGTGGCTCAGGGATGAGCTGCAGATTCTGGACAATGCCCCTCAGTCAGAGACTTATTGCCGGATGGTACCGGACACCAACGGTGTTTATGTTGTACCTGCTTTTACGGGACTTGGCGCTCCCTATTGGGATCCTTATGCCCGCGGTGCTGTTCTGGGCCTGACAAGAGGGACGACCCGGGCGCATCTCATCCGGGCGACAGTTGAGTCTCTGGCGTATCAGGTCAGCGATGTAATCCGGGCTATGGAGAAGGATGCCGGCATTCCTCTTCATTCATTGAAGGTGGATGGCGGTGCCAGTGCCAATGATTTTCTGATGCAGTTTCAGGCGGATATTCTTGGCTCGAAGGTGGTGAGGCCTGCCTGTATTGAGACAACAGCCCTTGGAGCCGCCAGCCTGGCAGGTCTGGCTGTCGGGTTTTGGAAAGACGCGGATCAGCTCCGGGCAAACTGGCAGGAGGAGAGGATTTTTCTTCCTGAATTGGCCGAGAAGGAAAGGGAAGAGCTGAAAAGGGGCTGGGAAAAGGCAGTTCGCTGTTCCTTTGGCTGGGCCAGGCAGAATTGAACATTACGTTGATTTCCTTCACAGTTACAAATGCCTCTGCAAATGAACCGTGATACTAAAGTTTTGGGAGGAAAATGCAGTGCGAACAAAACTGATACGGGGGAATATCCTGGCAGTCTTGGTATTTCTTTTGTCTGCGGGAGCAGGCGGCTGCAGGTTTGAGCCAAAGCCGCTGATCAATGATATTACACCGACTCCGGCTGTTCAGCCCGTTATGACACAGGAACCGACACCGACACCGATTCCTGCTCCTACGGCTTTCCCGGTCCAGAATGTAAGTGCTCCGGTCATGATCCGTGTTTTCGGCAGCAAATCAGACAGTTCTGGTTCCTTCCTTCTTACCAATCATTCCCGGAGCCCTATCCGGGAGATTTATCTGTCCTCCGCGGATAAAGGACAATGGGGCAGGAATCTGCTGCCCCGGGAGACGTCCATACGGGAAGGGGAACAGGTACAGATCTATTATCCTGCTTCAGACTCGGAGAACCTCTATGATATCAGAATTACGGATGGAAACGGCTCCTGGCATGAGATATACAGTGTGAATCTGCCGAGTATTCCCTCAGCCTCGCTTGAGAGAAATGAAAACTGGGAGTATTACTTCTCTTACCAGGATGGCAGCCAGAGCGCTCCTTCCGACCCGGCATCAAAAACGGACGACGATGATTCTGACGTTGAGAACGATGAAGAAGAATATCCTTATGAATATGATTCGGACGGATGGGAAGTATATTATTTTGATGACGATACAGACTATGGCACTGGCGATGATTACTGGGATTATGTGAGCGAATAGAAAAAAATAAACAAAATGAGATAAGGAGATGGATCTATGATGAAAAGACTATGGAAAAACCTTTTCCTGATGACAGCCGTTCTTGCAGCCGTCTTTGCCTGGGGTAATGCCAGGCCGGTGGTGGTACAGGCCGGATCTGAGCCTGTTCTCGTCACAGATATGATGGGGCGGGAGCTCACCCTTGAGAAGCCGGTTTCGCGGATCGTTGCGCTGACAGCCGCGGATTGTGAGATCCTTTATGCCTTAGGTGCCGGGGATCTGCTGGTTGGCCGGGGAGAGTACTGCGATTATCCCCCGGAGGTAATGGATGTGCCGTCCGTTCAGTCCGGCGCGGATACGAATATCGAACAGCTTATCGCCCTGGAACCCGAGGTCCTGCTGATGGGAACCATGGCCCAGTCGCAGGAGCAGATCGCTTCCCTGGAGGATGCCGGGATCAAGGTTCTCGTTTCCGACGCTCAGGATATTGAAGGAGTGTATACGGCTGTTTCCATGATCGGTTCTCTTGTGGGAAAGGAGGCTGAGGCTGAGGAGATCGTTTCGGGCATGAAAGCTTCCTTTGAGGAGTTGGAGACTATGACGGAAAAGGAAGAAACCCAGACGGTTTATTTTGAAGTGTCTCCTTTGGAATACGGGCTATGGGCGGCGGGCAGCGGTACTTTTATGAACGAGATCGCCCAGATGATTGGCCTGAAGAATATTTTTGATGATGTGGAGGGCTGGGGAAGCGTTTCTGAGGAACAGGTGATCGAACGGGATCCGGATTACATTGTGACCATTTCCATGTATTTTGGAGAAGGGCCGACTCCTGTGGAGGAAATCCTTTCCCGTCAGGGCTGGGAAAACATCACTGCCATCAGGAATGAAAAGATATTGAATCTGCAGAACAATGAATTGTCAAGACCGACACCAAGACTGGTGGACGGGGCTAAGATGCTTTATGATTTTGTTTATGAAGAAAATGAGCAGGCAGAAGATGCAGCATAAGCTTTATGGTAAGGAGGGAAGCCAAAAGGTTTCCCTCCTTTTTAGAAAGGAATACAGTGGTTAATCAGGAAAAGAGAGTCAAAAAGAAAAACAGTGACGGGGAAGGTTTTTCGCCCCTTGCCTATCTGGCTTTTGCCTCTGTCACGTTTGCTACGGCAGTGCTTTGTGTCTGCTTGGGAAGTGTCACCATCTCGCTATCCACTACGATGCGGACGATCAGCCTGGCTTTATTGGGAAAGTCTTCCCTGCTGCCGGCTACAGCCCGTTCCATCATCTTGTCTGTCAGACTGCCGAGAGTGCTCTGCGTCGCGCTGACGGGGGCTTCCCTTTCCATCTGTGGGGCAGCCATGCAGGGGCTGCTGAAGAACCCCCTGGCTGACGGATCTACGCTGGGGGTATCCTCCGGCGCTTCATTAGGAGCGGCTATTTCCATTGCTTTTGGGATGCGCCTGCTTTTTCTGCCTTTTTCTGCTACGGTAGCTATGGCCATGCTTTTTGCCTTCGCTTCATTGATTCTGATCCTTTTTCTGGCTTACCGGCTGGACAACTCTTTGTCCACCAATACCATTATTCTCATGGGTATCATCTATTCCATGTTTATTTCCAGCATCCTATCCCTGGTGCTTACCTTCGCGGGGGAAAGGGTAAAGCATATTACCTTCTGGACGATGGGGTCATTGGCAGGGAGCAGCTATAAAAATGCCGGCATCCTGTTTTTGACACTGATCCTTTGTTTTGGGATTCTCATGCTCCACGCCAGGGAATTGAATGCTTTTGCCATAGGAGAGGATAACGCCCGGCACATTGGAGTAAATGTCAGGCGGGTTCGGCTGGTGGTTTTGATTACAGTATCTGCGCTGATCGGTGTCTGTGTTTCCATTGGGGGCAGTATTGGCTTTGTGGGACTGGTGACTCCGCATATGGTAAGGATGCTGACAGGACCAAACCATCGAAGACTCCTTCCGGCCTCCGTTTTTGGAGGGGCGACGTTTTTGATGCTGGCGGATCTGTTGGCCAGGATTATCCTGAATCCTCTGGAATTGCCTATTGGAGTGGTAACTTCCTTCTTCGGTGCTATGCTCTTTGTGTATATTTTTTATAAGAGCAGAAGTTTGTAAAAAGATAGTATGCGCAGTAAAGACAGAAAGGGGGAGGCCAATGGCGGGAATATTTGGGAAGCGGAAAGCTCTGGAAAAGGAGGAAAACAACTCAGGACCAGGCCGGGACGGATTGCTTTACGTCAATAAGCTGTCAGTGGCTTACGCAGACAGTGTGGTTCTTCGTGAGGTAAGCTTTTCTTTGAAAGAAGGACAGTGGCTGATGATCATCGGGCCGAACGGAGCCGGAAAATCAACCATTGTTAACGCGGTTTCCCAGGGTCTGCCTTACCAGGGAGAGATCTACTGTATGGGGAGGGATGTAAAGCTGTTTCGCCCCTATGAGCTGGCAAGGCAGATCGGCATTCTGGCTCAGAATCATTATGTGAGCTATTCCTTTACGGTGAGGGAGGTGGTGCGCCTTGGCCGTTATGCCTATCGAAAAGGACTGTTTCAGAATGAGGAGGATGACGGGGAGGATCGTATATCCCAGGCGCTGGCTGTCACCGGACTGCAGGAGTTGGAGAAAAAATCCGTTTTGGAGCTTTCCGGAGGAGAACTCCAACGTGTTTTTCTGGCTCAGCTTTTTGCCCAGGATCCCAGAATTCTGATACTGGATGAGCCTACCAACCATCTGGATCTGGTATATCAGAAGCAGGTTTTTTCCATGATCACGAAGTGGCTGTCGGTTAAGGGACGGGCAGTCATCTCTGTCGTCCATGATCTGAGCCTGGCCAGGGCTTATGGCACACATGCCCTTCTTCTGAAAAAGGGGCAGACTCTTGCCCAGGGAAGTATGCCGGATGTATTTACACCGGAAGCCCTGAAAGAAGCCTACTCATTGGACGTTTATGAATGGATGAACCGGATGCTGTCTCAGTGGAGGGAAAATACTATTTTAGGGAGTCCACCAGTTCCTGAAGCTCGATAAATCTTTCGATTTTCGTCTCCAGTTCGGCGTCAACCGCGTCTTTTTCTTTGGAAAGCTCGGACAGCTTTGTATAAGAAGTGGCATTTTCGGCCATCTGTGCCGCGAGTTCCTCTGACCGCCGGGTAAGGGCATCAATCAGCCCTTCTATCTCGTCATATTCCTTCTGTTCGAGATAAGACAGCCTTTTCTTTACCGATTCCTGACGGGGCTTGCCGCTGCTTTTGTGGGAAGCTTTTTCTGCATGATCTGTCCGGGAAGGTTGGGAAATCTCCTGCCGCGAAGCTTTGCCGCTTCTGGAAAGCTTGTGTTCCCGGTATTCTTCATAGCCTCCTTCGCTCTGGAGGAGCAGGCCGTCGGCCTCGAAGCTGAAAATACGGTTTACCACTCGGTCAAGGAAATATCGGTCATGGGAAACGGTGATGACAGTACCGGCAAAGCTGTCCAGATAATCTTCCAGGATCTGCAGAGTCTGAATATCAAGGTCATTGGTGGGCTCGTCAAGAATGAGCACATTGGGAGAAGCCATGAGGACTAGCAGCAGGTAAAGTCGCCTTTTTTCACCGCCGGAAAGCTTTCCCACGGGTGCATACTGAGCTTCGGCGTCAAACAGGAACCGTTCGCACATGGATGATGCGGATACCAGTCCCTCCTTCGTCCGGATATACTCCGCCACATCCTTTACCGTATCGATGACCCGTGCATCATTGGAAGGCAGTCGGTTTTCCTGGCCGAAATATCCGAACTGAATGGTCTGACCGACCTCGACATGTCCTGTGTCCGGCGTAAGCTCACCCATCATGATTTTCAGAAGGGTAGATTTTCCACAGCCGTTGGGTCCGATCAATCCCACTCGGTCAGTTTTTAAAAAGGTATAGGTAAAATCGCGGAAGAGAGTTTTTCCATCGAAGGCTTTTGAGATATCGTAGAGTTCAAGGGTTTTATTGCCCATCCGGGTTGAAAGGGAAGAGATGGCGACATTTCTTTCTTCTATGATCTGGTCCCTGTCCCTGAGAGCTTCAAACCGTTGAATATGCGCTTTTTGCTTGGTGGAGCGGGCGCGGGCGCCGCGCATCATCCAGGCCAGGTCCTGTTTGTACAGAGCGGCCATCTTTCGCTCTGCAGCCAGGGCAAAGTTCAGCCGCTCCTGTTTCCTGGTTAGATAAATCTCATAATTTCCTTCGTATCGATACACATTTTTGCGATCTATTTCCCAGATGGTCTCTGTGACCTCATCCAGAAAATATCGGTCATGAGTAACCAGGAGCAGAGCACCTTTAAAGTGCTCCAGCCAGTTCTGCAGCCATTCTATCATATCGTGATCCAGATGGTTGGTCGGCTCATCCAGGATGAGGAGGTCACAGGGGGTGAGGATGGAAGCGGCAAGGGCAGCACGTTTTCGTTGACCGCCGGATAAAAGCCGGGGAGAGCAGGCCGGATCGTCAATACCAAATCGCTGCAGCATGGCAAGGGCTTCGCCGTCGGTATTCCAATGTTCTTCCTTTCCGTGAATAAAGGCACTGACATTTTCCAGGACTGATATCCCGGGATCAAAAACAGGATTCTGCGGCAGATAACAGACCCGCAGTCCCTTTCTCATGGTAAGCTTTCCTCCATCCGGCTCCGTCAGTCCGGCGATAATTGACAAAAGCGTAGTTTTTCCTGTCCCGTTTATGCCGATCAGGCCTACCCGTTCCTGATCCTCCATACCCAGTGTGACAGAAGAAAAAACGGTTTTGGCTCCAAGGGTTTTGCGGATATCCTCCAGAGTAAGGATATTCATCGGTATTACCTCCTTTTTGTACAGATCCTTAGGGTGTCAATTGTACAGGAATGAAAAAAATGCGTCAATAGCAGTATAGCCAAGAACCGATAAATAGAGTATAATATGGTCGTAAGAGAAGACGTAACTGTTCAGTCACACAAAAGCATATCCTGGCGAGAAAGGAGATCAGATATGAACCATTATCGATTAGCTCCCTCGATTTTATCCGCAGATTTCCGAAATCTGGAAAAGGACATTACCCAGGCAGTACAGGCCGGCGCGCAGTATCTGCACATCGATGTCATGGATGGCCTTTTTGTTCCCAGTATTTCTCTGGGAATGCCGGTGATCAAGGCTATCCGTCCTGTATCGGACGTGGTCTTTGATGTGCACCTTATGGTTCAGGATCCGGAACGCTATATAGAAGAATTTGCCCGGATCGGTGCGGATATTATTACGGTTCACGCTGAGGCTACCCGACATCTGGATCGTGCCATCCAGCAGATTCATGCCTGTGGGAAGAAGGCAGGAGTCGCCCTGAATCCGGCTACCCCCCTGAATGCCCTGGATTATGTATTGGGTAAAGTGGAGATGATCCTGCTGATGACAGTAAATCCTGGTTTTGGCGGACAGAAGTATATTCCCGAGATGACCCAAAAGATAAAAACCCTGCGGGAAAGACTGACGGAAACAGGACTCGAGACAGATATCGAGGTCGATGGAGGAATCAACGATTCCACCATTGAAACTGTCCTGACTGCAGGAGCTAACATTCTGGTGGCAGGATCGGCGGTGTTTGACGGGAAAGATATCGCCGCTAATGTCCGCCGCTATCTTGCGGTTATGAACAGGTGAAACAGAAGGATATTTTTTTTACAAGGGAATCGTTACGAAAGAGTTTCGGTTTCTATTTGACAGAGGCACTTTAAGCATGATAGTATTTTGTCACGGTTAAGGTCAGCAGCCAGTTTTTTCACTGGCCAAAGTCACGCTTTTGTCGGCGCAATGCGCAGCGTGCTGCTGATGTCGAATCGCCGGGAATAGGCGATTATTGTCATCCGAACACAATATGACAGAATAGAACTGAGTTCTATGAGGAGAATAATTATGAAGAAACTGATACTTCCGATCTTGGTTCCATCCTTGATATTTGCTTTTCAGACGGCTGCTTTTGCACAGCCTGTATATATTGATGGGGAACCGGTTCCCTTTACTGTGACTGTAGGAGAAGAAACAAAGCAGGAGAATCTGGACAGGTTTGATCTTCTGGGAGTGATAGACGGAAGCTCCGTCGCCATCAGGTATAACGGCAATGTTGGACAGGTCTCCCGGGAGGAGTTTGAGACTCTTCTTCCCCTGGTGGATCTTTCCGGTTTCCCCAGCGCAAACGGTCTGACAGAACTGACCCAGGGAAGTTCCGGGGACTCGGTCATGGCCATGCAGCAAGGGTTGATCAGCCTTGGATATCTGCAGGGAGTCGCAGACGGCATTTATGGCGGCGGCACGGCAGCAGCCGTAAAGAGCTTTCAGGATGATAATGGGCTTGAAGGAACAGGTACGGCAGACCTTGTCACTTATCTTGCGGTTCAGGACGCCGCAGCGGGTACACTGGACAAGCGCCTGACCCTTACGTTTCCGATGAAGCTCACCCCGGAGGAAAAATTCGCGGCGATCTATGATGAGACGGACGATGATCTCACTCCCTTCCTGGATTCCACCTGGAAATTCTCCTTTGACCGGTTTGAAGGGACAGGAATGCTGGATCTTGGCCTGCCGGCCGGTACACCCGCGGTAGAAAGCCCTGCGATTGACAGGATCATGTTGGAGACTTCCTTTAAAGTCATTGTTGCCAGAGACGATACAAGCGGCCTGTTTACCTTGATACCTGCCTTTGTGATCGATTCTACCGGTGCTTACCGTCCCTATGTCCAAAAGGTAAGCTTCTTCAGTGGGTCTAAATCCTGCGAGGTGAATGACGCCGTATCCACAGGAAGCATTGAAGGAGTTACGTTGAAGGAGCATGCTTACCTGCCTTTAACAGCCGAGGCGGTCGCTTTCCTGAAGGAAAACGAGGATATTTCCGTGCGCATCACTGGTTCTATCACGGACTATGATTATAACCTTGGTGCAGACCGCGGTGTTTTCAAAACCTATCTCGATACTGTAGAAAACTGCCTTTCCTAAGGGTCGGCCAATATCGGAATGGTTGCCTTTTCGGGCGGAACCATAGGATCAGCCGGGATATAGAGACAGAAATTGTCAGCCTCTGTCTTTATATCCCGGCTCCTTTGACAAATGGCAGAAGCAAAGCCTGCATTTTTCATGGACAAAAGGACAAATGATTGTTATACTCTAAGCCAATGCTTGGCAAAAAAAAGGGAGGAATCGAGTAGATATGGAAAGCAAAAAATACTATATTACAACGGCGATAGCTTATACATCCGGAAAACCCCATATCGGGAATACCTATGAGATCGTGCTTGCCGATTCTATTGCTCGTTTCAAAAGGCAGCAGGGCTATGATGTTTTTTTTCAGACCGGGACGGATGAGCACGGCCAGAAAATTGAGCTTAAGGCTGCGGATGAGGGCATAACGCCAAAGGAATTCGTAGACAAGGTGGCTGCTCAGATCAAGGAAATCTGGGATATGATGAATACCTCCTACGATAAATTTATCCGGACAACGGACACGGACCATGAAAAGCAGATTCAGAAAATATTTAAGAAAATGTACGCCAAGGGGGATATCTATAAAGGCGCCTATGAAGGCTGGTATTGCACCCCCTGTGAATCCTTCTGGACACAGACCCAGCTGGTGGACGGAAAATGTCCGGACTGCGGCAGAGAAGTTTCAAAAGCCAGCGAGGAAGCGTATTTCTTCCGTATGAGCAAATATGCTGACCGGCTGATCGAATATATCCAGTCACATCCTGAATTTATCCAGCCGGAATCCCGGAAAAATGAGATGATGAACAACTTCCTTCTTCCGGGGCTTCAGGATCTGTGCGTTTCCCGTACCTCTTTTAAATGGGGAATTCCGGTGGACTTTGATCCCAACCATGTGGTCTACGTCTGGCTGGATGCCCTCAGCAACTACATCACCGGAATCGGTTATGATGCTGACGGGAACAGTACGGAGCAATATCACAGGTATTGGCCGGCAGACCTGCATCTGATCGGCAAGGATATTATCCGGTTCCATACGATCTACTGGCCTATTTTCCTTATGTCCCTGGAGGAGGAGCTGCCCCGGCAGGTGTTCGGCCATCCCTGGCTGCTGCAGGGAGACGGCAAGATGAGCAAATCCAAAGGGAATGTCATCTATGCGGATGAGCTGGTGGATTTCTTTGGCGTTGACGCCGTGCGCTATTTTGTCCTTCACGAGATGCCCTTTGAAAATGACGGCGTGATCACCTGGGAGCTGATGGTTGAGCGCATGAATTCTGATCTGGCAAATGTTCTCGGCAATCTGGTGAACCGAACCATCTCCATGTCAAACAAGTATTTTGGCGGTATCGTGGAAGACAAGGGCGTGTCAGAGCCTGTGGATGAGGATCTGAAGACCATAGTTACAGGCACAGTGAAAAAGGTGGAAGAGAGAATGGAAAAGCTCCGGGTCGCGGATGCCATCTCAGAAATCTTTGCTCTCTTTAAACGGTGCAACAAATACATCGATGAGACCATGCCCTGGGTCCTGGCAAAGGATGAAGGAAAGAAGGACAGGCTGGCCAGTGTTCTTTACAATCTGGTGGAAGGAATCTGCATCGGAGCTGAGCTCCTCGAGCCCTTTATGCCAGAGACCAGTGAAAAGATCCTGGCCCAGCTGAAGACAGAGAAACGAGGCCTGGAAAAGCTGAACCAGTTTGGCGGCTATCCTTCCGGCAATAAGGTGACAGATCAGCCGCAGATTCTTTTTGCGCGTCAGGATATCAAGGAGGTATTGGCGAAGGTGGAAAAGCTGCATCCGGTAAAGGGGGAGGCAGCTGAGGGAAAGACGGAGGAATCATCCGGCGAAGCCGCTTCCCAGGAAAAGGAAGGCCAGGTTAAGCCGGAGATCACATATGACGATTTTGCCAGGCTCCAGTTTCAGATCGGAGAGATCATTGCCTGCGAGGAAGTGAAAAAATCGCGCAAGCTTCTGTGCTCAAAGGTAAAGATCGGCAATCAGGTGCGCCAGATCCTTTCCGGGATCAAATCCGGCTACAGCGCCCAGGAGATGGTAGGGAAAAAGGTCATGGTGGTGACAAATCTGAAGCCGGCAAAGCTGGCCGGCCTGGATAGTGAGGGTATGATTCTCTGCGCAGAGGACAGCCAGGGAAATCTTTCCCTGATGGTACCGGACCGCGATATGCCGTCAGGCTCTGAAGTGTGCTGAAGGATGGGTAAGGGAATGATTTTTGACACCCATGCCCATTATGACGACGAAGCTTTTGATGCGGACAGGGAGGAGCTGTTGGATGGAATGGCGGCTTGTGGTATCGGCTCTATCGTCAATGCCTGTGCCAGTATAAAAAGCCTTACGACAACGCCGGCTCTCGCCAGGACTTACCCTTTTGTCTATGCGGCAGTGGGAATCCATCCTGATGATGCCGGTCAGGTGACGGACGAGATCCTTGAGAAAATCCGAGAGCTGACGGATCAGGAAAAGGTAGTTGCCGTAGGAGAGATCGGCCTGGATTATTACTGGCACAAGGAGGAGGAAGAGCATAGGATCCAGCAGAAGGTCTTCCGCAGCCAGATGGAGATTGCCAGGGAAAAGGGCCTTCCTTTTATCGTCCACAGCCGGGATGCAGGACAGGATACCTTAGATATTGTCAGGGAATATGTTCAGAGGGGAATGACCGGGGGGATCATCCATTGCTTTTCCTATGGGGAGGAACTGGCCCGGGAATATATCCAAATGGGTCTTTTTCTGGGGATCGGAGGGGTCGTCACCTACAAAAACGCTAGGAAACTGCCTGAGGTTGTGTCTATGACGCCTCTTTCCCAGCTTGTGCTGGAAACGGATTGCCCTTATCTTAGCCCGGTTCCGGAAAGAGGGAAAAGAAACGACTCATCTAAGCTTCCCCTGGTTGTCAGGAAAATAGCTGAAATCAAAGGGGTGGATGAGGAGACAGTGATCCGGACGACACAGGAAAACGCAGAAAAACTGTTTTCCATAAAGGTGCTTGCCTGAGAAGAAAATCGTCACGCAATTCATTAAAGGGTGTTACAAAAATATTAATTGATCTTCGGCTATAACAAATCGGTTGATTATAGTTTTGTCAAGACTTTTTTGGGGAAAGAGGGGGAAGGGAATGAAATTCTCCTTTTTTACCAAGGAAAACAGCAAGGGATGAATCGAGTGGTTTTCCACCTGATATGTGGAAAATGTGGATGGTTATGTGAATAAGTCTTCTTTTCTGCCTTTTCGAGGTGGATGATGAAGGTAAAAAATGTGGATAACTTGTCCGGAAGCCTTGAATAAACTTTTGATTTTCTTAGCTTTGTGCAATTTGCTGCCTTTCTTTTTTGGAGTGGGTTTGCTATAATCTTTTTAGAAAAACAGAGCAAAGTCAAACGGGAATATTACAGATGTATTAAGGAATTTTGAGAAAATATTTCGAAAATCGTGGTGAAGGAGCGTTTTACTGAACCGTACTTTGTCGGGTACGGTTCAGCACTTTGTGCTTCACAGGTATGAAATCAGTTACTGGATATCAAATTTAGATAATTAATAGGTGTTGTATGCCATTATGAAGCGAAATGATTATCTTCCTCTAAATCTAATTGAGAAAATGAATTCACGGATCAGCATGGTCCTGGCAGGCATTGCTCTGGTAGTGATCTGTGTCCTTTTTAACCGTCTGGATTACAATATGGTGAAAAAACCTGCCCTGCAGGCACAAAGCGATACCGTGGAGAGCCTACCCGGAGAAAGCAGAACCGTAGACGGAGAGAGAGACGGAAATACGATTGTATCTGACGCGGAAGACGGCGTTTATTCTGTCTCCGTGGTTGCCGCCGGCGATAATCTGATACAGGAAAGTCTTCTTTCGTCCGGTCAAAGCAGCGCAGGCTTATGGAACTATGATCATATATACTCCCAGATCAAACCGACGATTCAGGGTGCGGATATAGCAATCGTCAATCAGGAGACTCCCTTTACCACAGATCATGATGCGGTCAGCGGAACAGAGCCCTATGCCACTCCGGTAGAGGTGGGGGATGCATTGGCAAACGCGGGCTTTGATGTGGTCGGAGCAGCGACCGAGTTTATGGCGAGCGGAGGGCAGGAGCTGATAGGAAAGACGGTGGATTTCTGGCGCAGCTCTCACCCGGATGTCAAGCTCCTGGGAATTGATTCCGACTCGGACAGCACGGAGTTTTCTGTCATCGAGACAAATGGCATCAGGATCGCCTTCCTTAATTTCGTCATGCCCATCAATGGCCGGACGGCAAATCTGAATACGGCTGCTTCGGGTTCTTCAGACACGGTATATTCTCTCAGTCTTTTTCAGACGGAAGCTGTTTCCAGGAAGATCTCCCAGGCTAAGGCTGCCAGTGACTGCCTGATCGTTTGCGCCCATTGGGGAGCTGACGACGAGGCCATGCCCACTGAGTATCAGAAGGAATGGGCGGCTTATCTGATGCAGCAGGGGGTAAATGTGATCATTGGCTCCTATCCGCATACCCTTCAGCCATATGTTACCCTGAGCGATGGTTCCGGTCATAAAACCCTGGTTTATTACAGCCTGGGGAATCTTGCTACCGGCCAGGAAACGCTGAAGTCTGTCCTCGGTGGCCTGGCGAAGTTTACCATTCAAAAGACGGTCAGGGATGGAGTTGTTTCCATCGATATTCTGAATCCGGATCTGGAGCTGGTCGTCATGCATTACAATTATGATAATGCGGACCACACCATCTATCCTCTGGCATCTTATACAGAAGATCTTGCCCAGGCTCACAGCATCGCTTCCTATTATGGAGAAGACTTCAGCCGCTCCACCCTTGAGGAAAAGGCGGATGAAATTCTGGTTATGGAAGTGACTCCATCCACAAAAACAACGATGTTGAATAACACCTTTAATATCAACGGGGATATGTATGATTCTGCCATGAATATGGTGACGGATACGGATTCCATTACAGCGGTAGAATATTACAGCGGTCAGGGAGCAGGCTCATCGGATGATAGTGACGAAGAATACTATGACGATGAGTACTACGATGAAGACTATGATTATGACGAGTATTATGACGAAGAATACTAAATCCTGAGGCTTTGCGCGGGCTGTGGTACAGCCCGTGTTTTTTTTATGGCAGGGGCGCCGTATGGAAATCTGTCACCTGGCGGTGACCGGCGCCCCGCCGGGGTAGAGGTGCGGCAGGGCCTTCCTCTACCATATTGCAGCAGGGACGCCGTGACCGGCATTGGGGGAGTATATTATGAGATTAAGGAATATTCCCGGCGCCAGAGAGGAAATCCTTGACAGCGCCTACGTCATTCAGGAACCGGAAAAATGGAAAGGAAAATGGAGAGAATATTTTCAGAAGGATGTGCCTGTCCATATCGAAATCGGAATGGGAAAGGGGCAGTTTCTGCTTCAGAAGGCCAGACTTAATCCGGGCATCAGTTACCTGGGGTTTGAAATGTACAGCAGTGTCCTTCTCCGTGCCATGCAGAAGAGACAGGAGTATGAGAAGGAATATCTGTCTTTGGGTAACCTGGCTTATGTGCGGATGGATGCCCGCCTGCTGCCGGAGGTATTGGAAGAAGAGGAGGTGGAAAAGATATACCTGAATTTTTCCGATCCATGGCCAAAATCCCGCCATGCTTCCCGCAGGCTGACCTCCCGGCGTTTTTTATCCCGCTACGAGAAAATTCTGGATAAAAAGACAGGCGTGGTGGAATTCAAAACTGACAATGCAGAATTGTTTCATTTTTCCCTGACAGAGATTCGGGAAGCCGGCTGGGAACTGCTATATTCCACAGAAAACCTGTACGCCAACGAGATACTCATGAAGGATAATATTGCCACAGAGTATGAAGAAAAATTCTCTTCGCAGGGGATTCCCATCTGTAAACTGGCTGCCAGACCACAGTGGCACTCTTTTGGCCGTAAAAAACAGGACGGGATAATACTGTTTGGGAAAGGAAAAACTGATTTTTGACAGGGAAAAAAAGTGGCAGATTATCCAAAATGATCGTAGGTTTAACTTGACGAAAATGCTGTGAATTGCTAATATATACGCGATATAAAAAAGCCTGGAAAAGGCATCAGATATATCTTAGGAGGATGATAAAAATGGCAAAAAAGGGAAACATTATCGTAGGACAGTCCGGCGGCCCGACAGCAGTGATTAACTCAAGCCTTGCAGGGGTATACAAGTATGCCATAGACAGAGGCTATGATAAAGTATATGGTATGGTTCATGGTATCCAGGGCCTTCTGGAGGAGCAGTATGTTGACCTGTCCACTCAGATCCATTCCGAGCTTGACATTGAGCTTCTGAAGAGGACACCTTCCGCCTTCCTTGGCTCCTGCCGTTATAAGCTTCCGGAGATTTTTGAAGAAAAGGAAACCTACGAGAAGATTTTCGAGATTCTGAACAAGCTCGATATCGAAGTCTTCATCTATATCGGCGGCAATGATTCCATGGATACCATCAAGAAGCTGTCCGACTATGCTATTCTGACAGGGCGCACCCAGAAGTTCCTCGGCGTACCGAAGACCATCGACAATGACCTTGCCCTGACGGATCATACCCCCGGCTTCGGAAGCGCTGCCAAGTATATCGGAGCTACCACAAAGGAAGTCATCCGCGACGCTCAGGGGCTTGCCTACAGGAAAAAGCAGATCACCGTTCTGGAGATCATGGGCCGCAATGCCGGCTGGCTGACGGGAGCCACTGCTCTTGCCAAGGATGAGGACTGCGATGGACCGGATCTGATTTATCTTCCTGAGGTTCCCTTTGATCTGGATGCCTTCAAGACTAAGGTCAAGGAGCTTCTGGAGAAAAAGGATTGTGTTGTCGTCGCGGTTTCAGAGGGGATTAAGCTCGCGGATGGCAGATATGTATGTGAACTGGGATCCTCCAGTGATGCGGTGGATGCCTTTGGCCATAAGCAGATGGGCGGAACCGCCAGCTTCCTGGCGAATTGCCTGACAACAGAGACCGGCTGCAAGACCAGAGCGATTGAGCTTTCCACCCTTCAGAGGAGCGCTTCCCATCTGGCTTCCCGCGTGGACATCGACGAGGCATTTATGGTCGGCGGCGCTGCGATCAAAGCGGCGGACGAAGGCGATACCGGCAAGATGGTTATCATTAACCGTGTTTCTGATGATCCCTACCTGTCTGATACCAGCATTTTTGATGTACACCGCATCGCGAATGAAGAGAGACTGGTTCCGAGGGAATGGATGAACAAGGAAGCAAACTATGTAACCAAGGAATTCGTCGATTATGTCCGTCCCCTGATTCAGGGAGATTTACTTCCTGTCATGGTTGGGGGTCTGCCCAAGCATCTTGTTTTGAATCGTGGGAACGGAGCCGGTCGCAAAGCTCGCAGAACCATGAAATAATGGTATTGTGATGAAAAACCTTCTCGATTCGCATACCCATACCCTGGCCAGCGGTCATGCTTATAACACCATCACGGAGATGGTTCAGGCAGCGTCCCGGAAGGGCTTGTCTTTGCTCGCCATTACCGAGCACGCAGAGATGATGCCCGGCAGCTGTAATAATATTTATTTTCAGAATCTGAAGGTCCTACCCCACAGGATGGCAGGGATTGAAGTCCTGTATGGAGTGGAGGCGAATATTATGAACTACGCGGGGGAGCTCGATGTCCCGGAACGGATTCTTTCCCAGCTGGATGTGGTGATCGCCAGCCTGCATCTGCCTTGTATAAAGCCGGGAACCAGGGAGGTCAATACGCAGGCGGTGCTTCGTGCGATTGAGAATCCTCTTGTGGATATCATTGGTCACCCGGATGACGGAAGATATCCACTGGACTATGAAAAGATTGTATCAGCAGCCAGGGAGCATCACGTTCTTCTGGAGCTGAACAATCATTCCCTGGATCCTTCCTGTGCCCGGGAGAATACCTGGGAGAATGTCCAGATTATGCTGAAGCTTTGTCGGGAGTACGGTGTATCCATTATTATGGACAGTGACGCCCACTGGTGTGAAGATATTGCGGACTGCAGATATTCGCTTCCCCTGCTTCAGGAGCTGGACTTTCCTATGGAGCTGGTGGTAAACCGGTCTGTCGAGCTGTATAAGTCTTATCTGCATCGGTTTTCAGCAAGGCGTCGCAGTGACGCTTAGAAAGGATGATAGCCCTATGGCAATCAGAATTGGTATCAATGGTTACGGAAATTTGGGCCGCGGCGTTGAACTGGCTGTTAAGGAAGCACCGGATATGGAGCTGGCAGCTGTCTTTACCCGTCGCGATCCCTCCCGTGTCAGTATATTGACGGAAGGGGTGCCGGTGGTTCCGGCAGAGGAACTGCTGTCCTGGAAGGACAGGATTGACGTCCTCATCCTCTGTGGAGGAAGCGCGACGGACCTTCCTCGCCAGACTCCTGAGTGTGCGGCTTCCTTTACCTGCATCGACAGCTTTGACACACATGCCAGGATACCGGAGCATTTCCGGGCAGTGGATGCCGCAGCAAAGGCTGCGGGCAAAGTGGCTGTCATTTCAGTGGGATGGGATCCGGGCATGTTCTCCCTGAACCGTGTCTATGCCAATGCCATTTTGCCGGACGGGAAGGACTATACCTTCTGGGGAAAGGGTGTCAGCCAGGGGCATTCGGATGCGGTACGCCGGATCAAGGGGGTAAAAAATGCCAAGCAGTATACTATCCCTGTGGAAGAAGCCCTTGAGAAGGTGCGCTCCGGACAGAACCCGGAACTTTCCACCCGCCAGAAGCATCTGAGGGAATGCTTTGTGGTGCTCGAAGAGGGAGCTGATCCGGCTGCAGTGGAAAAAGAGATCAAGGAGATGCCCAACTACTTCGCGGATTACGATACCACAGTGAATTTCATTTCCGATGAAGAGTTTCAGAGGGACCACAGCGGCATGGCTCACGGTGGCTTTGTCTTCCGCTCCGGCAAAACCGGTGTAAACAAGGAACACAGCCATATCATCGAGTACAGCCTGAAGCTGGATTCCAATCCGGAGTTCACCACCAGTGTGCTGACGGCCTTTGCCAGAGCTGCCTTCCGCCTGCAGAAGGAAGGAAAGAGCGGCTGCTTTACGGTTCTGGATATTCCGCCGGCATATCTTTCGGTTCAGTCCGGGGAGGAGCTCAGGGCGCATCTGCTGTAAAGGAAATTACAAATCATTTATGGAGCCGGCTGCGGAGCCAAAAGGCTTTGGCAATGACCGGTTAATCGTGTGCCACTCTGGACAGAGGATTCTCGGATCCTCCTTCCAGGGTGGCAAGTTTTTACAGAAATGGAAGGTTAATGTGAATGGCATGGTATGAAGAAGCTGTTTTCTACCATATATACCCACTGGGTCTGACGGGTGCGCCGGCCCACAACGATTATGCTGAACCGGTCCACCGCCTGCGGACCCTGTTTCCCTGGATTGACCATATCCGGGAGATCGGCTGTACGGCTTTGTATATCGGCCCCCTGTTTGAATCGGTGGGACATGGCTATGAGACGACAGATTATCGGAAGCTGGATTCCCGTCTGGGCGACAATCAGGATCTGACGGACTTTGTCAGGGCATGCCATGAAAAAGGAATCCGGGTCATTCTGGACGGTGTATTTAATCATACCGGCAGGGATTTTTTTGCCTTCAGAGATATCCAGAAAAACCGGGAAAATTCGCCCTACAAAGACTGGTACTGTAACGTCAATTTCTGGGGAAATACAGAATACAATGACGGCTTTTCCTATGACAACTGGGGCGGATATAATCTGCTGGTCAAGCTGAACCAGAGAAACCCCGAAGTCCGGGATTATATCTGTGATGTGATCCGTTTCTGGGTCAGCGAATTCGATATCGATGGGATTCGGCTTGACGCAGCGGATGTGCTTGACTTTGACTTTATGCGCTGTCTTCGGGGAGTGGCAAATACGGTCAAGCAGGATTTCTGGCTGATGGGAGAGGTGATCCACGGAGAATATTCCAGGTGGGTCAATGACCAGATGCTGCACTGCGTTACAAATTACCATCTCCACAAAGCACTGTACTCAGGTCATAATGACCACAATTACTTTGAGATTGCCCATACCGTCAAGAGACTGTATGACATGGGCGGGAACAGACCGGAGGGGTTGAAGCTTTATAACTTTACGGACAACCATGACGTGGAGCGGATCTATACCAAGCTGAACAATAAAGCCCACTTTGTGCCGGTTCATATCCTTTTGTATACCCTTCCGGGGGTTCCTTCGATCTACTACGGGTCAGAATTCGGCATAGAAGGAAAAAAGGAGAGGCATACGGATGCGCCTTTGCGTCCGGCTCTTAACCTGGAGGATTTTCAGGATGCGATCAGGAAAAATCCTTGTACTGTTCTGATCGCAGCTCTGGGCAAAATGAGGCAGGAGGAGCCGGCCCTGTCCTACGGACATTACCGGGAGCTTTCCCTGACCACCAGACAGTATGCCTTTGCCCGCCGGCTGGAAGGCCGGGATGTGGTGATCATGGTGAATAATGATGACGGTCAGGCTCATTTTGACCTTCCGGCAGATGACGGCAGCTATACCGGCGTCCTCTCAGGACTGACCATTCAGGTCCGGGATGGAAGGCTGCGTGCAGATATCCCCGGGAATTACGGCGAGGTGTGGATTCCCGAAGGAAAGCACTCAGAGGAAGGCCTTCGACTTCAGGAGATGTCGGCAGCCCAGTCTGCAACGGAAAAAAAGGAGACTTCGGATGAAGAGTCTGAGGATGAAGCCTATGTTCAGCCTGTGAATCCTGACGGCAGCCCTAAAGCCTATGAGGAAATGAGTATAGAAGAGCTTCAGCAGGAGATCCTGGAAAAGCTGCGCCGCAACGGACCGGTGACCGATCAGATGAGAAGGGAAGTCAGGGTAAACACCCATCGTGGTTCCCTCCTGAACTGGGTAAAGAGCTTTCGGTAGGATGAACCGGCAATATAAAAAGGTAAGTGAGGGATGTCGGTATGGCTGACAATTTTGCGAAATTGAACAGAACCCTGATCAGCAGCCAGGTTGAAGATCAGATGATGGACTATCTGTTTCGGGAGTGCAGTATCGGCGATAAGCTGCCGAATGAATTTGAGTTGGCCAGACGCTTTGGAACAAGTCGAACGACAATACGGGAGATCATGAAGAGCCTGGCCGCCCAAGGGCTTGTTGAGATAAAGCATGGTTCAGGGACATATGTGCTGGCGACATCCCCTGTCATATCAGATCCCTTGAATCTGTCCGGAAGAAAGGATAAATACAGGCTGGCTCTGGAACTCTTTGATGTTCGCCTGATGCTTGAGCCGGAAATCGCAGCAAAGGCGGCTGAGGACAGGACAGACGTTCAGGCTGAAGAGGTTATGAAATACTGCGAGGAAGTGGAACAACTGTATACCAGCGGGATGGATCACGCAAAAAAAGACATTGCATTTCATACCAGTATTGCCAGGTGCTCCGGGAATATGGTTGTCCAGACCCTTGTTCCCATTATCCAGTCAGCCGTTGTTACCTTTTGTAATGTTACGGAGAGAAAGCTGATGAATGAGACGATATATACCCACAAGGCGATTGCAAAAGCCATCTATTATCGTGATCCGATCGGGGCCAGATGTTCCATGACGGCTCATCTGTCGGTGAACCGGGATTTGATTCAGGATTTGATCCGAGAAAGACAGTGACACAAGTCATAGGATCACTTTTGGCTTATATTCTGAAATGTTGTGCAATATGTCTTTTGGGTTCCGGGGAAATACCCGTGTCCATTTTTGCTTTGGCAGAGGTTTTTGTGCATAAAGCGAAAAAAGTCATTCGAGTTTCAAACGACTTGTATCGTGACCTGATAGTATATATAGTATCCATAAAGACAGATACAGTCTTTGTTGCTTAAGTTCAGGCGTAACTGCGAAGCAAAGAGTGCTGAGCTGTTACGTGCAGGTTTATGCAAAAGGAGGAAAAATGGATACAATGGCATTGAATCCCACCCGTTTGGCTCTGGCAGCAATTATCGGCCTGGTCCTGCTGCTGCTGCTCATTATCAAGTTTCATGTTCACGCGATGATTTCAATTCTGGTAGGCGCTTTAACGATCGGATTGGTCGCTGGAATGCCGCTGTCAGACGTAATCGGAGCGGTAAATGACGGAATCGGAAACACCTTAAAGGGTATCGCTCTGCTGGTTGGCCTTGGCTCTATGTTCGGAGCGATTCTGGAATTATCCGGCGGTGCTCAGACCCTGGCAGTTACAATGGTGAGGAAATTTGGTGATGAGAAAGCCGCCTGGGCGCTTGGCCTTACCGGTCTGGTAGTTTCCATCCCTGTTTTCTTCGACGCTGGTCTGATTATCCTGATCCCATTGGCCTTCTCATTGGCAAAGAGGGCGAAGAAATCAACTCTCTTCTATGCTATTCCGCTTTTGGCCGGTCTCGCCGTCGGACATGCATTTATTCCCCCCACACCTGGTCCCGTACTTGTGGCAAATATGCTGGGAGTAGATCTTGGCTTTGTTATTCTGGTGGGTATCTTCTGCGGTTTCTTCTCCATGGTTATTGCCGGTCCCATCTGGGGCAAATACGTCGGTGGGAAATATATGGTTGATGTTCCGGCAACATATGACCAGCCGGATATCGATGAGTCAAAGCTTCCCAAGTTCAGTACCATTGCCAGCATCATTCTGATTCCTTTGCTTCTGATTATTCTGAAGTCAGTTGCCGGCGTCATTCCGGCCCTGTCTGGAGCGATGCCTGTGCTGAACTTTTTCGGCGAACCCTTCGTTGCTCTGCTGATTGCGACAATCGTAGCCATGTATCTGCTTGGGACCAGGAACGGCTATACCAATGTCGAGCTGGAAAAGGTCATGACCAAGTCTCTGGAGCCTACCGGACTGATCCTTCTGGTTACTGCCTGCGGCGGCGTCCTCAGATATATGCTTCAGTATTCCGGTATCGGCGATATCATTGGTAATGTTACCGGTTCCTTACATTTGCCGGTTGTTGTGGTTGCCTTTATTATCGCGGCTTTGGTTCGTGTCTGTGTTGGCTCCGCAACGGTAGCTATGACTATGGCTGCAGGAATCGTGGCGGCTCTTCCGGCTGTTCAGGGATTGTCACCTCTGTATCTGGCCTGTACGACAGCAGCGGTAGCCGGCGGTGCGACCGTTCTTTCCCACTTTAACGATTCCGGCTTCTGGCTGGTCAAATCCCTGATCGGACTGGATGAAAAGACAACCCTGAAGACATGGACTATTATGGAAACATTGGTTGGCGGGGTCGGTTTTATTGTAGCGCTGATCATTTCCATGTTTGCGTAAAGATTGAGTTAACGGAAAAACTGCACGATGTGAGGAGGTCGTTTCCATGAGTTTAGTCAGTCAGAAAATGAGAACACTGGCACCGGAGCTGGACCCGCTGCGGATCGGGACAGGCTGGAAGCCGGAGGATCTTTCCAAGCCCCAGATCTTTATCGAGAGTACCTTTGGCGATTCCCACCCCGGCAGCGGGCACCTGGACAAGCTGGTGGAAAAGGTCCGTGAGGGTGTCAGCGACGCAGGAGGACATGGAGCCAGATATTTTACCACAGATATGTGCGATGGAGAAAGCCAGGGTACAGATGGGATCAATTTTTCCCTTGCCAGTCGTGAAATGATCGCCAATATGATCGAGATCCAGGAGAATGCCACTCCCTTCGATGCCGGCGTATTTCTGGCCAGCTGCGATAAGGGCTGTCCGGGAAACCTGATGGGCATGATGCGTGTGGATATCCCTGCCCTGTTTGTGGCGGGAGGTACCATGAATGCAGGACCGGATATGCTGACTCTGGAGCAGCTTGGCATGTACAGTGCCAGATACGAGAGGGGAGAGATCGGTGAGGACAGGCTGCTGTGGGCAAAGCACAATGCCTGCCCATCCTGTGGCGCCTGTTCCTTTATCGGAACGGCTTCCACCATGCAGATCATGGCAGAGGCCTTGGGTTTATCCCTTCCTGGCTCAGCTCTGATGCCGGCCACCAGTCCTGATCTGTTGGATTATGCCTATCGATCCGGAAAGCGTGCCGTCGAAATCGCGGGGGATGAGACCATGAAGCCCTCGGCCCTACTTTCCATGAAGAGCTTCGAAAACGCGATCATGGTGCATGCGGCTATTTCCGGTTCCACCAATACCCTCCTGCATCTTCCGGCCATCGCTCATGAGCTGGGCTTTGAGATTACCGGGGATACCTTTGACAGACTGCATCGCGGGGCTCATTATCTTCTCGACGTGCGTCCGGCAGGAAGATGGCCGGCAGAGGTCTTCTATTATGCCGGTGGTGTCCCCGCTATCATGGAAGAGATTAAGGATGTTCTGCATCTGGATGTCATGACTGTCACGGGCAGAACCCTGGGGGAGAACCTGGCAGAGCTCAGGGAAAATGGCTTTTATGAGAAATGTCAGAAATGGCTGGATGAATTTAATGTCCGCTATGGAACCAATGTGACGAAAACAGATATTATCCGTCCCTATGACAAGGCCATAGGGACGGAGGGATCCATCGCTATCCTGAAGGGAAACCTGGCTCCCGAGGGTGCTGTCATCAAGCACACAGCCTGCCCCAGGGAAATGTATCAGGCAGTGCTGAGAGCCCGTCCCTTCGATTCCGAGGAGGAATGTCTGGAGGCTGTGCTGCATCATAAGGTGGAAAAGGGAGATGCCGTCTTTATCCGCTATGAAGGACCCAAGGGAAGCGGTATGCCGGAAATGTTCTATACCTCGGAAGCCATCAGCTCTGACAAGGAGCTGGGCAAGGCTATCGCCCTGATCACAGACGGCCGTTTTTCCGGCGCCTCCACAGGGCCGGTGATCGGTCACTGCTCCCCGGAAGCCGCCAGCGGCGGCCCCATCGCTTTGGTAGAGGAGGGCGATCTGATTGAGCTGGACGTCTTTGCCAGAAAGCTGAATATCATTGGGGTGAAGGGAGAAAAGAAAACGCCGGAGGAGATGGATCAGATCCTTAAGGAGCGCAGAGCTGCCTGGCAGCCCAAGCCCCGACGCTATAAAAGAGGAGCCCTGCGGCTCTTCTCTGACCACGCCGTAAGTCCCATGCGTGGGGCCTGGTTAGACTTTGAGTAAAAGGTTACCCTGTCTCTGAAACGCAGGCAGGCCAGTCGTTACCAATCCTCATAGCCGTTCGGGTCGAAGACGGGATCCCCAGCCCAGTCAGGATTCGGCATGCTGCCGAGATCCTCCAGAGAATAGCCTTCATAGGAGTATTCTCCCGGATAGGATATGAATTCAGGTACAGCTCCATAGTCCGGCTGACTGACAATTTCTGCTACGGCGTTTGTGCCGCCTGGGCTTCCTTCTGTGGCTGGATCCGCTTGCGTCTCGTAGATGATTTCCGCCTCGGATGGCTCGAGGATGGTGGCAGAAGCTGGGGGCATCGGTGTCGGACTGGGAGCAGGCGTCGGCGACGGGGTGGGAGTCGGGGTTGCTGTAGGATAAGGAATCAGGAAACGGCGCAGCCCAGTTAAGGACCCTGAAGAGGCTGTATCCCCGACAAGGATAAAATCTGATTCCTGGGAAGGGTCGGAATGGATGCTCTGGATAGAGGCCAGGATGGTTCCGGCTACCCGGCTTATGTCCCTGGCTGGAGCAAAACAGCTGATTCCGACTATCAACAGGTCGCCGATGGGGCTTTCTCCGGCGAAGGTGCAGGTAAAGTCCACACAGTCGATAGAGCCTTTCTGTCTGCCTTTCTTTCCTTCCTCGAGGGGAAGATCCTGTACGGTCAGGAACACCCCTTCGAAATCAGCAAGCTTTCCTTTTGTCACGTTGGCTCCCTCTGCCCTTGCATCTTCATAGAGGGAGGAGACCAGCTTCAGCTGCTGCAGGGTTTCATAGGATTCCGGACTGAAGGGCATATATTCCAGATAGAGCATGTCCGCTCCGGCATGATCGGTGTCCTTCTCATGACTTTCCCAGGAAAGGACAAACATCCGGTCTGCATTGTAGGACGCCTTGATGGGCCAGGCGGCAGGCAGATAGGCTTTATAGCCCGGAGAAACCCTTTCGTCGGTGAAAGCTGTCCAGATCCCTGCAAATGCCGTCTCATCAAAGACAAGATGGGAGATATCGACTTGCTCCGGCTTCCGGAAGGAGGCTGGAGCTTTTGTCGCTTCCGGGATCGATCCTACTTTTTCCACAGATGCGGTGGGAGTCAATACAGGCTCAGGGGCAGGGCTCAGTGTGGGGGCAGGAGTCATAGTGGCAAAGTCCCGCTTGGGAGAAGGAGTGGCAGAGGAAGCAAGCTCTGGCTTGGGGGAAGGAGTGGCAGAGGAAGCAAGCTCTGGCCTGGGGGAAGGAGCGGCAGAGGCGGTAAGACCTGGCCTGGAAGCGGGACTGATTGTCGGATCAGTTCCCGGGGTGAGCCTTGGAGTCGGGCCTGAGGCAGGTGTCGGACTTGGAGCGAGTGTCAGACTCGGTGTTGGGCTGGAGGCGGGTATCGACTTTGGAGTCGGGCTTGGTGTGGGTGTAGAACTTGGAGTCGGGCTTGGTGTGGGTGAAGGACTAGGGGTGGGACTTGGCGTGGGTGTGGGTGTGGGTGTAGGTGTCGGGGTAGGAGTCCGGGGAATCAGAAAGGCCGGAAGCCTGGGATCCGGTGTAACCTCCACACCCTCCAGCAGACCCAGAGAAAGCAGCAGGGAGTCTGAAACCTCTCCATCCGCCCACAGCCCATGATCCATCTGGTAAAGACGGATTGCTTCTGTGGTCTGGGAACCGATGACTCCGTCATAGGGAGAGCAGGAATAGCCCTCCTGATCCAGCTTCTCCTGCATACGCATGATTATAAATACATCATAGTCTCCCCAGGCAAGGGAGTAGGCTTCCAGAGTTAAAAAGCACGTCACGAGGAACACAAAGGTTTTTTTCCATTTCATATCATTTCTCCCATCTGCCAGATCATTGGAAAGATAACCACCTGACATTTTTCGCTTTGCAGTTATTTCCAAAGCTCTATGGATAATACCCGATACCGAAAATGGGACGCAGGATGCCGCAGCGATAGACCGAGACATTCCGCGCCCCATTTTCGTGCGCACTCTTCTTATGTTATTCTACATCCAGGATAAAACGGTGCAGTATTTCCGCTACGCCGTCATGGTCGCAGTCGTTGACTGTCACATAGTCTGCTGCCTGTTTTACCTTCTCTTCTCCATTGATCATGGCACATCCGACATGGGCAGCCTGCAGCATGGTCAGATCATTTTCCGCATCCCCGGCGGCAACAGTATTTTCCACCGGCAGTCCAAGGTAATGGCACAGAAAATGGATGGCAGTTCCCTTGTTGACCCCGACAGGTACGAATTCGAGCAATTCAGGATGGGAAAGAAAGGTGTCAGCCCGTCCCTTTACCTTCGGTTCAATATAGCGTCTGAATTCATTTACCCGGTTGATATTCCGGTAATCCGCCGCCAGCACCTTTGGGGGCTCCCAGGTGAGAACCTTTGTGACATCGTCCACGATATGGAAGGGAATGTCCTGGATCTTAATATATTCCCGGATATCGTAGGAATCCCACTCCACCAGGACAGCATCCTCGCTGTAGGTCTGGATATCGATATCGAATTTTCGCCCCTCATCAAAGAGGAAGCGGACGAGCTCCATAGGTAACCCTGCCTGATATATGTTTTTCCCGGTTTTCCAGTCATAGATCTGGCTGCCGTTATAGGTGATCATATAGCAGTTTTCCCCATCCAGGCCCAGACGGTGAGCCAGGGGGATAGCACTGCCGGTAGCCCGGCCGGTAGCAATGGTAATGATGTGGCCTCTGCGCCGCAGCTCATCCAAGGCAGCGCGGTTTCTGTCAGATATCTCCTTTTGGGTGTTCAGCAGGGTATCATCCAGATCGGTGAAGAATATTTTTTTCGACATACCATTTCCTTTCTTCAAAGAGATCACTGGATCATGCTGTGCCATTCCTGCAGGGAGTGGAGCTCACCGGATTTCATTCCCATCTGATGAATCCCCTCGGCCGCCATGCGGGCGGCAGCGATTGTTGTAATGTAAGGAATCCGGGATTTGATAGCTGCCTTACGGATGTAGCTGTCATCGTGGATGCTGGCTTTGCCTATGGGAGAATTCACGATCAGGTCCAGCTTGCCGTTGGAGATCAGATCCAGGATATTGGGACGGCCTTCATATAATTTGTCGATATGCTCAACAGGGATACCGGCCTCCCGGATCAGGCGGCAGGTGCCTCCTGTCGCATAGATCCGGAAGCCGTTTTCCGCAAAGCGCCGGGCAATCTCCACCACCTCCGGTTTGTCCTGCTCGTTGACGGAGAGAAGAACCGCGCCTTTGGTGGGCAGAGTAGCCTGGGCAGCCTCCTCTGCCTTGAAAAAGGCTTCTCCTGTAGTGGCGGCCAGCCCCAGCACCTCACCGGTGGAACGCATTTCCGGTCCCAGGACAGGATCGACCTCCTGGAACATATTGAAGGGGAAGACAGCTTCCTTCACACCGTAGTAGGGAATCCTGCCCTGAGAAAGTCTGGGAACAGGGGAGGGTCTTCCGGTCAGAGAGGAGGTGATGATATCCGTAGCCAAAGGCACCATGCGGATCCCGCAGACCTTGGACACCAGTGGTACGGTCCGGGATGCTCTGGGATTGGCTTCCAGGACAAAGACCTTTCCGTCCTCAATGGCATACTGCATATTCATCAGGCCGACGACATGCATTTCCACGGCGATGCGTCGGGTATAGTCCTCGATGGTCTTCAGGTTCTCCTCCGAAATATGCTGGGAGGGAATGATGCAGGCTGAGTCTCCGGAATGGATGCCGGCCAGCTCAATATGCTCCATGACGGCAGGAACGAAGGCATGGCTCCCGTCACTGATGGCGTCTGCCTCACACTCCAGGGCATGATGCAGGAAACGGTCGATCAGGATAGGACGGTCCGGGGTAACCCCGACAGCCGCTTTCATATAGTCCGCCATACTGTCATCATCGTAGACGACCTCCATGCCCCGGCCTCCGAGGACATAGGAGGGACGGACCATAACCGGATAGCCGATCTGTCTGGCAATGGCTATAGCCTCATCTATCGTCGTAGCCATTCCTGATTCCGGCATAGGAATGCCCAGCTTGTCCATCATGGCACGGAACTGGTCTCTGTCCTCGGCCAGGTCGATGACCGCGGGAGAGGTTCCCAGGACACGGACCCCGTTCTTTTCCAGGTCGGAGGCCAGGTTCAGAGGGGTCTGTCCTCCAAATTGGGCGATCACGCCCAGGGGCTGCTCCTTGCGGTAGATGGAAAGGACATCCTCCAGGGTCAGAGGCTCAAAATAGAGCTTGTCAGAGGTATCATAATCGGTAGAAACGGTCTCCGGATTGCAGTTGACGATAATGGTTTCAAAGCCCAGAGCCTTGAGGGAATTAGCCGCATGGACACAGCAGTAGTCAAATTCGATGCCCTGCCCGATCCGGTTCGGACCGCCGCCCAGAATCATGATCTTGGGCTTGTCGTTGGTGACGGGGTTACGATCCGGGGCATTGTAGGTAGAATAGAAGTAGGAGCTGTCCTCGGTTCCGCTGACATGGACGTAATCCCAGGCTTCGGTTACTCCGATAGCTTCCCGCCGTGATCGGATCCGATCCTCCGGAACACAAAGAATCTCACTCAGGTATTTATCCGAGAACCCATCCTTCTTGGCCTGGGTAAGGGCAGCGTCCTCCGGGACCTGGCCATAATAGTTCTGAACCAGGTTTTCTTCTTCTTCCACCAGTTCCTTCATCTGCTCGATGAAATAAGCCTTGACATGGGTGAGTTCATGAAGCTCCTCTACGGAAGCACCCTTACGCAAGGCTTCATACATCAGAAAATGACGTTCGCTGGAGGGAGTGATCAGCCTGCGCCGCAGCTCCTCCAGGGAGAGGCGGTCAAAATCAGCGGCATGGCCAAGGCCAAAGCGTTTGGTCTCCAGAGAACGGATGGCCTTCTGGAAGGCTTCCTTGTAGCTTTTGCCAATGCTCATGACCTCGCCAACTGCCCTCATCTGGGTACCCAGCTTGTCCTGGACGCCTTTGAACTTTTCGAATGCCCAGCGGGCGAATTTTACGACCACATAGTCACCGTCGGGTTTATACCGGTCCAGCGTCCCGTACTTGCCGCAGGGAATCTCGGAAAGGGAGAGCCCGCTTGCCAGCATGGCGGATACCAGGGCAATAGGAAAACCGGTAGCCTTCGAGGCAAGGGCAGAAGAACGGGAGGTTCTGGGATTGATCTCGATCACGATGACCCTGTCGCTGACAGGATCATGGGCAAACTGGACGTTTGTCCCTCCGATGACACCGATATGCTCCACGATCTTATAGGCCTGTTCCTGGAGCCTGGCCTGGAGCTCCTCGGATATGGTCAGCATAGGCGCCGTACAGAAGGAATCTCCCGTATGCACGCCCATGGGGTCGACATTTTCGATGAAGCAGACCGTGATCATATTGTTGTCTTTGTCACGGACCACCTCCAGTTCCAGCTCCTCCCATCCCATGACAGATTCCTCTACGAGGACCTGGCCGACAATGCTGGCCTGAAGACCGCGGGCACAGACCGTAGCGAGCTCGTCCCGGTTGTAGACCAGGCCGCCGCCGGCACCGCCCATGGTATAGGCAGGGCGCAGCACCACCGGGTAGCCCAGGCGTTCCGCGATCTCCAGGGCATGATCCACGCTGTAGGAAACCTCACTGCGGGCCATCCCGATACCCAGCTTATTCATTGTTTCTTTGAATTCGATTCTGTCTTCTCCACGCTCGATGGCATCTACCTGGACGCCGATGACCTTAACCTGATATTTGTCCAGAATACCTGCCTTGTTCAGCTCCGCGCAGAGGTTCAGTCCTGACTGCCCGCCCAGGTTGGGAAGAAGGGCATCCGGACGCTCCTTTGCTATGATGGACTCCAGCCGGTCTACATTCAAGGGCTCGATATAGGTCACATCCGCCATCTCCGGATCCGTCATGATGGTCGCAGGATTGGAGTTGACAAGTACAATCTCATAACCCAGCTTTCTCAGGGCTTTGCAGGCCTGGGTGCCGGAGTAATCGAACTCACAGGCCTGACCGATGATAATAGGACCAGAACCGATGATCAGTATTTTGTGGATATCTGTCCTCTTTGGCATAAGCATTCTCCCTTATCTCATTCTTGCTTGATTGTAACTACCCAGCACTTTATAGGAAACGAAATCTGTGCACATATTATAAGCTTTGCAGTTAGGCACTGTAATTAAATTCCTCCGCCCTCTGACTTGTCTTCGCAAGCATCTGCCGCGTTGTCGTCAGTTGGCGATGTTACGGCAGAAGGCGCAGCTCCTATCGGTGCAATGGAAGAGCTCTTTCTGCTCACTATATATGCCGTCACATGCGCAGCTCGCGGTAAATGCGAGCTGCTGACCTGAGTAGTTACGCTTGATGTTCAACCTGATATTTTAAATGGAAACAGGAAAACATACAAGTAGAAAAAGGGAGAGAAAATAAGAAAAAGTGTGTAAACTTTTATCAGGACAGAAATCTTCTCACCCAGATTTTCCGGCCATCTGTGAGAATCGTTACAGCTCCGCTGTTCATAGTATATTCCAGCTGACAGCCGGCTTCCTGAAGACGAAGGACAGCCTCGGGGGAAGGATGGCCGTAACGATTGTTCGGGGAGCAGGAGATGACGCCCAGCCTGGGCCTGATCCTCTCCAGAAAGAGAGGGCTGGACGAGCCCTTGCTGCCGTGGTGGCCTACCTTCAGAAAATCCATGTTCTCCAGGAAGGGAAGAAGCTTAAGCTCGGTTTCCTCGCCGATATCTCCCGTAAAAAGAGCCCTGAAATCCCGGTATTTCAGCTCCAGCACCATACCGTCCTCATTGACATCCTTACCTTCAGCGCCCGAAAGCGGAGCCAGAACCTGAAACGAAATGTCTCTGCCGGATAAACGACAACCGGCACAAAGAGGCTGCACAGGGATTCCGCAGTCTGCAGCCAGTCCGGCAAGCTCTTCCCAGGCAGGAGGATGACAGGGCCAGTCCGGCAGATAGAGGGTATTCACCGAGACGGAGGACAGCCTGTCCCTGATCATCAGCAGAAGGTCCTTCACACCGCTGTAGTGGTCTTCGTCTGTGTGGGAGATGAGTATGCCGTCAAGATGAGAGATGCCCTGGTTTTTCAGAAAGGGCAGCAGCTGATACTGGGCAAGCTTTTGCTTGCTCGTACTGCCTCCGTCAATCAGGTAAGCCTTCCCCCTGGGTGTCTGGATGACAATACCGTCTCCTTGTCCGACATCCACACAGGTGATGGATAGATACAAACGAGGCCGGACGCAAAGAATCAGAAGGGCCGTCAGGAGGAGAAAGAGAGGGAGATTGTCCCAAAGAAGGACCCGAAGGGTACGAGGACCTTCCCTTTTCTGCCGGGACAGGAAGGGATTGGCTGGAAAGGCTCTGGATAAAAGGGATAAAGAGAATAAAAGGAGAAAACAGTAGACAAGGATGGGAATGAGCCCAGGCTGCCCCACAATCCAGGAGGAGAAGGGGAGACCCGCCAGTTGGTAGCAAAGGATTTCATACAGCTTCAGAAGACCTCGGCCTGGCAGCGCGCAAAAAAAGGCTGCTGAGTGTCCCAGGGCAGGGGAGAAGGCTTCCAGAAGAGTGCCGACGATACAGGTGAGGATGCCGCTTCCCAGGACAAGCCCGGCGGAGGGAAGGATGAGAAGATTCAGAAAAAGCCCCGTCAGGGAGACCTCGCCGTAAAAATACAGGAGTACGGGCAGTGTGGTCAGAAAGACAGACAGGGAAGAGATGAGGGCTTCACAGAATCCCTTCAGAAGACGGCAGACTCTTTTTCCGGCCGGTTTTTGGCAAAAGAGCTGCCAGAATCTGCCTCTGCATAGAGGGAAAGCCAGCCATGGCTCAGACTGACGAAAGGCACGGAGGAAGACGGGACCGGCTCCGGCAATCCCCAGAACCGCGCTGAAGGAGAGCAGAAAGGAGGCACTGTAAAGACAGGCAGGCGCTTCCAGGATCAGAAGGATGGCGCTCAGTGCCAGCGCGGACAGAAGATCATAAATACGGCCAAGAATCCTTGCCCCGGTGCTGATAAGGAACATGGATAAGGCGCGGAGAGTAGAGAGGCTGGCACCGGTCATGATGCCGTAGGAGAAAATCAGGCAAAGACAGATCAGGCTTGCAGGCCAATTGCCAAGGCCTGCTTTTTTCAACAGATGAAATAGCCCCATACCCAGCACCGAGATGTGAAGGCCTGAGATGGCCAACAGATGGAGGATACCCGCCAGTTGATAGCGAAGGCGAATCTCATCGCTCAGGCTCGATTTGTCCCCCAGAACGATAGCGCAAAAGACAGGCGCTGTCTCCCCGGCAGCTGTGCTTAAGCAGTCCTGAAACTGCTGTCTGACATCGGCCAGAAGCTGAAGCAGGGGCTGATGGCTGGCAGTGGCCTGGAGAAGACTTGCTTTTTTCAGAAAATACCAGATCCGATCACAGGCATAGTACTGACGGGAATCAAATTCCCCGGGATTTCTGGGCAGTTGAGTTTCCTCGAGCCTTCCGCTAAGGAGGACAAAAGAACCGGGACGGATCCGGGTATTCTCAGACAGAAAAACGCGAAGGTCATGAAGAGGGAGGGCATAGGACAGATTGGAACCGGAGGAGAGAGGATCAGCTGGGATGATTTTTTTCAGAGAGGGATGATTTCGGCCGGAGGGGAAAGAAGAGAGAGTTTCCTGGCCGGATAAGACAAGATGGGCATTTTTCAGGATAAGGGTAGTCCCCTTTTCCGTCTGGGAACAGGAGAGGGCTTCCCCATAGACTGTAGACTGGGGGTGGTCTTTGATATAGTTCTGTACATCGGCCGGCAGGGGAATTCCCCGGATCAGGGGAAGCCCTGCCGCATCAAGGACGCACAGACTGATGAACAACACAAGACACACCGCGCATAGAGGGCGTTTTAACATGTGAATTCCTTGTAACCGTTGAGCATTGGTTCCTTTCTTTGATGTGTTTTGTTGTATGTGTATGCGCTTGAATTACTGTGGAATCATGCCGCTTGCTATCGGTTTCTTAGGACAGATCGGCTCCGATGAGGGCTTCATTTTTGCGGAAATACTGATAGAGGGAAATATCATTCAAAGAGATCTTTTCCTCCGAATCGACCATGATCCGGACATCCTGGATGCTGTCGTTACCGGTCAGGGTATTGACAATCGAATAGACACAGATCAGAGAGGGGATGTCAAGAGCCTGGCCAATGAAGCTTCGGCTCAGATCAACATAGCAGACCCCTTCAAAAAGCTGAATATCATTGATCTGAATCGTATTCGGCAAGGTGGGATAATGGCCTTCGTCGACAGGCCCCTGGATCAGCTGTTCCAATATGATGCGCTCTCTGGGAAGGCTTCTGGGATAGTAAACATTTCGTTTTTCCGGGATCAGCAGGGTGCTCTTCTGATCCGTAAAATAGAGGGTAAAGCTGTCATAACGGTAAGCGTCTGTCTCTTCCCCCCAGAGCTCTACGATATCTTCCGGTCGGATCTCGCCGACCTTCTCACCTGACGGATTTCTGAGAGGCTCTGTACCGACCCACAGGCAGAGCCCCTTTACATCCTCGAGCTGGCAGAAACAGCGTACCAGGCCTACTCTGGTCAGAATTTCCCGGGAAGGATCCATGCTTTTATAAGCCTGTGTCATTACCAGGTTCAAAAGATCACTTTCCGTAAACCAGGAGGAAATCTGCACCTGGGCGGGAAAGAGCGCATGGGAGTTTCCCCTTTTTTCCCGGCTGTTCAGAAGGGAAACGAGCTCGGTTATCATGAAAGAGGTTTTGGCCTGATCCGGGTGGTAGGGCATTTTGTCCAGATGGGTCTCGTCATGAGAGAGGAAATAGAGGGAGTAAGGAGACTCCTCCTCGCCTGCTTCTGATTCAGCCTGGTCCGGCATGCCGGACCAAACAGGCCGGGCTGATACAAACAGGCAAGCTATGATCAAAAAAAACAGAATTTTTTGCACGGATCGTTTTTCTCCTTTCGCCCCAATCATAGTGGGGGCGTGCCATAAAGCCCTGCCCCACCGGCAGGCAAGCTTGTCGTGGAGACAGGCTTATTTTACGGGAATCGTACATGACCGGAAAGGCAGGATCAGGGAATATAGGTGAGGGGGATCTTCAGATGGAATATCGTACCTTCTCCCAGAACGCTTTCGACGGTAATCGTTCCATGATGGGAATTCACCGCGCTGCGGGTGATGGCAAGCCCCAGACCGGTACCGCCGATTTCTTTGGAATGGGATTTATCCACTCGGTAAAAACGCTCAAAGACCCTTTCCAGACTGTCGGGGGGAATTCCCAGGCCGGAATCCGCCACATCAATCATGAGAGACTGATGATCGGCATTCAGGGTCACACGGACCCATCCGTCATCGACATTGTATTTAATGCCGTTTTCCACCAGGTTGGTGATGGCAGATGTGAATTTAACCTCATCCAGATCCGCCTCCACAGTCCGGAAGCAGTCCAGAAACAGATCGATCTGGCGCAGGCGGGCAATGGGAGTCAGGCGCCGGAGAATCCGCTCCAGCAGTTCATTGACATTGACATGGGAAATATTCATCTGGGCGGTCCGCCGATCCAGCTTTACCAGATTGAGAAGATCAGAGATAATTTTGTTTTCCCGGTCGATTTCCTTGGTGATATCCTGCAGGAATTCCTGATACAGCTCCTCCGGTACACCGGGCTGCCCCAAAAGGGAGTCTGCCAGTACCTTCATGGAGGTCATAGGAGTTTTCAGCTCATGGGAGACATTGGAAACGAATTCGTTGCGGGAATCATCCAGGATTTTCATACGGGTGAGCAGCTTGTTGAAGGCGGTGGTGATCAGCGCCGTCTCGGTGTAATCCGGAACGGAGATATCCCCGCTTTGATAACCGTCCGTCAGATCCTCGATGGATTTTGTGACTCTCGCAAAGGGCTTGACCAGAATCGTGGAAAGAAGATAGGAAAGGAGGAAGATCACGGCTCCGATGATCCCGACGAGAAGAATCTCCCTTTGCTCCATGGAAGCGACAGCGTCCGAGACCTCCCGGGACGATACGGTGACGAGCATGACACCCAGGGCCTCTGTCGATTCGGGAGACTGGACGGGAACGGCAATTTCGAAATTCTCTGCCTTCCGGTTATAGGAGGTGGATTCTTCTCCTTTCAGACATTGCAGGACAAGGGGAGAAAGGACGGTTTTCCCCTCGTCTGTCCGGTAGGTATCCCGGACAATGGTAAAATTCCTGTCGATAATCATGATGCGGCCGTGAAAGAGGTTGGCCAGAAGCTGAAGCTGGCTGTCCTGGACAGAATGATCCTCACTGCCGAAGAAATTGCTTCTCACCAAGGTACCGGCGTATACAGAGCACTGCTTCTGCACATTGTCCGTGCGCACCTTGATTGCCATTCCTTCATAGGAAGAGATGACGATATGTACAGCCAAGACTCCCGGTATGATCCCGATCAGGATCAATATCACCAGGATTCGAAACCGAAGACTCTTGAAAAAACCATTCCGTCGTTTCATAAGCGGCTCCTGCTCACTGACGAGATCCTAGGGGTTAAGCCTGGAAATAGTAGCCAACCCCCCATTTGGTATGGACATATTTGGGCTCGCTGGGATTTTTTTCGATCTTTTCACGGAGCCTGCGGATGTGGACGTCAACGGTGCGGACGTCTCCGGGATACTCATAGCCCCAGACAAGGTTCAGCAGGTTTTCACGGCTGAAGACCTTGTTGGGATTAAAGACGAGAAGCTCAAGTACGTCGAACTCCTTGGCTGTTAGGTTGATCTCCTTGTCCGCGATAAAGACGCGCCTGCCTTCACAGTCCATCCGCAGATCCCCGGCCTCGACCGTCTTGGCATGGTTGGTTTCCTCCTGGGTGCTGGTGGCACGGCGGATGATTGCCTTGATCCGGGCTTTGACCTCAAGAATATTGAAGGGCTTGGTGATATAATCGTCAGCTCCGTAATCCAGGCCAAGGATCTTGTCCATATCATCCCCCTTGGCTGTGAGCATGATGATGGGAACATTGGAGAATTCCCGGATCTGCTGACATACCTCCATTCCGCTCATCTTGGGGAGCATCAGATCCAGCAGGATGATATCATAGTGAGATTCCTGAGCCTTTTCAAGAGCCTCTTCGCCATCATAGGCGCAGTCCACCTCCATGCCATCCTGCTCCAGGCTGAAGCGGATGCCTTTTACGATCAGCTTTTCATCATCTACGATCAGAACCTTCCTGCTCATTTCATTCTCCTTTTGTATCTGGTTAGCCTTTCTAGGCAGTTCAAATGGTGATCTTATCCTGGATTTTTGCAAAGGTTCCTTCCTTGATGCCGGGAACCTTCATGATGTCTTCAACAGACAAAAACAAACCGCACAAATTGCGGTAATCGATGATAGCCTGCGCCCGGACGCTTCCTATCCCGTTTAGGGAAGAAAGCTCGCTTAGTCCGGCGGTATTGATATTTATTTTCGCGAAACCGCTATCCAAAGACATTGAGCCGTCGGACGGATCTGTCTTATGGGAGGAGGGATCGGTCTGCACATTGAGGCGATCCTCTTCTTCGGACCGGGTGGGGACGTAGATCTGGCTCGAATCAGCCAAAGGCAGGGCCTGATTGATCCGGCTGGGAACAGCGTCCGCCCGGAAACCGCCGGCGGCATCAATGGCCTGAAAGACACGGCTGCCTGCCTCCAGCTTGTAGACGCCGGGAGAACAGACAGCTCCTTCCACATCGACGAAAATCGTATCCGGCAGCAGGTCTTCCGCCAAAGCCTCGTCCTGGAAGGACCGGTCATGGCCGGCCGTCTCGGAAACTACCTTTGGAACTGAAGCCGAAAGGGGCTCGTTTTCTTCTTCCCCCTGTGCCTGGCAGGAGGTGTCCGGAAGAAACAGTTCATTTTCCGGGCTCCGGCAGCCTGTCATTGCTGCGGCACAGAGGTATGCCGCTGTAAAACAGCCTAGTAACCTTTTATTCATCTGGGGTTCTCCATACAGTTTTCCCCCGATACAGACTTCTTTTATTTTACCGAATTATGACAGATTTTACAATAGTTAAAATTTGGCAGAACGCCCCTCGCAGTGACCTGCGAGGGGCGTTCTGAACAGTGACCCGTCTTCTGCCTGATTTATTAAGCTGTGAATATCAGACCCTGCCGCAGCTGCCGAACAATTCCAGCTTTGCCTTTACGACATCTTTCATGGCTTCGATTTCATAGGGGATGAGTCCCATCAATGTCTTTGCGCCTTCTTGGAGAGCCTTTTCCGCGCCAAGCTTCCCGGCCTTGTCCAGGTCGGTGAAGATATTGATTTTGCAGATGCCCTTTTCCACGGCGGTTTGAAAATCTGTGTCTGACAAGCCGCTGCCGCCATGCAATACTAAAGGAAGGCCGGTTCCCCTCGCGATGGTTTCGATCCGGTCAAAATCCAGCTTTGGCGGGAATTTATAGTCCCCGTGGGCATTGCCCACAGCCACCGCAAGGGAATCGATCCCGGTACGATGCACAAAATCCACCGCCACGACGGGATCCGTATAATAATCGCTGGGTTTGGAGAGCATCCCGGCCCCTTCATTGTCGCCCACATGGCCCAGCTCGCCCTCTACGGTTACGCCTATACTGTGGCAGATGCGTACGATCTCGGCGACCTTGTCGGCGTTGGTCTCGTATTCTTCGGTGGAGCAGTCATACATGATGGAGGTGAATCCCAGCTTCAGTGCCTCCATACACTTTTCAAAGCTCAGACCGTGGTCATAATGGACGCATACCGGGACGGAAGCCTTCCGCGCCATGGGGATCAGATAATCCGCCACAAGCTCCAGGGGCATAGCAGGAAGCAGAATCTCCGCCGTGCCAACCATCACGGGAGAACGCAGCTCCTCGGCTGCTTCGATAATGGCTCTGGCCATTTCTACGTTAACGGCGTTGAAGAATCCCACGCCATATTTTTCCTTCTGCGCGGGCAAAAGGATCTCATTCATCGTTACAAGCATTTTTCTCTTCCTTTCCATTCGTCGCCCAGCCGGCGCGGATACGTTCCTCCAGCACGGATAGCGGGCACAGGCCGCTCAGTGCGTCATAGGCGGTTACGCAGCAGGCTCCCTCTGCCGCAGCCATGGCAAGGCAGTCTGCGGGTATTCTGCCGGTCAGAACGGCTGTCAAAAAGGCTGCGATACTGGTATCGCCTGCTCCGGTGGCGGAACGGACGATATCCGCTTTAAAGCAAGGCTGGATCCCGGTATAATCGGCCCAGGCGCGGGTGTCCAGGCCTAAACCGGCTTTTTCGATCCTTTTCTGATCCGCCGTCTTACAGACCATCCCGCTGGTGCCGCATTTGATGAGCACAACTCCGCAGCCCATATGAAGCAGTGGATCGGCAAGGGGGAGAACGTCTTTTCCCACATCCAGATCATCCGTCATGTCCTTGCCCTTTTGCGACAGACGGTCATATTTTTCGCGATCCAGCATGAAGCAGAGCTCCTCAAAGCTGGGCTCAAAAAAGTCTACAAAGGGCAGGACCTTCCGGAGAATGCCTGTCCAGTCGGCATGCCCGGCGGGAGAGTTGGGGTCAATGGCGGCAAAATCAAGACTGGTGGCCAGTCCGTGCTCTTTGGCACGACTAAACAGCTTCACAAGCTCTGCCCCGTCCTCTTCCATCATTGCCTTCATCAGGGGCGGATACCCGAAATGAAACAGCTGGGCCCCTTCAAAGACGCTGTCGGGAATGTCTTCGCTGACGAATGTGTCGTTTGCGCCCGGATCATGCAGAAAAATGCGGTCAATCCCCGGGACAGCAAGCACCACGGAATAGGATGTTTTCCCCTCTTTGTCCACAATAAGGCCATCGACACCGTAGGAGGAGAGGATTCTCTGTACCGTCCAGCCCAAGGCATCGTCTCCGATTTTTCCCAGCAGCTGCACATCATTTCCCAATAGTTTGAGGGCAAGGCCCGTATTCGCGACACTGCCTCCCGTATGGACATCAGCCCCTTCCATATGGATCAGTTTTCCCGGCTCCAGCAGCTCGCCCAGCTCACGGTAGGTGTGGTGGGAGGGGAAGACCGGTGTAATATCGATACAGACATGCCCTGCGGCAATCAGTTTACTCATAGCAGTCCTCATAGGCGATTTGTCATATAACAATAGTATATGTTCCATTCTAAGCTTCAGGCATGACTTGTCAAGCTTGACAACTTTTCTAAAATTTGAACATTTTGTGAACACAGGCTGCCGTTTCATTGCTCCGTGACCATAAATCCAAACGGCAGTCCTCCCCCCAGCCTGGCTGAACAGATACCTGATCATAGCCGAACGGCAGCGGGAAGACGATGGAGTTGAAGGGATCCTTTTCAGGTGCTATAATGGGTGCCGCGAGTATTGAAAAAAGGAGTAACTGTTCAGAAATGTATGACGGAACAGTGACAAAAAGGTTTATCGGTATCAGGAGACGTGAAAAATGCACAAAGAATTTTTAATGGGAAACGAAGCCATCGCAATGGGTGCGCTGGCGGCTGGGGTTCAGCTGGTGGCAGGATATCCTGGCACGCCTTCCACAGAAGTATTGGAAACCATAGCCAGACGCAATCCGGGCAATGTCTATGTAGAATGGTCTGTGAACGAAAAGGCAGGGCTGGAGGTGGCTGCCGGAGCCGCGTACACCGGAGCCAGGGCTTTGGTCACCATGAAGCAGGTAGGCTTAAATGTGGCCTCTGATCCGCTGATGAGTCTGGAATATATTGGGGTGAAGGGCGGGCTGGTTGTCCTGGTAGCGGATGATCCCGGGCCGATTTCCTCTCAGACAGAGCAGGACACCCGCACCTTTGCCATGTTTTCCAAGGTACCCTTATTCGACCCTTGCTCTGTACAGGAAGCCTATGAAATGATTCAGGAAGCCTTTGATTTTTCCGAAAAATACGGAACCCCGGTTTTTTTCCGGGCTACCACCCGGATCGATCACGGCTATGAAGGAATCCTCATCAAGGATCCCCAGGAGTACATCCGACATGAAGCGCAGGGCTTTATCAAGGATTCCTCCCGTTGGGTTATCTTTCCCCGGCTTTCGGTCAGAAACCATGCCCTGATTGAAAAAAGAAACGATGAGCTTTCGGACACTCTTTCGGAATATCCGGGAAACCGGATCCTTTTTGAGACGGGGGCAGGCTGTCAAAAGGGGATCGCTACGCACGGAATCAATTTCATGTACACAACAGACTCCCTGGAGGGGAGAAATGCCAGGATTCTGAAAATCGCTACCCCCTTTCCTTTTCCGGAAAAGCTGGCTCTCTCCTTCCTGGAGGGGCTGGACGAGGTTCTGTGCATAGAAGAGCTTGATCCTGTGATTGAACGGGCACTGACCTTTGTCTGCGGAAAATACGGGCTGAAGGTGAAGATCCGCGGAAAGCTGACAGGAGATATTCCTCCGGCCGGGGAGAATACACCGGAGCTTGTGGACCGGGCTGTCACCGGACTGCTGGGACCGGCGGCAGGCAGGGCTTCTGCCCCGGAAACATTGCCGGAGCCTCCTGCCCTTCCCGTCCGCCCTCCTGTGCTTTGTGCCGGGTGTCCCCACAGGGCGTCTTTTCTGGCCGTAAAGGAAGCGATGAAAGGAAAAAAGACCATTTACTGCGGAGATATCGGCTGTTATACCTTGGGGAACGCGGCTCCTTTGGATATGTGCGATACCTGCCTGTGCATGGGAGCCGGAATCGGCATCGCTCAGGGAGTCGGTCATATCGAACCTGACACCAGCTGTTTTGCCTTTGTGGGGGATTCTACCTTTTTCGCCTCGGGAATCACTGGTACCATTAATGCCTTTTACAATCAGGCGAATATGACGCTGGTGGTTCTGGACAATTCCACCACAGCCATGACGGGACATCAGCCGCATCCCGGAACCGGACGGACGGTGATGGGACAGGTGGTGGAAAAAGTCAGCATCGAGAAGGTTCTGCTTGCCATCGGTCTGAAGGTCGTGGAGACGGTGGATCCGCTGGACTTTCAGGCAGCAGTGGAGACGACGAAACGGGTAGCCGCCCAGCCGGGGGTAAAAGCCATTATTTTCAGATCTCCCTGTATTTCGGTAATTCGTCCGGAAGGAAAATCCCATGTGGATGAAAAAAAATGCATCGGCTGTAAAAAATGCATCAAATCTCTCGGATGTCCTGCCCTGACCCTGGATTCAGACGGAAAAAAGGCACGGATTGATGATTCTCTGTGCACGGGCTGTACCTTGTGTGAGCAGATCTGTCCGGCAGATGCCATTTCCGGCGGGAGAAAGAATGGACTTGCAGCCGGAAAGGAGGAGGCGTAAGATGAGAAAAGAAATCATTCTGTGTGGTGTCGGAGGCCAGGGTACCATTCTTGCGTCCCGCCTGATTGCCTCTGCTGCCATGAACAGGGATTTGCCGATTCTGACGGCAGAAACCATAGGGATGGCACAGCGGGGCGGCAGTGTATTCAGCCATATCCGGATCGGTGAAGGCGCGGGTTCTCCTTTGATTCCCAAAGGAAAAGCAGATCTGATCATCGGCTTCGAGCCCGGGGAGGCGGTACGGCAGCTTCCTTTCCTGAAGCCTGACGGGACAATTGTAGTAAACAAAAGACCTGTCATGCCGGTCAGCGCTTCCCTGGGACAGTCCGCCTATAACCCGCAGGCAATGCTGGATTACCTGAGGCAAAACGTCAGGCATGTCATTCTGGTGGACGGCGACAAGGCCACTGCGGCATTGGGCTCTTCCAAAGTTCTGAATGTGGTATTGCTCGGCGCCGCGCTGGAAAGCGGGGCATTGGGCTTTTCGGAGGAGGATCTGCAAAAAGTGCTGCAGGAGCGTGTCCCGGAGAGATTTCTGGAACTGAATCGGAAAGCTTTGTCGTGGATGAGGAACAGGTGATCCTCAAAAATAGGAGATACAGGTTGGCGTCTTGCATGAGACCGGTGAGAGGGTATCTGAAAGGCGCAATCAGGGAGGAGGGAATCAGACCTTGAAGATCAATGAAAAACAGTTGGAACTTGTCAATCGCCAGATCACCCGCCTGCGGAATTCAAGCCATTTTTATGGTCAGTGGCTGAAAGACGGTGGGATCGAGCACCTGGATTCGGAAGAGGATTTTTGCAGACTTCCCTTTTCAGAGAAAAAAGACCTGCGGGAAGCCTATCCCTTAGGGCTGATGGCCTGTGAGGAGGAGAAAATTGTCCGAATCCATTCTTCCTCGGGAACCACAGGGCTGCCGGTGATCATTCCTTATACGGCTAAGGACGTTGACGATTGGGGGGAAATGTTCAGGCGCTGTTATGAATTTGCGGGATGTACTTCCAGGGACAGGATACAGATTACCCCGGGCTATGGCCTTTGGACCGCTGGAATCGGCTTCCAGAACGGGTGTGAAAAGCTGGGAGCTATGGCCATTCCTATGGGACCCGGAAATACCGAAAAGCAGCTGCAGATGATGCAGGATCTGAAGAGCACCGTTCTGTGTTCGACCTCTTCCTATGCCCTTTTGCTGGCTGAGGAAATCGAAAAGCGCAAGATCAGGGATAAAATCCATCTGAAGAAAGGTGTCATCGGCTCAGAGCGCTGGGGAGAGAAGATGAGAACCCGCATTTCGGAAGAGCTGGGAATAGAACTGTATGATATTTATGGGTTAACGGAGATCTATGGGCCGGGAATCGGAATCAACTGTAAATACAATACAGGCATGCATTACTGGGATGATTATCTTTACCTGGAAATCATCGATCCCGTAACGGGAGAAAATCTGCCCGACGGAGAGTGGGGGGAAATCGTCATCACCACGCTGGTAAAAGAAGGCGCTCCTCTCATCCGCTTCCGCACCCATGACCTTTCCAGGATCATCCCCGGCGAGTGTCCTTGCGGCAGTAAATTCCCAAGGATCGATGTCATTTCCGGCCGAAGCGATGATATGATCAAGATCAAAGGGGTAAACTTCTTCCCGAAGCAGCTGGAAGAAATTCTCGCCATGTTCCCGGAGCTTTCCAGTGAATACCAGATCCGGATTTCCCATCTGGACGGAAGAGATACCATCCGCATCTATATCGAGGCAAGCGGAAGATACGACTTCAAACAGCTGCAGGGGAGGGTGGCCGAAACGGTCCGGAGCAGGATCGGGTTCACGCCGCTGGTATATGTGGTTGAGCTTGGATTCCTTCCCAGGAGCGAAAAGAAGACAAAACGTGTCATTGATGAGAGATACGCGTAACGCAAGAGGAAACCCTGCTGGAAAACCAGTGGGGTTTTTTCTGCAGGGATCGCCCTTGTGTTCCCATATTGCATTTTGGGCTTTAACCGATTATAATGAACGGGAGTTTATGCTCCACAATATATTTTTCAGAAAGGAACTAAAGCTATGAAAAAAAGAAGATGGTTGCTCTTGGGGGCTGCCATACTGGCAGCTGGCATCGTGAGCAGTTCAGTCTACGCAGATGGATACAAAAGCGAGCTGACCAATCTGGAGATCGACGCTTCCCTCAGGGATCAGCGCCCGATTGCTGTCATGGTAGACAATGAATCCATAGCTCTGCCTCATTTCGGACTGGCGGAGGGAGATGTCGTCTATGAACTGATGAATTCTACAGCAAACAACAGGATCTCCCGGCTGATGGTTATTCTTAAGGACTGGGGAGCCATCAACCAGATGGGCTGCATCCGCAGTGTCCGTACCTCCAATATTCCCCTGGCTGCAGAATGGAACGCTATCCTTTGTCACGATGGAGGCCCCTTCTATGTCGATGCTTATTTTGCCCAGCCTTATGCTGCCCAGCATTTCTCCGGCGGATTTTCCAGAGTCAACAATGGAAAGGCGGTAGAATTTACCGAGTTTATTCTCAGGGGAGATCTGGATGCAAAATTCAACCAGACCGGATTTACACGGAACTACAATGATTTTGCTCCGTCCGATCCCACCCACTTTGAATTCTCCGATGAAGAGATCGATCTGTCTGCCCGTTTCGGCGCTACGGCAATCCCGGCCAATGAGATTGCCCTGCCCTTCTGGCATAACAGCTCCATGCTGCGCTATGATGCAGCCAGCGGAACCTATGATTATTATGATTACGGCTCCCTGCACACTGACGCCGAGGACGGAGAGGTTCTTTCCTTCAAGAACGTCCTGCTTCAGGATTGCGTCTTTGAGGAACTGGATCAGAATGGGTATATGAACTATCAGGTAGTGGATTCCGGCCGTTCCGGTTATTACATTACCAACGGCAAGGCGATTCCCGTGACCTGGACCAAGTCGTCTGAGACAGATATCACCAGATTTTATGATCTGATGGGAAATGAGATTTCCATCAATACCGGCAAGACCTATATTGGCCTTATTCCCTATGATACCTGGGGAAATGTCACGATCCAGTAAATTCTTTTGTCTGTTTACCATAATTTATGGAGGATTGAAAATGAAGAACCAGCATCGTTTAATTGCTTTGGCAATGTCTGCTGTTTTGGCCGTGGGATTGATGACCGGCACCGTATTTGCCGCCGCTGAAGAAAGCACCGCGACAGAGGAAGCTGTTGTGGAGGAAGAAGCAGCCGTTGAGGAAGAAGCTGAAGAGAGCGAGGAAGCAGCTGCGGAAGAGGCTGAATCAGAGAAAGAAGAGGAGAGCGAGGAAGCAGCTGCGGAAGAGGCTGAATCAGAGAAAAAAGAGGAGACCGAGGAAGCGGCTGCGGAAGAAGCCGGATCTGAGAAAGAGGATGAAGCAGCAGAAGAAAGTGCTATAGAAGATGCCGAAGCGCTTGAAGAGGTCATGCTGGAAGACGAGGTCGCTCTGGCGGAGGAGGCCGTTCAGGCAGAGGAAGCAGCCGAGGAAGAAGCGGACAAGCCCAAAACCTTTGTCTATGAGGATGATGAGATCCGCCTTGGGCAGTATGACGGCCTTACCTACACAGCGGTTCATCTCACTGCTGAGGACGCGGATGTGGATGAAGAGATCCAGAATAACATGATGGACTTTGCGACACATGAAGAATTTCTGACCGGAACAGCAAAGGACGGAGATACTGTTAATATCGATTTTGCCGGAACCATTGACGGAGAAGCCTTTGAGGGTGGCACGGCCGAGGGTCAGGAGGTCACTCTGGGCAGCGGCAGTTTCCTGGCAGAATTTGAAGCAGGGATTGTAGGCATGGAGGTCGGCGAGACAAAGGATATCGAGGTGGTCTTCCCGGATGATTATTATGAAGATCTGGCTGGAAAGAAGGCTGTTTTTGCCATCACCCTGAACAGCATCTACGGAGAAGAGTCCGTTCCTGAACTGACAGATGAGTTTGTATCTGAGAATTTTGACTGTGATACTGTAGAGGAATATCGGGAATCTGTCCGTGCCGAGCTGCAGGCTTCCTTAGATGATATTTATACTCAGGGCGTCCAGAATCAGATTCTGACCCAGCTGGTGGAGAACAGTGAAATCCTGAAGTATGATGAAGATATGATCGCCGTTCAGCTGGATTATGTCAATCAGGTCTATAAGGCTTATGCCGATATGTACGGGATGGACTACGATGCCTTTTTGCAGGCTTCTCAGATCACGGAAGAAGCAATAGAAAATGAAGCAAAAAGCTATGTCGGCCTTTTCATGATTCTGAAGACGATCGCGAAGCTGGAAAACATTGAAGTGACCGACGAAGAATACCAGGAATATCTGGAAGGACTGGTAAAGGAGTATTATTATGACTCTGTGGAAGACCTGATCAAGGATATTGAGTCTGCCGGTTATCCAGACCAGGAGAGGGATTATCTTCTGATGGAACGTGTTTTGGGATGGGTGGTTGATCATGCTGTCCAAAGCGAAGACGCTGAAGAATTTATCGAGCTTGGGGAAGATGAGATCGCAGCCTTAGAGGCAATGGATGGTGAAGCGGAAGAAGAGGCTGCCACGGAGGAAACGTCAGAGGCTGCCGCAGAAGCCGCTACCGAAGCTGCCGAGGAAGCTGTCACCGAGGCCGCTGAAGAAGCCGTTACCGAAGCTGCCGATGAAGCTGTTACCGAGGCCGCTGAAGAAGAGACTTCCGAAGCCGCCGATGAAGAAACGACCCAAACAGCTGAATAAGCGATAATTCACTGAGGCTTTTACGTGAAACATATCCTGGAAGATATAAAAAAACAAGCTTTTGCCAGAACGTATCTGCTCTATGGGGAGGAATCTTATCTCAGGCAGGAATATGTAAAAAGGCTGGTCGACGCCATGGTATCGGAAGGCGATACCATGAATTATTCCCGGCTCGTAGGGGACAAGGTAACGGCAGCAGAAGTAATCGACCTGAGTGAGACTTTCCCCTTCCTGGCGGAAAAAAGGGTCATTCTCCTGGAGGATACCGTTTTCTTCAAAAAGGCCAACGAGGAGACGCAGCTTCTGGCGGATTATCTGGGGAAGATTCCCGAGCATGTTGTCCTGATCTTTAATGAAAAGACAGCCGACAAGAGGACACGCCTTTATAAGGCATTAAGCAAATCAGGCAGAGTGGCAGAGTTTGCCCGTCTAAAGCCGGAACGACTTCAGCAGTGGGTAGTCGAATATCTGAAGCACGCAGGACGGACGATCGGACAGTCACAGGCCCAGACCATCCTGCTCCAGACAGGAGACGATATGGGAACTCTTCGCCAGGAAATGGAAAAGCTCATCGCCTATACCGAAGGTCGAGATGTCATAACCGCAGAGGACATCACAGATATCACGACTGTTTCCTACAAGGATAAGGTGTTTGAACTGTTTCGTGTCATGGTGAAGGGGGAACAGAAAAAGGCTCTGCAGATGTATTATGAACTTCTTTCCCTTAAGATCTCCGCCATGATGACCCTGTCTCTCATGGTCAGACATTTCAGCCAGCTGCTCAGAGCTAAGGAGCTGGAGGAAAGCCGACTGTCAAGTAAAGAGATGGGGGAGCTGATCGGAGTCAATCCTTATTTCGTGAAAGGAATTCTACAGGAGGCAGCAAGCTTCACCGAGGAGGAGCTAAAGCTGGCTGTCAGTGAAAGCCTCAGCGCCGAGGAAGCGGTCAAGACAGGACACATAGACGGCACTTTGGCTCTGGAGCTTTTGATTGTACAGTATAGTAGCCGGAATAACAGAAAAGCACCGGGACAAGCCTGAAGATTCAGGCCTGTCCTGGCAAAAAAGCGCAGCCGAATCAACGGCTGCGCTTTTTTTTTTCGGTATGCAGATTTTTGTGGAGGTTTTGACTCACGTTTTGGGAGCAATGATGGAACTTGTTCGTATATCTAAATGGAACATTTTAGCATGGAGACAATCAGGAAATAGGGGGTGTATATTAATGCGATAGTAATGTTTGATTTGATGAATTGACAGAAATATAAAGGAGGTGTATAATCAAAAGCATTATTGTAACATGGGTTTTTTGTTTATTTTTCTAGAAAGGAGGAGAGTATGTCGACAAAAGGAGATCAGCACAGGTTCAGACGGCTGTGGGCTTCTTTACTGGCCATTGTGCTTGCTGTGAACCCTGTTTTGGAGACGGCTTCAACCGGCGGCATGGTTTATGCTGCAGACACGGAGCAGATCCTGGGAATCACGAAGGACGGCAATGCCGGGGAAAGTACAGACTCTGAGGATGCACTCGCGCAGGATTCATCTGTGGACAATGCAGCCTATATAGAGCCGATTCCGGAAGTCCTTTATGTAGACACAACTGACGAGGAGACGGCTCCGGCAGAGCCGAGTGACGAGGAGGTTCGCACGGATACGGCTTCAGAGGGAACGCAAAGCGTATTGCCGGTGCAGGAAGAGGCTTCTAACGGGGAGCCTGTCCAGGAAGCGGGAGAAGATGTCCCGCCTGCTTGGGAATCGGGTTCTTACGAACCGCCCGCCGAGGATGGAGCGGCTCCCGCACAGACGGCCATCATCGAGTCTAAACAGGACGAGGCAGATTCCACAGGAACGGCTTACATTGTGCCGGTGCAGGAAGAGGGAGCATCTCCGGAGGCAACGGACACCGAGCCGGTGCAGGAGGAGGGGGAATCCCCGGAG
>JAFWGA010000019.1 GCA_017515325.1 Blautia sp.
CAAGTTAGAGTGAAATAATCCAAAACCAGAAAGAATGGAGTGCATAGCCTTGTCTGTACAAGAATAATCTTTAGATTACTGGCCTGATCATATCTCATCTGGCAGGATAATGCTATACGCCTCCATATTAATCGCTTACGAAATGACCGCTCAAGTCTGCCAGGCTCGGAGCGGTCATTTCTATTATTCTTATTTCTGATTATACTGCAAAATGATTCCTACGGATTGTTCCGCGCTTCGCGCTCCCACACTGGAATCATTTACGCTGCCAGATCTAACTCTTCAGCCGTTTCTTCTGCCATGACGACATCTTCCTCATAAATGGTGGTAAATTCATCCTTCATGGATACCGTCTCGCAACCGAATTCTTTGCAGGATTGGGCAAATGCTTCTGCCACGTCAACATCCCCATAATCACGCTCTGTATCATCGCACAAGAGCATATATGCTTTTCCCCCATTTTCAACAGCATATCGACCCATGGAAAGGTCTCCTGAGCTGTTTCCGAAGACAAGGATAGGCGTTTTACCGATTTCATCGATGATACCGTAGACTTTTCCGGCCTTCAGGTTTTTAGTGGCAGGCGTGCCCGCCAGGATTACCGGTTCATTCACACCCAGGTCATAATCACGGTTTGCGGTATCCCCCTGATTCGGTGCGGTAAGCGTATAAGAGCTTCCTATGATCTGGTCAGCAGGAATCCATTGATCCAGGGTTCCCTCAACAAGCTCCCGCAGCATATGGCGTTCCGATCCGCTGCTGATATAGACAGTGAATCCGTTGTCGGAAAGATACTCCACTAATGACACCATAGGTTTGAAGAAGCCTTCCCCGTAAGTCATGCCTTCGAATCCATAAACCGGCAATTCCATAACCTTTCTGACATAATCCCTGTACTCCTCTACGGTAAATCCCTGGAAGGCCTCGGCGATATGGTTGGCGCTGGAGCCTGGAAGCTTGGTACGGTTAATCATGGCCTCTTCCATACCCTGCGCATATTCACGCAGCTCGTCTGAAGGCTCGTAGTCTTCATCGTACAAAACCCGCTGCAGCAGCAGGCAGTGGTCGAAGTAAGCGGGGAATCGCTCTCCATACAGTGTTCCGTCAAAGTCGAATACGGCGATCCGGTCTTCAGGCTCGACAAAGGCGTCGCTTCCTTCTTGCGTGACCCCATTTACAATAATAACCTCCCAGTCAGTTTAAATTCATTTATGTTATGCCACAAACTTAAGTATACCTCATCCAGAATTATAATTCGACATCATTTCGTAGATCAAAGATGTATTATTGTCATTTTTCCCAACGAAACGCATAGAGCTGAGCTGTTACCACGATAATAGAAAACACGCATCCTCTGATCAGGATAACTCCTGGAAAGAGGACTGTTTGGTGAGGCCTCTGGAGATCAAAAGATTCCGATAAGGCGAAAGCAGGCCGGCGGGTACCCTGACCATAGCTTTGGCAGATGTTTCCGCAAAAGCGCTGCTGCCAATTCCTTCATAAGTAAGCTTGCTGCTTCTGATCGTAATACGCTTCAGGTTTGTACAGCCCCGGAAGGCAGAAGAACCGATTTTCACAACTCTGGTGAAAAGCGTGATGGATTCCAGCGCCGGGCATTGGGCGAAGGAAGCGTAGCCAATGCTCTGGATGCCTGTTCCACCTGTTATCTTGTGCAGGTTTATACAAGCCCGAAAGGCGTTGTTTCCTATCATCCTCACTTTGCCGCCTATCCCTATCTCGGTGATCTTCTTATTATCTTTGAAGGCGTTTGCTTCGATGGAGACAACCCAGTAGGTGACACCGGTGGATACGATGGACTCAGGAATGGTTACCGCTCCGCTGGCGGAGGCATAGGGAGATATATACGTGACGGTTGGGTTTGTGGGATCATCGCTGGTGACCTTGTAGGATGCACCGGTACTGTCCTGCAGCCGGGTTCCCACAGCGGCCGGCTTCTTTCCGGAGGGACCGGGTGCGGGCGTGGGTGTCACAGCAGCCTCCGAGACATTGATTTTTACATGCTCTGTTTCGATAACGACATCGTTTGCCAGCGTGATCCGGCAGGCGATCTCTCTGTTGCCAAGCCAGGTATCCTTTGGTTTGACGGTGACCGTGGAGCTTTCCTCCCCGGTAACGTCAGCGTGTTCGTTGCTCTTTAAATAGGAGAAGACTTCCGTTGACCCTGCAGGGAATGTTCTCCATTTATAGCTTACCGCGCCAACGGCATAGCAGCTAAAGGAGACGCTGCCTCCTACCTTTGTGGAGGCAGGGGAGGGCTGGCTGGTGAGAGGATTCCATACGCCGATTTTGACAATCTGGGTTTTCACGGGAATGTCCAGGGAGAGTGTGATGGAACAACCGATGTATTTTCCATCCAGCCATAAACCGTTACCGCCATTTGGGATAATTTTTACCGCTGAAGAATACTCACCGCTGACAGTGGCATGCCTTTTGACTTCATCCCAGCTAAGCGGAGTGGTTCCTTTGGCATCCTCGTAGACCTTCCACCAATAGTAAGTTCCATTTATACAGGAGGTCTGGAAGGTTAGGGCATTACCAAGATAAACGTTGACCGGCACAGGCTGCTGGGTGACACAATCATTGACGGTCAGCCTGACCTTGGCAGACTCTAGTGTGCTTCCGTTCTTACAGGTTACCTTGCATTTCAGATAAATTCCGTTCAGAAAGGTATCCTTCGGAGTAATGGCAAGGTATGGACTATTGGAGGTCTGGCCTCTGTTGACGGAAGCATGGGCAGAAAGCAGATCAAAGCTGCAAGAGACATATGTTCCATCCTGCTTTTGTTTATAAACAAGCCAGGTATAGGAGGAAGCGTTTTTGGCCGTCAGGTTAAAGGTAGCAGCTTTCCCAATGACAGTGGTGGCAGAAACCGGCTGTTTGGTGATCTCCGGCTTCATCAGGGTGACCTGTACCGGAGTACTGGTAAGGGTTCCCATATAGCCATCGACAGCGAGAACCGCCCGTACATAGTAACCTTTTTCCTGATCCGTGGCGGTAAAGTCAGACTTGTAGGCACCGGAGATATCGGTGAAGGTTCCTGTTTTTGATGGGCTTTTCTGCCATTTCCACCTCCTTGTCCCCGATGGAACATCTGAGGATGCAGCCGCTTTTGTGGTTTCTCCCACATACCAGGAGGAACGGGAAAGAGAGACCGAGCCTGAAATCTTCTTTACCGGCTCGATCACAACAGATTTCGCGTCTTTGGAATTGGCATCCAGTATATTGTGGAGACCTGTCCTTCCTCCCGGGGGAGTTGTAATGCCTAAAGGAGTTTGGATTTTAATGGTACCCTTATTGGACCATAATGCGTTTTTAGCGCCTCTTGCGTCCACTTTTCCGTTTAACACGGAAATATTCTGCGCCGCATAGATGCCGTCATTCTTATTGCCCTGTGCCGTGACTTTTCCATAAAGCTTGATCTCTCCGCTGCTGCAGAAGATTCCCCATTTGGAGCCTGTCGCTTCTACCTCGGCATTCCTGGATATTTCCAGTCCTTTTTTCGCATAGAGACCATATGAGCCGGTTGCTCTGACAATTCCTGAGGTGATGAATATACTTCCGTTTTTGGCTTGCAGGGCACACTGATTGGAATGGGTGCTTTCCGCGATTATGGTCCCGCCGTTGATGTAAAGGCCGTTATCTGCACACAATCCATCGGTTCCTTTCACTTTAACATAACCACCGTTGAGAGTGAAGGTATTGTGGGCATGAACGATGTAACAATATGGCTGCTTGCCGGTGAAGCTGGCCAGGAACTTGCCGGTGGTAATTTTGATATCCATTGCGGCGAGAGCTATTTGTGCCTGGGTCATTGTCACGTTGCCGTTCAGGATGATCGAGCTGTCCGAAATAATCCCTGATGACATATGTTCAATAGAAATACTGGAACCGCTTGCAATATTCACATAGCCTGACGCTAAAATGGCATATTCAATCCAGTACATGGAAGAGGTGATCGAGATAGACGCGTTTGTGGCAAAGGTTTTTACCCGAATCGCCCACTGAGGACTGGACTCTCCCTTCACCCTTCCAGGGTCAATGGTCAGGGTATGCTTGGTATTTCCTTTGACGATAGATAGAGAATAATCCTTCCCCGAGATATAACAGATGGTGCGATCTGTGTCTACTACGATGGAACTGTCAGCGGCAAGGAGCACTTCTGCATTTTCCTTCAGCTTGCTTGCGTAGACCGTACCGGAGATCGTTACAGTATTCCCGGCTGCCCTGACCTCTGTCCTTGCTAGCAGGAGGCATATGGCCAGGGTAAAAAAGAGGCAGAATAAGCTTTTGCGGATTCTGCTGCTGGTAATGCTTTGGGGTTTCATCTTTTCACCTCTTTTCCTTTCTACCGTTCAAAACACTATCGACCTGTGAGATGACTATAGTCACCGCAAAGGTCGAAGTTTTTTGTCCTGATCTTTTACGGCATAAGAGCAGGACTGTCTTCTGGTTAAAGACTATGATCTTATAATTGTCCCGTCATGGGGTCATCTTACGGCTTTGGCGCATGAACAAAGACGGGAGACAATACAAGTTCTACAGTACAGTATAAATTTTAGAAACAAATATGTCAATATTTTATATATTTTTTCATTATTCCCAGAGTCATTCTCTTTCTTTTATTGTTTTTATCCCTTCTTCCTTATAATGTTTGTATATATGATTCAGCAGTCAAAAGTCATCCGACACGGCAAGCTTGCTTGCCGATGGAGGAATGACTTTATGACTGCCCCCGATATGAGCAAGTAGTGGGGCAGGGGTCCCACGGATTGCGAATATCGGGGAGGATTGTGGGAGCGCGAAGCGCGAAACAATCCGTAGAATCACTTTTGACTGGAAAATCATATATGAGAGGGGAGAGAAGAGGTTGGAAAGGCATTTATCGTGAAAAAAAGCATCATTATCAGGAAAATGTGATTTTGTTTGACTGTGATGCTGCCATACGATATGATCTATAAGAGCTGTACCTTTTGCCATAGCATATACCTCGTGGCGGCAATTTTGATTTCCTTATTTTAGGATGGACGAGGGGTTCAAGCGCAAGAAAACAAAGTATGGCACCTCGAAAGAGGCCAGTGTGTCGGGTATCTGAAAGGCGAATTCAGGGAGGAGAGACAGATATGAATAAAATCCGCATTCCTTTTTTTTCTTTACTGCTTTGCATAGCTCTTGTCCTGACCGGATGCAGTGATAAAAATGTCAAAGCCAGAAAGACTTCCGTGAAAGATCTGGTAATTATCTATACAGCTGCCGAAGAGGAGCGCATCGCCTATTTACAGGATGAACTCAATAAAAGATTTCCCGATACCGTGATCAGCATCAGGGCATTTGGTACCGGACAGCTCCTGTCCAGGCTCATGGCCGAAGGAAAGAATATCAATTGCGATATCTTCTATGACCTTGAGGTTGTGAATGCAGAGATCATCTTGAATTCTTATCCTCATCTGTTTGTTGATCTGAGTGATTACGACTTCGGAATCTATGATCCTTCTGTTGCCGCTTATACGGAACGCCATCACAGGTATGCTGTGAACGGCAAGACTGCCGGTGCTTTCCTGGTCAACACTCGGATGTTGGAGGAGAAAGGCCTGTCGATTCCTCACACGTATGAAGACATGCTGAATCCTGAGTACAGGAGCCTCATCTCCATACCGAGCCCTAAGTCTTCCGGCACCGGCTATAGCTTTTACAACGGTATGATTACGATTCTCGGTGAAGAGGATGGTCTGAACTATTTTGAAGAATTGCAGCCGAATATCAAAGAGTACGCTGCGACCGGTTCTGCTCCGGCCAAGTCCGTTGTCAATGAGGATGTTGCTATTGCTTATGGCCTTCTGTGGCAATGTGTCAATTATGCCAATAATTATGAGAACCTGAGGGTTATTGTACCGGATCAGGGGCTTGCTTTTGATCTTTTTACCATGGGTATCGTTTCCGGACATGAGACCAAGGGCAGCGTCAGGGAAGTGTTTACTTTCCTCTTTAACGACCTGAACAGATCACAATGTGCCCTGTTTAATCCTGATAAGATTTATGTTGATATGCCTGCAGCCGATATTCAGAACTATCCTATCGATTATAATGAGATCACCATGAAAGGATTGTTTGATTTTCAATACAAACGGGATCTGCTGCATAAATGGGAGTATTGATCCGAACACGATTATCTCTAAATCTATGAGTTCAATGCAAAAATGACTCCTACTTGCTGTGAGCTGTGTATGTAATGGTTTGCGTAGTGGGCTGAAGGCGCACATCCACTGCGACGAAAGGAGCCGTGTCTTCTGGTGTGACTACGAAGCACAAAATGCGGAGCAGTTACGTTTTTTCTGTGAAGGGGTAAGTGTTTCAGATGAAAAGAATCAGAATTATCAGGCAGAATTCCCTGACTTCAAAAATGTTGTGGTCCATTATTCTCAGCTGCTTCATTCTTAATATCGTCTCGATCGCTATCGGTTTGTATATGTATGTACAGGATATCACCAGCCAATCCATCAATATGACAATCAATACGGCTCACCAGGCCAATCTGGCAGTGTCCTTTGACTCGACTTCAGCCCAGTACGCTCAGTCTGTCATGAAAATTTATAACAGCCTGACCCCAAGCCAACTCGACGAGGTCTGGACGGATGCTTACAGGGAGTATTTTTCAGCAGTAGAAAACACGGAGCAGCACAATATCCTGAGGCAGAGAATGATGGATTTTCTGGAATACAGCAATGTCACGGCTGTTTACCTGGGTATGTTTGACGAAAAGAATCAGGCTGTTGTCTATATCTCTGACCCGGATGTAGTGGTGGATCCTACGGCTCCCGGCGACTGGGAGAAGGTTCCTCAAAAGACCATAGATACCTTTATGCGAAAGTATAATTCAGACCGTCCTTACGTCATTGAATGGTTTCGTGGTTATGGGTTGTTGTGCGTTTCGGCGGTTCCCATTTACAATGATGTGGGAGAGTTGAGTGCTTTTCTGATAGTTGAAGCAAATCTTCGGGACATCATCACAGGCATGGGAGGATATGCGCTGGGGCTTTCGGTTCTGCTGGCCATCCTCACCATAATAATAGCCTGGAGACTGATATCGAAAATGGAATCCATGATCGTGAAGCCTGTCAATGAAATAACCCTTGCTGCCATCAATTACATGGATGACAAGAATAAGGGTGTCAGTAATACCATGCGGTTTTCCGAATTGGAAATAGATACCGGGGATGAGCTCCAGCGGATGAGTGAGGTCATGGCCAAGATGGAGCGGGACCTGATCGTATACGAAAAGAATTTGACCAGTGTCACCGCTGAAAATGAACGGATTGGAGCGGAACTGGATCTTGCCCACAGGATTCAGTCAGAGATGCTGCCTAATATTTTCCCACCCTTCCCCGACAGGACAGACCTTAACATTTTTGCCTCCATGGATCCGGCAAAGGAAGTAGGCGGTGACTTTTATGACTTCTTCCTGCTGAACCAGGATCACCTGGGACTTGTGATGGCTGATGTTTCCGGAAAAGGCGTTCCAGCAGCTCTTTTCATGATGATTTCCCGGATCCTTGTCAGAAATTATGTCATGGCGGGGGCCAGCCCCAGGGACGTGCTGGAGAAAGTCAATCAGCAAATCTATGACAACAATCCGGAAGAAATGTTCATCACGATATGGCTTGGGATCCTTGATCTGAAAACAGGACATCTGATTGCTTCCAACGCGGGGCATGAATATCCGATCCTGCAACAGGCGGAGGGGAAATTTAAGATGTTCAAGGATAAACATGGATTTGTTGTCGGCGGGATGGAGGGGATGAAATACACCAATTACGAACTCCTGCTGAGAAAGGGGGCGAAGCTGTTTGTCTATACGGATGGAGTTCCTGAAGCAACCAATTCAGATGGCGAACTGTTTGGTATGGACAGATTGCTCAGGGCACTGAACCAGACTGCTGAAGCAAGGCCGGAACAGGTTCTCGAGAATGCCCGCCTGGCTGTCAACCGTTTTGTCAATGGTGCCCCCCAGTTCGATGACATTACCATGATGTGCCTGGAGTATTTTGGACCGAAGAATCCGGTAAAGGAAATAACCGTTACGGGTATCATTGACAATATTCCTGTCGTAACCGATTTCGTCAATGCAGAACTGGAAGGAAAAAACGTTCCACTTAAAATCCAGATAAAGATAGACATCGTAATTGACGAGATCTTCGGTAATATAGCCCGCTATGCTTATGGCGGAGGTTCCGGTGAAGCAACCGTCCGATTTGAAGCTGTCGAGAACGCGATCATTCTTACATTTATCGACCGGGGCATTACCTATAATCCCCTGGAAGCTCCGGAACCGGATCGGACGCTTTCCGCAGAGGAAAGGCCAATTGGCGGACTGGGAATCTTTATGGTGCGTAAGATCATGGATGAAGTTGCTTATGAACATGTGGCAGGTTGTAATTATCTTCGCGTAAAGAAATACTTTTAGAACGTCAGGCTCGGGTCCTTTTGATGGGAGGCAACAGTCTATGGATGACTGAAAAGGGATATGGATTTCCACAGAATCGGATCATGCCGGAAATCGACATTTCAAAAGGAGGCGAGTATGACGGAGCATTTCAGGGACGAAAAAGAACGATATATATCCGGGAAATATTCTGGAAATACCCAGCTAAAGAAAGGGAAACCAGGAAAAAGAAAACCAAGACAGATCCTTTTGCTCGTTGAAATTCTGGCTCTTATCTTAGCAGGATATTTCTTTGGAGTTTGGGATAAACTGAGTGACAGGATTGACACCCAGGAATGCGTGGAGTTTTCTTCCGATTCTCCCTCTCAGAGTATCGTGGATGCCGCACCGGGATTGATACCGGAATATGAGGGAATCGATCGTATTGTATTGAATGAGAATATGCCGAATTTTACAGCCTATGATTTGAGCCATATCAAAGAGGAAGACTATACCGATCTGGATTTCCTGGGAAGATGCGGGACAGCCACTGCTATGATAGACCACAGTATGATGCCCACCGAGAAACGCGGCTCTATCAGGGAGGTAAAGCCATCGGGATGGAACCAGGAGAAGTACCCTGGGATCATAGATTCACAACCGCCTTATCTCTACAACAGATGCCACCTGATTGCCTATGCTTTGACCGGACAAAACGCAAATGAGAAAAATCTGATCACGGGAACCAGATATCTGAATGTAGAGCTGATGCTGCCCTATGAAATACAGGTGGCTGAATTTCTGGATACTTCGGACTATCATGTCCTGTATCGGGTCAGTCCATACTTTAAAGGCATAGAAATGCTGTCCAGAGGTGTGGAGATGGAAGCATATTCCGTCGAAGACAAGGGAGAAGGCGTGTGCTTTCATGTGTTTTTATATAATGTACAGCCGGGAGTGGAGATTAATTACAGAACCGGCAGGAGTACCAGGAAAAAGGAAGAAAACGGGTAATTGCGAGACGCAAAGTGCCGGATAAACCAGAAATGGAGAGACGGAGGTCGTTACGTATGGAACAGAATGATAGAATGAAAGAGGCAAGAAGAGGACTGAACGCCAGACTTTTACTTTTGGCAGCGGGCATTATGCTGGTGGTCAATTCAGTCAGTTCCTCTGCAAGGACAGGTCTGAGCTGGCTGAGTCTGGCGGATCTTGTGATTGAGACACAAACCCATCCTGCACAAAAAGCGGAGGGAGGGATTTTAGAGGAGGCCGGGGAAGACGACGCAGACCATGCAGAAGCGGTAATGGAAGGCGGCGCAGACCATGCAGAAGCGGTAATGGAAGGTGATGCAGAATTCGATATCAACCTATTCATCGAGGCGATGGACGAATCCAACCTGACTGTTTTGGATCTGCGCCTCTTCGGAATTTTCTACCTGATTTCGGCAGTCGTTGAGATCCTGGCAGGCATGACCTGTGCCTTCTTCTCCAATCGTGTGGATAAATCAAAGATTACCTTTACCGCCGCTGCTATTCTTTCGGCCTGGGAACTGATCTTTTTGGCTTTCCTGCTGCTGCGCGGCGGCCTGATGCTGTCTGTGTTGTTTAATTCTATCCTCCTGCCCCTGGTGCTGCTGTGGGCAGCCTGGCAGATGAGAAAAATGGCCAAAGCAGATCCCCAACGTGTTTTCGCGGTCAATCCCGGAAGCAAACCGGTCCGTAAAGAAAACCCGCCCGCTCCCCGAAAAAGCATCAGGGAGCGGGCGAGCTGGGAAGCGCAGGAGACCGATTCTGCCTTCAGCAGCTCAGCTGCCGAAGACACAAAACCGTCATCCGAAGACATGGGAGGAACGGACTGATTATCCTGCCATTTCCATTAATGCTTTCAGCATTTCTGCCAACTCAGCGCGGGTCACGATGTCAGGGCTGGCAGTCTGGGTGAGAGGCTCCAGTTTTTGTCCGGTCAGGGCGGAGAACAGATCCCAGACTTCTCCCGGCAGGAGAGATGCACTCAGTTCGGCGCTGGGGTCGGCCAGGCCGTATTCCGACAGGGCAGCTAATGCCTCTGCTTCGTCTTTTCCTCCTCCCATCATGACATATACCGCGGTATACAGGTCACCGTGGCTGGCGGGTTCGTTTACGCCGAAGGTATCCTCGGCCCGTGGATCCATCAGACCCTGTTCGAAAACAAACCGCACGGCTTCATAGTGCTCGCTGTACTCGGGGACATCGGTCAGTTCCACCTGGGTATTATCCACCGCCCCAAAGGGATTGAGGATGGTGTCGAACAGATCGGCATTCTGGTTGATGGCGGAGGCGGCACCGGCGGTCATCCGCGCCCCGTTTTCCAGCAGTTTGGCGTACAGGTCGGCACTGGCGCGTACGTTTTCGGGTGTCAGCTGCTTCAGCTGACGCATCCATACCAGGCTTCGTGCCGGATCCAGACCAGCCAGCACGTCATCCGCCGCGCTGGCTGCACCGGACAGCTCTCCCGGAGGCATGGCATATTCGGAATAGGCCTTCATAATGTAACCGTCCAGGGTTTCCTGGTCAAGCTCCAGATCCGCAATGAGCTCCGGCAGCTGCTCCAGCATGTCATAGGTCTCGGCAATATTAGGGTCACGGTAGGCATAGAGCAGGAAGAAATCCTCGTTGATTTGGGTAATAGGAGTGTAAACACCATATTGGTCTCTGAGCATTGGAACGAGGAAGGTGTCGGTTACCAGACTGCACTCGGCGTCCATGCCACCGTTAAAGTCATCCAATCCTATCGAGTCCAGGGTATCTGCTACCATATTGAACTGGATGCTGCTGTCTATAATCAGCGCTTCGCGCCGGGAAGGTATGGGAAAGCGGTATTTGGCGGGTTCGATCTCCCGCCTGTCCAGCAAAGCGAGGAAGGAGTCCGACAACTGTCGGTTCAAAGCGATGCTGGCTTCGTTTCCGGCACACACCGTTACGGCGTTTGTGCTGTTGTTGAAGTAAGCCTGGATATCCTGCAGCTTTGCTGTCACGACGTCTGGGTTGTCTTTCAGCAGCAGCTCGACCTCGCCGAGGAATTCATAATATTCAACGCCTGAAGTATAACTGCTGTAAGCATACTTCTCATCGGTACGTGCCAAAGCCAGGCGAAGGAGAGCATTGGCTGGGTCTGCGGTGACGTTGCTTTTCAGACTTGCTTTCAAGGACTGGACTTGTTCCAGCAGCTTAGATGGATTGTCCACCTTTGTGTCGAAGATCAGTTCATGCATCAGATCGTAGCCTGTGGCCAGATCCTCGTCCAGGGCGATCCAGATCATGCTCAGGTACGGATGGTATCCGTCTTTACCGACCTTGGCCAAGGACGACAGGATGTCCCCGCTGTAGAGGTAACGGCTGCGAAGACTTGCCAGTTCTGCCCTGGTGTGTGATTTGGTGTCCAGTTCTCCCAGAAGGTCGGTGTACAAGGAAAACCAGGGGACGTCCTCCTGCGAAAGACCTGCCGCATCCAGGAGAAGACTGGTCAGGCTGATGCCGTCTACCGCGGCCTGGGCGTCGATATGACGGATGCCTTCAGGATCAGTCATATCGGTTACGTTGTACAGCTTAATATCTTCCGGCAGAGATTCCACAGTCACAGCCTTCAGCTGAGCTACATACTCTGCAGACTTATCTTCAGGGGCTGTGGTATTGGCAGCTTCGACGATGTCGGCGATTTCCTCTTCGGTCATGGCTGCCTTTATCGTGGCCAGCCTTTCAGTCAGCTCAGCATCGTGGATTTCCTTTGCACCAGGCTCGGGGTAGGTGGTGGCAAGCACAGTGATCTGGCTGTTCAGCAGCCAGTCGGTAACAGCATGGGCGTACATACCCTGCCGGTTCCATGCGTCCATGCGGAACAGGCTGTCCTGGTAGTCCAGATGGTACCAGGGATTGCCGGAGGTGGCATAGTTGCTGACCATGGGAATGAAGAGAGTATTGACAGGATCACTGCTTTCCCGGATCAGTTTGGCGGAGATCTTAAGGGAGGTTGAAACGCTGTCTACCAGTTCCTGGGGAAAGCCATCCTTTGCAATTTTCGCCAGTTCCTCATTCACGATGACCCGGAAGGTCTCAGCATCGTCCGGATCGACGTTGATGGCTGAGAACAGAATAGAGTCATCCGGTGCGTCCACCTGAATAGAGACGGAAAAGCTGCCGTAAGGAATGGCTTCCCGCAGGCGTTGCTGCAGATCGGAGGCATTATCATTAAACAGTTCGGTCATCGTGTTCAATGCCAGCTTCTGCTCTGTCTCCTGCCTGAGACCCGGACAGACGAAGCAGTAGATGGTCATAGAGGTATGCTCGGTATTTGCGCCGGTTTCCACCGGGAAAGGGCAGGAGAGCACTACCGGCTCGGTAATCGGGGTATAGCCTGTATCATCATGATTGATTTCCTGCTTCTCATAAGCAGAAAAATAGCCGTCCAGCAGCTGCAGAAAGGCGGTATAGTCAGCAAACTGACCGTACAGGTAACCGACACAGTTGGAGGGATGGTAGTAGCGGTCGTGATAATCCTTCAGTGCCTGCCAGGTCATGTCAGGAATACAATCCGGATCACCCCCGGAGTCGTTACCGGCAATGGAGCCGGGAAAGGCGGCACGCATCAGATTCATGATGGCCTGCCTTTGAAGAGTCATAGAGCCTAGCATTTCGGAGTATACAGTTCCTTCGATGGTCAAAGGGGCTTCTTCGTTTTCCAGGCGATAGCGCCATGCCTCGGTACGGAAGATGTTTTCATTTTCCATGATGATAGGATAGAAACAGGCATCGGTATAGAATTCAGCCAGCTTCAACAGCTGTTCCTCTGAAAGGCTTGCGATAGGATAGCTCGTGAGATACTGGCCGGTCATGGCGTTCAGGAAAGTATTATAGGTCTGGTAGTTCAGATTGAAATACATCTGTTCACCGGGGTACTTCCTGGAACCTTGGATCGTGGCGTGCTCGAAGACATGGGGCAGACCCGTGTTGTCGATGGGGGCGGTGAGGAAGTTCAGGTCAAATGCCCGGTTGGTGTCGTCGTTGGCGATGTAGTAGAGCTCTGCTCCGGTCTTCTGGTGCTCAAAGCGATAGATGACGGCATCCATCAGAGGATAGTCCCGTTCCTCGATCACCTCAAAGCCCTCCACCACATCGCCTGTCTGGGGCCTCGCTGCAGGCGCAGCGGAACTGGCAGACTCGGCACCTGCTGTAGGAATGCATCCAGCCAGCAAGGTCAGCGCAATCAGCATGGTCAGCAAGCTCTTATTCATAGGTACCTCCTGTCTCGCCTTTTGGGCGCTTTTTTTGTTTATGCTTTCTGATTATAGCAAATGGTACGGGACTTGTGTATTCCAATTGAAACAAATGCTTGCTTTTATTCTTCTGATTTGTTAGCATTTTGTTAGCATCAAGGAAAAACACCGTTTGCTATGATGCGATCAATAGTATTAGTGCCAAAAATGATTCTACTGCAAAAAAAGAGAAACCATAAACAGTGCAGATTGTGAAATACTACGATGGAGAATGCAAAGATGAAAAAGGGTTGGATGGTTTTACTTACGTTGGTTATGGTTATGATGACTGGCATGGAGACACAGGCCGGTGCAGTCGACAGGGATGATGGCCTGAGTGAACAGGGCGAAGGGGAGAGTCTCGTTGTTCGGATAAAGGGTTTTCTGCAGGATCTGGATTTTGGGGAGCCTTTTGAAATTGATCCGGATGCTTACTATTCGGAAGTGATTGATGCCGGTGATTACCATTATTATATCAATGAAGACAATGAATCGGTCACGATTGCTGAATATACAGGGGAAGAAGAGGTTGTAAGGATACCGGAGAATATCGATGGATACACGGTTTCCGAGATAGGTTATCAGGCTTTCAGCTATTACAAGATGAAAGCTGTTTCAATCCCCGACTGTGTCAGCCGTATCGGGGGAAGAGCTTTCGAATACTGTATTATTGAAGACAGGCTCCGGCTCCCTGAAAACATCGAAATCATGAAGGATGCCTTCAGCTATGCGCTGCTCCCTTCTGTGGTGACGATCCCTTCCGGTGCTAAGGTGGGAAAATGTGCTTTCAGTTATTGCCGTGTACTGGAGCAGGTATGGATCGAGCCGGATGCGGTAATCGGAAGCAGAGCCTTCGGGTATTGTGATTCTCTGAAGCAGGTCGTCTGCGCCGCGGACAGCCTTGTGGAGTCAGACGCCTTCGAATACTGTCATGGCCTGGAAGAAGCAATTCTCTGCGGATCGGCAAAAACAGAAGCAAATGCATTTCATTATTGTGAAAATATAAAGATAGTGAGGGGAAAAGAGAGTGAATATGACAATCGGAAACAGGATGCAGGGGAGGAACCGGATTCCTTTTATGCGGATGTTAAGATAGTTACTCCTTACTATAGTATGACCATTCCGGAAAAATGGTTGGGATCTTACACCATCGAAACTTTGTCTACGGTAACGGGTATGTGGCTGAAGCTTTTCTATAAGGCTGAACTGGGAGATTATTCCGGACACCTTTTCAGTATCTGTCTGACGGATAAGGACGATTATCAAGTGATTGCCGACCACAGGCTTTTGGGGGATCTGACGGATCCAGCGGGGAATGTGTATCATATGGTTGCAGTGTTCCCTACCGATGTGCAGTACTCCAAAGAAGACCATGACAGCTACATGGCTTTGTCCGGGGAGGCGGATGCCGTTCTGGATACCATCGAAGCAGCGGAAGGATGCTCGATACGACGTACAGATGGCAAAGAGGGGTAATTCAAATGAGCTTGAATACCACATCAAAGCAATGTTCAATGAAAGAGTTGCCGTCACTTCACTGCGTGCTTAGTACTTATGGTAAACGGACAAAATGCCTGCATTTTGATTTATAAACATGACCGAACAGTTAGAAAAGGCAACGGACAGGCAAAGGGGCAAGGGGGAATAAGATGTCTCAAAATAGGGGAAGGGTACTAAAAGCAATGCTCCTGATGATTGCCCTGCTGATTCCGGCAGGACTTCTATTGATCGTTTTGGATATCAGAAACACAATCAGGAAGGAACTGATAAACGGGCGCGAAAACCTGGCGGCGTTTGCGGATCTGAGCAAGATGAACAAGAACGAGATGGAGAACGCGGCAAGATGGTTTGGCGATAATCTGGGAAATAATGTTATCCTGACGGTCAGTATCCTGAAAAGCTTTGTTACGGAAGAGGGAGCCTATGAAGGACCGCGCATGTTCGCAGACGGGATGGTTGTGGAACTGAGAGATCAGGAGATTATCTATCCGGAAGAAGTACCGGAAGGATCCATAAAGATTACTCCTGCTATGATCCGGAGGGGCCTTGAGGGGAACGTGCTGTATTCAAATGTTTCCTTCGAGGTGAGCAGGCTTTGCCAGACAGATGATATTCCCACCGAGAATACAGATGAAGCGGTCAGAGCGGATAAAGCATTTGAAGTGAGTTCTGGGGAAGAAGAGGATTGGGGGGAAGTGCCTGCCGGGGAGGAAGAAGATGAAGAAGATGATACAGAGGTGCTTCTTACCTTCGAAGAGATTACGGAGAACATTTATTATGTAGACCTGACAGCATCAGATGAATATAATGAGTATATGTACACCCATGTTAATAACCAGAATGTCATTATGGCCGCAGAACAATCCTACAATGGGGCGATTCTGTCTATCATACCGGAAGAGGAAACGCTTTATATCGGAACACCTTCAATGTATTTCCCGGAATGCTACGATGCAAGGGAACTGGGCTTTACTAAGGAAATACTGAAGAAACAGCCTTCGCTGTTTTTGATCAATGACGTATGGTTTATTTGCTCGTATCGCAAATCCGGAATCGAGAGCATGGTGTTTTTGACGCCGGCAACGGAAAAACTGACAAGATGTGTCCAACGAGGAGGATTTTTTGTCATATTGATACTTATGCTCTGCGTCGTACTGATCGTTTATCTCAGTGAAATCCTGCGCTATAATGAAAACCCAGGTCACTCTGAGGCAGAGATGGAGCAATATTCCCTGAAGAAGGCAAGGACAATAGTGATGGCAGGCGGGATCTTCGGGATGGTGATTGTCCTGGGGCTGGTATCCTTTGTCCAGGCAGTCAGTGCTGTGCATGCAGAGGGAATGTCTGCGAATGAGGATATAGGGATTTTATTTCATCGGCTTGAGGGCAGTGAACAGAAAAAAAAGAACGCTATCCTGGAAGAAGAAACGGATTGGTACCTGTACTATGGGAAAAAGATGGCTTCCCTGTTTTCACAGTATCCGGAGCTGGCAAGCCGGGATAAGCTGCAGGAATGTTGTGATATTCTGTCTGTCGATTACATCATGCTGTTTGATTCCCAAGGCAGGCAGACAGCCTGCAGCAGGGATTATTCAGGATTTACCCTGGGCTTTGGCCAGGGAGAGAACGGCGAGGATTTCAGGCGTCTGCTGATGGGCATTCCCAGTATTGTCCATGAAGCCTCCTTTGATCAGACGACAGGATTAACCCGGCAGATCCTGGGAGTGACTCTGCCGACAATGTCAGAGACGGAGAAGCATGGAGCCCTGATCATGGCTTTGATGCCGGACCGGCTGTCTCATACCATGAATGTGTACGATGTGGAGGCACAGATCCGTGCCATCACGCCGGAGGGCAAAATGTTTCTTCTGGCAGATGGGGAAACGGGAGAGGTCAAGTATGCCACTTATGAATCCTTTATCGGAGAGGATATCACATCCTTCGGGCTGAGTGAGAACAGCCTTAAGGACGGCTACATGGATTATGCCACAATAAACGGTACACGTTGCTATGTGATAGCAGAGGAAAACAACAATTCGGATATTGTTTATTGCATTACCAAAACCAGTAGTATGTTCCGGAATGTACTTCCCTATGGCCTGCTGGCAATGATTTGTTTTGCAATGATTTTCCTCATTCTGAGAAGATATCTGCTGAGGACTTCTCTTCGGGGAGAAGGACTGACTATGAAAGAGCAGACCGAAGCAGTTCCTGAAAACCTCTATGACGAAAGCAGGTGGAAAAAACTGCGGTGTTTTTTCAATTCCTCACGCTGGTCAGAATGGCTGCCGGATGAGAAGGCTAAGGCGATATTCAAGGCGGAGATTTGCTTTGGGATAATGGCTGCCTTTCTCATGGAATTGAACCTGAACCGTAACATCTCGGGCTATGACAGCGGCAAATCATTGCTGAATTATATCCTCACCGGAAACTGGATGAGGGGCTTTAATCTGTTTTCCATCAGCAGTATCCTTATTATCATCGCCTACGCCTTTATCATTTTGCAGATCACCAAGCCTTTCCTGAAGCTGGCCAGTCATTTTCTGGGAAACAAAGGGGATACCGTTTGTCGGATGATTTACAATTTCCTGGAGTATATCACGGTTTTTGTTGTCCTGTATTATGCCTTTGACTATCTGGGATTTCCGACAAGCACTGTCCTGGCTTCCCTGAGTTTGGTTTCTCTGGCTCTGACTCTTGGGGCACAAAACCTGGTTGCAGATATTCTGGCAGGAGTGTTTATTGTCATAGAAGGAGAATTCCGAGTCGGCGATATCGTGGAGATTGGCGGTTTCCGAGGAACTGTCAAGGAAATCGGCATTAAATCCACAAAGATCGTGGGACCAGGCAATGACCTGAAGATCATCGACAATAGGGATATCAAAAATGTCATCAACAAAGTCAGCTTCAATTCTGTTTATGCTTTGGAGCTGAAAATTCCTATGTCCGAAAGCCTGGTGTGGATTGAGGTGATCCTGTCCAGAGATTTACCGAAGATCAAAGAGAATTACAGTCAGATCGTAAACGGCCCGAATTATCTGGGGGTGAATTCCCTGGCAAATGGAACCATGACTTTACTGATTCTTGCGGAATGCATGGAAAAGGATATCTATGATGTTCAAAGAATTGTGAACAGAGAAGTACGCCTGATTCTGGAAAGAGAGAAGATAAAAATGGTATAAAGTTAGCGCCGCTCTGTCCGACTGCCTTGGATAGAGCGGCGTTTTTCTTATACCTTCAAGAGTTCTTCACGGCCGAAATCCTTTTCTTTATAATTCCACAGGGCGCGTCCGATGCCTTGTTTTTCCATGACAGCATGGATATCCTTCAGCCAACGGCAGGAGGCCTCAAGGTCGGCCAGCTCGATCACGCCATATTCCCCACAGTAAAGGGGCACCTGGTCCTTTTCGGCCTTTTCAAGGGCAGGAGAGAAAATGTCCTCAAAAAATCCCATACCGATCTGGTGAATCCCCTCATAGAAGATGGCTCCGACCAGGTTTTCCTGCAGCCTGAGGCTGTGAACCGCATTCCGGTAGCTTTCCAGGCTTTCGGGATAGCCGATCCGAAAATCCGAGGGCATACCCTCGACCCAGTAAGCCCCCTGATGGGTAAAGAGGATGGGCTCGTAGCAATGAAAATTGTAGACGATTTTTTCATCCAGGGGAATCTGAATGAGAGGGACACTTGTCACGGCATTATAGCGGACGCCGCCGATCACCAGCCAGCTGTCAGGCACGATGGTTCTCATCATTCTGATATAGGAAGCAACGATTTTATTCCAAGCATCCGCCACCTCCGGCAGGACGACCTCATTGAGAGGCTCGAAGGCCACCTGGTCTGGCCAGGCGGAAAAACGTTCCGCGATTCTGGCCCACAGGCGGAGAAAACGTTCCTGCAGCTGTTGGTCAAAGAAAAAACGCTCCCGGTCCATAGGCTTTAAGGGATCGAAGGAATAGCCATAACATTCGTGCAGGTCAATCAGCATATGCAGGCCGTATTTTTCGCACCAGCTCCGGCACAGCTCCAGATAGGCAAAGCCATCCTCCCTGGCTGTTCCGTCTTCCTCCTCCAGCAGGATATAATCCACCGGCACTCTTACATGGTCAAAGCCCCAGGAGGCAATCTTCTGGATATCCGCCTCGGTGATAAATGTGTCGAAGTGTTTTTTATCATAGACGTCAAACTGAGAGATCCAGCCACCGAGGTTGACTCCCTTTTGAAATCCTTCAAAAATACGCATATCATAATCCTCTTAAACCTGTGTAAGCGCTTCCCTCGCAGCTTTTTCTATCTCTTCGGCCTGGGCTTTTTCGATGGCTGCCATCCTGTCCTTTTCAGCCTGCGCTTCCGCTTCCGCTTTCTTCGCGGCCTTCTGCCTTTCCTCTTCGGCCTGAGCCTCCTGCGAGAACATTTCCGTTTCACTGGCTCTGGCATTCTCTTCGTTTATCTCGTTTCTGATCTTCAGCATCCGATCCGGACAGTCGCCGATCAGGATATCGGCACCTTTTTTGAAGCAGCTGCGGATAATGAAATCATCATTGGTGGTCCAGACGTTTACCTGCATCTTGAGGGAATGAGCTTTATCCGCTTCCTGATGGATGAGAAATTCGGAGTGGTGGGGATGGATGGCGTCTAATCCATGTTTGCTGGCAAATTCCCAGGGATCAAACAGCTTGCGGCCATTGAGCGTTCCCAGGGGAAGCCTGAGCAGACCAACCTTGGCCCGGGAATCGAGGGACTTGAGCTTTGTCAGGCTGTAAAAGCTGAAGCTGGAATACAGCACCCGGTCTGTCATTCCCATTTCGTCGGCAAGGGCGATACATTTTTCCTCGATCTTATCGTAGCGGATGATGCTTGTCTTTAGCTCGGTATTGACACATAGCCCCATGGGCTTCAGCAGCTCATAGACCTCCCGAAGCGTGGGGATGGTCGCGTAAACATATTCCGGATGGGTTTTGTTGAAATGGAACTGTCTCAGCTGGGCCAGGGTCATATTCTGGATCAGGCCGCTGCCGTCAGAAACGCGGTCGATCTCTTCATCGTGGGCGACAACCAGCTCTCCGTCCTTTGTCACGTGCACATCAAGCTCCACACCGTCCGCCCCCATCTTTGCCGCGATATAAAAGGCTTCGAGAGTGTTTTCCGGCGCATAGGCGGATGCACCGCGATGAGCATAAATCATTTGCATGATATCTGAACCTCCGTTTTCAACAGAAAGAAGGCGGCAGGATAGATTTGAACCACAGGTCTTCAGGCTGCCACGGATTTTTGCTGTTGATATTTTATAATGTTTTGTTATGATGTCCTGTTATTTGTCCTGCGAGTCCGGCGGACAGCTGACCAGCTGCGGGCTGCTTCACAGTCTCACCTGCATGGAAAGACTCGGCAATTGTAACTGGTCGGCATTTTGTCGGCTTACACCTACAATACTATATCATGTATCTATTTGATTTTCAATCTAAGTGTTTTTCATCTGTTTGAGTCAGAAGAAAGGCATCCCCACAGATTATGCTATTGCAAAAGGCGAGAGTTTGGGAGATAATATAAGTGATTTCAGTGCAAAAAGCCTGTTTCCACGGCAAGCTTGCTTACCAGTGGGGCGAGGCTTTATTGCACGCCCCTATATGAGCATGAAGTGGGCGTTGTGATTGACGTCAGTGGGTAGACGGAAGGTATCGGCAGGCAAGGGGAGAAATACTGACAGAAAAGATTCTTTCGACACAGGGTTTGGATTTTGACGTTGTGTCCGGGGCGGCCGTTACCTCAGAAGCAGTAAAAGAGGCGGCTGCGGATTGCACCAAACAAGCTGGGGGTAATTACAAGGAGACAAAAAGATTCATGCTAAAAAAGATTTTTCTTGGCACTGACCACTTTGACAAGCTGATCGACAGTGGTGGATATTATGTTGATAAAACAGAACTTCTATATGAGCTTGTGGAGGAAACCTCCAATGAGATAACCCTCTTTACGCGTCCGCGTAGATTTGGAAAATCACTTACTTTGAGTATGATGGAAAGCTTTTTTGATTGTGGCGTGAGTGGGGAGCGGAACAGCAGGGACAAGTTTAAGGAGTGGGCGATATATCAGAAGCATCCTGATTTCTGCGAAAACTGGATGAACAGGTACCCTACCATCTTTATCTCTTTGAAAGACGTGGAAGGCCTGACATTTGAAGACGCCTACGAGATGCTGGTCGGAGAAATTGCGAAGCTTTGCATCAGGAAAGCCTATCTGGAGAAGGAAGAGAAAGTTACGGCAGCTGATTCTGTGGTGTTCCGCAAGCTGATGTTTAAGGAAGCTTCAAAGGAGGAAATCAAGAATTCCCTGCAAACCATCATGCGCATGATGTGTGCCGTATATCAGACGCCGGTTATTCTTCTGATTGATGAGTATGATGTTCCACTTGCGAAAGCTCAGGAGAATCACTATTATTACAAAATGCTGGATGTCATTCGGGGAATCATGAGCATCTCTTTGAAATCCAATGAGTATCTGAAGTTTGCCGTGGTGACAGGTTGTCTGCGAATCCCTAAAGAGAGCATTTTTACAGGGGTAAATAATTTTGCTTCTTATTCTGTTCTGGATGAAGATTTTTCAGAATATTTTGGTTTTACCTATGATGAGGTGAAGTGTCTCCTGAAATATTATGACCGGGAAGAAATGATAGATATGATTCGGACATGGTATGATGGCTATATCTTTGGGGATACGAACATTTTTTGTCCTTGGGACGTCTTGAGTTATGTGGCTGCCTTACGCAAAAGAAGCAGCGCTGTGCCAAAAGCCTATTGGGAAAACACAAGCGGGAATGGAGCAATCAGAGAGTTTTTTAAATTGGGGAACGAAGACATCACAGACCAGCTCGAAGCGCTTCTGAACGGAGGAACAGTCACTGAAAATGTAACAAACGCCCTTACGTATGAGGAGGCGTATACTTCCGCTAACAATCTTTGGTCTGTACTTCTGATGACGGGATATGTAACGGCAGTATCTCAAGAGGAAGCAGGGAGTTCAGAAGAAGGAGCCAGAGGAGTGGAACTTCGTATTCCCAATCGTGAAATATTGACGATTTTTCAAAAGGCAGTTGCGGACCATTTTAGCCAAACCGTGGATCAGGAAAGAATAAAAGAGCTTATTGATGCTTTATGGGATAAAAGAGAAGACCGTGCTACAGAACTCTTATCAGATCTTCTTTTCGAAACCATAAGCTATATGGATTACCATGAGGACTATTATCAGGCATTTATTGCGGGAATTTTTGCGGGACGCGGCTATGTGCCTCAGTCTAACAAGGAGCATGGGCTTGGAAGGCCTGATGTTTATCTGCGTGACAGACGTAACCGTAGAATGATGATAATAGAATGTAAAAAATCAGACAGTAAAAACCGGATGGATTACTGGTGTGATAACGCGCTTAAACAGATTGTTGAGAAAAAATACGCGGTAAAGACGGAAGGTTTTGACATAGTTCTGTGCTATGGGATTTCTTTCTTTGAAAAGAGAGCTAAGGTAAAGCTTTTGAGATGAAAGCTTTTGAGATGATATGAGGGGATTTGTTTTTCTTTTAGTAAACAATATTCGTTATTTTGTCGTTTTCTGCTTAGGAAATGTACTGCATCTGGCGGTACATTTCCTAAGCAAATCCGTGCGCATCCTGCCCGATACGCAGCTCTAAGCAGGAGGAAGCTGTGAAAGAGGAACAGCCAGGGACAGGTGAGCCCCAAAGATAGGTGCCTGCTCCTGTCCGACATCTGTGAGAAACGCGTTGCGGAGCGAAGAGTTACAGATTATAATGTCAGCTTTTTTACCAGCGCCTTCTTTTGGTAGAAGGAAATCCCATAGCAAATGACGGAATCAAAACCGGTGAAGCCTCTCAAATATTCTTTATCCAGGATCTGCTGTTTCCCTTCCAGGGCGTCTCTTTCCATATCTTCCAGCTTTTCAGACTTTTTTGTTTCCAGAATCATTCCGCGCTTTTTGCTTTTTTCCCGTACATCGATATCTGACCTTCCCAACCCGTTTTCCTGGTTGGACTTTACAGCATAACCAAGGCCGGAAATAATCCCTGTCATGAAAGCATGGTAATAATTCTCATGGTAGTCGTGATAACTGATGGTTTCAAAAAGAATATCTGTCATCTTTTCGGATGCCTTTCCTTCATCCCCATCCCAAAGCGCTTTCATCAGTTCCTTTTGCCTGGATCGATCCAAGGCGAGAGTATCTTTAAAATACCTGACAACTGTCTCCTCAAAAATGTTCATGATCTCGGTATTGGGAATCTTAAGCGCAATGGATTCTCCAGCCTCCTGGGGATCTGCCTTCGTCAGGTAGCCTGTCATCAATAGAAGACTCCATAGATTGTCCTCAGACTCATGCAGCGTATCATAGGTCAGTTCATCTGAAATAGTCTGAAGGATTGTGCTTTTGTTCAGGAGTGCTTCAAACTGATCGCTCACATCGAAGTCTGTTCGCTCGACAAAGGTCAGAAGAATCCCGTTATGACTTGTGTTTTTCCAGTAATTTTTTAATCTGGTATTCCTGTTTTTCAGAAGGGCAGCTACATGGCTGGCGACGTCCCAGGGACAATAAAGCGGGGTACTGCCGAAAATGTAGCCATCATACCATGACCTTATTTCTTTTTCTTTATCCAGCAGGTTTGCAGCTTCAAGCAAGTCGTGAACTTCTTCTTGCGTAAAACCGAAATATTCTGAGAAATCTTCATCCAGAACGGAATAAGATACAAAATTATTTGTTCCTGTGAAAATACTTTCTTTTGCGATTCTCAGACATCCAGTAACAACGGCGAATTTCAGATGATCATTTCCCTTTAAGGCCGCATCAAACATCCCCCGGATGACGTTCGCCATTTTCTGATAATAGCAGTTTTCTGCCCTATCCTGCTCATTCGCCTTGGCCAGAGGAACATCATATTCATCGATCAGGAGGATGACAGGCTTCCCATATGCAGCGTGCATCATACGCGTGATGGTTTTTAGAGAATCCTTGATGTTTGCCAAAGAAGACGCTTGCGCCATCATTTCACGGAAGAGCTGCTTATCGTCCCCATTTACAGTATCACAATCCAACAGATTCTCGTTGGCCTTACATAAGTCTGACAACTTTACCTGAAGCGTAGTATAGGCTTCCACGAAGGAAAGGCCTTCGATACCCTTTAAGGTCACGAAGAGCACAGGATACTGATTCATCCATTCCTGGCAGAAACCGTCATGCTTCATGATGGCCAGGCCTTCGAAAACATCACGGCTGTTCCCTTTTTGTATACTGAAAAAGCTTTCCAGCATGCTCATCATCAGAGTTTTGCCAAATCGGCGTGGACGGGTAAAGAGGGTCACCTTGTTATCCGTTCCGTTTACCAGATCATAGATCAGATTTGTCTTATCGACATAATAGCTGTGCTCTCTGCGGATTTCTTCAAAGTTCTCTTTGCCAACAGGGATTTTCATGATGCTTTGGCCTCCTTTCAAAGGCATTTGCACATCGTTGATTTCTATGTATGGATAGATTAGCATAGCCAGGCAGAAGAGGCAACCCATAAAGAGGGTGTATATGTGGACTTTTACCTATTTATTGACAAAAACTTATAAGTATTCTATAATATTTTGCCAATACTAACTGACTTCTTGTGGAATATCGCCTGATGTTATATGATATTGTCTGGTGAAAAATATTAGCTTTTCAGTCACCACCTCCCACTCCGCTGCGAGGATGCGTGCCGTAAAAGTCTAACAGCCGAGGACGGTTTGTCTGGCCGTAAGGGAAAGGGTAATAGATATGAAAAAACAGCATGATTTACAAAAAATGATTCGTACTCTTGTAAAAAGGATATACAGAAAGAAATCGTGGGATCGTGCTGTGACAACAATAGGCGCTTTGATTGTATTTGTCACAACATATATGCTGATCCTGCCGGCCATCACCATGACAAAAAAGCCTCTTTGTGGATGGGAGGAGCATGTACATGACGACAGCTGTTATCAGATTGATTATGGCCGGGTATTGGACTGTCCTTATGAGGCCATGGCACATCATAATGGGGTGATCGTGCTCCATCATCATGACGCGAACTGTTATGACGAGCAGGGAAATCTGATCTGCACCCTTTTGGAAAGAGAAGGCCATCAGCATACATTGCAGTGTTATAACATGGAGGATAAAACCTCAGACCTGTTTCAAGCGGGAAACGCTGAAGGTGAGAGTTCAGGTCTTGTTACCCCAGGGAATATTCAAAATGGAAGCTCAGATTTCGTTTCCATAGGGAACAATGAAAATGAAAGCCTGGATTTCAATACCGTAGGGAACAATGAAAATGAAAGTTTATCTCTGTTTTCTGCAGGAAGCACTGAAGGAGGAGATTCTCTTACCGTTTTAGATAATGAAAATGTCACAAACGGGGATGGGTTGCCTTCTGTTGAAAGCCTGTCTTCTCCTGAAGATTCAGACCCAGAGGAACTCTTTTCAGCAGGGGAGGCGCAAGACGAAGCAGCGACCGGGATAAAGCTGATCCCCCATACTCATTCAGCTGAATGCTACGATTTTTTCGACAATCTGATCTGTGGAAAAGCAGAAGTGGTAGAGCATCAGCATACGGATGCCTGCTTCAGACTTCAGGAGACAGGACGCACCCTGACCTGTACTCTGCCGGAGCATACTCACAGTGAAGCCTGTTATGAACAGGCTGTGATAGAGGTATTGACCGGAGATGAGACAGGGGATACTGAAATTGAACCGGGGAGAGCTGACGTAATAGAAACAGCTATCCTGACAGAAACAGATTCTGATACAGATGGCTATGCAGAAAGAGGGGCGGAACCCGGGAATGCACTTGAAACCGAAATGGAATTTGCGCAGGCCGAACCGATTCAGGTGATTCCGGAGGATGATTTCATCGTTGTCGCTGAACCTATATCAGAGGAAAGGAAAAGCCAGGAGGCAGATGGAAGCTCTGCGGAATTCACAGCGGAGGAAGAGAATCGGCAGGAAGAGAAATCACCGGAAGAGACCGTTGAAGCCATGGAAACAGTGATGGTCCCACTGATAGAAGTACCACATGAGACTATGACGGAATATTCGATGGTCTTTGTAAAGGAAGCAACGGAGGAGAATACATCGGAAGCCAATGTAGCGAAGGGAATAGAAGCTGCTGATTTGATTGCGACAGACGATCCGCTGGATCCTGTCAAAATTATACCTGTTGTTGATATGGCGGTTACTGGAAATGAAGCCACAGGAGAGCAGGTATCTGAGGAATATACCGAGACAGACAATCAGACAGTCCTTGCGTTTAATGGGGAAGAAAAACCTTCACCTGAGACTGAATTGAATCCTGAGCGGATCTCGGAGGAAGAGACGGAGGTCACGACAGAAGAAGTCCTCGTCCTCATGGCAGAGGAAGAGACGGAGGTCACGACAGAAGAAGTCTTCACGTATGTGGTAGAGGCGGAACCGGAATCTGCAACGGAAGCGGTACTTGAGCCAATAACAGAGGAAAGGCCGGAATGGATCACGGAGACGGAGTCTGAGATTGCGACGGAAGAAGCACCGGGGCTTACGACAGAGGGTGTATTTGAGGCAATAAGAGAAGAAGGCAAAGAACTAACGTCAAAAGCCGTCACAGAAAGGACCACGGAATCATCGTCAGAAGCCGTCACGGAAAGGACCACGGAATCTGCATCAGAAGCCGTCACGGAAAGGATCACGGAATCTATGGCAGAGACCCTGGTTGGGGAGGAAGATAAATCTGCCATGGAATTATCGGATATGGAATTCCGGGGGTCAGACTACACCGTGAAGATTTCCTGCACCAGAGATGCGGGCATTCCTGAAGATGCCTTTGTGGAGGCAGAGGAAATCGCCCCGGATTCCGGGGAGTATGCCCGGTGCCTGAGCCAGGCCAGGAGCGCCCTTGGAATGGATGAGAATCTCCCTCTTCCCGAAACGTATGCTCGCTTTTTCGATATCCGGATCCTCGCCGAGGATGAGGAGGGTCAGAAGAAAGAAATTGAACCGGCAGTGCCGGTACAGGTGGCAATTCGATATGATGAACCGGTGGTCTTTATCGGTAGCGGGAGCGCGGAAGCAAATATCGTGCATTTTGATGAAAAAGAGGATGAGGTCAGGGTACTGGCGAAAGAAGACGTCTTTACCGCTCCTTTTGAGATAGAAGACCCGGATCTGTTTGTGGCGGGGGAGAGCATGAGCCTGGCAAAAACTGGGGCCTTGGAGGAGGGGCTTGAGGATGTCTTTGTCGCCGGGAGTGAGGGAGAAGAGGAGGCTGGGGAAAGCTATGCCGTTGTGTTCCGGACAGATTCCTTCTCGGTGTATGGCGTGATTTACACGGTGGATTTTGAGTACATGGATTATGCCTGGAGCATTCCGGGGGGGAGCGCGGCATTGCTGTCAAAGGTGCTTGGGATTCTGGAAACCGGTATTGATATCAACGATGTTGAGATGGTGAGATTTTCAGATCCTTCCTTGGTTGAGGTATCTCCGGCGGAGGAATACGAGGGTGGGTACGACTGGATCTTATTGAGCCTTCAGCCCTTTGATACTGAAGAACAGCTGACGCTGACGTTAAATGACGGCAGGACTGTGGTCATTGAGGTAACTGATGATCAAACTGTATCCATAGATGATACTACTCTTGCGCAGCTTTTGACGCGGGTGGATATTTATAGCTTTAGTACCGAAGATGAGGAGGCTGAGTATATAGGCGGTTCACAGCAGACAGCTGTGGTAAGGCGAGGGCAGCAATTTGATCTGCGCCTGGTATTTGCGGAGGATGAGGACGGTCTGCAGTTCCCGGATTCAGGGATCATGAAATTTGAGCTGCCGGATACGATCGACTTTAGCGGCAATATTAGTACGAAACCTGTTGATTTTACCATCAGCCTGGGCAGGAAATACGAACTGAAGGGAAATAAAGCTACCTTCCATCCTGCAGAGGGGGGAACTCCGGCCTATATCACTATTGAGTGGAACGAAACGGGTGATCCAGATAATTACAAACGCCTGGTGGCTTCACCACGCGCTACAATCACCCTGCATTACACCGTCACCATAGATGTTGAAACCGGGGAGCATAAGTTTACCGATGATATCTGCGTTTCGGTGCAGGAAGATCCTCATTACAGCCTTGAACTGGAAAAGACGGGTGAATATGAGCCTGAAAATGATCGTGTGAAATATACTGTGACAGTGAAGGCTATAGGAAATGCCACAGACATTGACATTTCCGACAGGATTGGCAAAACTGGAACAGCTTCCGAAAATCAGGCACTAAAATATATTTCCTCTAACCCGGAAAAGGAGAGCACTGGAGTTTCCGTTACATATTCGCGGCAGGTAGATGGACAAACGGTGGACGCAGCCGGAATTGAGGGTGATTACGGAGAAGAGAATATCAAGTTAGAAGAAAAACCTGAGGGAGCCAATGGCTTTGATCTGCATATTTATTCTCTCAAGGATGGGGATACGGCAACGCTGACTTATTACGCAGATATCGACTATCAGGCATTAAGAAATTGCGGCAGTAATGAACAGGAGATCAAGGATCTGACGAAAAACGCAGTGACTGCCGATGGCAAAGACACGGAGGCGAAGCAGAGCTTCTTCGAGATGGAAGATACCTTGTCTTACCTGTCGATTTTCAAGTTCCAGAGCCCTGATAAATCAAGGGAAGATTTTATTCAGGAAGAGGATTCTGGGTATTACACTGTCCCCTGGACAATTGTTTACAATCCCGAGCGTCGCGTAGACGTGGAGGGTACGACGCTGACAGACAAGGTTTATGTTGGCGCGGTGAATGCTACCACCTATGATATTGATAAACCATTTTTTGTTAAGGTGTATGAAAGCGGCGATATAGTCGAGACAGAATATGTAGTAAAAGATGAAGAAGGCAATGTAATAGGGCATGGAACAAAACCCACTGGTTTTACGCCTGGATCTCTCGTGGCAGAGTATACCCAGAATTGGGTCGCTGCTGGCAGTACTGATGAGGGGGTTATATACCAGGATTTTATACTCAATGGCACACATGACGAAGATGGGAAGACTATAGATCAGCACAGCAACTGGAGTTGGACGATTCCCGATAAAAATAAACCGATGATTGGTACTGAAACACCGGTTTACCTTGACCCGGAAAAACATTACACCTATGTCATTACCTACTATACCAAGACGGAGATCGACCAGATCATTAACGGCTATATCGGTAATGTAGTGACCGACACAAGCAATAACAATACCTACGAGGGTGAAATAGAATTCCCCGGTACGACGACCAGGCCTGAACTGACCGTTGATAAGGAATGGGTAGAGAATCAGGTCATTCAGAATAATACTATTACGGATGTATATTCCAAGTGGACCATTACCTTTGACCGGCGCAGTTATGCTCTGGATCGTTGTGTGGTTGAGGATACGCTGCCACACGGCCAGAACAGTGAAAATACGAGTACGAAATATGTGGATTCCTATCAGGGAGAGGTCGTCAATCCTTCGGAAGCAAATGGGGAACAAGTTGGTGGCTATTCAGTTGACGGCTTGCGGGAAGGGGAGAGGTGCGTACCTGAATATATACCGGATTCAGGGCGTGTGATCTTCCGCTTCTATACAAATTATCAAGGAGTGAATGATAGCCAGAATAAGGAGGGGTTGCTAGGATATGCCGATGATACAGATAAATCCGTCACCATCACCTTCTGGACAAAGAACAACCCCAACTGGATGACAGCCAGCCAGATGAATGAGGCTCCCATAGAGCACACAAATGTTGCGCGGCTGGTTCAGAACGCACAGGAAGCTACGGATGCGGATGTAGAAGTCCCGAAGCGTCCTGGTATTTTGAAGACCGCTGATCCTCAGCCTGCGGGGGTTGATCAGTCAACGCTTCCATTAAATATGCGGGTCAACCCTGAACCGGTGGGCTATTGGCAGTATAAAGCGAGTGAATCGGAAGAAGGCAATGGTGTGCCGGTGCCTGTATTCCGTTATACCCTGACGCTGACCGGCATAGATGCCCTGACGTTTGACAGCAACGACCAGATCGTCATTACCGATGTGTTTGACAACAAGCTTCGCTATCTCAAAAAGTCTGATTTGGAAAATCTCCTGGCAAACGGAAAGTACAGCGGCAAGGCGATTCCTTCAAACGATGAGAAGCTGGTTCAGACAGCACCCATTCCAGAAACGGAAATAGTTCGGGCTGTTGATCCTATAGCATATACTTCATTGGAAAATGGAAATGGCAACAATCAGCTGACCTTCACCATCAATAAGGGCAGCGATACTTGGGATGGCGTGAAGTATGAGATTTCTTATTACCTGACTGTGGATGAGACTAAGATCATAGATCTGGCAAAGAATGTCACTCTCAGCAATAGCAGCGTAACGACAGATTCTCCTTATTCCAACACTGCCAGATGGAGTGTGGAAGGCCTTGAAGTGACGGGTACGCAACCCGTGACGGTAGACTATAAGCCCGTCAGTAAGGATATCAGCTACAACTCGGCCACGGAAACAGCATTTTGCACGATTGAAGTAAATCCCTACAAGCTGAAAATCAACGATGGGAAATTTTACAAACTGACCGACAAATACGCAAATATCGCGGTAGACTTCGCGACAGTAAAGATAGAAACGGAGCCGAAATGTGACCGTAATATTGAATGGACCTTCCACAATAATGAGGGCACTTTCTGGCTTCCTGATGAGACGTATGTAAAAATCACCTATGAAGCATGGCCCGTGGGTCAGCGGGGCAAGACTTATGATATTTGGAACGAGGCTCAAATCCTCGATCGCTATACGAAACGGGACACAGAGAAAATTACTCTGAGTGTGGATCACGAGGGTTCGGCGGCTTCCTACAGCGTGAGGGTATATAAATTTGAGGATGACAATATGGAAAAACCGCTTAAAAATGCAGTATTCCAGTTGTTCACCGAAAGTGCCAGCCACATAGTTCCCGTAAAATATCAGACAACGATAGAAGATAATAGTGCGACGAATAATGATCCGGCATGGGCTGACCTGTATAAAGAGGACTGGACCGGAGCCCCTGTAACCACGCATTACCCCACCCCTGATAATCACAAGGTGGGAGACAATGTTTATTTTATCACCGGAAAGGATGGCATTGCGGAAATTATGCTTTCCCAGCACCGGGACGGAGTAGCGCTGAAAAAAGGTGTACGGTATTATCTACGGGAGGTGGTGACCCCTCCAGGCCATGTCAGCGAAAACATCGACTGGATGTTCACCATCGCTGATAACGATGACTTTCCGAATTATGTCTACAGCGATGGCAGCCTCCTGCAGATTGCCAATGCCTCCGCAAAACCCAGTGTTCTGATCCGCAAAACGATTGACGATCGGACACATTCCTTGACGGATGATCAGATTAACGGGATTACTTTCGTTATCCGGGGAACACAATCAAACAACCCGGATTCCCCTGCAGTCTATTACAAGGAGGCTTCCTTTGGCAGTTTCATGCCTGTGGATGTTCCCGATGATAGTATAGAAGGCACTCATCGAGAATATTGGATGAGTGTCCCCAGTGGGCATCTGCCGGAAGGCTACTATACTGTGACGGAAGAGAGGGAATCTGCGCAATTCCCTGATACGGTATTAACCCCTAGTATTGATTTAAGCCGGACGACCGATGCAGGTAAGGCAAATGCAAACTTGAACTTCGTTGAAGGTGATCCATTTGCGTTTCATTTCCAGGTTACCGCAGAAAATAAAGACAGCATCGCTATTCAGGCAGATTATACAAATATCTATGTAGATGAACCTGTCCAACTTACGATCAAAAAGAAATGGGGGGACGAGGAACCGGGTAACGGGACGGTGAGGTTTGCTATTTACAGGGACGGGGTAAAGTATGGGGATATTTCTTTGCCCATCACCAATGGTGGCACAAAATCATGGGAAACTACGGTGACTGGATTGCCCCGTCATGTTACCGAGGGGGAACAGGCGGGCAGAGAAATCGAGTGGACAGTGGCCGAGATTGGAGCTACCTATCAGAAAACGGAGAAGAATGGCAATGATGGTGATCCTGCGGTCACTGAAGTAACAGTTGAAACCCAGTACATGACAGAGCATTTTTCAACTACCGCAAAGGTAGAGGAAAAGGCGGCCCAGACTACGCCAGCGGAAGAGGAGATCCCGATCATCACGGGTGGTCAGGCTGTTGCGGTACCCGACGATGGTACGATTACCTTTACGAACATCTTGAAGAGCACGGTGGCTGTGAAGGTGGAAAAGAAGTGGAAGAATGCCGCAGACGAGGAAGAAACGAGCCATGATATGAATGATGTGGTATATTTCGACCTTTATAGAACCACCAATCCGTTACCTGAATCACTTACCAGGGAAAATCTGGAAGTATTGACAGACCTTCAAATTGTGCTGGAAAATGTGCCGTTGACTTACGAAGAGGGCAAAGGCTGGCAGTTTGACGCACTGATGGAGAAGTTTAGCGGAGAAAGCTCTTTCCATTATATTGCGCTGGAACGTTCTGTGGCAGGCTATCAGGATGGTTATAAAATTAACACCGATAGCGATGGAAACCAGACCATCACCATTACGAATCAACCGTCTGGTGGCCAGGGCAGCCTGGAAATTACGAAAACCGTGACGGGTTATACCGGCACAGACAAGCAATTCAAGTTCACGCTGTGGAACAGCGGCAAGTATCTGGATAGTAATGGTACGCTGCGCACGCCGACTGCTGAGAATCCGGCACATTTATTTTCTATTTCGACTGATCAGACGCTCAACATCCCAAATGTAAAGCCGGGCGTTTATACTCTGACGGAGATTTTGGATGGCGCTGAAGTGGATCATCATAGTCTGAACGTTAGCATTGCCACTCCCGTAACAAACGCAAGTGGCACCCAGACTTCAGAAACCACGACAGGGAATACTGCAGTGCTTGTTGTGACGGATTCCATCCAGACCCAGGCAACTATTCACAATGATTATGTATCTGAAAAAACCAGCTTCAAATTCGGCAAGCTTTGGATTGGCCCGAACGAAAGGGATACTACCACTTTGATCTGGCCGGACGATACCAGCATCAATGTGAAAATCCAACGCCGTAAGAAGGCAGAAACCCGTAAGGCTGGCGACGTGGATGCAACCTGGAGCGAAACCTACACCATTACCAAGACCGGAACCCAGACAGTGACAGTGAACGGAGTGGAGGAAACCAGAGATATCCTTACAATAAAGGATAAAAATGGCAATGTTACCGACGCTCTTAGGTGGTTGGCAAATGACTATAATCATTACACCTTTGAACTGGAGAATCTGGATAAATACGCTGGAGACAACGCCACGGAATGGGTATACTATGCCACCGAGGAATCGTATACTGCGCCTGGCGGGGTAGCATATGAGCAGATGTATGGACGTGTGACCGGGATTGTAGCCTTGGTTACGAACTGGGAGGATGCTGCCGGCGCAAACGAGGTTCAAACGGGCGCTGAAGGTGAGGCACAGCTGGACAATATCACGGAATGCGCAATTAACCGGCTTAAACTGGCACCGGCCATTACAATTCCGGTGAAGAAGATTGTGAGCGGCCTGAGCAGGATAATTGACTATACCCAGTTTGAGTTCCAGCTTTACAAGGATAATAAGCCCGTTTATTTAGATAGTAACGATGAACCCGTGATGGATAATGCTGCTGCAAAGCAGGACGTAAGCGGAAACCCAGTGAATTGGGTTATTAAAGCAGGTGCAGATGGAACACTTGTGTTTAACGTTGAGAAATTACTCGATCTGAACAACACCCTGAAATGGCAGGAAGTGGACAGCAGTGGTGAGTTTTTGGGAGAATTCAGGGGTGTATATCATTTCTCTATTGCCGAAAAAGAACCAGAAAACAAAATAACGGGCATGTCCTACTTTAAAGGCAAACTGCCTGTGGCTTTTGAAGTGACTTACAAGTGGACGACAGGCGAGCTAAGGGTGAATATGAGGATAGACGGCCACCTCGCTGACACTTGGACGAATGACCAGAGCCAGACGGATGTAGCCCATGCGCAGACGGCCGCCGTCGCAATCGAGAATAAGTATAATCCTGAGACTGTCACCGTGCAGGCCGACAAGACCTGGGTTGACAATAACGACCAGGACGGACGCCGCAGGACAGTACAGTTTAAGGTTCATGCGTTCATCACCATCCCGGAGGGAGAGAGCCTTACTGTGGATGGGAAAACTTATAATGGTAAAATTATTTCGTCTGAGGAAGATGCTACACCTGGGGAAGGCACTCCATCTGAGGAAAATACTGCGACTGATGAAGGAACTTATGAACTGGAAAAAGTGTGGCGGGTATGGCTTGGCGACAATGGGAACTGGGTGAGGTTTGGAGAGACACAGATGCCATGCACCATTGAGGCCAAAGGAACCAATGCCAGTGATACATGGAGCACGAATCCCAAACTGCTGCCAAAATACTTCGAAGGCTATGAGATTACCTATACCGTGGAAGAGGACTTGGAAGGGAGTGGACTATCCAATTACTACGAAAAGATAAGGGATGAAACTGACAAATCACAGCCGGGCAAGGTTATCTATAGCGCTACCAACAGACATATTCCCGAAGCGACAGATATCAGCGTAACAAAGACCTGGGTAGATTCAAATGATCCTCGGAACACAAAACCCTCTGAAGCGACTGTGGTGCTCAAGGCTGACGGTGAAATCTTTCGAATAGAGAATGATAGTGAGAATCAGCCGAGTGGACAGCAGACACTGAACGCGGGAAATAGTCAAACCTATACCTGGCAGGGACTTCCGGTATTCAAAGATGGCGAGAAAATTGTATACACCGTTGAGGAAGAAAATGTGCCCATGGGTTACCATTGTGTGGTGAGCGATCCAACCCATACAGATAAGGCTGGAACAACGGGTATTCATTACAATAGCGATACAGATTATGTCGATTCCTTTTCGATGATCAACACCTATGAGCCGGTTGACATCACTGTGACGAAGAATTGGGAGGATGACAGCGACCGCGATGGCATTAGAAGGGATAATAATATCAATTCTGTCAATGTGAAGCTGACTGCTGATGGCATTGATAATTTGTCCGAAATTCTGGCTACGGAACAGTTTTTGCTGGCAGCCGATCAGGTGGTATCGGATCAGGCATCGTCCACTTCCCAAACGATGACAGTGAGCAACAGTTGGACGCGGACATGGAGGAACCTGCCGAAATATTATAACAATAAGGAGATACTTTATAAAGTTGTCGAAGATATTGCAGCCCAGGAGTATGCTACGGGGGGGAGCATAAATAATGATACGGTTGATACCAATGACCTTGGCTATACGGTATCTTATTCAACAAACACGGCTATTGGAGAAAATGGATATAACTACACTGTTACCAATAGCCGTCCGCTGGACGAGACCAGCGTCAGCCTGACAAAGATTTGGGATGACCATTACAATCAGGATGGAAAACGTCCTGACGTGGCTGATTATGTTAAAAAGTTTGTGAAGTTTGAGGCAGTATTAGAATCTGGTTCGGATTCAAAGACTCAGTTGTATATCGAACAAAATGCCTGTGGAGTAGGAACCTACCATTTGTTTACGAGTGCCGATACGCAGGACGCTACGACAGAGTTCTTCCATAACGGCCAGCCTGCTACGGTCACACTGGTTGGAACCAATACAGCCGGGAACAGTAATGAGTATACGATTACCTTCTCCAATCTGCCGAAAAATAAGCAAGGCGGAAAGGCTGATCCGGTAGTATACACAGTTGAAGAAACGGATGATGCTGGGAATACTTTGTCAGTTAATGGTGCTCACCTTGCAGTTAACGCTGATAATAGTTCCGCAGCTTACAAGGACTATGCCATTGAAACTGTGATGACCCAGGCTCCTGCTGGCAGCTGGTCGGTAAAAAACAAATATACTCCTGAGACGGTAACTGTCACAGCTACCAAAGTCTGGGATACACCAGGAGACAACACCAACAGCAGTGATGCAGGTAAAGCTGCTTTAAGAAGCCAGGTAAAATTCAAGCTGCACGTTTACGACGGGAATGAAGATATCACAGGTCGACTGACGGCGGATACCACGAATGGCACAGGTGGTTCTGATTCTCTTAAGACTGTATGGGATGGTTATAGCTATACCTTGCCTTCAGAGAAAACCCTTGGGAGTGACGATACAGTGACATGGGTTAATTTGCCCAAGTATCTTCCGGGCCAGGTAGGACGTTTGCTTACTTATAAGGTGGAAGAGACCGCAACTCCGGATGGCTATCGCATTGATATGGATGGCATGTCGGCGGATATGCAGAAACCGGTAGGTGATGATTACCAGGTCACTATTAAGAATATCTATGAAGAGACGGAGATTATTGCAACGAAGCAGTGGGATGATGATGGCAACCGCGACAATGCGCGTCCTGCTGTGACGCTTAAGCTCCAGCGAAAGATCGGCAGCGGGACGTTTATGGATATGACAAGCGAACAGCTCTGGGCGGCAGCAGAACTTACCATAGCGGGTACTGCGGCATTGGATGCCGTGTCAGCGACGATCAGTTCGAACCCGGCCAGTGATACACAGAATGTGGTATGGAGTCATTTGCCTGCATGGATCGGGAATGAGAAGGTTACCTACAATGTGGTGGAGGTGACTCCTGTTGAAGGTTATACCGTCACTCAGGACGGAGATCCGAACGAGGTGGAGGTTGAACCTGAACCTGCGGCAGATTCAGCGCTCAGGTACAGGGCGTGCGAGACAATTATCAACACCCGTACGGTCACCACCGTCCAGGGTTTCTCTTTCATCAAGCACTGGGATGATGCGAACAACCAGGACGGTAAACGCCCGGATCCCGAAAGTTTTATTTTGAAAAACGTGCGCGTGTTCATGGAAAAGGCTAATATTGACGGTAATGAGTATAGTAATGTTGTGCTTGTTCCTTTCAAGGATGATACGTCAGGCGAGATCTATCTGGTCTATCATTATACTGAGTCTGGCACTGAAAAGACAAAGCAGGTAACGGTGCAGACGGTTGAGGGTCAAATCCCTGCTACGGTGTCCTGGGTGGGCAGCAATGCTTCCGGATTTTCGATTAACAATAACAACACACCGGAGAATGCTTCGGATGATACAACTACCATAACTGTCGATGGACATACGTTCGATTACAATATCTATGCTGTGCATTTTCACAATATGCCTGTAAATTACCTAAATGGACAAAATATCATCTATACCATGAAGGAGGTGCAGGATACAGCGGAGCTGACGCCGAGCACCGATCAGTGGCTTTTTAGCAAGTGCGAAGACGATGACGTCACGGCGGAGCAGACGCATCGTTATACATTTGGCGATGCAGAGGTGAGCAATAATAACGAGTATGATATCAGTAAAGTTAAGTATACAGAGAATAGCGAAGAAAAGGAAAAGCCTTACGAATTCGAGGCGACCAATAAGCATACACCGGATTTGATCAACATCAGCATCAAAAAGGAATGGGATACGCCAGATAATTCGGCGCTGTCACAGCCCCAAGAGGTTAAAGTCATGCTGTATGCGGATGGAATCCCTGTGGATGATACAATTGTTACGCTTAGTTCAAGTTCCGATTGGTCACATACTTGGAAGGAAAATCCAGCCTATCATAAGTATGAAGCTGGCAAGGTTGGCGACCTTATCGAGTATACTGTCAGGGAGGAGGGTGTTCCTCTTGGCTATATCGAAAAGCCAAGCACGGTTACGACTGCTGACCCGAATCAAATTCTGGCTTTTGAAATTGAGAACCAGTATAAGACCGGCAGCCTGAAGATCGAAAAGACCGTTGACAGCGACGTGGCGGGCGACCTGACACATGAATTCCACTTCAGGGTGAAACTGGTCGGAATCAATGATAATACGTTTAGCGGGCGGAATTTCAATTCCGATAATATTACTATTAGAAGAAAGTTAAAGGGTACCGAAGAGGATGGAACTGAGCTGGATACGAAGTTTGATAGCAATGGCGAGGTGACATTTACCCTAACTCATAATCAATACGTGGAGATCAAAAACCTACCGATTGACATGACCTATGAGGTGGAGGAATACGGCCTTGATGATGCGGAAAATGCCTTCCTTACCAATTTCAATAGGCCAGAAAAGCAGACCGGAACCGTTACCCAGACTCCTGCTGAGCTGTCTTTCATCAACGAACGAAAAACCGGTGAACTGGAATTGACGAAGACAGTTTCCAATACGAACAAGATTCCAGGAGACAATGATATATTATTTGACTTCACTGTGACGCTGACAGCCCCGAGCGACAGTTCGCAGAATCTTACCGATCCGGCTCTGGTTTACAGCAATAATCGTATTCAGTATCAGATTGGAAATGAGGAACCGCAATTCTTAACAAGTAACAGTGCGACAATATCGCTGAAACATGGTCAGACGGTGAAAATCACCGGACTTCCTGTCGGTACTAGCTACACCATAGTTGAGTCTGCCAACAACAGTTTCGAAAGGATATTTACACCGGCGAATGGGGAGACAAACGACGTGAACGGGGAAGCTGTTGGTACGATTGGTATCGTTTCCGACACTATTGACGGGATGAATAATGACAATAGCACTAGTGATGAAACGGAAAATCCCAGTGGAAATGAAACGGAAGACGCAAATGGCGGTGGGTCAAACTATGGCAGCGACACTGAGCCGAACAATGAAGGTGGCGGCGGGACAGACGGCGCCAACGAGGGAGGGACGAGTAGTACCAATGACGATGTGTCGGTTAGCGCCGGTGGCGGTGAGACAGACCTCGTCATTGCGACGAATACGCGAAAGACGGGTTCGCTGAAGCTGAACAAAATTGTAGTTAGTCCCGTGCTGAAAGAGCGTGAGGATAACTATACGTTCACGGTGGTGTTGGCAAAAGACGGTAATCCTATTACCGATGCGGATTATCAGGCAAAAATCACCGATGCGACCAGACAAGACCAAACCATTGATCTGTCAACGCTTGGCACGACGGGAAGTGTTTCCGTACCGGTTACCGTTAAAGGCAATCAAAGCGCTACCATCACTAATCTTCCTGTGGATGTGACCTATACAATAGAGGAGAAGGATACGCCAGAGAATTTTACATCGAATCCGGATAATGCCACGAATCAAATCGCCGTGGATAGTAAAGATGAGAGTCAACATATGGTTCCCGGCAGGATAGCGACGTTTACCAATACCCGAAAAACCGGCACGCTCACTGTGGAAAAGACCGTTAATAGCAATGTGAATGCGGATAAAACCAGAGAATTCCACTTCAAGGTCGAGGTTGCTTCGGTTGGCGAGCATGGAGCGCTGGTTGACAATCTGAAATATACGATTAATACTCCTGGCGAGGATGGAAACACAACCTCGGAAGAGGGTAGTTTTACAAATAATGTAGCGGAATTTACCTTGAAAAACGGACAAACCATGCTGGTATCAGGAATTCCTACCGATTTACATTATAAGGTTACGGAATATGCAATTGATTCAACGGAAGATGATTATCTGAAGAAATTTAATACGAGCTGGGGAAAAACTGGTGATGCTGAAGAAATTCAGCTCGCCAATACGGGGACACAGTCCGATGGAAATGAAGCTTCCGGCGAAGAAACAGGAGCAGATAGCCAATCGACTGTTCATGCCCAGAAAACCCTTCAGCTGACGGGTCAGTCTGCTGCTCTGTCATGCACCAATACTCGTAAGACGGGGGATTTGAAACTGAGTAAGAAAGTAAACAGCCCGTTGGAATCTGAAAAGAATGCCTACTATTATTATAAGGTAGAATTAGAAACAAGGGAAGGAGTAGAAACTCCCGAGACAAGCATACCCGTGAGCGGTACATACACTGCAGAGATACACACTGTGTCAGGTGAAGGAGACACTAATTCTGGTCAGCTTACTCATCTTGTTGTATTTAACGAAACAGGTGAGGCAATCATACCGGTTCAGGCTGGAGAAAACTGTTATGTGGTATTGAAAGGACTTCCCGTTGATGTTCAGTATCTGGTATCAGAGGTTGATACAGGTACACCCAGTATCAGCGGATATACGCCAACGAACGGATATCAGGCATCCGTGTTTGAAAAGTCAGGCGAAATAACGGATACAAATCCTCAGTCTGTTATTGAAACAAGCGAAAATAGTGGGTGTATTCCCGGAGTCCAGATCACCAATACCCGGCAGAAAATTCCGGTTACGTTTTTAAAGGTGAGCTCACTAGATGCTGAAACGCCGCTTGATGGAGCAGAATTTACACTGATGCCAGTTGTAGAAAAAGGACAGACCAGTCCGGTGAACTGGGCATCAAAACAGCTTAAATCTGACAAAGGATATCTGAAGGAGGTGGTAAATGGCACGGTATCGGGAGACGGGATACTCAGTCTTCCGAAGGGTACTTATCAAATTACAGAGATAAAAGCCCCCGTTGGTTATGTACTTTCTGTTCCTTCTACATTTGTAGTGGATCCATTGAATCCGAATGGGGTTGTCTATGCAGACGGTATTTTGGGGAATGATAATACGGTGATCCCTGGCAGTGAGTCTGTCATCCTGAAAGCAGCCAACTCTCCTGGTGTGAAGCTTCCGGCTACCGGCGGCCCAGGAAGGGGACTTTCCAATTTGCTGGGAGGTATATTGACCTTGGCTGGTTTTCTCCTGATTCTCAGGAAACGGAGAGAAACATAAAGAAAGTAAAGATTATGCATTGCCTTCTATAGCGGATATATTGCTTGGCACAGGATAAGGGGGTGCAGGAGATGCTCGAAGTGGGAAATAAAATTCCAATGGGAATCCAGGGCTTTGAAGGACTTCGAAAAGACAGGTATGTGTATGTTGATAAAACAGCGTATATTTATCGGCTGGTGCATGAAGGAAAGCCATATTTTCTGAGCCGCCCTAGAAGATTTGGAAAAAGCCTCCTCCTCTCAACGATGAAAGCCTACTGGGAGGGAAAAAAAGAACTGTTTTCCGGCTTAGCGATTCAGGAACTGGAAGGGAATAATCCGGATGCCTGGAAACCATATCCCGTGTTTTTGTTTGATTTCAATGGCGCAAATTATCAACAGATGGGTGCTCTTGAAGAGATCATAGATGAACAACTGCGACGGTGGGAGACGAATTATGATGTTTCAGCCAATCAGGGGAATTTAGGAGAACGATTCAGAAGGCTGATTCTTGAAGTCAACAAAAAGTTGGATAAACGCGTTGTTATCCTTGTCGATGAGTATGATAAGCCTTTGCTGGATGTTGTAGATAATTCTGAAATCCAGAAACACAACAAAGGAGTGATTAAGGGCTTTTTCAGTACCCTGAAAAGCTTTGACGAATATATACAGTTTATTTTTATCACTGGAGTATCAAAGTTTCACAAGGTAAGTATCTTCAGTGACTTAAATCAACTGAGGGATATTTCTATGAGCGAGGCTTATGCCTGTCTATGTGGGATTACAGAAAAGGAAACAGACGATTTTTTTGCTGAAGAAGTTTCTGCCTTTGCCAAACGAAGAAGAATGACCATATCTGAGTGCCGTGCATCGTTAAGAAAGCATTATGATGGATATCGTTTTCATCCTGATGGAGAACCGGTTTTTAATCCTTATAGTCTGTTAGGAGCTTTGCTGGAAAAAGAATTTGGAGACTATTGGTTTGAAACAGGAACCCCTGCTTTCCTGGTAAAAAAAATCAGGGAAAGTCAGTTTGATCTTCGTAGTTTCTCAGATCAGTCGATTTTTGCGAATGAAGCATTACTAAAAGACTATACCGGAGATAACCTGGACCCGATACCCATCCTTTATCAGACGGGATATTTAACAATCATTGGATATGATATGAAACGAAGAAGATACACACTCGGTTTTCCTAATGAAGAGGTTAAATATGGTTTTCTGGAAAGTCTGATCCCTTCCTATATTCCTATGGCGACAGCAGGCCATAAAATGGATATTTTCACATTAGATGAGTATATTGAAAATGGAGAGCTGGATAAGATTAAGAATCTGCTGACGGGTCTGTTTGCCAATATTCCTTATACCCTGGAATCTGATCCGTTCGAGCACTATTTCCAGGCTGTTATTTATCTTGTGTTTACCCTTCTTGGGAAGTTTGTTTTGTGTGAGATGCATACGTATACCGGGCGTATCGATTGCAAGATAGAAACAAAAGACTATATCTATCTATTTGAATTTAAGAGGGATGATACTGCAGAAGCGGCTCTGAAGCAAATCGAAAGCAAAGATTATGCATTGCCTTTTATAGCTGACACCAGAAAGCTGATAAAGATTGGCGTTTCTTTTGATTCCGCGACCAGGAAACTGGTTGGGTGGGAAGTGGCCTGATCTTTATCAACCCCGAAAAACTGTGTTCCCGAGGTGCAAAGAGTTGAGTAGCTACAGACAGATATCTTATGGGTTTGATCTTTAGGCAGAAAGAGAATGGAGGGAGAACTATGATTATCGGATGTACAAAAGAGATCAAAAATAATGAGTTTCGCGTAGGGCTGACACCGGACAATGTGAAAGCCTATGTGGCTGCCGGTCATCAGGTGCTGATAGAAAAAGGCGCCGGTATTGGTTCCGGCTTTTCAGATGAGGAGTATTCCCAGGCTGGCGCAAAGCTGGTGGAGGGCGCCGAGAAGGTTTGGAAAGACTGTCAGATGATGGTCAAGGTGAAGGAACCGCTCGAAGGAGAATACCCATATTTTCATGAAGGGATGATCCTGTATACCTACCTTCATCTGGCTGCGGATAAGGAACAGACGGATGCCCTGCTTAAGAGCAAAGTGAAAGCAGTCGCCTATGAAACCCTTCAGGAGACAGACCGTTCACTGCCCCTGCTTGCCCCGATGAGCCAGATTGCAGGCCGATTGTCCATCCAGGAGGGAGCAAAATATCTGGAGAAGAAGTTCGGAGGAGAGGGGATTCTCCTGGCCGGAGTTCCGGGTACACCAAAGGCAAATGTGGTTATCTTAGGCGGCGGAACGGTAGGAACCAATGCCTGTAAAATCGCAGTGGGAATGGGAGCCAACGTGACCATTATCGACGTAAACCTGAAGCGGCTGGAGGAACTGGACCATCTGTTCGGCTCCCGGATTCAGACTTTGGTTTCTACAGACAGCAATATTGAGAGGGCGGTACTGCAGGCTGATCTCGTAATCGGTTCTGTGTTGATTCCCGGGGCATCCACCCCCAAACTGTTTAAACGCAGATATCTTTCCCACATGAAAAAAGGCTCTGTATTTGTCGATGTCGCGATCGATCAGGGAGGCTGTGGTGAAAGCAGCCATATTACGACACATGATGATCCGATTTTTATCGAAGAGGGCGTGGTCCACTATTGTGTGGGAAATATGCCGGGGTCCGTTCCCAGAACCAGTACAATAGCCCTGACCAACGCCACTCTCCGCTATGGCCTGGAGATCGCCAGGGGCGGCCTGGAGGAAGCCTGCGAGAAAAACCCGGTAATCTGTTCTTCGGTCAATTGTTATGCTGGCAGGCTGACCAATAAAAATGTGGCTGAGGCGCTGGGGTATCAGTACACGCCATTGTCTGAAGTGATGGAATAACAGGAAGGATAATGTCGTCGCCTTTTCTGGAAAAAGTTCTAAGAGGACTAAATTATGCTTACATTTATATCCTGGAATATAGATTCCCTGAACGCAGCCCTGACATCGGAGTCTCCCAGAGCGCAGCTGTCCAGAGCTGTATTGGATATGCTGAAAGACGAAGATGCCGATATCATCGCGATTCAGGAAACGAAGCTTACCGCTGCAGGGCCTTCAAAGAAACATTTTGAAGCATTGGCCGAGTATTTTCCCGGCTTCCACATCGAGTGGGTCAGTTCTGAGCCACCGGCCAAAAAGGGATATGCCGGAACCATGATTCTGTGTAAGGAAAAGATAAAGACGGATAAAATTGTTCCCAGAATCGGTGCTCCGGAGCCCATGGATGACGAGGGGAGACTGCTGGTTCTTGACTGCGGGCAATTCTATTTTGTGAATGTTTATACGCCCAATGCCGGAGACGGACTGAAGAGGCTTGGCGAACGGCAGGAATGGGACAGACTCTATGCGGATTATCTGGCTCAGCTGGATCAGGAGAAGCCTGTTATCGCATGTGGAGATTTCAATGTAGCTCACAGGGAAATCGACCTGGCCCATCCTGACAGCAATCATATGTCGGCAGGTTTTACGGATGAAGAGAGGGCAGGCTTCACTCACCTGCTGGGGAAGGGCTTTATTGATACCTTCCGTTATGTCCATGGTGACGTAAAGGATACCTATTCCTGGTGGGCGCAGAGAGTCAAAACCAGTAAGATCAATAACTCAGGATGGAGGATTGATTATTTCCTGGTCAGCGACAGAATTAAGGAACTGGTGAAAAGATCGGAGATGCTTGATTCAGGCCCCAGACAGGATCACACCCCGATCCTGCTGGAAATGGATCTTTAAGAATATCGGAAACGGGAAGGTGATGGCAGAAAAGGTCGGAGTGAACAGCATCATGATATTGTGGATATGATTAAGAAAGCGGATCAGAAAATGTATGAAAAGAAAAGGGAATCATATCAAAACGGTGTTCTTGATCCTATTGGTGATAGGGCTTTGTAGAAGCTGCAGTGCTGAGACCTTTCTGGTCACTTCAGACCTGCACCTGACAAAGGACATTGAAAAGCATGGGGCGGTTCTGGCTGCCCTGCGCCATGCGGCAGAGGATGTTGACGCTGTCCTTTTTCTGGGCGACAGCACAAACAATGCCCATGAGGAGGAGCATGCCAACATGATAGACTTTCTGGACTCTTTACCGAAGCCTGCTTATGTGATTCCCGGGAATCATGATATCACCTTGAATCTGCCTGAATTCATTGACAGATATGCGGATTATGGATGGAATGAAGCCTTCAGTCGGGACGAAGAGACAGCAAGCTGTGCGGTTTTTACAAAAGAAGGCACTTGTCTGCTTCTTCTGGATACCAATCAGATTACCGGTTATGTTGCTGCGCTGGGTGGTATCTCGGACAGTACATGTGCATGGGTTTCCAAAACCCTGTCCTCATTGCCGAAAGACACTCCTGTTATCGCCTACGGCCATCACCCGATCCTTCCGCAATCTCGCTGGGAGAGGACGCCCGGCGCGGGTCAGCTGGTGAAGGCGCTGCAGGGCGTAAAGCTGTATCTGTGCGGGCATGACCATGGCTTTGCCGGGGTGAAAATAGGAGAGCTTCAGCAGATTACAGTGGGTCAGCCACAGGTATTTCCCGGCTGGGCAGGGATCCTTAAGGTGACAGGAGAGGACTTTCACTGGGAGGTGCTGCCTTTGTACGATGATTCCACTTTACAGACCATGGAGGCAGAGGAAATGGCATTGGCTGATAATATGGCCAGAGGGACTCTCAGGGGTACGGTTCATGAGGACGATGAGGAAGCCATCCAGTGGTTTACCGATATATTCGAAGCAGCCATGGGACTGGAGCTGAATGAAGCCTTCTGCCAGGAAATGCTGAAAGCGCCGGGGGCGCAGAAATGGCGGGAGATCGAGACCAGGACGGTTGTCAAGAAATGGATTTTCGGGCTGCTGGAGAACTGTCCCCAGGATATCAGGCAGGTAGATATGAAATGGTCGCAGCCCCAAAGGAACGCAAGAGGAGAGTAATATGGGAAAAATACGATTTGCTCTGATCGGAGCAGGCTGGCGGGCTCAGTTTTTTATCCGGATCGCTAAGGCGTTGCCGGAGAGCTTTGAACTGACCGGAGTCCTGGTCCGAGATCCCATGAAAGGAAGCGCTTTTGCTGAAAATTGGCAGGTAAAGGTGGTCTCGACTCTGGAGGAACTGCTAAAGGATTCCCCTGACTTTGTCGTCCTGTCGATTCGGCGGGGAGAAGCAGCGGACTATCTGATTCGTTTATTCCGGATGGGGGTTCCGGTTCTGGCTGAGACACCTCCGGGAGAGACCTTTGAGAAGCTGAATGAGCTGTGGCGGGCTTACGAACAGTATCAGCCAAAGGTACAGGTAGCCGAGCAGTATTTCCTGCAACCCTTGTATGCGGCCTGGTACCAGGCTATTCAGGAGGGGCTGATCGGGGAGGTGACAAATATCAGTATTTCTGCCCTTCATGGCTATCATGCTGTCAGCATGATCCGGAGAATGCTGGGAATAAAGGGGGAGACATGTGTCATGTACGGCAAGCGTTACAGCTTCCCTGTAACCCAGACCTATAGCCGGGCAGGTATGACCTTTGACGGTGAGGTGACGCAATGCAGCCGGGATCGGGTCGTTTTTGAATTTGAAAACGGAAAGACTGCTTTTTTTGATTTTGCCGGCTCGGTACAGTATCACAGCTTTATCCGGACAAGGCAGCTCAATATCCAGGGTACCCGGGGCGAGATTGATGATCTGACAATCCGTTATCTGTTGCCGTCAAATATACCGGTAACAGAGGAGTTGAGACGGATTGATCTTGGAGTGTACGGAAATCAGGAATGGGCTCATTATGGGATCATGCTGGGGGAAAGATTTCTCTATCAGAATCCATTTGAGAATGCCAGGCTGAATGATGATGAGATTGCCATAGCCGGACTTTTGCTGGGTATGGGGAGATACGTCGCAGGGGGGGATGAGATCTATCCGCTTTCCCAGGCCCTGCAGGATACCTATCTTTCCCTTAAGATGGAGGAAGCGCTGAAGACACCTTATCAGCCGGTAAAGACCCTGGCACAGATATGGAGCTGATTGCTTTCGAACAGACAAGGACAGGCGCGTACATCTTTTATGGGTATATGCGCCTGTTCGCCTGTTTTCATATCGATAAAGGTCAGTTTTCCTGACGTTTTTTGCCTGCTGCACCGGCGAGTAAAGCGAGTCAAATTGGCTTTATACTCTCTCCTCACCACATCTCAACAGAGCCTCTTTTCTCCCCGGCTGTCCAGTAAACCCTGTTTTCTCCGGGTTTGACATAGATATGGTCTATGCCGGGCACAGCAGCTGTCAACCGGTTCGTCAGGTCCTCCAGGTCTGCCTCCTGCCCTGCGTTGGATTGGATCTTAAATCTGGGCAGGGAGGGAAGCTCCTTTGTGTCCTGTGATATTGGGGAGGTATGATCCTTCTGCATCTCCATGTTATTTTTTTGAGATTCCTGGTTTTGGGGATTGCCTGGTGCACTGGGAAAGCTCTGCGTATCTGTGGTCATTCGGGTTAGCTGATGCTCCCTGGCTTCCTGAGAATCCTGGCCATCCGGGTTCTTCTGGATTATCTGAGGATCAAGGGTATCCGGAAGCTTTTGTGTTATTGGCGTTTCCAGTGGTTCCAATGGTTTCAGGGATTCCTGGTGAGGCAGGATATCCTGGGAGTCTAATACCCCGAAAAGGGCGGGTATTTTTTCGGCATTCATCATCCGGCTGGTCACGGCGGAGGCATGGCTGAGCATGCTCTCCACCTTTGTTTCAAGAGCTACATTGATGAAACGATCGACGTCGATGCCCCGCAGCTCGAAGAAATAGAATGGATTTTCGTCCAGGCGCAGACCGATTCCGTACATGACGGCAGCTACATGCTTGCACATGAGAGCCCAGTCCGGACAGCTGCACATAAAGCTGATCTCCGCGGGGGAGGGAAAGATGCCGTCTTTCTGGGTAAAAAGCGTTTTCAAATCCTCGGGGAATTTTCCGTAGACCAGATCCTCCATATTCTGGATACGTCTGCCACATTTTTCCAGGATGACCTGGCATTTTTCTTCCGACAGGGGACTGATACGGATTTCTACCTTATAGGGGGTGCGTCTGGTACCCTGCACCCGTGCTTCTATTTTCCCCTTCTGTATTTTGAGATCGACGACAGTGCCGCTTCGGACATAGCGCCGGCCCCGTTCCAGACGAGAACCATAGTCTGCGTAGCGTTCCAGGTTTTCACACCAGGCCTGTCCCCACCAGCTTTGGCAGATCGGGCCTTTGGAGGAATGGGGAAGAACAGGCTCCAGGATCCGGCCTTTCTTTTTGGCAGAGGAAACGCTGGCCTGGGCTTTTCTTTTCAATTCCTCCACCGAAGGCTGGCTGTAGGATGAAAAATCACTCCAATATCTGCTCATGTCGCTTGCCCCTCCCTCTTTACATTTCCAGCCGCATCAGCTTCAACAGCTCCTGATTGCCCAGTTCTGTGATCCATGCTTCTCCACCGGAGCCGATCACGTTTTCCGCCAGTTCCTTTTTGCTGTTGATCATGACATCTATTTTTTCTTCTATCGTTTTTTCCGAAACCAGTTTGTGAACAATGACATTTTTATTCTGCCCGATCCGGTAGGCCCGGTCGGTAGCCTGATTCTCCACAGCCGGATTCCACCAGCGGTCAAAATGGATGACATGGTTGGCGGCAGTCAGATTCAGCCCTGTGCCGCCTGCCTTTACCGAAAGGATCATAAAAGGATAATACTCTTTTCCGTTAAACAGATCGGTAAGCTCGGTTCGTTTTTTGACCGGTGTGCCTCCGTGCAGAACCAGTCCCTTTCTGCCGAAGATTGTTTCCAGATAGCGTTCAAGGGCGTCAATGATCTCGCGGTACTGGGTAAAGACGAGAACCCTTTCCCGCTTTTCATAAATGGTACTGCATATGTCCCTGAGAAGGGAGAATTTACCGCTTTCATCCGGGGCAAAGGCTGTCTGTCCCAGATATTGGTCAGGATGATTGCAGATCTGCTTAAGCTTTGTGATTGTCGCCAGAATCAGCCCCCGTCTTTGCATCCCGTCAAGAGCTTCAAGCTGATATTCGAGGTTGTCTACCACCTGATGATAAAGAGCGATCTGTTTTTTGCTTAGCTGGACATAATCCAGCTGTTCCATCTTGTCCGGCAGATCGGCAATGATGCGCTTGTCGGTTTTCAGGCGGCGAAGGATAAAGGGAGATACCATATTCTTCAGCTTTTGGTAGCCTTCGGTATTCCGTTCCAGCTCCTTGGCGAATTTTCTGAATTCCGTGGATGTGCCGAGGAGTCCCTTGTTGAGGAAATCAAACAGGGACCACAGGTTGGCGAGCTCATTTTCGATCGGAGTTCCTGTCATAGCGATCCTGTTGCCGGCGTGGAGCTTTTTGATGGTTCGGGTCTGCAGGGTACCGGGATTTTTGATCGCCTGAGCCTCATCTAGGATGACACAGGTCCATTCGGTTTCCTGCAGCTGTTTCAGCCTGCCGACCATACCGTATGTGGTGATGGTAAGGAAGGTGGGTCTGGTTTTCAGAAGGTCTGCCAGCTGGGTTGAAGGGAGGCCGTGCAGGATCAGACAGGGAAGGGAGGGGGTGAATTTTTCGGCTTCCTTTTCCCAGTTTCCCAGAAGGGAAGCAGGAACAATCAAGAGTATCCTCTCCTGGGGGTCTTTATCATATCTGGCCTGTAGATAGGTCAGAACCTGCAGGGTTTTCCCCAGACCCATATCGTCAGCCAGACAGGCGCCGAAGCCGAGCTGGGACATCGTTTCCAGCCAGGAAAAGCCGGTTTCCTGATAGGGACGGAGAGTGGCCTTTACTCCGCTGGGAATGCTGCTTTGCTCCATGGCAGATGGCTGACGAAGCCGGTAGAGAAGCTCGCTCAACCATTTTCCGTTTGTGATCAGGGGACCCACATCAAGATCGACTTTCGATGCGGCACCAAGACCGGTTTCCATACGCAAGGCATCTCTCAGAGAAAGAGATCCCTTGAAGGCTTCCATTTGCTTCAGGAGCTCTTGCAGACGGGCATGATCCACCTCGACCCATTTCCCCTTGAGCAGGGCCAGGCCTTCAGACTGGCCGAGAAGCATCTGAATGTCTTCTTCGGTCAGCATGACACCGTCCACAACAAGAGAAGGACGCATGGAGAGGATTCCGTCAAAGCCCAGGATAGATGGTTTATCCTCTCCCAGAGTAACGTTCAGTGCGACAGAGGATGCCTGGCGCTTCCACCAGGCGGGGACCCGGCAGAGGATCCCTGTTTTTTCTATTTCAGGAACTGCCTTCAGGATGACATAGGCTTCCCTGGAGGTAAGCCGCAGGGGATGAAAAAGCTCGCCGCTTTCCACAAATTCGCCGATCAGAGCACAGGCTTCTGAGGCTTTATTCAGGCAGGAAAGCAAGGAAAGCAGCTTTTCTCTTTGTCCTTTATATTCTTCCAGGGCGTAGGACAAGGGCATATGCCGGACTGTGCCGTCAGGCAGCTTTGTCGCGTATGTGGCGAGAAAAGCAAAGGGAAAATCCTCCTCTTTGCTTTCCACAAGGTGGAAAAAGACTCGTTCCGGGACATGAAGCGCCTGGCTTTTTTCCGCCAGGAAGAGGGAAACACTGCCCTTATATTCCCGGATGCTCCTGCAGAAAACCCGATTCAGTCGTTCAAACAGCAAGAGAAGCCAGGCTTCATCGATATATTCCGTCCCCAACCCGAAGGGAACGGAATATAAAAGCCTTCTGGCTGTATCCGGAAGAAGCTCAACCTTTGTCTGCTCTCTGGTCACCTCCAGACCGGGCAGACTGGTCAGGGCCTGGATGAATTCAACACTCAACAGGTAGAGCCAGCCAAAGGTGGGGGATGCCAGCTGGGGTTTTTCTTCAAAACCTAGAGCAAATAAAGCCTGATCGGGATCCTCGTCAAAGGCTTTTTTCCAGGAAAGGATCCATGGCTCGTCCTGTGGGCACAGGGCTTCGACCAGAAATGAATCTGGGGTGAAAATGGCATTTAAAGTAGGTAGTGGATGAGTTGCTGTTTCCATATATAGTTCCCTCTTAATATAGTTCCCTCTTAGTGCATGCTGCCGCAGGCTAATCGTCACATTTGCTTCCGACTTTATCTATGCGTCCGTGCGCACAGTAAACCAGGCATCTGGTTCGTTTCCTAATAATATACTTAAGATTTGTTTTTTCGTCAAGTTGTAACCACATGGCCCATTGTCCTTCGCAAAGCATCGGGTTGACTTTTGGGTCACGATGCTATAGGCTTCACAGGGTAAGGCTTTGGCCTCAGTGATTTAGGAGAGGCGTCTTTGTGTATTTAGGGGGAAAAGGCAATGGTAAGAATGGCCATTATCGGTACGGGAAATATGGGTGGTAAATATGCCAGAATGATCTGGGAGGGAAGGATTCCGGATATGTGTCTGGCTGGGGTGACAATAAGAAGAAAGGAGGAACAGGAGGATTTCTGCAGACTGACGGATAACCAGGTAAAAGTGTACGGGAGTGAAGACGAGCTTTATCAGCACGCTGACAGCTTTGACGCTGTCCTGATCGCAACCCCGCATAAGCTGCATCCCGCTATGGCTGTCAGGGCTATCGAGCATGGCAAGCATTTGCTGGTGGAAAAGCCGATCGGGATTTCTCTCGGGCAGTGCAGGCCTATGCTGGAGAAGGCTGCCGCATCATCGTTGGTTTTTTCCGTTATGTTCCATCAGCGGGCATACGAAAAATTCCGCAGGATTAAGGAACTCCTGGACGGAGGAACGATCGGCCGGATCTACCGGGCTCAGATGGAAAACAGCCGATATTTTCGCACAGTCAGGTATCACCATTCCGGTTCCTGGCGCAGCAGCTGGACGGGAGAGGGAGGAGGAGCCCTGATCAATCAGGGACAGCATATCCTGGACATCTGGCAGTGGCTTTTGGGCAGGCCTTTGAGCGTTTCAGCCAGGATACATTTTGGGAAATACAATGATTTCCTGGTTGACGATGAGGCAAGCCTGTATATGGAATATCCGAATCAGAGCTGTGGCGTTTTTATCCTGACGACCGGGGAAGGGACCTGGACAGAAAGGCTTGAAATAGCCGGTTCCAAGGGGACGATCCTTTTGGATAAGGATACGCTCACATTGTATCAGTACAGCCAGGATCTGGATGAATACAGGAGCCAGGCTTTGGTACACTCGAGAGAAGAGCTGCAGGAGACGGTGAGTGTATGGGAACTGCCGGTGAAGCAGGAACCCTATGAGATGATGCTGGAGAATTTTGCGGCTGCCATTGAGAGGGGGGAACCCCTTTTGGTCAGGGGAGAAGAGGCAGCTGGAGCCTTGGAGCTGATGAACGCGGCTTATCTTTCTGCCTGGAAGGGAAAGGAGATCTCTCTTCCCGTCGATCCAGACGAATATGAGACAGAGCTTGAAAAGCACCAGAGGGAGGAGGAAAAAGACAGGATATGAGAGCCTATGAGCGTTTGATTCATTATGCCAGGATAGATACGACCAGTGATGAGAGTAAGGAGGACACGGTCCCCTCCACGCCAGGACAGTTCGACCTTGCCAGGAGCTTGGCCGAGGAGATGCAGGCCCTGGGCATTTCCGAGGTGAGAGTGGATGATAAGTGCTATGTCTATGGATGCATCCCGGCGACAGAGGGCAGGGAGGATGCCGTGGGGCTGGGCTTTATTGCTCATCTTGATACGGCACCGGATTTTTGCGGGAAGAATGTCGCTCCCCAGATTCACGAGAATTATGACGGGGAGGATCTGGTGCTGGGGGACAGCGGACTTTTACTTCGTACCAGTCAGTTCCCGCATCTGAAGAAGATGAAGGGAAAGACCCTGATCACAACGGACGGCAGAACCCTGTTGGGAGCAGATGACAAAGCCGGCATTGCTGAGATCATGACGGCAGCTGAACAGCTGATCTCAAGCGGAGAGCCACATGGCAGGGTCTGCCTGTGTTTTTCTCCGGATGAGGAGATTGGGGGAGGAGCAAAGGATCTGGACATTCCCGGCTTTGGGGCTGTATATGCCTATACCGTTGACGGGGGAGCGGAGAATGAGATTGAATATGAGAACTTTAATGCTGCCAGCGCAGAATTTGAAATCCACGGCTTTAACATTCATCCCGGTGATGCCAAGGACAGGATGATCAATGCGGCTCTGCTGGCCTGCAGGATCAATGGCATGCTGCCGGAGGCTGAGACGCCCAGGGATACACAGGATTATGAAGGCTTTTTTCATCTGACGCAGATGGAGGGAGACGTGGAGAAAGCGGTTTTGCGCTATATCGTCAGAGATCACAGCGCCGGGCATTTTGAAGCCAGACTGGAAACGCTTCGGCATATTGAAAAGATCATGAACAGCCGATGGGGGGAAGGCACGGTAAAGCTGACCATCAGGCAGCAGTACCGGAATATGAAGGAGAAAATCGAGCCCTGTATGCATCTGATAGAAAATGCAAAAAGGGTGATCCGGGATCTGGGAATGGAACCTGTCACCAGCCCGGTGAGAGGGGGTACGGATGGTGCCCAGTTATCCTACCGGGAGCTTCCCTGCCCCAATCTCGGCACCGGAGGATATGCTTTCCATGGCCCCTATGAGCATATCACCGCCGAAGGGATGGATTTTGCCGTAGAGGTGATTCTGGGACTGATTCGGGCTTACAGCTAACGGAAGGAGACTGATTCTGCTGCTTTGGCAGCTCATTGCCAAAGCAGCAGAATTGATATCATGCCTGTATGGTGATTTGTTTACTGCGCCGAATTTATACCGCTGCAAGGGGCATGACTCCGCAGTAAATATGTGAGCATACTGATGCTGCTCAGGTCAGCAGCCCATACTTGATGCAAGCTGCTTCGGAAACTCTGTCAGTCAGATATCCTCCAGCTTTGTCAGCAGGAATTCTTCCTCGTCCTGATTCAGGGCAGTACCACTGATCATCTTGCATGATACGTGAAAGGATTTTTCTGCGTAGACCAGCTCGGAAGGGGGGAAGGTGTCATAGACTTCCTGGATTTTCAAAAGTGCCTTCCGGACAACTTCTTCTTCAACATTTCCCTTACAGCTTCTCTGATCACAGATGCAGCCGAGAGAGATGAAAATGCAGACCAGCTCCTCTTTGGAAACCACTCTGGTGTCCAAAGCCTCGCACAGCAGATTCACGGTCGTCTCGATCTCCTTTGCGGAGGCTTTGCAGGCACCGTCGTTGCGCATGGCCAGACCGATGGCATGGGCACTGTTCTGGATGTAGCTCTTTTTCCCCTTTTTCAGGAGCCGGACATCCTCCTGCAGCCTGCTGCGGATCCAGCGAAGCTCTGTCCGGCTGTTGCCGTGGGTATAAAGGCAGGCATGTAAATATCTGCTCTGAGAGTGGAGTATATTCAGCCGGGAAATGTCATCCTCGGTACCGCAAATGCTTAAGGTATGGATGGCATTGATATTTGTGCTGACCTTCAATCCCGTACCCTGCTCCCAATTGAGCAAAGCCGAACCCAGCTGATCCAGGCAGATCCGGGCGAGCCGGCGTTTTTGAGCCTCGGTCCAGGTTGTTCCCAGCCTTCTGGCAATAACAAAGAGACGCGACCTTGCCTCCTCAGGGAGATTTTTCCCCAGAGCATCCAGAACATACAGAGCGAAATCCTTCTTATTCTGGGCATTGCAAATGACGTTCTGGGCTTCGGCAATCCGTTTGCTCAGTGCGGTTTTCTGATATTTGGACTTGGCGCCGTGAAGGTTGTGGCACAACTGCAGAAAATTGTTAATCTCTCCCTTGGGATCCAGAACCGTGCCGGGCGGTGGAAGAACGGCAGGCCCCTTGGCTGTCCTGGTCTCATTATCGATGGAGATGACGGCCTGACCCTTTTCGATTTTTTCCTTCCCATCGACATCCTTGCAGGTCCAGGCATTCATGGTAAGAACCTTGCTGATGCCCATATTGATGGTAAAGACGACATAGGCACCGGAGACATAGTTATTGTTGAAGGTAATGTTTCCGCTGGAAATAGTACGGTAGGTATTATCCAGGTTCCGGCTCTTGATGGAGACCACAATCCGGTTCTGCCTGGGCTCGATTCGAAAGCCCTTCATGAGATCCGATTCGTAGGGCAGCTTGGAACCGGTGGGAATCAGTTCGTGGACGCCCCCGTTTTTTACACCAAGATAGAGGCTGTCATTCAGGATACGGCTGCCCCATTCAATATGCAGGCCATGGTCTGACGCAGCAGAAGGCGGGACGTGATCTGTCAGGGACTCAGGTGAAGTTTTTTGCCCTGCCGATGCAGCAGGCTCCTGTTTTCCCTCCCCGATCAGCTTCATATTATCCTGCAGCTCCTCGTACTTTCTGAGATAGTAGTGATAAACCGCAGCTCCGCGTGCTACAGACAGATCCGGATCCAGTGCCACGATCGGATCAAATCCGAAGAAGCGGCGGACACGGTCTGTAACCATGTAGAATTTCGACATTCCGCCGTTCAGAATGACGGCGTCAACCTTAAAGTCGTCTGTCCCGAACTTTAAGGAAGCCTTGTGAAGAACGTCAAGAATAGGATAAATGATATTTCTGGTATTTTCTACCGATTCGATTTTTTTATAATCTTCATACGAAAATTCCTCACCCATAAATTTTTTCAGGATCGTCTCCACCTCTTCCTTGGTAAAGGAATCGTCGTAGGCGTAGCCTGTACTGTTAATGTTTCCGCCCACGTCAAAGCTGGGTTCCTCATCGTCCCAGCCGGAGCCTTCATCGTCCCAGCCGGAGCCTGTCCCGCTGTTCCAGCCGGACATATCTGAGCACTGTTCACTGACATCGAGCTTGAGATTTTCCGCGTAATTTCTTAACTGGGAAAATACTGTATCCTTCCTTTCCCGCAGGATCCGGACAACCTCCGGATGACTGGCATATTGTTTGAGATAACGGTCGAACATCACCTTGGCGATCTCTTCATCGAAATCGTCTCCCCCCAGAAGGGTATAACGGTTCGTCGCAATCTCATCTACCTTCAGAATATCCTCCTTGCCCTCCCTGCGCTGCAGTTCATGCAGGGTAATGTCCAGGGTACCTCCACCCAGGTCAAATACCAGCACGAGCTTACGGCTGGACAGATCCAGGATGCGGTCGGAAATTTCTCCATTGCGGATCTGGTTGACCAGATCATAAATAACGGCATTGGGCTCAGACAAGAGGACAGGCCTTTCGCTGCCATCCTCATTGTATACCCTGATGCCGGCCTGTTCTGCGGCATCTCTTGTCGCCCTGCACATGGCAGAGTCAAAATTCGCCGGTACTGTGATGACTGCTTCTGTGATCTGGCAACGATAGGCCATGGATACACCGCGAAGCATATGCTCAATGATTCTTGCAGAGATGCTGGCAGGGGTTTTGTCAGGCACGCCTTCCGAAAACCCCTCCGCCAGAGGTTTTCCCATCTGACTTTTGATGGATTTGGCCACCTCATGGGGGCGAAGGGGATACTGCATCTTGGCAAAATCCCCTACAACAGGTTCATAATTTCTCTCCGAACGATAGTATACGAAGGAGGGAAGGGTAGGTTTCCTCGCCGTCGTCAGACGGACATCGCCGGTGGGCGCGTTATACATGTCCACCGGTCTGGGAAGCTCTACGATCTTGCTGATAATCCTTCCGCCGGAGCTGACATTGATGGTCGCAGCGGCAGAGTTGGTCGTACCAAGATCCATTCCCAGACATAGGTCGTTGTGAACAGCCAGTTTTTTTTCATTCATCATTTTATTCCTCCTTTTCTCTGACATGGGTTGTTGTAAACAGCCGGTTTTTGAGGTTCATCCTATCATTCCTCCTTTATTCTGACATAGGTGGTTGTGAACAGTTGTTTTTTGGGTTCATCTTATCATTCCTCCTTTACCTTGGGGCGGGAAATCTGAATCTCCTTATCTCTGTAGATCCAACCCGGGGAAAGAACACGGATTCTCTTTGAATCCTCGGGGGACAGAAAAGGCGTCCCTTCATAGTTACAGAATTCCACATCGGCAGCCTTTACTTCAAGCACGGCATTCAGCTTCATCATGGGATCGATGTGGCTGTCCTTGACAAAACGGATCAGCTTTGATGTCATGATCAGGATTCCGTTGATCTCCAGGGGGAGCTGGTAGCCGCTTTTGCGCAGCTGGTCGGCGCCCTTTCTCACTTCCAGAAGCTCATCCAGGATACAACCGTAGCGCTCGGAATTCAGACGTGCGAAGAAGTCTGTCATCTCCTTGATCTTGCTTTCCATGAGCTGTTCGTCGAATTCATCCTGCAGCTCCTGCAGCATGAGGTTGGTTCTGTCCAGGGTGGCTTCCAGCTGTTCGATCCTGGCAATGGCCTGCTCATAAGTGATGCGCCTGGAAGCCTTTTTTTCATTCTGAGCTCCCCTCTGCCTGGGAGACCGCTGTGGTGCAAATCCATAGACATGGCAGATGGCATCCGAAATGTCATCCACCAGATATTTGCCCAGAGTATCTCCCATGCCGAAGACAAGGTCAGCGTCATCCTGCCGATTGAGCTCGGGATATCTCTCGAAAAGCATAATAGCCAGGATACGCCCCTGAGAACGGTGACGGCGGGTATTCCGGGGCTGAACCGCTTTGCGGATGGTCTCGTAGGCCTCGAAGGCGGCCTTATCGCCGGACAGGACTTTCGGAAAGAGGACTGCCGCGGAATCTGCCCAGACCAGAAGCTCTTTTCTTTCGACAGGATTCGCCACTTTTCTGCTGCGGAAAACCTGAATCACATGATTACCGTTCAGATCGTAGCCGTATCTTTCGTTCAGCCGTACCGAACAGTCATTGGGACCCATGTCATAGTTTTCACAGAGGACAGCGAAAACCCTGTTCTCCAGAAGGATATCATCGCGAATCGTCTGGAGACTTCCTGTTTTCCTCAGAACAGCAGCGTGAATCTCGTCAAGTACTTCTGTCATTCTGGGATTGGCTTCAATACTCATGGCTAACCTCCTGTTTAAATCAGTTGATAGATCTCTTTGCTTTCTGCAAAAATGAATTGGGTGCGACAGTCTCCATCGAGCATAAGCTCCTGCTCGATGGTGGGAAGGCCTGGTATATCAGATGGAGCACAGTGTACGATCACGGTCTGGCGGGGATTGATCCGGCGGATCAACTCCGAAAGATCCCGGTAATCCGCGTGAAGGGTGAAGTCGATCCGAACCTGGCGGTAAAATCCTTCAAGCTCCGGAATCTGGCGGTCGGTAAGGAAGACATGGGGAGTGCCAGGGGGCTGTGCCCCCATCACAAGACCTGATCCGGACAGGATAGGGATTCCCAGGCGTTCCATTTTTTCCGCCACCTGAAGAATGCCGGAATCGACATAGATGGGGATGTGGTTATGATTATACTGGTTGAGCAGTTTGATGAATTCAATGCCTTTGCTCAGCTGCGACATCTGACACAAAACGCTGCGGTGGTATCTGTGTACCATGTCAAGAACCTTCTGTGCTTTTTGTTCAATCATCCCTGCCGGTCTTTGGTAATGGGGATGCCTGGCGTGAAGCCCGCAAAGGATCAGGGTATCGATCTCGTCCTTTGGAATGAGACAGGCCTGGGCGAGAGGGGTTTCCTCCAGCGAAATGTCCCCGGTATAGAGGATCCGGCGTTTTCCAAAGGTGAAGAGGGTCATCATGGCACCCGGGATATGTCCTGCGGGATAAAAGTCCACCTGGTAGGAGCCAAAGGAAAAGGGGTGGAGGAAGCTGACAGTGGTGATTCTTTCCAACAGACTCTGCGTGAGAAGACGCTGGGCTTCCCCTTTCTGGGAGAAGAGGTAACGGTTTCTGTCATAGAGCTGGTATTCGGAAAGGATAGCTGTAGGGGCTGTCATGTAAACATCTGAATGGGGAGCGGAATGCATCAGAAAAGGAAGTGCCCCTACATGGTCTGCATGGGCGTGAGAAATATAAATCTGCTGGATCTGGTTCAGGCTTTGAAGAAAAGGAGAGGTGAGAAGCGAATAGAAATCCGGTCGGTAGACCGCTCCTTCTTTTTGACCGGTCCCGGCATCCAGGATGATATTGTGCTGTCCCAGACGGAGATAGTAGCAGCTGGCTCCGATCTCCTGAGCTCCTCCCAAAGCCATGAAATAAACATGTTCTGTCATGGAAAGGCCTCCTTCTAACTATACTATATCACAATTTTCATAAAACGTAAAAGAAAAATACTTGTAACTGTTCATCGTGCCTTCGCATTCCGTTGCAAGTTGCGTGGGGCTAAAGCCGAATAGTCAGCGCCTAAGCCTTGAGCAGCTGCCGGTTTGACAAGAAAACCGGGCTTGTGAAAACGGTGATATTTGAGTATAATCAGGGTGATAAAAGGGAAGGCGGTGATGCTATGGAGGCTAAGTTATGGATCGAAGCGCATTGTATCAATGCGGAAGGGCCTGTCTGGGATGACCTAACGCAGACATTTTATTTTATTGATGTGGAAGCGGGAAGGATTTTTTCCTGGAAGGACCAGACGCTTCAATCTGTGTCTGTCGGGGAAAAGATTGGTTGTGCCGTTCTTACCCGGGAGGGGGAGATTCTTGCGGGAATGGCCAGCGGGATTTATGCGATGGATTTTGAGACAGGAAGGAAGACTCTGTTGACAGATCCGGAGCCGGAGCTTTTGAATAATCGGTTCAATGACGGCAAGGTGGATCCCAGAGGCCGATTTTATGCAGGAACAATGACAATGGATGCGGCTGACGAAGATCCTTTTCAGGGGGCATTGTACCGGCTGGAAAAAGAAGGGACGGGCTTTACCGCCAGGAGAGTAATCAACGGGATGGGTCTTTCCAATGGTCTTGCCTGGTCCCTGGACGGAAAGAAGTTTTATCTGGTGGATACGCGGCGCAGCACGGTGTCGGAATACGAATATGACATGGAAACAGGTCGGATAGGGGAAGGCCATGTGCTGATCAAGGTGCCGAAAGAGATGGGATTTCCTGATGGGATGACGATCGATGAGGAGGGAAAACTGTGGGTTGCCCTGTGGGGAGGCAGTGCGGTCTCCCGATGGGATCCTTCCACCGGAAGGCTGCTGGAGAAGGTTGAGCTCCCTGCTTTGAGAGTATCTTCCTGCTGCTTTGGCGGAGAGGATATGGATCAGCTGTTTGTGACGACAGCGTCCCAGGATACGGATTTGTCACAATATCCACTGGCAGGAAATGTGTTTGTCCTGCAGCCGGGAGTAAGAGGGGTAAAATCCTACCGGGCGGCATTTTGAAAAAATGAGGTGAATCATATGAAAACAGGTAATCATTCCGGCAAGTATCTTCTTCGAGCCCTGATCCTGGGGAGCCTTTTGTATCTGCTCCCGAGAAAGGCTGTGACTCTGTTTATCCGCGACCTTCTGAATGGAAATGCTGTCAGAAGGCTGGAATTCCTGGTAAACTCATCCCGTTGGGAGGAGGTCGTTACATATGTCGGCTTTTTTGCTCTTTCTCTTTTCTTTATTTTTTCCATTCTGGGATTCATTTTTTCTCTGGTTACGAGTAAGGGCGCCCCGAAAGAGGCGTCGCCCAGAAAACATGTCCCGGCAGGAACTGCTGCGGCAGGAAAAAAAGCGGATGTTCATCAGGCTGGAAAGGATGAATACCTTGAGCAGCTGGAATCTTTCCTGAAAAGTGACCTGATCACCAGGGAAGAATATGGCTCACTAAGAGATCGATATCTAAAGCGTCGGTAAATGCCCAGGCTCAGGCCAACAGCTCGCAGGTATTGCGAGCTGTGCCTTCTGCCGTAACTACGATGGGTAGTTAACAGTAGAATCATTCATGACGAAATCATGTCGGCGGGAACGTTTACCCTCCCCTTATCCAATTCGGATTGGATAAGAGTTTCAAATTCCTCTTTGGGAAGGGGGCGGGAAAAATAGAAGCCCTGGACAATGTCACAGGAGGCTTCTCTCAAAAGCTTGATCTGATTTTGGGTTTCTGCTCCTTCCGCCACAACAGGAACACCCAGATATTTGGCGATATCTAAGATAAGCTCCACCATGCGCAGATCCTTTGTGTTTGCTTCTATATTTTTGATGAATTTCATGTCCAGCTTCAGTACATCGATTGGCATGAGAGAGATCATATTCAGAGAGGAATATCCGGTTCCGAAGTCATCCATTTCTATTTCAAATCCATATTCTCTCAGCTTTTCTATCACGCTGATCATCCGCTGGGCATCATCCGTACAAATGGATTCAGTGACCTCAAGCTTGAGATCCTTGGGAGAAAGGCCGCTTTCTTCTATCACGCCAAAGAGTGTTTTTTCCAGATCCGGATTGAGGATATCACTGCGGGAGAGATTTACCGATACGGGAAGGGTAAAGCCGAATTTGTCCCGCCAGGCAGCAATCTGTCTGCCGGCCTGTCTCCAGACGAAGGTATCCACAATATAGATCAGGCCTTTTTCTTCGAACAGGGGCACAAAATCCGCCGGTGGGATCATACCAAATTCCGGGTGCTTCCATCGCACCAGTGCCTCTGCACTGTTTAGCCTGGGGGGATCACACTGAATGTCGTATTTTGGCTGATAATACACCTGGAACTGATGGCTTTCCACCGCATGATTCAGCTCGTTGATTAACTGTGTTTCATACCTCTCGCGAAGACGGATGGCTTCGTTGTATACAAGCAGATGGGTATGGTAGTTTCCCCTGATGAGATTGCAGGCTACCCTGGCCCGGTCAAACATCTGGGTCGGTGTGACTTCCTCCATCCACGGCATAACGCCCATTCGAAGCTGGATATTGTTGTGGCCGGAAATATGGTTGACTCTGTTCTGGATCCGTTCAAGGATGCTGTTGTAATCCTCACAGTGCTGACAATAGATCGCGAAGTAATCGGCTTCAAACCGGGAGGCGATACCTTGGGTCTGCTCCAGAAAAATACGAATCTCTTCCCCGATCTCCCGGAGGAGCCGGTTTCCGAACTCCCATCCGTTCAGTTCGTTGAGAGAATGAAAGCTGTTTATATTCAGGACAAAAGCATCCATATGCCATTCCGGATGATAACGGTAAATCTGATCTGCATAATAGTAGAAAAAGCCTCGGTTGTAGAGCTGAGTCAGAGAATCGGTCTGGGTCTCGTTGATCAGCTGTCTGCCTTCGCAGAGCGCGACAACGCGGTTTACCCTGGCAAGGATGATTTCATGTACATCAAAGGGCTTGGGAATAAAATCTGCGGCGCCCATATTAAGGGCGATAAGCTCTGCTTCTTTGTCCGAGGTCAGCACGATAACGGGGATATGCTTTAACTGCTCATTGTCACGGAGATATTCCAGGACATCATAGCCGTTCATGACCGGCATATTCAGGTCGAGCAGGATGACGGCTAAACGATCCAGATTGTCGTGGGCAGCAGTCAAAGCCTCTTTACCATTGCAGGCATAGATCACATCATAGCTATCCTCAAGGATAACCCCAAGCACATCTCGATTGATTTCCTGATCGTCTACGATCAAGGCCAGCCGGGCAAGCTGGATCTGTTTTGCCTGGATCATAACTCTTTTCTCCTCTAAGAACGAATGTTCTAGTTTGTTAATTGTCTTCGGATGACGACCTTGATGCCTGGGCAGACGAAGCTGTCAAAGACAAAAAAATCAGTCTCCTTCATTATATAAGATACGATATATACGGTACTACAAGAAAAAGACCTAGGGAGCTGTTCGGGCACGGATTTCTTCACAGGGAAAGACCTATCTATAATCAATATTCAGTTTATCATAAAATATAGTAAAAATCCAACAAAAAATCTTTCGAATACAGGACTTTTGTGTTATGATTATTTAGTATTGTCATTCAGACGCTTTTTTGCCTCTTGCAAAAGTCGCAGGAAGCGCTGAAAGCTGTTTCTAAGGAAGGAGAATGATTGATATGAAAGCGATGGAGGTTTACTCAGAGTGGCTGAAAAAGCTGGATCCTGCTGATCCTCTTGCTCAGGAGCTTCAGGCCATTAAATCAGATGAGAAAGAAATCAACGAGAGATTTTACCAGGAAATCGTTTTTGGCACGGCAGGCCTTCGCGGGATCTGCGGAGCCGGGACAAACCGTATGAACAGGCTTACTGTGGGCAGGGCGACCCAGGGTATCGCAAATTATATCCTCGCTTCCGGCGTAGATCCCCTCAAGGGTGTGGCAATCGCCTACGACTGCCGCTATCATTCCCAGGAGTTTTCCGAGCTGGCTGCCTGCATTCTGGCCGGAAATGGGATCAAAGCCTATCTTTTCCCTGATCTGAGGCCGACACCGGAGCTGTCCTTTGCCATCCGCAAGCTGGATTGTGTATCCGGTATCAATATGACTGCCAGCCACAATCCCAAGGAGTACAATGGCTACAAGGTGTACTGGTCTGACGGAGCCCAGATCTCAGGTGCCGTTTCCGACGGAATGCTGCGTGAGATACAGAAGCTGGATTTCTTTGATACATTCCCGGCCCTTTCCATAGAAGAAGCGATACAGAAGGGGCTGATCGTCATGATCGGAGAGGAGATGGATAAGGAATATCTGGATTATGTCAAGAGCATGCGCCAGCACACAGACGACGAGCTGGATCTTGGCGTAAGCCTGGTGTATACCCCTCTGAACGGAGCCGGCGCCATTCCGGTGCGGCGCGTCCTGACAGATCTTGGCTTTACCGGTTTTCATCTGGTACCGGAGCAGGAGATGCCTGATCCGGAATTTACCACGGTGGGGTATCCCAATCCGGAGGATCCGAAAGCCTTCGCCCTGGCCCAGAAGCTGGGCAAGGAGACAGGAGCAGAGGTTCTGATCGCTACAGACCCGGACAGTGACCGTATGGCCATTGAGGTGCGGGGCAAGGACGGCGAATATCAGTTCCTGAACGGAAACCAGACCGGCGCCATGCTGATCGCCTATATGGCGGAAGGCATGAAGCAGTCCGGAAAGCTTCCTCCCAAAGCAGCTCTGATCAAATCCATCGTTACCGGTGATATGGGAGCCACCATTGCAAGGGATTATGGAATCCGTGTCTATGAGGCACTTACCGGTTTCAAAAATATCTGCGGCAGGATCCCGGATGCCAACAAGGACGGCTATGAATACTTCTTTGGCTATGAGGAAAGCATCGGTTGTGCCCCTGGCGAGGCAGTCAGAGACAAGGACGGCGTTTGCTGTGCCATGCTGATTGCTGAGATGGCCGCATATTACAAGAAAAAGGGTATGTCCCTCATGGACGCTCTGAACCAGCTCTACGAGAAATACGGTTACTTCAGGGAAGCCCAGGTCTCATTGGTTCGTGAAGGAGCAACTGGCGCAGCCCTGATCGGAAGGATCATGGATGCCTTCCGTGATGGTAAGCCCCAGGAATTCGGCCCCTTCAAGGTGACGAAGACTACGGACTACATCAATGGTTATGAGGACATTCCGGCTTCCAATGTTCTCCGCTTCGACCTGGGAGACGGAACCTGGTTTGCCATGAGGCCCTCAGGCACAGAACCGAAGATCAAATTCTATTATTATGCCGTGGCGGATAATGAAGAACTGGCCCAGTCCAGGGTTGACGAGATGAAGGCTGCTGTGGATGAGCTGATCCGGAAGGTGGAGTAAAGGCAGGATAAAAAGCGTCGAAAAGTTATAATTTGCTATTTTCACTTTGAAAATAATGTGATATACTTTTTCCATCGTGAAAGATTCACGAAACTCATTGTTAAGTGTTTCATAGGAGGTTAAAAATGAACAAAAGAGGTATCATGCTTATCACCATGGCTGTCGCTGTCCTCGCACTGGGCACGACCGTTTTTGCAGAGGGAGAGAAGATCGGCGTCTCCATGCCGACCAAGGATCTTCAGAGATGGAATCAGGATGGCGACAACATGAAGGCTGAGCTGGAAGCAGCAGGCTTTGAGGTTGATCTTCAGTATGCATCCAACGATGTTCAGACCCAGCTTTCCCAGATCGAGAACATGATCGCCAGCGGCGATGAAGTTCTGGTTATCGCCGCCATCGAAGGCTCTTCCTTAGGAGAGGCTCTTGACATGGCAGCTGAGAATGAGATCCCGGTTATCGCTTATGACCGTCTGCTGATGGATTCCGATGCTGTTTCCTACTATGCTACCTTCGATAACTACATGGTAGGTACCGTTCAGGGCAACTATATCGTAGAGACCCTGGATCTGGACAATGTTGACGGCCCCTTCAATCTTGAGATCACCGCAGGAGATCCCGGCGACAACAATGCCGGTTACTTCTATCAGGGCGCCATCGATGTCCTTATGCCTTATATCGAATCCGGCAAGCTGGTAGTTCCCTCCGGCCAGATCGCTTTCGACGAGGTTGCTACCCCGACCTGGGCTACTGAGACAGCACAGACCAGAGCTGAGAACATCCTTTCCTCCAACTATGCAGACGGCGAGACCAACGTTGACGTATGGCTTTGCTCCAACGACTCCACCGCTCTTGGCGTAGAGAATGCTCTCGCTGCAAACTATAAGGGAAGCTATCCCATCGTTACCGGTCAGGACTGCGACATCGAGAACACCAAGAACATGATCGATGGCAAGCAGGCTATGTCCGTATTCAAGGATACCCGTACCCTGGCTTCCCAGGTTGTCAAGATGGTCGGCCAGATCGTTGCCGGCGAAGAAGTTGATGTCAATGATACCGAGACCTATGACAACGGCGTTATCGTTGTTCCGTCCTTCCTCTGCGAGCCGGTATTTGCTGATGCCAACAACTACAAAGAGCTTCTTATCGATTCCGGATATTATACCGAGGATCAGCTGCAGTAAATTTTCCGTTTGCCTGAAGCAGGATATTTTAATGGCCGGATACGGCACAGGTATCATAGACTGAAGGCGCGAAAGGGGTTTGTGTTGCAGGCGGGCTTTTACGCCCGCCTGTTTTCGGTTTGGTAAGGATCTGTCCTTATACTCCGCTTGTTTTTAGGCGGATCCTGCGAACCTGAAGAAAGGAGGGAAACATTTGGCAAAGATACTGTTGGAAATGAAAAATATCACCAAAGAATTCCCTGGGGTAAAGGCACTGGACAATGTAAACCTTCAGGTGGAAGAGGGAGAAATCCACGCTCTTGTAGGTGAGAACGGGGCTGGTAAGTCTACGCTGATGAACGTTCTGTCCGGTATTTATCCTCACGGAACCTACACCGGAGATATCGTCTATGACGGAAAGGTCTGCAATTTCCATACCATCAAGGACAGCGAGGCCAAGGGAATCGTCATCATTCACCAGGAGCTGGCTCTGGTTCCTGAGATGTCCATCGGAGAAAATATGTACCTGGGCAACGAGCGTGGCTTTAAAGCGCGGATTGACTGGGATACGACCTATTCCGAAGCTGACAGGTACCTGAAAATGGTTGGCCTGACAGAGTCATCCAAGGTTTTGGTCAAGGAGATCGGTACCGGCAAGCAGCAGCTGGTCGAGATCGCGAAGGCGTTGGCGAAAAAGGCTCGTCTTCTGATCCTGGATGAGCCTACCTCCTCCCTGAACGAAGAGGATTCCCGGGCGCTTCTGGATCTGATGCTTGGCTTCAAGAAGCAGGGTATGACCATGATCATCATCACCCATAAGCTGAATGAGGTCTCCTATGTGGCGGATAAGATTACGGTAGTCCGTGACGGCTCGACCATTGAAACCATCGATAACGCAAACCATGATATCGATGAAGACAGGATCATCCGCGGCATGGTTGGCCGTGAGATCACCAACCGCTTCCCCAAGAGAGAGGGAGTGAAGGTCGGCGATATTAACATGGAGGTTGAGCACTGGACAGTCCATCATCCCCTCTATCCGGAACGTGTGGTGGTAAATGATGCTTCCCTTTACGTGCGAAAGGGCGAGGTCGTGGGGATCTACGGCCTGATGGGAGCGGGGCGTACCGAGCTGGCCATGAGTATTTTCGGCCAGTCCTATGGACTGCTGACCCAGGGTACTCTTAAGATCGACGGCAAAGATGTGCGGCTGAAAAAGTCGCCTATGGATGCTATCCGTCACAAGATCGCCTATGTGACAGAGGATCGTAAGGGCAATGGTCTGATCCTTTCCCAATCCATCAAGGTAAATACTTCTTTGGCGAACCTGAATGCTCTTTCCACGGCTTCTGTCATCGATAAGGATAAGGAATATCAGGTATCGGAAGAATACAGGGGGAAGCTGAAAATCAAGACCCCCTCCGTGGAGCAGCTGGTAGGCAACCTGTCAGGCGGCAACCAGCAGAAGGTTCTGCTGGCCAAATGGATGTTCGCAGAGCCGGATATCCTGATTCTGGACGAGCCGACCCGAGGCATCGATGTCGGCGCCAAGTATGAGATTTACTGTATCATCAACGACCTGGCGGCAGCCGGAAAGTCTGTGATCGTGATTTCCTCCGAGCTTCCGGAGGTGCTTGGCATGAGCGACAGGATCTATATTATGAACGCATCCCGGATTGTCGGTGAGATGAAGGCATCAGAGGCAACCCAGGAGAATATCATGGCTCAGATTCTTAGATCAGGAAGGGGGGATTGATGATGAAAGAAGGTATTAACGTATCATTTTTGAAAAAAAATATGATGGTCATAGCCCTGGTCATAGTCGTCATTTTCTTCTCCATCAGTACAGGCGGTAAAATTCTGTATGCCCAGAATATCAATAACCTGATCTCGCAGAACGGCTATGTTTTCGTACTGGCAGCAGGCATGCTGCTGTGTATCCTTACCGGCGGCAATATCGACCTGGCTGTCGGATCTGTGGTCTGCTTTACCGGCGCTATTGGCGGTGTGATGATGTCCCGTGGTTATTCGGCCGGCATATCTGTTGCAGTTATGCTTCTGGTCGGCCTTGCCATCGGTATGTTCCAGGGATACTGGATCGCCTGGATCTCTGTTCCGCCTTTTATTGCTACCCTGGCCGGAATGTATGCCTTCCGCGGCCTTTCCAACGTGGTGCTGAATGGCTATGCGGTGGGTATCAACAACGAAACCTTCCTCAGAATCTTCGGCGGCGGGGCAGACTGCTACATCCCGGATTATCTGGGAAGCGGAAGCTTTAATCTTACCTGTATGGTTGTCGGAATGATCTGTACGGCACTTTTTGTTCTGATGACCTTGCTGGGCTGGGTCAAGAGAAATAAAAGAGGGATCGATCAGGGAAATGCAAGCCTTATGTGGGCGAGAACCCTGATTATTGCTGCTCTGATCCTCTGGATTTCCTTTGAGCTGGCTTCCTACAAAGGAATTCCCACAGTTTTACTTTGGATCGCTCTGGTACTTCTGGTGTATGGCTATATCACCTCCTATACCGCTATCGGCCGGTATTTTTACGCGGTCGGTGGAAACGAGAAGGCAACCCGTCTTTCCGGTATCAATACCAAGCTGGTTTATTTCATCGCCTATGCCAATATGGGTTTCCTGGCAGGACTTGCCGGTATTCTGACTGTTGCCAGAGCAAGCTCCTCGCAGCCTACCTATGGGCAGGGCTATGAGATGGATGCCATCGCGGCCTGCTTCATCGGCGGAGCCTCTGCTTATGGCGGCGTGGGCAAGATCACAGGAGTCATCATCGGTGCCACGCTGATGGGTATCATCAACCAGGGCATGAGTATCATGGGAATATCGGCAAACTATCAAAGAGCTGTCAAGGGCATCGTTCTTCTGGCCGCTGTTCTGGTGGATGTCATGTTCAAGAAAGAAAAGGCTTAAAGGGGGGATGACAATGAAAAAGAGTTTTTCTGAGGTATTAAAGGATAATACCATGATCATCGTCCTGGTTGTGGTCTATCTTTTCTTCATGTGGCAGACGAAAGGCTCCATGTTCCTGCCCATGAACTTTAACGCTTTGATCACACAGAATGCCTATGTTTACATTCTGGCCTGTGGTATGCTGATGTGCATGCTTACCGGCGGTAATATCGATCTGTCCTGTGGTTCCTTTGTCTGTCTGCTCGGCGCCATCGGTGCGTATTTTATGGTTGTCCGTGGCTTGAGCGTAGGCCTTTCCATTGCCCTGATGCTGTTGATCGGTATCTTCTATGGCTGTGTTCTGGGTTATCTGGTTGCCTATATCAACATTCCGCCGTGGATTGCCACCCTGGCAGGTTATCTGGCATTCCGAGGCCTGGGAACAGCAGTCCTCACCGCAAACAGCAAGACCGGTTCCATCAGCGTAAAAACCATGGACAGCTTCCTGAAGGTATTCTCAGGCAAGCTGTTCAGTACAAAGCTGAATGTTCTGAACAAGCCCTGTATGATGGTTGGTCTGGCGGCTGCCGTCATCATTGTCCTCAGCAATGTGATCAGCAGGGCCATGAAGCTGAAAAAGGGCTATGTTGCCGATTCTGCCAAGGCAGTGTTGATCAAATCCGTTCTTCAGGCAGCCGTGATTCTTCTGGTTTCCTATAAGTTGGCCATGGCAGGTGGTATCCCGACTGTTCTGATCTGGGTGGTTGCCGCTATCCTGATTTACAGCTTTATTACGGAGAAATCCACGATTGGCCGTCATTTCTATGTGGTAGGCGGAAACAGGGAGGCTGCTTTTCTGTCCGGTGTCAATACCAGATGGATTATGTTTGAAGCCTACCTTAACATGGCAATTCTGACCGTTGTGACCACATGGGTGGTTCTGGCCAGATTCCAGGCCGCCAATTCAACCGCCGGAACCAACTATGAGATGGACGCTATCTCTGCCTGCGTCGTGGGTGGTGTTTCCGCATACGGCGGAGCCGGCAAGATCACCGGTATGGTGGTTGGTGCTACTCTGATCGGTGTGATTAACCTGGGCATGAGCCTGATGAATATTGACGCCAATTATCAGAAGGTCGTCAAGGGCATCGTTCTTCTGGGAGCTGTGGCTTTTGATATCATCTCAAAGAAACGCGGTCGTTGATGTTTTTGTAATTGTGTGAATGTCCTATACGCGGCTCGCAGATATTGCGGGCTGCGTATTTTTTTCTACCTGTACGGTTGCAATGCAAAAACATGGTTTCATGCGATTTATCGCAATGAAACCGTGCTTTTGCATTAGCATCCAGGTAGATCATTTTGCAGTATAATCAGTTATAGTAAATTCGTGCGCATACTATAAGATTTCAGGAGGAGAAGATGAGTCTATGAAGATACCGAAATACATCAGGCCAGGAGATACGATCGGCCTGGTAGCGCCTTCCTTTGGCGCTACCATTGAGCCATATGTGACCAGACTGGAGGCGGCAATCAGTAACTTTGAAAAGAAGGGATACCATGTGCGGACTGCTCCAAGCTGCTATAAATCAGATGGACTGGGGATCAGCACAAACCCTGCGGATGCGGCAAAGGATGTGATGGATTTCTATCTGGATGAAGGGATCGATGCAGTGATCTCTGTCGGAGGTGGGGAACTGATGAATGAGACGATCTCTCACCTTGATTTTGCAAAGCTTGGTGCGGCGGCTCCAAAATGGTACCTGGGATACTCCGATAATACCAACTTTCTTTTCCCCATGGCTGCGCTTTATGACATTCCGGGGATATATGGACCATGCGCTACCGGCTTCGGGAAAAAATGGGAGCAGACGGAGGCAGACTCCTTTGCCATCCTGGAAGGAAGAGAAGCCTGCTTTGGCGGGTATAGGATGTATGAACTGCCGGATGACGAAACAAGGTCGGAAGATCCGCTGGCTCCTTACCATCTTACCCAGAATGCCAGACCACTGGTATTTTTGCCGGACAATGGACAGTTGAAGCCTTCCGCGGAAAATGAAGTACAGCTGGAAGGCCGTCTGATGGGAGGCTGCCTTGATGTGCTGGAAAATCTGGCAGGCACCCGTTTTGACGGTTCTCATGCCTTTGCACAGCGCTATAAAAAAGAAGGGATCATCTGGATGCTGGAAGCCTGTGACCTCTCACCGATGATGATCCGGAGGACGATCTGGCATTTGAAGATGCAGGGGTGGTTTGAACACGCATCGGGCTTTCTGATTGGGCGACCCCTGGCTGCATTTGGGGTAAACCTGATGGGGGTAGACCAGTACAATGCCGTGACAGATATTCTGGCTGATCTGGGTCTTCCCGTCATTATGGACTGTCCCTTTGGGCACGTTGCTCCTATGATGCCCCTGATCCTGGGGGCAAGGATTTCTGTTCAACTGGCGGGCGACGATTTGAAGGTGAAAATGAAGATCTAAGATCGGAAAACCCCTGCCGATAAAGGCAGGGGTTTTCGAGTATCTTTAGATACTGAGGAGATCGTTGATATTGATAATCAGATCAGGGTAAAGGGAGGGGATGATCCTGGAATCAAAGCTGTATTGTGTAAATTGAAAATCAGGAAAGTAAGTAAAAACACTCACATACCTTCCAGCAGGGTTGACAATCCAGTATTCTTTTACCCCATAGTCCTGATAAAGGGTCACTTTTTTTGTAAAATCATTTCTTATCGTGGAAGGTGAAGTGACTTCTATGATCCAGTCAGGAGCGCCATAGATACCATCACTATGGATTTTGTCTTTATTGCAGATGACGAAAACATCAGGCTCAACCCATTGTTTTTTTGTTTTCTTAGAATCAAGAAAAACAGCGCATGGCGCAACGAAAGGAGTACAGGTTCCCCCATTTGATTTGATATGGTTGAGTATGGTGTAATACAATAAGCCGATCAGCTGTTGATGAGCGGGCGTAGGTGATCCCATCATATAGACACAGCCATTGATCAGTTCCGCCCGAACTCCTTCCGGCATTGTTTCAATTTCTTCGATGGTATGTGAACCCATTGCTTCAACGAATTCCTGAAGAGCTTCCATTCACATTCCCCCTCCTGTTTATGCCTCTTCGGGCTCAGCAGCATATTCAACCAAGGCAAGTATCAGCTTATACAGAGCATCCATGTCCAGATTATCACTGCTATATTTCACCCCGATCCGCAGCTCCTTCTTCCGGGCATTGGGAGTCCAGTCGATTTCCCGATAGGGCACGGTATTCTTTGCCTTGCCACGGATTACCGGAAGAACACCCTCCGTGGTGAAGACAAGGTCGCAGTCCTGCCTGGATCTGTCATCCAAAACAGCCAGAGTACGGCAGCGGATTCCCTGATAGGCCTGCAGGGCTTTATTATAGAAATACCGGTTCATCCGGGGATCCTCCTGCGTGTAGAATTCCACAACTTCCTTGTTCTGAACGATGGAATCAATCATGGAACGGATCAGGCGCAGCATCTCGGCATTCTTTTTGGCGCGTTCGTTCTGCAGCACCGCATTCTCATTGAGAAGGTCAGGGGTAAAGAAGGTAACCTCCTTCTTCCCCTCAGGAGCATCATCCTTGCGTTTATACAGCCGCTCCGGAAGCTCTAAGCCTTCTTTGGTACAGAAACGGGAAAGGTTTGTCTCAGCAATAGCGAAATCCTGCATTTCGTTCTTACTCTCCACGGAGGCCGTTAGTGCGTCCTGCAGACAGCCAAAAAACTCTTCCGTAAGTCCTTTGAAGGTAATCTCCTGGGCTAAACCGTAAATTTCCGGACTGAAATCCTTCAATCCTTCTTCGATCTGCTGAATTTTATCCCTGGAATCATGCAAAGCCTCTTTGACAGCCTGGGCCAGAAGAAGCTGTGTGTGTTCCTCCTGGGCACACTCCAGCAGGCATACTGAGGAGAACATCTGGTTGAGGATCTCGATCAGCCGGTAGGAGTAGGAAACATCCGCGAGCTCCTGCCGGTAGCCCGCTTCGATATTTTTGTTCCCCAGACCCAGCTTTACCTTGCTCAGGCGTTCTTCCCGGGAAGAAGCCAGATCAAGATAAAGCTGAGAGGAATCATTTTCTTCTGCCTGTTCATCGATGGGATTCTCCTGAGGAGGAAGAGGAATGATCTGATTGACCATGATCTCATATTTTTCTGCAAACTTTTTCAGAACCAGCCTGTACATATCCTTCAGGACATTTCTCTGGTCAGCCAGGAAATCATCATGAAGGGCGGAAAGATCGACCAGGGAGTTTTCCGGCATCGGGAACAGATATTCCGGATTCAGGCGCGTGGAAAGAAGCTGGTACTGGGATCTGGCCTGGTCATCCTGCTCGGATATATATTTCTCCACATAGATGGTACTCAGAAGCTGGGCATTTATGACACCATTGTAATCTTCGTTGACAAGCTGGCGAAGCTGAAGGGCAGCCTTGTCCATCTGTCCGATTTTCAGATAGCCGACAGCACAGAGCTGGCGGACATCCCAGGAATTCCCGGCATGGGAGACAGCCTCATCCAACAGGTCCTCGATCATAGCCTTGTCTGCGACCGGGTCCAGAAGATCTGCGTATTCCAGATTGCAGGAGGCCGTAATCTCATCCTCTCTGAGAAGATTGAATTTATTGGACTGGCGGAAATATTCAAAATACAGCTTTGCCTTATTTCTGAAGCTCTCCTGAGAAGCGGCATCCAGGCCAAGGTCATCCTGATTGGCGATGGCATTGGCCGTGCTTCCGATATAATACCAGAAGGGCGGATAAGCCGCAAAATGCTCTTTCATGGATTCAAGCCGCTCGTATTTGCGCACCTCGTCCGTATCCATGAGGATGGCATTGTACTGTTTGATCTGCTTTTCCGTCAGACGGAACAGATCCGGAAAATGGTATTTGTCGGCCAGCCGCCAGGCCGTTTCAAAGAGCTGCTGCTGCAGGCCTTCAAACTGCTCCATGGCAGAACGCTGCAGCTTCCAGAGCTGCTTGTCCCGGTCGAGATTGTACTGATTGCGGTTCTTGCGGTAATTCATGTAACCGATGCCTACCTGGGAGGCCAGAGAAATACCCATGGAGACAGGATTTCCTCCTGCCACGAGAAGGGCAAGATTGGGAACCGCTGTCCAGATGGCATTTTTCATTTTCTGCTGATATTCTTTTTCGATGAACTGCTTTTCTCCTTCCTGGATACGGAAAAAAACAATGGTCTCCAGCAGCCGCTTGAGGATCTCCAGCAGAGCATCGTCTTTGGGGATGTTTTCCAGGTTAAGGTTGTTCAGGATTGTCTCATATTCCTGCTCCAGGATGGTCAGGTCATTGTAATCGATGATCTGGGATACGGAAACCGTACACAGGTTCAAGGCATAGGCTGCCTGGATCTGCTCTCGGGTAAAGGGAAGCTCGTCTTCATTTATGGTACTCTCATTGCCAAAGATCTCTTCCGGTACTAATTTGGTGTTTTCCATCGCTTTCCTCCTTCTTCACGCAATCGAACGGCAGAGGCAGCCTTTCTTCTGCGTTCGTCGTCCAAGGCTGCATAGTGTTTCCTGGTTGTATTGACATCCTTGTGGCCAAGTACCTCTGCGACCAGGTAAATATCTCCCGTTTCCTGGTACAGGGCTGTCCCATAGGTGCTTCTGAGCTTATGTGGAGTAATCTTCTTCGAACCGGTAACAGCCTGTGCGTATTTTTTGACCAGGTTTTCCACGGCCTGGATACCAAGTCTCCTTCGTTGCGTGGAATAGAAGAGGGCGTGTTCATGTCCGGCCAGTGGGGTAATGCTCTCCCGTATGATCAGATAAGAACGCAGAGCCTTCTCCACCTCGTCTCCAAAGTAGACCCGCATCTGATTGCCTCCTTTGCGGGTGACGATAATGGCATTATTCTTAAAATCCAGATCCTCCACATCCAGGCCTACACATTCGGAAACCCGGATTCCTGTTCCCAGAAGCAGGGTGATCAGGGCCAGATCTCTTTCCTTGGTTTTTTCAAAATACCGTTTTTTCTGCCCCGTGAGGCTGTCACCGGCATGCTCAATATAGTCCAGCAAAAGGGCGGTTTCATCTGTGTCCAGCCGGATGATGGACTTTTGGTGGATTTTTGGCATATCTACCAGGACAGTAGGGTTCGTGCTGATCTGCTCTCTCTTGTAAAAGTAAGCGTAAAAGCTGCGCAGAGCGGACATTTTCCTCTTCAGGCCTCGCTCCCCGTTCGTCTCAAGTCTGTCGTGACTGGTGTAGACCTTGAGATATTCCTCGAACTCTTCCAGATCCTGTGCCTTTACCTGATCCAGGATATCTACGGTCAGATCCTGCATAGATTTGCTTTTCAGAGAAGGATTTTCGGTCATGAGATATTCAAAAAAAATCCGGATGTCGTAAGCATAGGAGATACGTGTTTTGGTGGAGGTTCGGACCTCGATGGCGCGGAAAAACTCCTTGCAGAAGGGGGGCAGGGTTTTGAGCACCTCCCTGAGCCTGAGAGTATTCTCGATGTCTGTCTGTTCATGGTAGGTCATTTTCGCCAAAGACCGGTCACCTCCTTCCGATACAATCAGGCTTCTTTCTTGTATCATAATAACAGTAATGTTTTTAATTTGCAAGAGAACCTGTCGCGTGATAAAATGGAGACAGGGGGACGGTTCTGGTGGCTCACCGGAACCGTCCCCCCTGTCAGCTCTGTTATGACAGGAGCCGCGCACAAGCTGTAGTCGTTGTGCAGCCTGGCGGGAGGGCAGAGAGTCGGCTGTTCCTTCCTCTGCCCTGATTTCGAATAAAAAAGGAAAAGGAGAATCAAGGATGGATGCATTGAAAATCCTCGTTGTGGATGATGAACCGCGCATGAGAAAACTGGTCAGGGATTTTCTTTCCAAGAAAAATTATGAGGTCCTTGAAGCCGGAGACGGAGAAGAGGCGATGGATATCTTCTATCGGGAGAAGGATATCGCCCTGATTATATTGGATATCATGATGCCAAAGATGGATGGCTGGGAGGTCTGCCGGGAGATCCGCAAAATCTCTCAGGTGCCTATCATCATGCTGACGGCAAGAGCAGGCGAGAGGGATGAATTGCTTGGCTTCGAGCTTGGCGTGGATGAATACGTGGCAAAAACAGTCAGTCCCAGCATTATCGTTGCCCGCGTTGAGGCAATTCTGCGGCGGTCCGGTGCAGGTTCTGCCCAGGATATCCTCAGCGCAGGCGGCATCGTGATTGACAAGGCTGCTCACCAGGCTTTTGTCGATGACAAACCGATGGAGTTAAGCTTCAAAGAATTTGAGCTTCTGACCTATTTCCTGGAAAACCAGGGCATTGCTTTGTCCCGGGAAAAGATCCTCAATTCTGTCTGGAATTATGATTATTATGGTGATGCCCGGACCATTGACACCCATGTGAAAAAGCTCAGAAGCAAGATGGGAGCCAAGGGAGAATACATCCATACTGTATGGGGAATGGGTTACAAGTTTGACTGTACCGGGAATGCCTGATCAGCCCTTTACGGCGCCCGCCATCATGCCTTTGACCAGTTTATCCTGGAAAATGATAAAGAGAATGATCATGGGGAGGGCGGAAAGCACCAGGACAGCAAGCATCAGGGGCATATCCGCGGAATGCTCACCCTTAAACTGGCCCAGAGCCAGGGGAAGGGTTTTCTGGTTTGCGCTGGTCAGGAGGGTGTTGGCAAATGCGAATTCATTCCACATGGAAACGCCGTTGTAGATGGCCAGGGTGGAGAGACCGGATTTGGAAAGAGGAAGGATGATCTGGAAAAAGTTGCTGAACTTATTGCATCCATCGATCTGGGCGGACTCCTCCACCTCCTTGGGGATAGTCATCATAAAGGCTGTCAGGATGAAAATCGACATGGGCAGGGCAAAGGTGACATAAGGACCCAGCAGGGCAAAAAGATTATCCCTCAGCCCCATTTTGTTGGTCATCTTAAAAATGGGAATCAGGGTCACATGCATCGGGATAGACATGCAGGCCACGATCCCTGCGTAGATCAGATTCCTGAGCCGGAAACTCATCCTGGAAAGCGGGTAGGCGGCAAAGGAGGAGATAATCAGCATGAGAACGAGGGAGATACCTACGATGAGCACACTCCGGAAGAAATACCCAAAAAATCCGTTTTTGACGATATTGGGATAGTTGTCGAAAAACCAGGGATCCGGGAAATGGAAAACGCCCTGGGACAGCATGTCAAACTGCTTGCGGAAAGAATTCAGGATCATGAAGGCAAAGGGGATCAGGGCGACCAGAAGCCAGAAGATGGCAAAGAAAATGGCGACACCCCAGGCAAGCCTGCTTTTCGCTTTTTGCTTGCGGTAATCGGTTTCCTGCTGATTCATTTTAATAGTCCTCCTTTACCACAAAGATTCTGTTGAAGAGCAGAGCAATGAAGGTAATCAAAATAAACATACCGGCTGCCACACAGGATCCATATCCCATGTTGAATTCCGAGAAGGACAGACGGTACATATAGGTTGCCATCAGCTCCGTTCCCCTGGCAGGTCCGCCCTGTGTCATATTAAAGACCAGGTCGAAATACTTTAATGAGCCGATCAGGGACATGGTGCAGGCTGTTTTGAAAATCGGCCCCAAAAGGGGGATGGCGATTTTAAAAAGATAGTCCTTGCGGGTACAGCCGTCGATGATGGCTGCTTCATACAAGGTGGTATCAATATTACTGTAGCCGGCGATGAAATATACCATGTAGAATGGCGTAAACTGCCAGGCCATGACCCCGATAACGGCAAACAGAGCCTGGGGATTTTTGCCCAGAAGGTCTACCAGGGTTCTTTTTCCGTTAATGAGGGTCGCTATAGAGGAAAACAGACCTCCGTTTGTGGCCAGAATATAGTTAAAGAGGAAAGCAATGGCGACGGAGCTCATCAGGTAAGGGAAAAACCAGATGATCTTGAAAATATTGGCTTTTCTCCCACTGGCATCCAGGAATGTGGCCAGAAGAAGGCCGATCGGGATCTGGAGCAGGATGGAAAAGATCATGACGATGATATTATGGGAGAAGGAGGACCAGAAAACCTTGTCTGCCAGAAGGGTTTTCCAGTTTGCCAGGCCGACATAGATTCGGTCCGCAGATATTCCATTCCATTTAAAAGCTCCGGTGCGGAAGGTGTCGAAAATGGGATAGATCATATAGATGGCAATGAGGATCAGGGCAGGGAGAAGGAAAACAGTAGCCGCAAATGCTGTACTCCTGGCATTCTCCCTGGCAAGAGTATTCTTTTTCTTCGACAAGAAAATGCCTCCTTTCCGGCAGACTTTTCGTCTGCATGCTGAAAAATAGGAAAGAGCCCGCAGGAAATACATCCTGCGGGCTTTTGATCAGCTATTGTTTATGAATCTGGGTTCCACAGGCAGTAAAAATAAAGTACCTGACTAAAGCTCGGGTTATTCTGCCAGGGCAGCCTTCATGGCTGCGTCATGCTCTTCACCGATCTCCAGCGGTGTTTTCTCCAGGCCAAAGAGCTCGGTCATGCAGTTTTTGTGAACTTCTGTAACGGAAGCCGGCAGATACTGGTCGTACCAGAGCTGTACATTGGAAGCGTTGAAGAATACGTCGATCACGACCTTGTTATTGGGATCCTCTACCTGAGTCTCAAATCCCTTGATGGAGGGGATAGTGCTGTTCTCTTTCATCTGTCTTTCATTGTAGATATCATCATTGTAATACTGGGTTGCCAGCACATAGCAGGCATTGAGCATATCCTCATCGACGGAACCGTCCTCCTTGAAGCAATTGAAAGAAAAGCCGTTTCCGATGGCGGTACCAACCTCGACATCCTGGGGAACACCCTTTGCCTCAGCCTCGGCATCTTTTGGGAAACGGAAGGTTCCCAGATGCTCCTGGGCCCATTCAGCGCTGTCAGAGGTGATCGAACGGATCTGCCAGGAGCCGTGCAGCATCATGGCACAGGTATTGTCATAAAGCAGAGCGCGGTCTTCTCCATTGTCTGTGACCAGGGAGTTGAAGCCGTCGTTGAAATAGCCCTTCTTTACCCAATCCTGGATCTTTTCTCCTGCCCAGATGAAGGCCTCGGAGGTGAAGGAACCGGTCTGGTCATAGGCGGCGGCAAATTCGTCATTGCCGGAGTGACGGGCTACCAGATACATATAGTACATGGAACCGGTCCACTTGGAGCCGTTGGCAAGGGAGAAGGGAACATAGCCAGCCTCTATCAGCTTGTCACAGACCTCTTCAAGCTCATCGATTGTCTCAGGAACCTCTAAGCCTACTTCCTCAAAGATAACCTTGTTATAGAAGATGTCACAGCCGGAAAGCCCTCCGAAGGGGATGGCCAGGATCTTGTCGTCATAGGAAGCCTGGGCAATGGCAGCATCGATAAAATCCGGATGGTCATAGGTATTGTAAAGATCGGTCAGATCATTGACAAAACCTGATTTATAGTATTCCGCCATCGGGCCGCCGCTCCAGTGGATATACATGTTCGGGCATTCGTTTGCCGCCATAGCCACGATGAGCTGCTGTTTGTAATTGTCATTCATCTGATGGACCTGGTTGACGGTGATGTTAGGATAATCCGCCATGAAGCGCTGGACGGCATCCTCCTGGATGCTCTTGGTGGGGTCTTCCGTTGCAATGTCCCAAAGGGTGATAGTGAGAGGCTCGCTGGTAAGCTCGGGGATGTTTTTTGCTTCCTCAGCAGCGGCGCCGACAGAAAACATGGATAAGGTCATTGCTGCTGTAATGATTGTTGCCAGTAATCTTTTCATAGTGTCCCTCCTTCGCTTTGGTGAAATGCCATAAGGCTCCCTCCGGAAAATGGGGAAAGGATTTGAACATAATAGCCTATATGGCTGGCCTGACATGGTTACTTACCCGAAAAGTATAACAATTTTATTCTGACTCGTCAACTCATTTGTTGTCAATTTGCCGATCTGACTTGAAAAAGATTCGACCTGTACGGTTGGAGCACCTCTGGTGCTCCAACCCTGCCACCTGCATTCGCAAAACCGCACACTTCGTGTGCTCAAAGATTTGTTTCGCTTCGCTCACAAATCGTTTTGCTCATTTGGGGGCAGGATGCTAATGCAAAAGCACGGTTTCATTGTGATAAATCGCATAAAACCATGCTTTTGCATTGCAACCGTACAGGCAGAAAATATTGCCCTTTGTTTTCGGCCCGCAATGTGGTATTCTGTTAAAGAGTTTTCCACGGTGTACAGCGCCGGGATTGCCGAGAAAAAGATGCCGGAGACCGGCATCCTGGATGAGGAGAGGTATGTCATGGGTAAAAAGCTTCTTTTTATCGTAAATCCTAAGGCTGGGATGGGAAAGATCCGTCAGTCGATTCTGGGAATCACGGATATCTTTACCAGGCATGGATATGAGGTGCTCCTGCATCCGACCCAGTCTGCAGGAGATGCTATCGAAAAGACCATAGAATATGCGGACCAGATGGATCTCATTGTATGCAGCGGGGGCGATGGGACTCTTGACGAGGTCGTGACCGGGCTGATGCTCAAGGAAAGCAAAACTCCGATCGGGTATATTCCGGCGGGCAGTACCAATGACTTTGCCAATAGCCTCTTCATGCCCAAGGATCCCCTCCTCCTGGCAGAAAACATCATGCAGGAAAACATCTACCGATGTGATGTGGGCCGCTTTAATAACAAGACTTTTGCCTATGTGGCTGCTTTTGGGCTCTTTACAGATGTTTCCTACAATACTCCACAGGATATGAAAAATATCCTTGGGCATCTGGCTTATGTCATGGAAGGAGCCAGAAAGCTCTTTGACATCAGATCCTACCCTCTTAGGGTCAGGGCTGATGATATCGAGATTGAGGGCGACTTTATCTATGGGATGGTAACCAATTCCCGTTCTGTCGGAGGCTTTAAGACCTTGACCCATAATGTGGATATGGACGATGGGCTCTTCGAGGTCACTCTCATAGAGATGCCCAAAAATCCCCTGGAGCTGCAGCAGATCGTCACAGCCCTGATGATGGCTGAGGATAATATTGATCTGATTCATTCCTTCAAGACCGGCAGAATTACCTTTGAAGCCGAAGAACTGATTCCCTGGACCCTGGACGGAGAATATGGAGGCAGCTACAGGCTGGCGGAGGTGGAAAACCGTCACCAGGCTCTTTCCTTATACCTGACCAGCCGCCATAGAAAAACACCGGGACAAGAGGAATGAAAAAGGTCATTTGAAAAGGAACACATGAACATATGGAAGGGTTTCGAAAGAGCGACTGTGACGGAAGAGTGAAGAAAACAGAAAGGATATGGATGGAAGAGTATATAAATGTAGTGGAATTGTTTGGCTGTGATGTTTTTAATGATTCTGTCATGCAGGCCAGGCTGCCCAAAAAGGTTTACCGGGAGCTGAAGCAGACGATAGAAGAGGGGAAGGAGCTTTCCCTGGAAATCGCTGACGTGGTTGCCCATGAGATGAAGGAGTGGGCCATCGAAAAGGGAGCGACCCATTTCAGCCATTGGTTTCAGCCCTTGACCGGCGTTACGGCAGAAAAACATGATGCCTTTCTTTCCCCCCCCATGGATAATGGAAGGGTACTGATGTCCTTTTCCGGCAAAGAGCTCATCAAAGGCGAGCCGGATGCTTCCTCCTTTCCTTCCGGCGGCCTGAGGGCTACCTTTGAGGCCAGAGGCTACACCACCTGGGATTGCACCTCGCCGGCCTTTGTCCGTCACGATGCGGCAGGGGGAACCTTGTGCATTCCCACAGCCTTCTGCTCCTATACAGGGGAATCCCTGGATCAGAAAACTCCTCTGCTGAGATCCATGCAGGCGGTGGGGGAGCAGGCTTTGCGTTTGATCCGGCTTCTTGGAAATCAGACATCAAGGCGGGTGATCCCGTCTGTCGGGGCGGAGCAGGAATATTTTCTGATTGACAGAGAGCATTTTGAGCAGCGCAAGGATCTGGTCTATACCGGCCGTACTCTCTTCGGGGCCATGCCGCCTAAGGGACAGGAAATGGATGACCACTACCTGGGAACAATCCGCCAACGGGTGTCGGCTTACATGAAGGAGGTTAATGAAGAATGCTGGCGTCTGGGAGTGCCGGCCAAAACCCAGCACAATGAGGTGGCTCCCTCTCAGCATGAGCTGGCGCCCATCTACGAGCCGGTAAATCTGGCAGCAGATCATAATCAGATCATGATGCGGATCCTCAAAAAGGTAGCTACCCGGCATGGACTGCGCTGCCTGCTTCATGAGAAGCCCTTTGCCGGTCTGAGCGGATCCGGCAAGCACAACAATTGGTCTTTGAATACGGACGATGGAATCAACCTTCTGGACCCGGGAACCACGCCCCATGACAATCTGCAGTTTCTGCTGATCCTGACCTGTATTCTGAAGGCAGTGGATACTCATGCCGATCTTCTGCGGGAATCCGCTGCCGATGTGGGGAATGACCTGCGTCTGGGCGGAGACGAGGCTCCGCCTGCGATCCTTTCGGTTTTTCTGGGAGAACAGCTGCAGGATGTGATTGAGCAGCTGGTGAGCAACGGTACGGCTACCCACAGTAAAGAAGGGACAAAGCTTGAGACAAGGGTAAAGACTCTGCCTGACTTTATGAAGGACGCCACCGACCGTAACCGTACTTCTCCTTTTGCTTTTACGGGGAACAAGTTTGAATTTCGAATGGTAGGAGCAAGGGATTCCATTTCCGCCTGCAATGTGGTTCTCAATACCATTGCGGCCGAAGCTTTTCAGGAAGCGGCAGACAGGATCGAGGCTTCTGACTGTTATGAGCAGACTGTCCATGATCTGATCAAGGAATATGCCATCCGGCATCAGAGGATCATTTTTAACGGCAACGCTTATGCGCCGGAATGGGAAGAGGAGGCTGCGAAGCGAGGTCTTTTTAACCTTCCCTCCATGGTGGATGCTATTCCTGCCATGCTGACAGACAAGTCTGTCGCCCTTTTTGAGAAATTTCAGGTCTTTACCCGCGCTGAGCTGGAATCCAGGGCGGAGATAAAATATGATATCTATGCAAAGGCTGTCAATATTGAGGCGAAGACCATGATCGATATGACCACCAAGCAGTTTATCCCTGCTGTGGCCAGATATACAACAGTGCTGGCCAAATCAGTCAACGAGGTGAGGACAGCGGGAGCCTTTGACGTAGGGGTACAGCTGGAGCTGCTGGAAAAGACTTCCCTTCTTCTGAAAGAGACCAGTTCCTGCATGAAGGTTCTGGAGGGGCTGGTAGCCCAGGTTCATCATTACCCTGAGGGAAGGCAGCGGGCTCTTTTCTGCCGTCAGGAGCTGGTACCTGCCATGGCTTCCCTGCGAAAACCGGTGGATGAGCTGGAGATGCTTGTTGACAAGGAAATGTGGCCGATGCCGTCATATGGAGACATTATTTTTGAGGTTTAAGCATGGTTGATCCGTTACGATTTTTGGAGGAACAAAAGATTGATCCCGGACTGATCAAAGCCCTGAGGGCTTTCCGGGATCGGTATGAGGTGGAGAGCAAAGCCCAGAACAGACTGGCCTCTCCCATGATCCCTTTCTACGGCAAGGATATCCTGGAGATGGCGATTGCGGGTCTTCTTGAGGGGGAGAATCTGCTTCTTTCCGGTCCAAAGGCGACGGGGAAAAATATACTGGCGGAAAATCTTGCCTATGCTTTCGGCAGGCCGGTTTACAATGTTTCCTTTCATGTGAATACCAACAGCGCTGATCTGATCGGAACAGACACCTTTATTGACAATGAGGTGCGTCTGCGCCAGGGAAGCATCTCTTTGTGCGCCCGGTACGGCGGCTTCGGGATCCTGGATGAAATCAATATGGCCAAAAATGATGCGGTATCGGTTCTTCACGCCACTTTGGATTTCAGGCGTTCCATCGATGTTCCGGGCTATGATAAAATAGACCTCCACCCTGCCGCTCGCTTTATCGGAACCATGAACTACGGCTATGCGGGTACCAAGGAGCTGAATGAAGCCCTGGTTTCCCGTTTCCTGGTGATCGATATGCCGCCCCAGACACAGGAGACCCTGTATTTTATCTTTGAAAAACTCTTTCCCGGACTGAAGGAGAAGGCTCTGGAGCAGTTTATCGGGGTTTTCCTTGATCTGCAGATGAAGTCTGCCAATGGGGAGATTTCCACCAAAGCCCTGGATCTAAGGGGGCTGCTGGCTGCAGTCAAGATCGTGCAGACAGGGCTTGCGCCCGCCAAGGCAGTCCGGATGGGAATCGTCAATAAAACCTTTGATATATTTGAAAAGGAAATCGTAGAGGATACCGTGAATACACGGATCCCGGAGGAATGGACCAGGGAAGATGTCTATGAGCCCGATCAACAATGAGGAAGCTCTGATTGATGAATATCAGCTGGAGCTGGAAAACAGGATCAGGAACCTTCTTTGGACAGTCAGCGGGGATTACCGGCTGGATATGAAGCCGGATCTTTCCCTCTTTCTGCGCTCGGAGGCCATCGCTTTGTACGATGGGGTAAAGCAGGGGGCGCTGGCCTGTTTTTTCGACAGAGACGAGCTGGGAATGTACCTGGTAAAGAAGGTGTATCTCGGGGCGGATGAGCAAGCCCTTACCATGCTGGCCAGCCTTTGTGTGGAGACCGCGATAGGCGACCGTCTTCTCCTGAGGCGGCCGGGTCTTCGCACCATGCAGAAAAAAGCCATTGAGGATATCCTGGATCAGGAATTTGAGATAATGCCGGATGCTTCTGACCGGATGGGGCAGCTCAGGCTGATGGTACTTCGAGACAGACTCGAAGAGCTTGAGGGAAGAAAAACGACAAAACCGTCATCCGAAGAGCCTGCGTCAAAGGATCATACTGCTCCACGGGAAGAGAAAAAGCGTTTTACTCTGCAGGATTTCAAGAACATCGTGTATGAGTCCAGGCAGGCCGACTCAGCCAGGGAGCTGGCGGCCGTTATCGACCGGTTGTATAACGGCATGGTTGATCCTGACTTTGTACGCAGGCACGGCAGTCTGGAAAGGGTCCTGTCGGTGACCCTGGAGGAGCTTGCCTCCTCCGACTGGCAGGATTATCTCTCGGAGGAGCTTTACGAGGATGCCCTGGAAAGCTATCTTCAGCAGATGGCAGCCGGAATGACAAAGCTGGAAAATGAAGAAGTGACCCAGGACATGGAGCAGGAAAGGCAGAAGAAAAGGAAGGTCAGAGTGCTGACGCCTGAGATGCTTCAGAAGGCCCATACCTATGTGGAGCTGAATTTTGGGCGCTCCTATCTGTCTGAAACAGAAGAGAAGAAGATGAATTATCTGATGTGCCGTGATGTTCATGCGGACTGTTCTCTGTATTTTACGGAAGGGATCCTGAAAAACCCGGTAAAGCGCAATTATCAGTATGAATATGCCATACGCCTCAAGAAAAAGAACCTATGGACCTATCATGATAAACACAGGATTGCGAAGCAGAACATTGCCAGTCTGACACAAACGCTAAAGAAATCTCTCACCATGCGTTCCGAAATCCTGGAAGTCCTTTCCGACAGGGGCAGGATCATTCCCGCCCGACTCTGGCGAATCGGCAGAAGCCGGGAGGCGAGAGTTTTTTCCCGTCAGATTCAGGCAGAGACAACGGAATTTGTGGTGGATGTTCTGATCGATGCCAGTGGTTCCCAAATGTCCCGACAGGGTGAGGTGGCACTGCAGGCTTATATCATCAGCCGAGCCCTCAGCAATGTGGACATTCCCCATCGAGTCATGAGCTACTGCACCTTCTGGGATTATACCGTCATGCACCGTTTCCGGGAGTACGATGATTCTCCTCAGGAGGATGAAAATATCTTCAACTATGTGACTTCCTCCAACAATCGGGACGGGCTGGCGATCCGTACGGTAGGACTGGGTCTTCTGGCCAGACAGGAGGAAAAGAAAATCCTGATCATATTAAGTGACGGGAAACCCTATGATGTGATCATAGGACGTCCGAACGCTAAAAATCCCGCTCCCTATCATGGGGACTATGCCGTATCGGATACGGCTATGGCAGTCCGACGCCTCAGAAGGGAGGGAGTCAGTGTTTTGGGTGTTTTCGCCGGGGAGGACAAGGATCTTGCCGCTGAAAGAAAAATATTCGGTAAGGATTTTGCCTTTATCCGGAGCATGGAGAATTTCTCCCGCATTGTCGGCAGATACCTGATGAAGCTCCTTGAAAGAGAAGAGTGAGAGGATTCAACAAGAGGTTTTTTGTTAAAAAAATCAAAATTTACTCTTTTAATTTTGGGCAATTTGTTATAAAATGCTGTTAGTAAATAGGAATGGGAGCAGATGGTTTGTCACGTCTTACAGATAAAAAACGTGTCAACGGAAAGGATACAATATGATTTCTAATCAGGTGCTGCAGAATACATTGGAAGGACTAAAGGAAATTTCCAGGACAGAGTTTTGTGTCATTGATACGGATGGCAAGACACTTGCTTCGACATTCAGCGATTTTGAGATTGCCCCCACAGATATTCAGGCGTTCGCTGAGTCACAGGCAGAAAGCCAGCTGGTCAAAGGGCATCAGTATTTTAAGGTCAGTGATGACTATCAGCTGGTTTATATCCTGGTGGTTCACGGGGAGGATGAGGATACCTATATGGTAGGAAAGCTTGCCGCTTTCCAGCTCCAGAGTCTGATTGTTGCCTACAGAGAGCGCTTTGATAAGGACAGCTTTATCAAGAATCTTCTCCTGGACAATCTGCTCCTTGTAGATATTTACAACCGGGCAAAGAAGCTTCACATAGAGGCAGATATCCGGCGCTGCGTCATGATCATAGAGCTGGCCCAGGAACGGGAGCACAGTTCCATGGAAAATATCCGCAACCTGTTCGGAACCAGGAGCAAGGACTTCATCACAGCTGTGGATGAGAAGAGCATCATCATTGTGAAGGAGCTCGAGGGAGAAGAGGGTTATGAGGTCATGGACAGCCTGGCAGACACCGTTTTGGCCACGTTTGGCTTTAGCCGGGAGGACGGCGTCCATATCGCCTACGGCACGATCGTTCAGGAGCTGAAGGAGGTTTCCCGTTCCTACAAGGAAGCCCGCATGGCCCTGGATGTGGGTAAGATTTTCTTTGCGGAAAAGGACGCCATCGCCTACAGCTCGCTTGGCATCGGCCGCTTGATCTATCAGCTTCCCATCCCTCTGTGCAAGATGTTTATCAAAGAGATCTTCGGTCAGAAGTCTCCGGATGACTTTGACGAGGAAACACTGACGACCATCGATAAATTCTTCGAGAACAGCCTGAATGTCTCCGAGACGTCACGGCAGCTCTATATTCACAGAAACACTCTGGTCTATCGCCTGGATAAGCTGCAGAAGAGCACTGGCTTGGATCTGCGCATTTTTGAGGATGCCATCACCTTTAAGATTGCTCTCATGGTTGTACGTTATATGAAGTATATGGAAACTCTGGAATACTGATATACCAGTTATGCTTTTTGAAGCCCTCCGCAAGGAGGGCTTTTTTTCACCCGAGCCGCCCACAGGAGCTTGTCTCCGGTGGTGGCGTGCGGCTCGGGGAGAAGGCAGAGGGGAGGCTTGTCTTTCCTCTGTCTGACTGGCTGTGGCGCCTTTTCCACCCCTTGACTTGGTTTTCCCCAGATGATATGATACGCAGACAGAAGCGGGTAATTGTTTCGATATGTGTTATGTGTATTCGTTGTTTAATGGAGGCCGTATATGATTGATCTGATTGACGTCACCAAGTCCTATGGAAAAGGGCTTCCTGCTTTGAACCATGCCAATATTCATGTGGATAAAGGAGAGTTTGTCTTTGTGGTAGGAAGCAGCGGATCCGGGAAATCCACCCTGATTAAGCTTCTTCTGAAGGAGATTGATTCCACCTCCGGCAAGATCATTGTCAGTGGGGAACAGCTCGAGGGGATGAAGCATGCCAGGATTCCCAAATTCCGGCGCAAGCTGGGGGTTGTTTTCCAGGATTTTCGCCTCTTGCGGGACCGCAATGTCTATGAAAATGTGGCTTTTGCCCAACATGTGCTGAACCGGCCTAATCGTGTCATTAAAAAAAGGGTTCCGGAAGTGCTCACGGAGGTGGGACTGGCGGGTAAATACAAATCCATGCCGGATGAGCTTTCGGGTGGGGAGCAGCAGAGAGTAGCCCTGGCGAGGGCCCTTGTGAACAGGCCGGAGATCCTGCTGGCCGATGAGCCGACAGGCAACCTGGATCCCAAAACATCCGTAGAGATCATGAAGCTGATCGAGCAGATCAATAACCGGGGCACGACCGTTTTGGTTGTTACCCACAATCGTGAGATCGTCAATTACATGAGGAAACGCGTGATTATGATGAATCAGGGCGTAATCCTCAGCGATGAACGGGAGGGAGGATATCGTGAGGCCTAGTACGCTATGGTTTACCCTGAAATCCGGGTTTAAGAATATCCGGAGAAACTGGATGTTCTCCGCTGCCTCTGTTCTGACGATGGCAGCCTGTATTTTTTTGTTTGGTATTTTTTATTCCATTGTGAATAATGTCAGCTATCTCACCAGACGGCTGGAAGAAGAAGTGCCGATTACTGTCTTTTTTGTAGAGGGAGCAACACCGGATCAGATGTCGGAGGTCGGAAAACAGATCGAGACAAGACCGGAGGTGGCCCGGATGGAATTCGAGTCGGCGGATGAAGCCTGGGAAAAAATGAAGGAGGATTATTTCGGCGGATCTTCTCTGGCAGAAGGCTTTAAGGATGACAATCCACTGATCAATTCTTCGAATTATCGTATCTACCTGAATGATATCACAAAACAGAATGCCCTGGTAAGCTTCATAGAAGGACTCGATTATGTCCGGGAGGTAAACCAGTCCGAACAGGCGGCAAATACCTTGGGCAATATCAACCGTATTGTCTCCTATGTTTCCATCTCGCTGATCGTCATTCTCTTGCTGATCAGTATCTTTTTAATCAGCAATACGATCTCTGTAGGAATTGCTGTCAGAAGTGAGGAAATAGGGATCATGAAATACATCGGAGCTACCGACCATTTTGTCCGGGCTCCTTTTGTCCTGGAGGGGATACTGCTGGGGCTGGTAGGAGCCGCCATTCCTCTTGTGGTTTTGTATCTGGTTTATAACCGGGCCGTTTCCTATATCCTTACCCGGTTTTCCGTTCTGAATAATGTGGTGGAATTTATTCCGGTCACGGCCATTTTTCGGACTCTGATTCCGGTAGGATTGGTGCTGGGGCTGGGAATCGGCTTGTTCGGAAGCTTTTTCAGCACCAGAAAGCATCTGCAGGTATAAAAATGGATGCGCACGGATAGTTACACAGTTTTGCAATATGAACATATGAAAAGAGATGATTTATGGCAAAAAACAGATTATTTAAGGGAATGATGGCCGGAGTCAGCTTTTTGGTCATTTTATCCATGTCCGCTTATGCCGGCTATCACGCAGCGGAAATGGCTGATCAGGAAAATGTGTTGACTGATGAGTACCATGTGGAAAAGCTCCTCTACCTGGAGGAGATGATCGATGAACTGTACCTGTATGACAAGGATGAGGAGCAGCTGGCAGAGGGCATTTACACCGGTCTGGTCTATGGATTGGGAGATCCCTATTCCTGCTATTATACCGCAGAGGAATATGAGGCAGAGTTCCAGGCGAATGAGGGAACCTTTTATGGAATCGGCATTTCGATGGAGGGAACACAAGACGGCTACCAGGAGGTGATCGAGGTCTATGAAGGGGCTCCTGCCGATGAGGCCGGAATGCTGCCCGGAGACATTATCCTTGAGGTGAACGGTGAGGATATCTGTGGTATGCCAGGGGATGAAGTCGTTCATGCGATCCGTGACAGCGAGGATGAGGTCCAGATCACGGTCAACCGTCCTGATACAGAGAAAGAGCTGGAATTCACCATGACTCCCACAGATGTGGAGATTTCATCCGTTTATTATGGCATGCTTAACAGCCGGATGGGTTATATCCAGATTACGGAATTCACCGCTGTGACCCCGGCTCAGTATCAGGTGGCTTTTGAGGAACTGACCAAAGAAGGAATGCAGACCCTGGTTGTAGATCTCAGAAACAATCCAGGCGGACTTGTGGATGCTGTGTGCGAGATTCTCAGAAATATTCTTCCTGAAGGCAAGATCGTTTATACTGAGGATAAGAATGGGGAAAGGCAGGAAGAGTTTTGCGACGGAAAGAATGAACTGCAGCTTCCTCTGGCGGTTTTGGTCAATTCGGAGAGCGCCAGTGCGGCGGAGATATTTGCCGGAGCGGTTCAGGATTATAAAAAGGGGATCATTATCGGGACAAACACCTATGGAAAAGGGATTGTCCAGTCCATTCTTTCTCTGTCTGACGGCAGCGCCATTAAACTGACGACAGCCCAGTATTTTACGGCAAAGGGAAATATCATCAACGGGAAAGGGATCTGCCCGGATCTTCTGGTTGAACTGAACTATCAGCCACAGGAGCTGCTTGATGATAAGCAGGTTCTGGCAGCTATGGAATTCCTGGCGGGTAAAACGGCTCAGAATGCCTATCCGGCAGCCTGACTGCTGTCGGCAGGAGGAGAGCAGAATGGATCAGCTGTCTTTATTTGACAGGGAGATAGTACAGCCGCTGGCAGCAAGGCTGCGTCCGGACGATCTGGACGGATATGTAGGCCAGACACATCTGCTGGGGAAGGGAAAGGTTCTTCGCCGTCTGATTGACCAGGATCAGGTCTGTTCCATGATCTTCTGGGGACCGCCGGGCGTTGGGAAAACCACTCTGGCCCAGATTATCGCAAAGAGAACCAAGGCGGAATTTATCGAGTTTTCTGCTGTAACCAGCGGAATAAAGGAGATTCGCACCGTCATGCAGCAGGCCGAGGCGAATAAGAGCTTTGGCCAAAAGACCATTGTTTTTGTAGACGAGATTCATCGATTCAATAAAGCCCAGCAGGATGCCTTCCTGCCTTTTGTGGAGAAGGGGAGTATCATCCTGATCGGGGCGACCACGGAAAATCCTTCCTTTGAGATCAATGGAGCTTTGCTTTCCCGTTGTAAGGTTTTTGTTCTCCAGGCGCTGGATCAGAAGGAACTGATTCAGCTCCTGCAGCATGCCTTAAAGGATCCCAGAGGCTTCGGAGGACAGGATATTTTCATTGAGGATGATCTTTTGTCCATGATCGCTTCCTTCGCCAATGGAGATGCCAGGATTGCCCTGTCAACGCTGGAGATGGTGGTTCTGAACGGACAGATCGACAAAAATGGCAGGGTAAGGGTAACCAGGGAAATCCTGGAGCAGTGTATTTCCCGCAAATCCCTCCTCTATGATAAGGACGGGGAGGAACATTACAATCTGATATCAGCCCTGCACAAGTCTATGCGCAATTCCGATCCGGACGCGGCAGTTTATTGGCTGGCGCGTATGCTGGAGGCAGGGGAGGATCCCATCTATATTGCCCGCAGAGTGACCCGCTTTGCCAGTGAAGATGTGGGCATGGCTGATTCCCGAGGGCTTGAGATAGCTGTGGCGGCCTATCAGGCCTGTCATTTGATTGGCATGCCGGAATGCAGTGTTCATCTAACCCATGCCGTTGTGTATCTGAGCCTGGCTCCCAAATCCAATGCTCTGGAGTCCGCTTATTTTGCGGCACGGGACGAAGCATTAAAAAGCCTGGCAGAGCCTGTGCCGCTCCATCTTCGCAATGCTCCCACTCGTCTGATGTCTGAGCTGTCCTATGGCAAGGGATATCAGTATGCTCACGATTATGAAGGGCATATCACTGCCATGCAGTGTCTGCCACCCTCCTTGGAGGGCAGGGAATTCTATGTTCCTTCTGATCAGGGGAACGAGCCTCGATACAGGGAACGGCTGGATCAGATCAAAGCATGGAAAAAACAACATCGGGAGAAGAAATAATGGATAATACAAAAAAAGCGATTTTGCTGGTCAGCTTCGGCACAACGCATGCGGATACCAGGCAAAAGACAATAGGGGCTTTACGGGATGAAATGGAAAAAGCCTTTCCGGATTGGACTGTGAGGGAAGCTTTTACCAGCAAAATCGTGATCCGTATTTTGAAAAGCAGAGACGGCATCCTGGTAGATAGTCCCGCTGAAGGGCTCAGACGCCTGGCGAAAGAAGGCTACAGCCAGGTGGTTGTCCAACCGACCCTTCTCACTGCAGGGGTGGAGTTTGACCTGTTAAAGGAAGTCGTCTGGGAGTATCGTCAGTGCTTTGACAGTCTTTCTCTGGGTTGGCCTTTATTTGAGACGGAGAAGGATTATCAGGATGTGATTGATATTCTGAAGGAAAGCTACCGGATCGAGGAGAATGGGCAGAATGCCTATGTCTTTATGGGGCATGGGAGCAAACACCCGGCGGATGCCGTCTATTCCTCCCTGGACTATCGGATGAAGCATGTCGGTCTGGAAAATGCTTTCATCGCCACAGTGGAGGGATACCCCGGACTTGATCTGATTCGCCAGGAACTGAAGGACAGACAGCCGGAAAAGGTCTTCCTGATTCCCTTGCTGATTGTAGCCGGAGACCATGCCAAAAACGATATGGCTTCCGATGAGCCGGATTCCTGGAAAACGATCCTCTCAAAAGACGGCCTTCTCACGGAGGCGATAGTAAAAGGCCTTGGCGAGGTGGAAGGAATCCGCAAAATCTTTGTCCGTCATGCCTGTAATGCCATGTCATGAGGGAATAGGCCTGGGAATCGGATTGGGAATCGGATTTACTAAAAAAGAATCGAAAAGAAAAAAGAAAAAACCACCCGGAGATTTCCGGGTGGCAAGCGGAGAGTGTGGGATTCGAACCCACGTGCCCTTGCGGACAACCGCATTTCGAGTGCGGCGCGTTACGACCACTTCGCTAACTCTCCGAGCTGAAGCCTATTATATAGGCATTCATGAAAAAGGGCAAGGGAAAATAGAAAAAAATTTTATGTCGAAAACTTTTGATTATTCGGGACGGTCGAAAGGCAGCAGAATCTCACCTTGATAAACCTCCACGGCAGGTCCTGTCATGAAGACCTGATCACTTGGCTGATCCCAGAATATTTCTAAGCTGCCGCCGGCCAGCTCCACAGTTACTGGGGAGCTGGCTGTTGCTCTTTTGGTGAGAATTGCCGCAACGGCAACTGCGCAGGCACCTGTCCCACAGGCCAAGGTTTCTCCTGAGCCTCTTTCCCACACACGCATACGCATCCTGTTTTGCTCCAGTACCTGAACGAATTCTGTATTCACACGGTCGGGAAAAGCGGGATGGTTTTCAAAGAGGGGTCCGATTGATTCGATCTGCAGTCCATCCAGACTGTCCATAAATGTGACGGCATGAGGATTTCCCATTGAGACTGCAGTGATATCCCAACTCTGCCCATTCACTTCCAGAGGAAGGCTGATGACAGGGCTATTGGGAAAATAAACGGAATTTACCGGTATCTTTTCTGCATCCAGAATAGGATTGCCCATATTTACCTTAACCTGAGAAACCTTCCCTCCTTCGATCAATAGGTCCACTTTCTTAATCCCACTGCCGGTAGCTATGGTAAGAGGGGTCTTCCTGGCAATGCCATGGTCAAAAACATACTTTGCGACACAGCGGATCCCGTTGCCGCACATGGCTCCTTTTGAACCATCGAGGTTGTACATTTCCATTTCGCAGTCGGCCAGAGGGGAAGGCTTGATCAGGATCAATCCGTCTGACCCGATTCCGAAATGACGGTCACTGACAAAACGGGCAATCTCTGACGGGTGGCTGATCGTTTCCTCAAAGCAATTCACATAGACATAATCATTTCCTATCCCGTGCATTTTCGTAAATTTCATTTGGGAATCCCTGACCCTTTCCAAAGCAGGTGAGTACCTGTAGCGGTAACGGCTCGGCCACATGTTTCCTCCGGCTATGTGACAGGGATTGTGTCTTCTGCTGTAACGGCGAAGGAAAAATAGCCGAATCGTTACAAAAAGTAAAAAACCCTGAGGCAATAACCCCAGGGTAACAGTGGAGCATATGGGACTCGAACCCACGGCCTCCACACTGCCAGTGTGGCGCGCTCCCAGCTGCGCTAATGCCCCGCTGGAATGTATATTACTACAATTCTTCGCGAAAAGCAATAACGAATATTTATTAATTATTCTCAAATTATCAAACAATTTAATGTGGTGACCAGTCCTGTCTTTAAGAATCTGGTTGGAATATTTATGTACAAGTTGCCCATTGTTTATCCTGTCATAATATGGTAGAATAGTCCCGTTTTTAGGCAGTCATTTTATGAAGCTCAAAGCTTTGAGCAGATATGTTTCTGAAAAAATGATTCCAGGATTGTGGAAGTTCTTGCGTAGAACAATACGGTAGGAATTGTTTTTTACCGTAGACAGCCTGTGCGTGCTGCGAGCAGCATGTTTGACAATATGGGTAGTGGGCAGTTGGCACACTTTCATTGCGACGATAGGAGCCCTCGTTATGGAGAGTATTTATTATCATAGAGAAACTCAGGTTTTTACCCTTCGTACAAAGCATACCATGTATCAGATGCAGGTAAGGCAGTTCGGGATCCTAGTTCATCTTTATTATGGCCCGGATCTGGGTCATACAGAGCTGGATTACAGAATCGTGGAACAGGATCACGGCTTTTCACCGAATCCCTATGAGGCTGATACAGACAGAACGATTACACTTGACATACTGCCGCAGGAGTATTCCAGCTATGGGATCGGAGATTACCGCATTTGTGCTTCGGAAATACTTAGCCAGGATGGGAGTGATGTCGCGGATTTCCGCTATAAAAGCTACGAGATATGGGAAGGCAAGTATTCTCTGAAGGGTCTTCCTTCTATGTTCGGAACACCCTCTGAGGCGCAGACCCTTTCGATCCGGCTTGAGGATTCAGTGACGGGGGTCACGGCAGTCCTTTTGTACAGTGTTTTCCCGGAGCTTGACGTGATCACGAGGGCGGTTCGATTTGAAAATGATGGTGACCGTTCCTACAGACTCAGAAAAGGGATGTCGGCGCAGCTTGATTTTTTGGACGGTCCTTTGGATATGATCCATTTCCATGGACGTCATATGATGGAGAGAATGCCGGAGCGGGAAAGGCTTAGCCATGGTGTGACTCAGGTCGGCAGCAGACGAGGGGCGTCCAGCCACCAGCAGAATCCGTTTGTGATTCTATGCCGGCCGGAGACTCAGGAGGACTACGGACTATGCTATGGTTTGTCTTTGGTTTACAGTGGCAATTTCCTTCTGGAAGCCGAGGTAGATCAGATGAATCAGACCAGGGTTCTGATGGGAATCCATCCTGCCCAGTTCTGGCATGAGATTCAGTGCGGGGATTTTTTTGAGACGCCTGAAGTGATCATGACCTGCACGACTGAAGGTTTTTCCCGCCTCTCCATTCAGCTGCATGATGCTTTACGCTCAAATCTGATGCGTTCACCCTTTGTTTCAAAGCAACGGCCGATTTTGTTGAATAATTGGGAAGCCACCTACTTTGATTTTGACGAGGAGAAGCTTTTCCGGATTGCTGAACAGGCAAAGAAATTGGGCGTGGATTTATTTGTCCTGGACGATGGATGGTTTGGCAGAAGAAATTCTGATTTTTCCGGCCTGGGTGATTGGTGGGTCAATGAAGAAAAAATAAAAGGTGGTCTGCCTCTTCTTGCAAAGAGGATTCAGGATCTTGGCATGAAGCTGGGCTTATGGATCGAACCTGAGATGATTTCTGAGGATAGCGCACTGTATCGGGAGCATCCGGATTGGTGCCTGCATTTTCCGCACAGAAATCCGGTACGGGGAAGGTATCAGCTGAACCTGGACATCACCAGGAAGGAAGTCCGGGACCATGTCATGAAGGAAATCTTTCAGGTTATCGAATCCTGCCGGATTTCCTATATCAAATGGGATATGAACCGCAGCCTCGGCAACGTCTATTCAACAGCGCTTGCCCCGGAAAAGCAAGGGGATGTTTACCATCAATATGTCCTTGCGCTTTACGAAATGCAGGAAAGTCTTATATCCCGTTTTCCGGAACTGCTTTTTGAGAACTGCGCCGGCGGCGGCGGACGTTTTGATGCAGGTATGCTTTACTATTCTCCGCAGATCTGGTGCAGTGACAATACGGACGCGATTGACCGTCTGAAGATCCAGTATGGAACTTCCTTTGGTTATCCGGTTTCGGCTATGGGAGCTCATATCAGTGTATGCCCTAATCATCAGACCGGACGCAGTGTTCCTTTTGAGGCCAGGGCAGTAGTAGCTTCAGCCGGAACCTTCGGCTTTGAATTGGATCCTGTGAATCTGTCCGAGGAGGAAGCGGCAAAGGCTCGTGAGGCAATGTCCTTTTACCGCCAGACATGGAAGCTGCGCCAGCTTGGAGACTATTACAGGCTTTCAGATCCCTTCTCCAATCAGGACTATGTGATCTGGGAGTTTGTATCCAAATCGAAAGATGAAGCCCTGACAGAGGGAGTGATTCTTCGTCACCAGCCAAATTCTCCCGTTTTTTTCCTTCATCTGAGAGGTCTTGACGCAGGGAGAGAGTACAGAGAAATTGAATCCGGAAAGGTCTATACAGGGGCTGCTCTTATGACAGCTGGACTACCTTTGCCGCTTAATTACGGTGATTTTTGTGCATTTCGTCTTCATTTCATTGTTGCATAATTATTACGGATGTGTTAAACTAAGTGCCGAACACAACTGGTTATCAAATAGAGTCTTTGTATGGTTGAGCGCGGAAGCTTTTATTTGTGGCAATATGATTTTGTGAATCTTACGTTTGTATTTCTTTCTTTCATGTTCCATGAAATGGCGGATTATTTATTGAATCTTCGTCATAGTTTTGCAGCAGCTCCTATAGAGAGACCGATCAGAAGCGGAAGGATGTATGACATAACATGAACCATCATCCTCTTTCCTTTTCAGGAAAAGGAAAGCTTCTGTAGTTTATTCGACAAGGGGTGGAAAGTTTTTTATGGATTTACAAGATAAGCATTCTCGGGTTCAGTCTTCCCTAATCATTATTCTTTTGGTCACAGCCTTGGTTTTATCTATGGTTACGCCGGTTTCGGCAGCGTCTGTTTCGCTGAACAAGATTCAGACGAATATTTACGTAGGGAATTCCACAGTGCTCAGGCCGACGAGAGGTACGGCTACCAATTGGCAGAGTTCTAATCCGTCAATTGCATCCGTTTCCGGTTCCGGAGTGGTTTTGGGAAGGAGAAGAGGAACCTGTGTGATTGCTTGCCGTGTTTCAGGTGTAGTACTCCGGTGTACGGTCAATGTGCGTACCAGACAGGTTAGTCGATATATTTCAAATGCTTATTCAACAGTTTGGAAAAATATCCTCGGTGCAGTTGAGAGTGGAGGACAGGTATATGGCAGAAGGGATTATGCAGCTTTTGCCGGACCTGGTGCGAATTCGCCAAATGAATACAGCTGTACGGCAGGTGCCTATCAGGAGTATGGCGAGAACCTTCGTCAGCTTTTGGTTCGTATCCGGATAGAGTTTCCCTATTCTTTCTATGGACGTGACGGCGCCGGTATTATCTCTGATTTGAGAAGGACCTGGTCGGATTCCAATCCGTATCGGGTTTATTCCGGAAGTACCAAGGCGAGAGTGATTCAGAAAATTATTTCTTCCAGTGTAGGACAATATGTTCAGGATCTGCGTGCTGTTGAGCTCATGGATCTTTATTTCAGGGATATTCGCAATCTTGGCGTCCGGAATCTGCAGGCGGCCATGTTTATGGCAGAGTGTTATCATCTTGGTGGATTTGCGGCTGTCAGACGTGTTGTGAACCGTGCCTCCAATAAAAACAGCATCAGTTCTCTCAGAACCTCTTTGTACCAGGATCAATATGATTACAGCAACAGTTATCAGATCGGAGACAGCTTTTACAGATCTCGTCATGAGCTGGTCTATCGTTGGCTGACGCAGTATATTCCTGCCAGTGTTATGATCCGCTGATGATTTGTATTTTTTCGGTTTTCCCAAAAGTATAATGGGCCTGCCTTTTTGGCAGGCTTTTTTTTATGGCAGGGGCGCCGAAAGGAAGATGCATAAATGAAATAAAAAATAACTTGACATTCTAATCGGCCTGTGCTATCTTAATTTCACGTCAAATCAAAAGATATTTATTCAAATATCTAATTCCACATTTATTTGCCTATTATTAACAGACAAAAACTGACAAAATATGTCAAAGGAGACAGATTTTTGGCTTTGCCGATTCTAAGGCCGAAGCAATAGCATCGTAATCCGAAGATCTTGCGTCAGTGTCCGAGCCTATATTCCGGAAGGAGGCGATGCCCTTGAGCTGATCATACTGTCACAATGACAGATCTGTCCACAATCAGGAAAGGTTATATGATTATACTGCAAGAATCATATAGGAATTCGTGCGCATATGAAAAAGGACTGCATAAAAAGCAGGAAAAAAGATGAAGAGAAGAAGGACTGTAGTACTCCTGCTTGCCGTAATGGGATTTGCCGGGATGACATCTTCTCCTTCCAGGGCTTCGCTCATTGTTAAGGAGGATGTTGATAATCGGATTATCATTCCGGAAGTGAATATCCATATAGAGGAGGATTATGTACCACCTGTTTCACCTGATCCGGGGGACAGGTTTCGTAAATGCCCTCAGGTTGTGAACGATTCTGTTATAACCTGTTATATTCGGGCGAGGATCTTTAGCCTCCAGGGATTTTTCGGCTTTTATGGTACCGGCGATTTATGGACATATCAAGACGACGGGTGGTGGTATTATCGAAAGCCACTCTCGCCGGGAGAAGCGACCCAGCCTTTATTTGAAGAAGTCGAGATATCCAATGAGATTTTCAAGGAGAATTGGGGGAAATTGTTTCCTTTGGACATAGGGATCTATGCTGAAGCCACAGGCAATGCTGACAAAAGCCTGAAAGAGGCCTGGGACATTATGGATGGAGAAAGCATATGAAGGGTAAGATCGTATTGGCAATTGCATTGCTGAATACTGTGGCAGGCTGTATTTTGGCGGGTAAACTCGAGGAGCCTATGGTAACGATGGCCTATATGACAGACAGCTGCAGCCTGGAGAACGGTTTTTCCTTTCAGGAAATGCTCCAGCCTGCCGGTCGGCTGGAGGAAAAAAGCTGGAAGGAGGAATCGGCCCAGAATATTCTTCCCGGGGCAGTCCTGCCAAAGGATCCGGTTCTGACCAATATTTCGGAGGGAGATATAAATGTATTGGCTGCGCTGCGTCTGACATTTATCTATCCGGAAGACTGTCCTGATGCATCAAAAGCAGGAACCCCCTTATCAGAAGAGGATATGAACACCGTTGTCGGTCTGTTTGATATCGATTATGAGGCAGACACCGGTTCACAGTGGAAACGGTATAGCGGTGAAACAGATCTGGACAATATTCAGCACTTCTATTACAGCCATATTTTACAAAGACATTTTCCGTTTGACGGGGACAGTACAGTCCCGCTGTTTACGAGGCTTATTCTGTCTTCGGATACGGATTATGAAGCTTTTGAGAGGTTACAGAATGTGGGAGGATTTGACCTTCTCATAGAAGGAGCAGTATTGGCGGCAGAAGGAGAGGATGGGGAGGAGAAAGCCAGGGAAGCAGCTACGGCCGGATTCTTTCGTTTTGCATCGGAGGAATAGAAATCATAGTACAGAAAGGGTAATGAGTATGAAAAAAAGTTTTGTATTAGCAGCAGCGGCACTGACCTTAACTGCATTTATTGCGGGAACCACACTATCGTATTTTACTGATACAGATGTAGCAACCAATACCTTTACCGTGGGAGATCTTGCCATTGAAGAAGTGGAAACGGACTGGAACAACTCCGAGGACGGGAAGGATCTTTATCCTGGCGCGACCCGCTACAAGAATCCGACTGTGAGGAATATCACAGATGTCGAGGGGGGAAACGAGCCGGGATATGTCCGTATGATTGTAGAGGTCTTGGATGCACAGGAGAATGCGATAACAAATCAGGAGGCATTAGATCTGATCTGGACAACCATCAGATATGATGCGGACTATAATGGAACCGGGACAAAAAAAGCGACAAGGGCAAAGCTGGAAGAGAATCACGTGCCTGGCTACAGCCTGGCAGAGCTTGGAGGGTACGACCTATATAACAAACGGGATTTCACAGAGGCTTCCGATTATACCGGCGGAAACAAGAGGATTTTTTTGTATACGGCAAATAATGGGAAGCTGCAGGCCGGAGAAGAAGCAACCCTGTTTTCGACGATTGTAATCCCGACTGACTGGACACAGACGCAGATACAGAAGGTTGGCAACTATCAACTCAAGGTCTCGGCAGAGGCAATTCAGGCAAAGGGGTTTCATACTCAGGCGGAAGCCTTCCGTGCTCTTGATGAAGAAAAGGCTAAGGCAGGTAATTCCTGATCAGATAGAAAGTGAATCCGCTTATGAGACAAAACAAAAAGAAAGGACATAGTCTCAGTGGACTGCTCCTCCTCCTTTTTTTTCCGGTACTGGCTGCCATTATCCCGATCCGGGCAGACTGGCATATCCAGGCTCCGGCTGATAATCGGATATCGACAGGTCTTTTCCGGACGAGGATAGAAGAGGAATATATTCGTCCGGGGAAGCTCTTGCCCTCTCAGTCCGTAAAAAAGATCGTACATGTTCGGAATTCAGGCAGTGTCGATGCTATTGTTCGCCTTAGGGTGGAAAAGTCTTTTGGGCGGATAGACCAGGAAGGGAAATTTCAGATAACCCCATGGCTGGATCCGGAATGGATACAGATTCAATATGACGAAAGCGGAGTATGGGCATATCAGGATGATGGCTATTATTATTATACCGAGGTGCTTAAAGCTGGAGAAAGAAGCAGGGAGCCGTTGATGACTGCTTTTACCCTCAGTGCTGATGCAGCTAACAGCGTAAAGGGTCAGGAGGGACGGATCCTTATTACTTTGGAAAGTGTTCAGGCGGAGGCGGATGCAGTATCCCTCTGGAACAAGGAAAAGGAAGATCTGATAAGCGCTTATGAAGCTGCGGTAGAGGAGTCTCGAACCAGGGTATGGTTTAAGGGAGAAAAACAAGGATTTGGCTTTCACCCCAAAAGCACAGATCTTTTTGCCGGTTTTAAGAATATGTGCCCGGGAAGCGCCCGGACACAGACAATAGAGCTGAGCAATCAATCATCTGAGAAGATTGCCATTTATCTACAGGCGGAGGCTGTCAGTCAGGATCAAATGTCTGGGGAAGACAAAGAGAAACTGCAAAAGCTCCTTACCGAATATGGAAGGATACAGGTCAGGACCAGGGAGGATAACCTTTATGAAGGAGCTCCGGACGGAAATCTTCAGGGAAGAAGCGAGGAAGCCTCCTTGGGAACAAAAATATGCCTGGGAGAATGGGAAACGGATGAAACAAAGGAGTTGGTTGTCAGTCTGCATTTGTCTCCTGAAATGGATAATTCCTTTATGGCTTTGTCAGGAAAAATCCGTTGGATATTTTCAGCAGAAGGCAGGGAGCCTTATTCTGAGACTATTTTAACCCCCTCTCCGCTTCCACTCCAAACGGCAACGCCATCTCCTGTGCCTGGTTCATCCACAACAGGAATACCGTCGCCCACACCACATCCATCCCAAACGGCAACACCTTCTCCTGTGCCTGGTTCTACTGGAACAGGAATACCAACGAGCACACAGATTCCGCCTTTGAACTCATATCGGACCGCAACACTTTCGCCGAAACCATTGGGGACAGAAAAACGGATGCCTACTCCATCGATAATCCGGACAGAGTATCCGGATACTTCGGATCCCTTCGACGCTGAAGGGTTTTTCCTGGTATTTCTGTTGGCAGGGTTAATCATGATGTGGGCTTTCGGAAAAATGATGCGGCAAAGGGAGATTTGACATGAAAAAGCTTGGAGCATCATTTGTCAAAGCGGGTTCCATTCTGTATCTAACCTTGGCCTGTGCCATTGTACTGCCTGGTTTTTGGGGATTGCATTGCTACACAGTCACCTCCGGCAGTATGGAACCTTCTATTCCTATTGGTTCTGCTGTTTATGTGAAAGCCTGCAGCTTCGAAAGAATTAAGGTGGGACAGGTTGTCACCTTTACCCTGGCTGGCTCCGCTCTCACGGTAACACATAGAGTGGTTTCTGTGGATCAACACAAGCGCTGTCTACGGACTCAGGGAGATGCCAACGAAGAGATGGATGCGTTTTGGGTGGATGAGAGCATGCTGGTGGGGGTTGTCATGCTGACGGTGAAGGGATTTGGACGGCTTCTGCTCTTTTTGGGTACGGTGAAGGGGAGGGTCAGTGCTTGTCTGACCGGACTATTCTTATTCGCTACTGCCGAATGGGAGGAAAATGCAGAACATGGGGAGGGAAAAAGCATTGTCAGAAAAAGAAACAGATAGGGGGCAGAAAAAACGGTGGAATGTTTGCCAGATAGGGAAGGTACTTTTGTCTGTCATGATTTTTACCACGATTTTGTCCGGAAAGGTAAGGGGCGAAGCTCTTGCATCTGTGGCAACAAACAGTATCATCAACCATATCCGTCCGGGAAACATTTGTATATCCCTGACAGAAGAGCATTTTCTCCCGGATACTCCTGCCGAGCCTGGTGCCGGCATAGCAAAGGATCCTGCTGTCATCAATACCGGGCTTAATCCAGTCAGAGTATTTCTGGAAATTGCGATCCCCATGAGAGAGTTTCAGACATCTATAGAAGGCGGGAAAACAGAAAAGAGGATGCACGAAATGTTTTCTTTTACTGCGGATGCCTCATGGAGACTGTTAGGTGCCAGAGAGTCTCAGGGGAGAATGCTGTATGTTTATGTTTATCATCAGCTGTTGGATCCCTCTGGGAAAACACGTCCCCTTTTTGAAGAAGTCAAAACCGCCAGTTTCCTGGAAGGAGATCTTCTTGCCTCGGAGGTACTCCACATCGGTGCCAGAGCCTATGCCATACAGGCCGATGCCGGTGAAACGGATGAGGAAGCTTTGGCAATGATTCTGCAGCAGGAGAGGGGGCAAGGATGAGGAAGAACAAGATCAGGAAAAGAAGGTTGAAAGGCGTCCATAAAAAAGTGGCGCAGCTTACATTGGCAGTAGTGCTCTGCTTCGGCAAAATCGCTTTTTCCGCAGGTGAAGAGGAAACAGATGTTTTTGTCTGCGGAAGCTGGCCGGATTCATACAGCGTCGAGATCGCGGAGGATGCTCTCTCCCCTTGCCAGGATGCGGAGGAGGCTCCCCCTCCGGGGGATGGTATATTGGAGGAAGCGCCTGTTTCCCTGTATGATATAGGGGGAGAAGAGCCCTTTACAGTCTTTGACGCTGGGAAAGAAGAGGAGGAGAAGGAAGCAGCCCCGGTTTATGATGACGGGAAGGAAGAAGAGCCGCTTCCCGGTGATGGCTTCGCGGAGAAGCAAGAAGATATTTTTGTCGGTGGAGAAGACAATGCGCTGCAGCCTGTCCGGAAAAATGAAGAAATACCCGTGTCTGCCGATGATGAATTGTTTACCGCCGGCGATGAAGAGCTATTTCTGGCAGGGGAGCCGGCAGAGGAAGGTAAGGATCCCCCTCAGCTCTTTCAGGTTGGCGGGGCTTCGGATTCCTGGACAGTCAGCCTTGTCTATTATGATTCTGCCGTTGGCGGTGGGAACCGTGTGGTATATCCCTCCACTCCGGTTACCTGGACTGCCGTTTCCTCCCTGGAGCAGCGGGTGATCACCTTTCAGATCAATTATAAAAACAACAATTCTTCGGTCGATTATTCCCCGGGAAGTGTTGTCATGAGAGTCCCGGATCTGGCCACCTACTTTTCCGGTACCCGGTCTGTTGGCAGTATGCAGGCCTTGGTGTCTGCTGATGCCATGGACAGCTCAGTAAAAGTGCATGACTGGTCTTACCGGCGCAGAACAGATCCGAATACCGGGTATGCCGAATTTGAGCTGACCAATAATTTCAGGATCGAAGCAGGGACAAATTTCGAGGGAAGTGTCCAGCTTTCCTGGACACTATACCCTATTTACGGAGAACCCTTTCATCAGTTTTCTTTGTCTGCCAGCATTCTGGATCAATTCTATACGGATGCCATTCAGTTCCGATATTCCTCAACAGAAAAGAAATATGATATGAGCAAAGAAGCAGTCAGGCTTATGGTAAGAGACGGCCTTCCCTCAGGGGATTATATCTGGGTAAAATATCGGTTTTCCGCAAGAGCCGACACTGATTCTGAGGGGGTACGGTTTGCAGATCCTCATTCTATGTATTTTCTTGATACGCTTCCTATGGATGTTCTGGTGTTGGATGAAAGAATGAATCCTGTCTCTCCGGAAGAAGGCTCCGGCGGAACATACCGGTTTTTTCCCACGCAAAGCGCATTACCCGAATACTATTCCATACAGCTTGTGACAGGAGAATGCTATGTAGGCTATCCTCCAGAGCTGTATCAGGACAGAAGCTTTACCAATACGGCAAAGCTCTACGGGGGGTATTATGTAACGGATGCCTGCCATGGAGATCATGATACGGTAAAGCTTCTGGCTCAGGCCTCCTGCACGATTGCAGTTGCAGACTTTGCCTTTACCTATGACGGAGAGCTTTACAGTTTGAGCAAAAGCGGAGTGAATTACGCCGTAAACAGTTCCCTGATCCGGGACAGGGATGATCTTGTGCCCTTTATTTTTGGAGCAAGCGCCCAGTATACCGGAACTCCGTTTACCATCAGGATTGGAGATGACCTGGCTGGCATTTTGTATGAAAACGGCGATTTTCATCTTTTCCAGTCGGGGGAAGCCTGGTTTGACAGCATTACGCTGCCCCGATTTAAAAATCTGAACGGGGCATATCTGCCCACAGATCGCTATCGCTATTGCCTTTATGTAAAAGAATATGGGCAGGAGGAATATTCTCTCTTTCTTTCTTATACGGATAATGGCAAAAAAACGATTACCTTTCCGGAGAGCAGCCATGTGACAGCCTGGTATCTTGAGTTGGAAAACCTGACGGAATCCCTTTCCGTTGCCGGGATCAAGGATAAAAATGACCGGATCCTGGTAAATATGAGGGTTCATGATGAGAATGTGACAGATACGGGGAGCATCTACAATTTCGGCTATATGCAGGTCTATATGGATTCTGTAGAACAGATTGAGGCAGGCCTGGCGAACTATGACAATGAACTGACCAGGGAAATGATCGCCTCCTTCGACAGACAGACCTATGGAAAATATCAGTTCAGAGCCTGGGCCTGCAATTCCTTCTATCCTGAGATCAATGGATTGAATATAGGAAAAGTAATGTTCTCGGTTTCAAAGGATGAATCAAACGAACGCTTTATTTTCCCTAATACAATCAATATCAATGTATCTCGTCGGCAGGTCAATTCTTTTAATACCGTTTTTCGAGGCTTTGAGATATATGATCTTCTTCCGCTGGGGATGGAACCTTCAGGAAGATGGGAAGCAGATGATATTGTATTCAAAATGATCAATTGGCAGAATACCAAGGTGATCCAAAAGAGTAATGGGGAAATCTTTCCGACCCAGAGGGATTTTCTCACCTATATCAAAAACCATACAAAGCTGGAGAAAGTAGCCAACTGGAGAGGAAGCGGGAGAACCTGGCTGAGAATCACCGTGGATCTTTCTGACGAACCGTTGGATCTGTCCGGATTGAGAAGGTTGAAATCAGAGGTAAATAATTCCTGGTGGCAGTCCTTTACCATATTTAGAATAGATTTTAATACCGAAATTTCTTTTGACGCCTTTCTGGAATACGGCAAGGTTTGGAAAAACAGGGCATATGCCAGAGCCTTGGGGGAGTCTTTGACAGAGCACAAACCCTGGAGGTTTGAGCAGAGCTACTATGTACGTGATTCGGGCTTGTATGATGCGGAGGAAATGGATATCGACGGAAACGGAGACTGCACTGAGTGGTTGTCCAGTTCTGCAGACAGTATCTCGATCTCAGATGTAGTGGCAACCCATCAGGATGTAACCAAATTCGTACAGACAGACCATGACAGCTTTACCAGGGAGACTGCCTTGGCCAGCTGTGAATCCGAATATACCTATAAGCTTAGGGTCAGAACCGGAAACGATGAGGTGACAAACCTGGTGATTTATGACCTTCTGGAAACGGCATATGGGGATAACCTTCATTGGCAGGGGATCTTTGTGGGAACAGATACCTCTTATGCGGCACAAAAGGGCTGGAGGATTCAGATCTTCTTCTCTGAGAATCCGGCTCCGCAAAGGCTGGGTGAGGATGATAGCTGGCAGCCGCTGTCTTCCGAAATTCCTCCGGAAAGGGTGAAAGCCCTTGCCTTCCGTTTCCTGAATGCGCAAGGAGCTCCCGCTGTTTTGCCTGCCAATACCATGACTTATGTGCTGATCACGATGAGGGCGCCGTTGGCTTCGGCCAGCGCCGGACTGGCATACAACAGCTGCTTCACCGAATGGAACGCCCTGGATCCGTTCGGTCAACTGGTATATGATATCACCGGGATCAATTCAAATACCGTCAGGGTCACCACAGGAAATGAAATAGATCCCAACAGAATGGCCATGATCACCCTGAAAAAAAGGATTTTTGAGAACGAAGTCGTCTGGGCTCATGGTAATCCTACCTTCACCTTCAGGATAACAAGACGGGAGGATCAGGACTCCGTATTGAGCTTTTATAAAACAATTATCTTTTCCGGGGAGGATATTGCCCAGAATGGCATTTTGGCAAAAGAGATCAGCTTTCAGGTTCCTCCCGGCTGTTATCAGGTAGAAGAGGAACCTGTCATGCGCTACCGCCTGAAAGAAATCCAGGATGTGGAAAACGGAACCGTCCAGAATAAAACCGTCTGTTTCTGTTTGGGATATGTTGATGGAGTGCTGTATCCTTATCAGGGAGCAGCCGCCTTTGTCAATGAAAAAGAATCCTACCATGGTTTGTCCGATTGCTGCTATGTTCTCAATCAGGTGTCCGGTCAGTCTTCCTGACAGATCAAAGCAGTGATCCCAGCCCTTTACAGCGGTTCAGTCATGGATTTCTTTCCGGCTATCCCCCCTTCCTATTCCCTTTATCAACCATCCGTAGATTCGTGCGCATACGATACAAGCAGCTGTAGCCCCTGCATAGTAACAGAGATTCTTTGAAAATCCTGTGAAAAATTACACAGCCGTTGGATTTTGTGTTATGATTAAAGATATCTTTTTATAGTAAACGAACAGAATGCATGTATTTTGAGTCGTTTGCTGCGCCGAATTAACGCCGCTGCAAGCGGCATGATTCCGCAGTAGATTCGTGCGCATACTATAGTACGGATCCTTTTATATGGGAATAGGAGGGTTTTATGGGGAAAAAGTTTACAGATACTTTGTTCTTTCTTTTGGTAGTCTGTGCTGCGGCTGCAATTACCTTTTATATTGGGAAGGATCAACCGCTAGTCATGATGTACAACTTTGTTTTCCTCGGGATCATGGTTCTGGTATATCTGATCGGGATGTTTGAGGGAATGTTCCGCCTGAACAATCTCAGCGGTGCTCTGAAGCGTGCTGCGGATGAGGTGAAGAATATATTCAAAAAACCGGGAAAAGCGGATCTTTCCCATCTTCAGGTTTTGGAAGGTATCTTTGACAACCGGTATCTGGACAGGAGAATGGACAATTTTTCCAGCAATGTTTCATCGACTCTTATCGGCCTGGGGGATATCGAGGATTATATCAGTGAGGAAGAGATTGACATATATGTACACAAAAGGCTCCTGGAAATGGTACCGGATATTTTTACCAGTCTTGGTATCCTGGGAACCTTTGTTGGCCTGGTATGGGGGTTAAAGGACTTTAATCCCACCGGCTATGAAGCCATGACTACCTCGGTAGCCTCTCTGGTTGACGGAATTAAAGTCGCTTTCCTCACATCGATCTATGGAATCGCTTTTTCCATTGTATATACCACCTGTATGAAAACAGAGTATTCCGCTATGTCTCAGAATCTCACCATCTTTCTGGAGAGATTTCACGCCTATGTATTGCCTTCTGCGGAAAATGAATCAAGAAATCTGCTGGTGGCAAGCCAGAAGGTTCAGACCAACGCCATGCATACCTTGGCTCAGCAGTTCTCAACACAGCTGGCGGGAAGCTTTGAAAAGGTCATCACCCCAACCTTTGAAAAGATGAATTCTTCCATGGATGTCATGCTGTCCACAGTGACGCAATGCCAGGAGGAGGCGGTTCGGCAGATTGTGGACGAATTCCTGCGGCAGATGAATGAGAATTTCCGCCTTCAGATGGAGGATTTCAATGAAACGCTGATTGCCCTGAACGAGGCGCAAAGACAGATGGCAGAGTATTCCCGCTCTTTGTACCAGTCCCTTTCCACAGAGCTTTCCAATTCCTTTGTCAGCCAGGAAAAGATCCTTCAGGATATCGTGGAAAAGATGGCCAGTGCCCAGACTGAGTTTACAGAATCGGCCGGTCAGATCCTGAAACAGAACCAGGAGATTCAGAAGGCGCAGCAGTCGGATTATGAGCAGGTGGTTAAGTTCCTCCGAGAGTCTGAAGCTTCGGCTGCAAAATTCTGGGTTGCCTGCAACCAGACCATGCAGAAATACCTGGATTCCGCGGCGGAAGAGATGGAAAAGGCGTCTCAGATCGAATCGAAGAATGAGGAGCTTATCAGCTCAAGTCAGGAGATCGCCAAAACCTTCAGTGAAACAATGAAGGAATATGCCCAGTATCAGGCCCTTAATTATAAGACAATGGAAAAGGTGCGTGTCCTTCTTTCAGATATTTCTGTGGCAAAAAAGGGTGATCAGGATGTATTTCTGGTGGGGAACTCGTCAAGGAATGAAAGCCTTACCAGGATTGAAAGACTTTTGACGGAACAGTCTGAAGCCACCCAGCAGGGACTGAACGAGATCAATAAAACCTTAAGAGAAGCCACCAGAGGTTCTCAGAAGGGAAAACTTGGAGGTCTGTTCAAATAAGCTTCTGGAAAGGAGGTCCACATGCAAAAGAAAAGGCAGTCGAAGGATAGTGGCTTTAATGTCTGGCGCTCTTATTCTGATATGATGGCTGGCGTATTGCTGCTGTTTGTCCTCATCATGTGTGTGACTCTTTTTCAGGCTCAAAAGAGCTATGAGGAGGCACAAGCAAATTACGACGCGATCATCAAGGAGCGGGATGACCGTATCGCTCTTCAGGAGCGGTATACGGCAGAGCTTTTGGCTCAGCAGAATGAGCTGGATGAGCAGGCAAGCACAATTCAGGATCAGGATGACCAGATTCTGAAACAGAATCTTTTGCTGGCGGAGAGAGCGGCTCAGCTGGAGGAGCTGAAAAAGCAGCTTGAGGCCCAGGCTGCTACTTTGAATATCCAGTCTCGGGAGTTGGATGCGGCCAAGGCGGATATTACGGAAAAGACAAATCTATTGAATCTTCAGCAGATCCGCATTGATAATATTATCGGCGTAAAGGCTGAAGTGATTGAATCCCTGCAGGAGGAATTCAAATCCAATCATGTCAACGTGAACATCGACAGAGCAACAGGCGCTTTGACACTTGACGCAAATGTTATGTTTGACTATAATGAGTTCGAATTAACTGATGAAGGACGTGTGGCTCTCTATGAGGTTCTGCCCATCTATTGCAAGGTGCTGCTGTCAGATCAGTACCGGCCTTATCTGGCTGAGATTGTCATCGATGGATATACAGATCCCACCGGTGGCTATTCCTACAATCTTGAGTTGTCCCAGCAGCGCTCCATGGCTGTGGCACAATATCTATTGGATGTAGAAGGGGATTTCCTTACCAGGGAAGAAAGCACTCTTTTGGAGGGCTATCTGACTGTAAACGGTCATTCCTCTGCCAATCCTGTCATTCGGGAAGACGGATCTGTAGATGACGACGCATCACGGCGTGTGGAAGTCAAATTCCGGCTAAAGGATGACGAGATGATCCAGGAATTGAGCACAATCCTTTCGGAAGGGCAGGCATAATATGCCTGTACCAGATTCGAGCTTAAGGGAACAGGAGCAGGAGAAGAGATGGCGCTGAAAATTGGGAGAAATGACCCCTGCTGGTGCGGCAGCGGATTGAAATACAAAAAATGCCATGAAGCCTTTGACCTAAAACTGGAGAGGCTTAGGAACCAAGGGGTTCCTTTGGTGGATCACAGCCTGTTAAAAAGCCCTTTGCAGGTAGAAAGAATAAAAGAGAGCTCCAGGATCAACATTGGCATTCTCGATTATGTCCAGGAGAAAATCAGGGCAGGCATTACAACGGAGGAGATCGATCATTGGGTGCATGAGTATACTATCAGTCACGGGGCGGTTCCGGCTCCTCTTCATTTTGAAGGCTTTCCCAAAAGCGTGTGTACTTCCATCGATGATGTGGTCTGTCATGGCATACCCAGTAAGGATGTCATTTTAAAGGATGGAGATATTATCAATGTGGATGTCTCCACAAATTATCAGGGTTGTTTTTCCGATTCCTCCAGGATGTTCTGCATCGGGCAGGTAAGCCCAGAGAAGGAAAAGCTTGTCCGGGTCTGCAAGGAATGCGTAGAAATCGGCATTGAGCATGTAAAGCCTTGGGAACCGTTGGGAAATATGAGCCATGCCATCCATGAACACGCCAAGAAAAACGGATTTTCCATTGTAAGAGAAATCGGTGGACATGGAATAGGCTTTGCCTTTCACGAAGATCCCTGGGTGGGCTATACCGGTGAGCCTGGAACAGGGGTACTCATGGTGCCTGGCATGATGTTCACCATAGAGCCGATGGTTAATATGGGGCGGGAGGATATTGTGACTGACGCTGATGATGGCTGGACGGTACGCACGGAAGACGGGCTTCCTTCTGCTCAGTGGGAAGTTACCGTCTATGTTACAGAGGAGGGGTGCCAGGTGATCACCTGGTAAGATCCTTTCTTTTATACAATGCTGTCAAGCCGCCCAGGGTGTTGAGCCATTCTGCTGATTATAAAAAAACTGTTGCAATCCCAGCCATCTTATAGTATAGTAGTGGGGCTAAAAAAACGATGGTCCTCTGTTATCTGTGGGAGAATTCTTTTTCATGACGCTCCCGGGTTGCCTGGATAATAAGAACATCCAAAAAATAATCAGGAGAGACAACACAACATGAATGACATTATCAAATCAATCGAAAACGAGCAGCTGAAGGCAGAGATTCCGGAGTTCAGAGTGGGTGACACCGTTCGTGTTCATGCTCTGATCAAGGAAGGAAACCGTGAGAGGATTCAGATCTTCGAGGGTACAGTATTAAAGAGACAGGGCGGAGGCAATCGTGAGACATTTACTGTCCGTAAGACTTCCAATGGTGTCGGGGTGGAAAAGACCTGGCCCCTTCATTCTCCGCATGTTAAGGGCATCGATGTGATCCGCTTTGGCAAAGCGCGCCGTGCCAAGCTTTATTATCTCAGAGACCGCGTTGGAAAAGCAGCCAAGGTCAAAGAGCGCGTAAAATAATCAAAGAATCTTTGCTTGAGGGACAAACGCAGTTCAAATGTGCTTGTCCCTTTTTTCAACATCTTTATCGTAGGTGAGAGAGTGGCAAAAAAAAGAAAACTGAAAAACTCCGTTACCCGTTATGGCCTTAGAACCCAGGAGAGATGGTACGAGAAGGTAGATATATCCGGCGCGGTAAGAAAGCTGGAGGACCAAAGGGTACGAAGCAGGCTGAATTTTATATTTCTGATCGCTCTGGCTGCTGTTCTGGGAGCTCTGGCTGCTATTCTTTTTTTTCAGGAGGTTTCTGTATTGGATAATTCCATGGAGCCGACAATACAGACAGGGGATTCCTATTTTATGAACCAGATGGTTTATCAGTTCTCAAATCCTGACAGGGGAGACCTGGTCGTATTCAAGACAAGCGGAAGTGACGATGCGGCTTTGCATGTCAGCCGGGTGATCGGTCTGCCAGGGGAAGATATCCTGATCGAGAACGGACGGATCTATATTGACGATAAACTGTTTGGGGAGAACGGAAAGTATCCGACCATAGCAAACCCTGGTTTGGCTGCGGAGACCATCTCTTTAGGAAGCGACGAGTTTTTTGTCCTGGGAGACAACCGAAACAACAGTCAGGACAGCAGATACTCGGATATTGGCAGTGTAAAGAAAAAGTATCTTGTCGGCCGGATATGGTTCCGTTTCCGGCCTTCAAACCGTATGGGATTTGTGTGATCATATATGGAGAAAAAGTCAAATATACAATGGTATCCGGGACATATGACTAAGGCAAAACGGCAGATGCAAGAGGATATCCGCCTGGTAGATCTCTTGATCGAGATGTTGGATGCCAGAGTTCCTTCCTCCAGCCGCAATCCGGATATCAATGAACTGGGTAAGGGGAAATACCGTTTGGTTCTGTTGAATAAGGCGGATCTTTCAGACGAAAGAAAAAACCGGCAATGGACGCAGTATTTTGAAAAGCAGGGAATACAGGCTTTGCTGCTGGATGCCCGCACCCGCAATCAGATAAAGGATATAACCGCTGCCATTCGCGAGATCTGTGCGGAGAAATCAGAAAGAGACAGAAGACGGGGAATTCTGAACCGCCCTGTCCGAGCCATGGTGGCAGGAATCCCCAATGTGGGAAAGTCGACTCTGATCAATTCCTTTGCGGGAAGAGCTGTCACAAAGACAGGAAATAAGCCGGGTGTCACAAAGGGGAAACAGTGGATCCGCCTGAATAAGGAAGTGGAGTTACTGGATACGCCTGGTATCCTCTGGCCTAAATTTGATGATCCCATGGCCGGAGAGAGACTGTCAATGATCGGAAGCATTCGCGACGAGATCCTGAACCTGGAGGAACCTGCTCTTTCTTTGCTGGACTATCTCAGACAAGAGTATCCCAAGGCTCTTGCCACACGATATGGGATTGATGAGGACGGACAGACGGTAACGATTCTTTCCCGGATCGCAGTGAGCAGGGGCTGTTTCCGGAAAGGGGAGGAGCTTGATTACGGTAAGGCTGCCCGTTTGCTGCTGGATGATTTCCGGCAGGGAAAGCTGGGAAGAATTACTCTGGAATACCCTGAAACGGATAAAACAGACTGATGAGCAGAAAAATTCAGGAAATAAGGGCGGAATTTGAACAGGCTTCCTATGCTGATTATGAAGCTTTGTTCCGATTGTATGGCGATGATACCCGGGTGGGGGTTCAGTCTCTGATCAAAAAATACAAAAGGAGAACCGAAGAATATCTAGAGGAGCTTTCCCGCACAGAGCATATGAAGTATTATGAGCATAAATATGAAGAGCATGGCTTGATCTGCGGGGTTGACGAGGTAGGCAGAGGCCCTCTGGCGGGACCGGTAGTGGCAGGGGCTGTTATTCTTCCCCGGGACTGTAATATCCTCTATCTGGATGATTCAAAAAAGCTGACGGCTAAGAAACGCGAGGAGTTGGATCTCGTGATCAGGGAGAATTGCGTTTCTTTTGCTTTGGGACAAGTCGAGGCGGAGCAGATCGATCAATGGAACATTCTTCAGGCTACCTATGAAGCGATGAGAAGAGCCCTGAATGGACTAAACGTGAAAGCGGATCTTGTCCTGGTAGATGCAGTTACCATTCCGGACCTGATGATTCCTCAGGTTCCCCTGGTGAAAGGGGATGCAAGGAGCGTATCTATCGCTGCGGCAAGCATCATAGCTAAGGTAGCCAGGGACGCTTTGATGGACGAATATGACAGCATTTACCCGGAATACGGCTTTGCCTCCCATAAGGGCTATGGAACCCAGGCGCATATTGAGGCGATCCGTAAATACGGCCCTTGTCCAATCCATAGAAGAAGCTTCATTCGGAAATTTACAGGAGAGGGGGAGATGCTTGAATAAGCGCCAGACAGGTAGCTATTATGAAGAGAGGGCGACACAATTCCTCAAAGAGCAGGGAATGACGGTGCTGGAGAGAAATTTTCGATGCAGGCAGGGCGAGATCGATATCATCGGTAAGGACAAAGACAGTTTGGTTTTTGTCGAAGTGAAGTTCAGGACGGGAGATAACTGCGGGAGTCCTTTTCATGCTGTCGGTTCTGCAAAGCAAAAGGTGATCAGCAGGGTAGCCATGTATTATCTGACAAGCAGATGTCGAAATACGGATATCCCTTGCCGGTTTGACGTAATCGGGATAGAAGGGAACAAGATTACATGGCTGCAAAATGCTTTTGATTACAGACTATAACACAGGAGGAAGCATCATGCAAATGTCAGATACCCTTGAGTATTCCAGACCAATCGCTCCCATCAGGATCGCGGCTTTGGCAGGCTGCCAGGAGCTTGCCCAGGAGGTAGACCATAAGCTGGCGAAGATCCGAAGGGATTCTTATCAGAATAAAAAGCAGGCTGCGGCGCCTCAGGGAGCTGCGGAAAAAAGTTTTCTGGTTGGCTGTGAATGCCCCAGGTTTGGGACGGGCGAGGGCAGAGGCTATCTGAAGGAGTCAGTGAGAGGCGCGGATCTTTTCCTGATCGTGGATATCACAAATTACAGTCTTACCTATCATGTATGCGGTCATGAAAACCATATGTCGCCGGACAATCATTTCCAGGATCTGAAACGGATTATCTCGGCCGCTACAGGAAAGGCTCATCGCATCAATGTGGTTATGCCCTTCCTTTATGAGGGACGGCAGCACAGACGGACGAAGAGGGAGTCCATGGACTGCGCCTTGGCTCTGAGGGAGCTTTCCATGATGGGAGTCAGCAATCTGATTACTTTTGATGCTCACGATCCCAGGGTTCAGAATTCGATTCCTCTTAACGGCTTCGATAATTTTTACCCCACCTATCAGTTTTTGAAGGCTTTGATGAAAAGTGTGCCGGATTTCAAGGTAGACAATGACCACCTGATGGTCATCAGTCCTGATGAGGGAGCTATGAGCCGTGCGGTGTATTTCTCGAATATCCTGCAGGTAGATATGGGCATGTTCTATAAAAGAAGGGATTATTCCACCGTAGTGAATGGCAAAAATCCTATTGTGGCCCATGAATTCCTGGGAGCCTCGGTGAAGGGGAAGGACGTCGTAATCATAGACGATATGATTTCTTCGGGGGAAAGCATGCTTGATGTCGCCAGGCAGATAAAAGAGCGTGGAGCAAACCGTGTCTTTATCTGTTGTACCTATGGACTTTTTACCGACGGGATGGCGAAGTTTGATGAGTATCACAAGAAGGGTTGGATCGATAAAGTGATCACGACGAATCTGAACTATCGGATTCCGGAGCTGCTGGACCGTCCTTATTATGTAGAAGCTAATATGAGCAAATATCTGGCAAGTATCATGGACCTGATCAACAGGGATATGTCTACGGACAAGGTACGTTCCAGCAACCAGAAGATCCTCAACCTGATCAAAGGAAAAGCTGAGGATTAAAGCAGTCCTAAAAACGCTGCCATGGATCCTCTTTTTCCGGCAGAAGCACGATGTGAAAAGAGGAAAGAGGGATTGCAGCAGGTGCATAGATTGGGTAAGTAAATAGAAGATGCCGGGATGCCAGCAGAAGAAAGGATAAGGCTATTGGCCATCCAGAGATCCAGCTGGTATTTTCCCGGCTCTTTTTTGCGTGTATACAGATGATGCCACAAGCTCTGGGGAAAAACGGTGCGGAAGCGATCCAGGACATCCTTTTCTACTTCATAGCAGTCCGGGCAGATGGAAGGACCGATACAGGCAATCAGATTTGCTGGGTCTGTGCCATAGGTTTCCTGCATCAGGATGATAGCATTCCTGGCAATTTGGCCTACGGTACCTTTCCAGCCGGCATGAACCAGACCAATGGATTTTTGTACAGGATCTGCCAGGAATACGGGTACGCAGTCGGCGAAAAACGCAGCAAGGACAAGCCCGGGTTCATTGGTTACCATACCGTCGACATCCATAAAAGCCTGTTCTTTTGTGACGCCGTTTCCGGCATCCTGCCTGGTGACAATTCGGACGTTTGCGGTATGGGTTTGTTTGGAGCAGACAATCTGCTCCGGGGAGAAGCCGATCGCAGCCGATATTCTGCGATAATTTTCCCTTACCGCCTCAGGATCGTCACCCTGGGAAAAGCTCAGATTCATCGAGGCCTGGTCTCCCTCGCTGACTCCTCCCAGCCTGGTAGTAAAGCCATGGATTACATCGGGGATTTCTTTCAGGGCCTGGTACTCTAAAAATGTGACATCCTTCCTGGTACAGAGTCCGACTCCTGGCTTTTGTCCGCGGAACCATTTGATATCTTCTGACGATGGCTTTCCTGCCATGATTTTTATCATTTCTCCAAACACACTCCTTTCACATCCCATTCGGATGAGCAATGGTCATGCAAGGTGCTGACTGAACCGTTAGTGTCAAAATGCATTATACTACACGATAATTCTTAAATCCATCCTATTTTTGAGACTCTGATCCAATGCTTGATTTTTAACTTCAGAATTGCTATGATAAGCTGATATAAAAAGAGAGAAGTTACGAAAGGAGACCTTTTCCTCGTGGAAAAAAAGCACCTGATATCACGTGTTCTGCCTGGCAGCATTGCTCAAGAGCTTCAGGTCTGTCCGGGAGATTTTCTGATCAGCGTAAATGATCAGCCCATAGAGGATATTTTCGATTATCGCTATCAGGTTAACGATGAGTTTATCACTGTTGTTGTCGAGAAGGCTGACGGAGAAATCTGGGAGCTGGAAGTGGAAAAGGAGTTCGAAGAGGATCTGGGTATCGAATTTGCCAATGGCCTGATGGATGACTATCGTTCCTGCCGCAATCGCTGTATCTTCTGTTTTATCGACCAGATGCCTCCCGGTATGAGAAAAACCCTGTATTTTAAGGATGATGACGCCAGGCTTTCCTTTCTTCAGGGAAACTATGTGACTCTCACCAATATGAGTGATTCTGATATAGACCGGATCATCCGTTTTCATCTGGAGCCGATCAATATTTCTTTTCAGGCTATGGATCCCGCGCTGCGCTGCCAGATGCTGCGCAACCGTTTTGCCGGTGAAGCCCTGAAAAAGGTGGAAAAACTATTTGAGGCAGGGATAAGGATGAACGGCCAGATCGTTCTGTGCCGAGGAGTCAATGACGGCGATAACCTGGAATATTCCCTTTCCCGTCTGGCTGAGTATGCCCCGGTTTTGGAAAGTGTTTCCATTGTCCCTGTGGGGCTGACCAGATACAGGGAGGGGCTTTATCCTTTGGAGCTTTTTACTCCGGAGGATGCTGCCCGCCTGCTCAGTCAGGTCAGGAGATGGCAGAACAGAATGGTAAAAAAAACAGGCATGCATTTTGTGCATGCCTCGGATGAATGGTATATTCTGGCCGGACAGCCTCTGCCTGAAGCTGAAACCTATGATGGGTATCTTCAACTGGAGAACGGTGTCGGTATGCTTCGTCTTCAGGAGGAGGAGTTTCTGGAAAGCCTTTCCAGGAGAAAGCCGGATGGGCGCAGCTTTACTGCCTCCATCGGCACCGGCCTTTTGGCGGCACCCTATCTGGAAGGATTGATGGAAGCAGTCAGGAAAAGCTTTCCCCATGTGCATATTACGGTTCATGCCATTCAAAATGAGTTTTTCGGGGAAACAATCACGGTTTCGGGATTGATCACAGGGCAGGATCTGATCAGGCAGCTGAAAGGACTTCCCCTGGGAGAGGCGCTTTTGCTCCCCTGCAATATGTTTCGCAGCCAGGAGGCTGTCTTTTTGGACGATGTAACAGTAGACGAGGTGGAAGAAGCCCTTGGCCTTCCCATCCGCATTGTGGAGGAAGGCGGTGAAGAGCTGCTAAAGGCTGTTTTGGGAGAACAAGCGCCAGAGCACAGAAAAAGGAGACAGATATATGAACAAACCGGTTGTGGCGATCGTGGGGAGACCTAATGTAGGAAAGTCTACCCTCTTTAACGCACTGGCAGGAAGCAAAATCGCTATCGTACAGGATACGCCTGGCGTGACAAGGGATCGGATCTATGCGGATGTGAATTGGCTGAATTATTCCTTTACCTTGGTGGATACCGGTGGAATAGAGCCGGACAGCAGCGATATTATTCTGGCTCAGATGCGGGAACAGGCCCAGATCGCTATCGATACAGCAGATGTCATTGTCTTTATGACGGATGTACGCCAGGGACTGGTGGACGACGACGCGAAGGTGGCAGATTTGCTACGCAGGAGCAAAAAGCCTGTCGTCCTGGTTGTCAACAAGGTGGACAGTTATCAGAAATTTCAGATGGATACCTATGAATTCTATAAACTTGGCATAGGTGATCCGGTCGCTATCTCCTCCGCCAATATGCAAGGGTTGGGAGACATGCTGGATGAAATAGTCAGATATTTTCCTGCCCCTGATGAAAATGGGGAGGAGGAAGAGATACCAAAGGTGGCTGTGATCGGCAGACCCAACGTAGGGAAATCATCCCTGATCAATAAGATTCTGGGAGAGGATCGGCTGATTGTATCGGAGATCGCCGGAACCACCAGGGACGCCGTCGATACCCGTATCAGCTATGAGGGCAGGGAGTATCTCTTTATTGACACTGCAGGCCTGCGCCGGAAGGGGAAGATTCAGGAGGAGATTGAAAAGTATTCTGTTATCCGTACCGTAACGGCAGTCGAAAGAGCAGATATCGCGGTGCTGATGATAGACGCTGTTATGGGGGTGACCGAACAGGACGCCAAGATAGCCGGGATCGCCCATGAGAAGGGAAAGGGCATCATCATTGCCGTCAATAAGTGGGATGCCATAGAAAAGGATGATAAAACCATATACCGTCAGACCGAAAAGATCCGGCAGGTTCTGTCCTTCATTCCCTATGCCCAGCTGGTCTTCGTTTCCGCGAAGACGGGATTGAGAATCGGCCGTCTCTTTGAGACGCTGGACGCGGTGATTGAAAACCATTCCCTGCGGGTCGCTACCGGCGTGCTCAATGAGATTTTGAGCGAGGCGGTAGCTATGCAGCAGCCTCCTTCTGACAGAGGGAGAAGGCTGAAGATCTATTATATGACGCAGGTCGGCGTAAAGCCTCCTACTTTTGTCATATTTGTTAATGATAAGGAGCTGATGCATTTTTCCTATCAGCGCTATCTGGAAAACAAGCTGCGCGAGGCCTTTGGCTTTGGCGGAACACCACTGAAATTTATCATTCGGGAACGGAAAGGGAAGGAATAAGCTATTATGATGGAACGGTTTATCTGTCTGATTATTGGCTATGCATTTGGACTTTTTCAGACATCCTATATTATCGGCAAGGCTCACCATATCGATATTAGGGAGGTGGGCAGCGGAAATGCCGGTTCGACCAATACTCTTCGTACCTTCGGCACGAAGGCGGGACTGCTCACTCTTCTGCTGGATATGCTCAAATGCCTGCTGGCTGTGGGAACGGTGCATTTCCTTTTTCAGAAAAGCGGACATGATATTCTGCCTCTTTTGAAGATCTACGCGTCTGCCGGCTGTATTCTGGGACACAATTATCCTTTCTATCTGAATTTCAGAGGAGGAAAAGGCATTGCCGCTTCCTGTGGCATGATCCTGGCTTTGGACTGGAGACTTTTCTTTACCGTGATGCCCCTTTTCTTCCTGATTTTCTTTACCACTCATTATGTGTCGCTGGCTTCTTTGATTTCCTATGCTTTTGCCTTTCTGGTGCTTACCTTTTTCGGCGCACTGGGCTGGTATGGGATGAATCTGGCCCATACGATCGAAATGGATGTGGTGATGCTGTGCCTGGTGCTTCTTGCCGTCTTCAAGCATAGGGAAAACATCAGGCGGTTAATGACAGGAACAGAGAGAAAAACCTATCTGGGACATAAAAAAACGGATACCGGTTCCGAAAAATAAGGGAGGGGAAAAAGAATGGCAAAAATCAGTATTATGGGGGCAGGCAGCTGGGGGATGGCTCTTGCCATCCTGTTGGATTCGAACGGTCATGAAGTGAAGCTCTGGTCAGCTCTCGCGGACGAGGTCAGGATGTTAGATGAGACCAGGCAAAGTCCGGGCAAGCTGCCGGGGGTGATACTGCCTGAGAAGATCCAGGTTGTTTCTGACGCGGAAAATGCCTTGACGGATGCGGATGTTGTCGTGATGGCTGTACCTTCCCCCTTTACCAGAAGCACTTCCCGCCAGATTGCCTCTTTTGTCCGTGAAGGGCAGATCATTGTGGATGTGGCAAAGGGCATCGAGGAGACTACGCTGATGACGCTCAGCCAGATTATCAGACAGGAGATTCCTCAGGCGAATGTCTGTGTCCTTTCGGGTCCGAGCCATGCAGAGGAGGTCAGCCGTGGTCTGCCGACGACGGTTGTCATCAGTGCTGAGCAAAAGGATACCGCAGAATATCTGCAGGGGATTTTTATGAGTCCGGTCTTTCGGGTTTATATCACTCCGGATATGCTGGGAGTAGAGCTGGGAGGATCCTTAAAAAATGTCATTGCCCTGGCGGCAGGCACGGCGGATGGGCTTGGCTACGGGGACAATACCAAAGCTGCCCTTATCACAAGGGGGATGTCTGAGATCGCACGCCTTGGCATCAAGATGGGGGCAAAACAGGAGACTTTTTATGGATTGTCAGGAATGGGAGACCTGATTGTGACCTGTGCCAGTGTCCATAGCAGAAACCGCAAGGCAGGCTATCTGATGGGGCAGGGAAGAACCATGAAGGAAGCAATGGAAGAGGTTCAGATGGTGGTGGAGGGTGTTTACTCCGCCAAGGCTGCCAAGCAGCTTGCCGAGAAGTATGAGGTGGAGATGCCGATTGTCATGGAGATCAACAAGGTGCTATTTGAGGACAAACCGGCGGCTGAGGCAGTGAAAGATCTCATGCAGCGAGACAGGAAGGTGGAAGCACCTATGCTTCCCTGGTGAATAGGGTAGAGGGAGGCTTGGCCGAATCCTTGCCTCCTTTCTGAGATTAAGGGTCACCACTGGGGACAACATCAGTTATGCGGCTCTAACCCTATCCTATAAATTGTTAATAGTGCAGAATATCTATCAGGTCCTCAGGAATTCCGGAGGTGTGAAGATCCGCGTTCAGGCTGTCAAGGATCTGCATATCCTCCGGCTCAATGGAAAAGTTCCACAGATCTGCATTCTGTACGATACGAGCCGGATTGGCAGACTTGGGGATCACGCTGATCCCCTTCTGGACAGCCCATCGAAGTCCGATCTGAGCCGGGGTCTTTGCGTATTTGGTAGCGAGAACACACAGTACGTCATGATCCAGGTAAGCCCCTCTGGCCAGAGGCGCGTAAGCTTGAACGACGATACCTCGGGACTGGCAGTATTCGATCAGTTTCTGGGGATAGCACAGGGGATGTACTTCAATCTGATTGACCACCGGGACTATGCCTGAAATGGAAGACAGCTCCTCCAGGTTCTGCATGGAAAAGTTACATACTCCGAGGGAAAGCACCTTGTGACTTTCCAACAGGTCAGCCATGGCAGTCCAGGTATTGAGATAGCAACCGGGAACAGGCCAGTGGATCATGTACATATCGATATAGTCAAGCTTCAGTCGTTCCAGGCTGCGGTCAAGGGCTCCTTCCACATCGGCCAGCCTTTGCGCTGTGTTCCAGATCTTGCTGGTGATAAAAAGCCGATCTCTCGGAATGCCGCATCGCGAAAGAGCGCGGCCAATGATCTCTTCATTTTTATAGACAGAGGCGGTATCAAAAAGGCGGTATCCTGCTTTTACAGCAGCAGAAACCGCATGCTGAGCCTGGTGATTTTCTATTTTGTAAACCCCTAAGCCTAAAAGCGGCATGGTTCTTCCGTTATTAAGGGTAACTGTCTGTATCAAACGAATAACCTCCTGAATCCGATCTTTAATGCATCATTATAGCATTCAGTATCGTTCTGTATCCTAACATAATTATATGAAAGAACGTCATCAATTGTATTACAAATCTGTGTTTTTCCCTCGGTAATTCTTTTAACATTATATAAAATTCTTCCATTGTTTTTGACTGACGGAAAAGAGGAAAATGAAGGTCTGGTATCCTACATAGTGTAGGAAAAATATTTGTTATTTTTGTAACAATGGCTGAGAATAAGGATAATCTATAAATAGACCTACCTTCAGTTTGTCTGGAACTGTCGACAAGCTTTTTCATAAAATACCAATAATAAACTTGCGCTGTATAGTGAAACGATGTATAATAGATAGGATTGATAAATTCTTGTCAGTTTCATGACATGTCACGGTTTCGATGGTCTGATGGCTGACGGATTGTAGAAGTAGAATAACGGTAGATTCGGGAAGGAAGGTATTGGAATGCATTTGATCAAGGATGAGAATGGAAATCTGATCGAGCATAGTCACCACGAGCACGACCATGACCATCATTGCGGTTCCTGCGAGGCAAGCCAGGAGGACTGTATGAAGGAGACAAAGGCTCTTTTGGAATATATGCTGCATCATAACGAGCATCATGCGGCAGAGTTGGATCAGATGGCAGATAATCTGAAAAAACTCGGTCTCGAGGCGGCCTGCAAGACCATTAAGGAAGCCGTATCTGATTTCCAGAAGGGGAACATGAGGCTTTCATTGGCACTGACCCTGGTTAAGGAAGAGGGAAAGGAGGCCTGACGATCATGTGTCTGGCTACTGTCTACAAAGAATCTGACAATACAGTGATTCTCAGAAACACCTCCCGGATTGACGTAGACGGTGAGAAGCTTCATCTCACTGATGTCATGGGAGACGAGAGAGAAATCCTTGGGAAAATCCTGATGGTTGATCTGGCAAACAGCATTGTTAAAATCGAGTGCGATTAAAAAGGAGGCGGTGCAACATGAAACTGGCAAAGGCTATGCAGGAAAAAATGCTACTATCGTTTGAATTGTTTCCCCCGAAGACAGAAAAGGGTATGGCAAATCTTCCGGGAACGATTGAACATCTCTGCAAGTATAAACCGGAATATATCTCCTGTACCTATGGGGCCGGTGGAGGCAATGTAGGCGCAAACAGAGAGGTATGCCAGATGATCCTGAAAGCCGGAACCATTCCGGTTACCCACTTTACGGTCATCAAGAATACCAAAGAGGGAATGAAGGAGCAGATGGATCAGTATCTTGCAGAGGGCGTAGATCATATCCTTGCCCTGCGCGGCGATATTCCCCGCGGAGAAACGACAACCTGCGGTGATTTCCAGTATGCGACGGATCTGGTCAAATTCATCAAGGATACTTATGGCGACAGGTTTGAGATTGCTGTAGCCGGCTCTCCGGAAGGACATATTGCCTGCCGGTCCCTGGAGTCGGATATCGCTGTTCTCAAGCAGAAGCAGGATAATGGCGCAGACTATATCATGACTCAGCTCTGCTGGGATATGGAGCAGTTCAAGCGCTGGCTGGACATGATCCGCCAGGCGGGTGTTACCATGCCGGTGGATGTTGGCGTTATGCCGATCCTGGATATGAAGGCTACCATCAACATGGCACTGTCCCGTAACGGCTGTGTCATGGACCGTGAGCTTTCCAGGCTGATTTCCAGATATTGGATATTCCCGGATCCCTTTGATTCCAACCCGCCTTTCGTGGATGAGGAGCGTGAGCGCAAGCTGGCTGACTTTAAACAGGCAGGTATTGAATATACGATCCGCCAGATCGATGCTTACCGCGCCCTCGGCGTGAACGGAATCCATCTGTATGCACTGAACAAGTGGAAGGATGTTTCCGAGATCGTAGACCGCACTGGTCTGCGTACCCTTATCTGACATTTTGGTAACTGTTCAGGTCAGCAGCCTGCACTTGCTGCGGGCTGCCTATGTCACAGTATGGGTGGTGAGCAGAAGGCGCACTCCCCAGTAGGAGGTTGATTTTTCATGGCACATGTGATCGCCGTTGCCGGGAAGGGCGGCGTGGGAAAAACTACTCTTTGCGGAATGTTGATCCAGTATCTGTGCGAGCTGGGAAAAGGACCTATCCTTGCGGTGGATGCCGATGCAAACGCAAATCTGAATGAAGTCCTTGGGGTAGAGGTTCAGACCACCTTGGGGGATGTCAGAGAAGAGATCGCCAGGGCTGAAATGGCAAAGGAAAATCCGATTCCTGCCGGCATGTCGAAGGCGGATTATGCCGAGATGCGTTTTGAAGACGCTCTGACGGAGGAGGATGATTTTGATCTCCTTGTTATGGGACGGACCCAGGGAAAAGGCTGTTACTGCTTTGTCAATGGCCTTCTTCAGAATCAGCTGGCAAAGTACCAGAACAATTATCCATATATTGTTGTGGACAATGAAGCCGGGATGGAGCATATCAGCAGAGGAGTTCTGCCTTCCATGCAGACGGCGATCCTGGTCAGTGACTGTTCCCGCCGTGGAATACAGGCTGTGGGGCGTATCGCTGAGCTGATCAAGGAATGCGATATGCATCCGGACATGGTGGGTCTTATCGTAAACAGAGCCCCCGGCGGAAGATTAAACGAAGGCATTCTGGAGGAGATACAGATTCAGGGGCTTAACCTGCTGGGGGTGGTTCCTCAGGACGAGTCGGTATACGAGTACGATTGCAGCGGAAAGCCCACATCAAAACTTCCTGCAGACAATCCGGTGAAACAGGCATTAAGGACTATTGTGGATAAAATGAATCTGTAAGTACAATGGCGGCATCATGATTCGGCAGGCAGCGGCTGAGAACAGATGACCGGGCTGGCTGCCTGTTGGCCGCTGTATTCTGCCGTCATTGCATGAATGACAGAAATGTAAGGATACGCTCAGCCGGATCAGGCGGAGGCTGGCCGGATCTTTATATATATCAGACCGTGTTGCTGCGGATGTTCCCTGACGGGGGCAGCGGTCTGCAAAAGGGCGGAGAATGAAGGCATACCTTTGTCCTGCCCTGGCAAGCATAGATATAGACGAGCGGTATTTGTTCAGTCATCCTGCATGAAGCAGCGAAAAAGTATGGCTGAACGGTTACCAGGTGTGTAAGGAGGACAAGAATGAGTGAATTTACGTTAACGACTGTAGAAGAGTTTGAGGCGGCTACCAACCGGCTCCTCGAGACAGGCGCGAAGGTCGGCGCGGACAGCTGGCAGATGCGTGTCAAGAATCAGACACCCCACTGCAAATTCGGTGAGAATGGTGTATGCTGCCGTATCTGTTCCATGGGTCCCTGCCGTATCACCCCGAAGGCTCCGAGAGGAATCTGCGGATGTGACGCTCATGGTATAGTAGGTAGAAACTTCCTTCGTTTTGTGGCCGGCGGCGCTGCCACCCATTCTGATCATGGCCGTGAGATCTGCAATACACTGGGTCACACCGAGGCAGGCGGAACCTATCAGGTCAAGGATCCCGCCAAGCTGATCCGTATTGCCAAGGAATGGGGCGTGGAGACAGAAGGCAAGGACATCTACGATCTGGCTCATGAGATGAGTGAGATCGCTCTGTCAGAATATGGAAAGAACCATGGCATTTCCCGCTGGCTTTCCCGTGCTCCCGAGCATACCAGGGAAATCTGGCACAGAGAAGGAATCGAGCCCCGCGCCATTGACCGTGAGGTATCCTGCGCCATGCATATGACCCATATGGGCAATTCCTGCAAGCCGGAGGCGCTGATTCGCCAGTCACTGAGAAACGGCCTTTCCGACGGCTGGGGAGGCTCCATGTGCGGTACGGAATTCTCTGATGTTCTCTTTGGCACCCCCAAGGAGATTCAGACAGAAGCCAATCTTGGCGTTATGGTAGAGGAGAACGTCAATATCGTCGTTCATGGTCATGATCCGAGTCTTTCCGAGATTATCTGCGACCTGGCCGACAGCAAGGAAATGCAGGATTATGCCAAGACGTTCGGAGCCAAGGGCATTACTGTTTCCGGTGTCTGCTGTACCTCCAATGAGGTAGCCATGAGACGCGGTATACCCATGGCCGGAAATTTCCTGCAGCAGGAAAATGTGGTTCTGACCGGTGCATGTGAAGCGATTGTCGTTGATGTGCAGTGCATCTTCCCGGCACTTGGACCTCTTTCCAAATGCTTCCATACCAAGTTCATCACCACTTCTCCCATCTGCCAGATGCCGGATTCAGAATTCATTGAGTTTGATACTGGATCTGCCGCCGAAAAAGCGAAGAAAATTGTCATGCTGGCCTGCGAGAACTTCCAGAACAGAAAGAAAGAGCTGGTTTACATTCCGCAGATGAAGCATAAGGCATGGGTCGGTTATTCGGTTGAGGAGATTGTCCACAAGCTTGACGGTGTAACAAACAGCCAGGTAGATACCACAGGCTCCACCCGTCCTCTGCTCGAGTGCGTGACCTCCGGTGTTCTTCGCGGAGCGGTCGCCATGGTTGGCTGCAACAATCCCAAGGTACGTCCGGACACGGCTCATATCGAGATGATGAAGAAGCTGATCGCCAAGGATATCATCATTATTGCCTCAGGATGTTCTGCGCAGGCCGCTGCCAAGGCAGGCCTTATGGACAAGGCAGCCAAGGATCTTTGCGGTGCCGGCCTGAAGAGGGTCTGCGAGCTTGCTGATATTCCTCCGGTTCTTCATATGGGCTCCTGTGTGGATATCAGCCGTATGATGATCCTGGCGGCGGAGCTGTCCAAGGATTCCGGTCTGGCTATATCCCAGCTTCCTGTTGTGGGCTGTGCCCCTGAGTGGATGTCCGAGAAAGCCGTTTCCATCGGTAACTATGTCGTGGCTACCGGTCTGGACACCTTCCTTGGCGTTGTTCCCTACTGCGCCGGTTCTGACCAGGTTGCAGGTCTGCTTACCGACGGCATCCGTGACTGGGTTGAGGCAGCCTACACGGTTGAGACAGACATTGACAAGCTTTGCGAGCTGATGATCGAAAGAATCGAGCAGAAGAGAGCAGCTCTGGGTATCTGATCATCGAAGGTGCATAGATCATGAAAATAGCAGTGACGGGCAAGGGCGGCGTGGGAAAGACAACATTTGCTGCCACTCTTGCCAGATTATATGCCGATGAAGGCCGCAAGGTGCTGGCGGCGGATGTGGATCCGGATGCAAATCTTGGCCTGGCTCTTGGCTTTGACGAAGAAATCCTGGATTCTATTGTTCCCATTGCCAGGCTGCGCAAGCTGGTGGAAGAGAGGACAGGCGCCAATGACCAGAACCAGTTTTATAAGCTGAACCCCAAGGTGGATGACATTCCTGACGCTTATGGCAAGGAATGCAACGGAGTAAAGCTTTTGGTTCTGGGGACGATTGAGACTGGCGGAGCCGGCTGTGTCTGTCCTGAGCACGTCATGCTGAAAAGGATCATCCGCAGCCTGGTTCTTAACCGCGAGGATGTGGTCATACTGGATATGGAAGCCGGCCTGGAGCATCTGGGCAGAGGAACGACAGAGGGCGTTGACGCTTTCATTGTCGTCATCGAGCCGGGGGCCAGGAGTGTTCAGACATACAAAAATGTCAAGCGCCTTGCCCAGGACCTGGGAGTGAATCAGGTGAAGGTGGTGGCCAACAAGATCCGTTCCGAAGAGGATGAGGCTTTTATCCGTGGGAAGATTCCCCAGGAGGATCTGCTGGGGATGATCCATTACAATACAGATGTCATGGACGCTGACAGACAGGGAAAATCACCCTATGATTTCAGCCCTGCCGTAAAAGAGGAGATCCGCGGCATCAAGGCGATCATTGATTCCTATAAAAAATAAAGTATGCGCACGAATTTACTGCAGAATCATGCCGTTTTGCGGTGTAAATTCGGCGCTGGAAACGAATCAAAACCAACTGTTTTGTCCGTTTCTGAATCTGTGATATACAGGAGGTATTACAGTGACATTATTTGATAGAGTATTTAGCGGAAACGATGCGGTTTATGGCCTGACAGAGGGCGCGATCAACGATGCGATCAGCAAGTATGGTGAGGACAAGGCAGTAAGCTTTCCGGATACCGCCTATAGTCTTCCCTGCTATTATTCCGTAACCGGCACAAAGGTTACCACCCTTAAGGAGCTCAAGGACGCCCTTGGTGTTGTTAAGTCCCTGATGACAAGGGATCATCAGCTGAACGATGCTTTCATGTCCGGTGTGGCCACAGCCCTCTGCGCTGAGTTCATTGAGGTTCTCAAATATATTGACGGCCAGGTTCCCTATGAATTGCCGATCTATGGTCATCTCGCTGATGCCGTGATCCGTGAGCTGGGCGTTCCGCTTGTTACTGGAGATATCCCGGGTGTTGCCGTTATCCTTGGCTCTGCTCCCAGTGTTGAGGATGCTGTCGCTCTGGTCAAGAGCTATCAGGCGCAGGGCATTCTGGTTACTCTTGTCGGCGGAGTGATTGACCAGGTTATGGAAGCCGGTATGAATACCGGGGCCAATGTCCGTGTCATCCCCTTGGGCAAGGACGTGACAGCGGTGATCCATGTAGTCTCTGTCGCTCTGCGTGCCGCCCTTATTTTCGGAAATGTGAAGCCGGGCGATGCTGCCACCTTGATGGATTATACCATGAAGCGTGTTCCTGCTTTCGTCAATGCCTTCAAGCCTCTTGATGATGTGATTGTTGCCTGTGGCGCCGGCGCTATTGCCCTCGGCTTCCCGGTTATCACCAATGAGACAGAGAATATCTTCCGTGTTCCGAAGAGCCTGATCGTACAGGAGGATGTTTCCAAGTTTAACGCGACATCTCTGGAAGCCCGCGACATCAAGATCAAGATCACGAACGTAGATATCCCGGTGGCTTTCGCTTCCGCCTTCGAAGGTGAGATCATCCGCCGTAAGGATATGCAGGTTGAGTTTGACGGCTCCCGTGTCGACTGCGCAGAGCTGGTTCATACTGTCGATGCTTCTGAAATCGAAGATCACAAGATCACCCTCATCGGACCGGATCTGGATGAAATGGCTGACGGCAGCAAGAACAGCATCGCCTATGTGGTAAAGGTTGCCGGCAAGAAGATGCAGCCTGACTTTGAGCCGGTTATCGAGCGTAAATTCCACAATTACATCAACTGCATTGAAGGTGTGTATCATACCGGCCAGCGTGATATGCAGAGGATCCGTGTCAGCCATGCCGCTTTCAACGCAGGTTTCCGTGCCAAACATATCGGCGAGGTTCTCTATACTCAGGTGAAGAATGAATTTGACGCTGTGGTTGACAAGTGCGAGGTCGTGATCTATACCGATCCGGCTGAATGTACCAGGATCCGCCATGAGGTCGCTATCCCGATCTTCAATAAGCGCGATGACCGTCTGGCCAACCTGACCGATGAGTCCGTCGAGGTATACTACAGCTGTATCCTCTGCCAGGCCTTCTCCCCCAGCCATGTCTGTGTTGTTACACCGGAGAGACTTGGCCTTTGCGGCGCTGTGTCATGGCTGGATGCCAAGGCTACCAATGAGCTTGATCCCACCGGTCCCTGCCAGGTTATTACCAAGGAACGTCCCATCGATGAGAATCTGGGCTCCTATGAAGACGTTGACGAGGCTGTCAAAAAGTTCTCCCAGGGTGCTCTGGAGCATGTTACCCTCTATTCCATCATGCAGGATCCTATGACCTCCTGTGGCTGTTTCGAGTGCATCTGCGGCATCGAGCCTTTCTCCAACGGTGTTGTCATCGCCAACCGTGAATATGCAGGCATGACGCCTCTTGGAATGACCTTCCCGGAGATGGCTTCTATGACCGGTGGTGGTGTTCAGACTCCTGGCTTCATGGGCCACGGCAAGCACTTCATTGCTTCCAAGAAGTTCATGAAGGCCGAAGGTGGTGTTGAGCGTATCGTATGGATGCCAAAGGAGCTGAAGGAGACCGTTGCGGAGCGTCTGAACAAAACAGCCAAGGACCTTTACGGAATCGATAACTTTACGGATATGATCGGTGACGAAACCATTGCTACCGATCCTGAGGAGCTGGTAGGCTTCCTCACCGAAAAAGGTCATCCGGCTCTTGGACTTGACCCGATGATGTAAATAGGATGAGAGACCCAATTCTTTGATTAAATTCTTGTCAATCAGATGATTTTCTTGTATACTGTGCATGGTTGAGCAGCAAACCGAATGCTGCGCAGCCATGCATGGATGCTTATTGTTTTTTGTTTTAAGGAGGCTATTCAGAGATGCCGTTTAATCAGAAACCACAGAAATTCAATGCAAAGATCAACACCGTCAAGATTGGTACCGGAGACAAAGCAATCGAGATCGGTGGAGAATCTTCTTTTCCCTTCTATTCCTTTGACGCCCCTGTGCCAGTAACACAGAAGGTCGGGATCGAAATCACAGATGGCGGTCTTGAAGCCATGCCGGAATGCATCCGTGCTTATTATGATGGAGCATCCTCCATGGGCGATATCGCCAGAAAAGCAGCTTCATTTGAGGGCGTAGATTTCCTTGCTCTTCTTTTGGATGGCGGAGATCCGAACGGAGCAAACAAATCTACCGAGGAGCTGATTGCCATTGTCAAAGAGGTGGCAGAGGCTGTTGATCTTCCCCTCGTAGTGGAAGGCTGCAAGAATGTGGAAAAGGATGCAGAGCTTCTTCCGAAGGTGGCAGAGGCCCTTCAGGGCAGGAATGTCCTTGTCATGTCAGAAAAGGAAGAGAATTACAAGGCAATCGGCGCGGCTGCAGGTCTTGCCTATGATCAGATCGTCGGCGCTGAGTCTGCCGTTGATATCAACCTTGCCAAGCAGCTGAATGTCATCACTACCCAGTTGGGTGTCAATGGCGCTAAGGTCGTTATGAATGTCGGTACGGCTGCTGTCGGCTATGGTTATGAATACGTTGTTTCTACCATGGACCGTATTAAAGGCGCTGCCCTTGGACAGAACGACAACATGCTTCAGATGCCCATCATTACCCCGGTCGCTTCTGAGACCTGGGGCGTAAAGGAAGCCAGTGCCTCAGAGGCTGATATGCCGGAATGGGGTCCTGTCGAAGAGCGTGGCATTGATATGGAAGTTTCTACTGCCGCAGCAGATCTTGCAGCAGGCTCTGATGCTGTCATCCTCAGACATCCCAAGTCTGTCGAGACGATTTCCAGATTGATCCAGGCACTTGCGTGACGATAGGAGGAAGAAGCAATGGCATTAACTGGTATTCAGATTTTTAAATTAACCCCAAAAAAGAACTGTAAAGAGTGCGGATGCCCGACTTGTATGGCTTTCTCCATGAAGGTAGCATCCGGCGCCTTGAAGATTGAGCAGTGCCCCCATATGTCAGAGGATGCAATCGCCCAGCTTTCTGAGGCAACGGCTCCCCCGATGAAGACGATTAAGATCGGCTGTGGTGATGGGGAATTCACCCTTGGCGGTGAGACCGTTCTTTTCCGTCATGAAAAGACCTTCGTCAGCAAGCCTCGCTATGCTGTCAGCCTTTGCACCGGTATGGACGAGGCGACGGTAGACGCCAAGCTGGCTGAGATTCCTAAAGTAGATTATGAGCGTATCGGTGAGAGAATGTATGCCGAGCTCGTCTATGTCAACTGCATGGAGAATTCCGATGCGGATACCTATGCTGCCCTGGTAAAGAAGGCCGCCGGTCTTGGACGCACTCTTATCCTGGGTGTTTCCGACCCGGATAAGGCAAAGGCAGCCCTGGCTGTATGCAAGGATGCCAAGCCTGTACTAAACGGGGCGAATGCGTCCAACTATGAGGCTATGAACGCCATAGCCAAGGAAGCCGGCGTCGTTCTGGGTGTTTCCGGCAAGGATCTCAACGAAATCTACGACACTGTCGCTGCCCTGGAGAAGGCCGGAAACAAGAACCTCATCATCGACGTTACCGGAGAAGATATCAAGTCCACCTTTGCAAATGCTGTACTTGTCCGCCGCGCTGCCATCAAGGATCAGGACAGGACCTTCGGTTATCCCTCTATCGTAAACCTGGTAAAGCTGGCTAAGGGCGACTATCAGTTACAGGTTGCTCTTGCTTCCATCTTCACCATGAAGTATGGCTCGATCATCGTGATGCAGCAGATGACCTATGCGGAAGCTCTTCCGCTCTATGGTCTGCGCCAGAACGTCTATACCGATCCGCAGAAACCCATGAAGGTAGAACCGGGTATCTATAAGCTGAACGGTGCAGATGAGAATTCCCTTGTTGTCACCACCGTTGACTTTGCCCTTACTTATTTCGTTGTCAATGGTGAACTGGAGCGGTCCGGCGTTCCGATCAACTTTGTCATTAACGATGCCGGTGGACTTTCTGTTCTGACCAGCTGGGCTGCCGGCAAATTCTCAGGTACCAGCATTTCTACCTTTATTAAGGAGAACGTAGAGCCCAAGGTTTCCTGCCGCAAACTTGTCATTCCTGGCAAGGTTGCCGTCCTCAAGGGTGACCTGGAAGCCAAGCTGCCTGGCTGGGAGATCATCGTTGGACCAAGAGAAGCGGTTCAGCTGGTGAAATTCCTTAAAAGTATGTAATTCGGAATCAAAATGCAGGCATTTGGACCGTTTACTATAAAAATTGCGCTATGGGAGGAGAAACAGTATGGCAAAATTTGTTTCAATTGGAGAGAGACTTTCCGCAACAGCTCCGTCCGTAAACAAGGCTTTCATGGAAAGAGATCCGGAGCCAATCCTCAAAAGAGCCGGCGATCAGTTGAAAGCAGGTGCTGTGTATCTCGATGTCAATATCGGACCGGCAGAGAATGACGGCGAAGACCTGATGAAATGGTGCGTAAAGCTTCTTCAGGAGAACTTTGATAATGTTCCCCTTGCTCTGGATACGGCCAACAAAAAGGCTATCGAGGCTGGTATCTCTGTATACAACCGTTCCAAGGGAAAACCCATCGTGAATTCTGCGAATGCCAGTGACCGAATCGAGAATATCGACCTTGCCGCTGCCAATGATGCCATTGTTATCGCTCTTTGCCAGGCAGAGGGGATCTGCTCTGACAATGACGAACGTATGATGCACTGCCAGAATATGCTCGAGAGAGGTATGGGTCTTGGTATGGATCCGAGCGATCTGTGGTTTGATCCTCTTTTCCTGGTTGTCAAGGGACAGCAGGATAAGCAGATGGAGATCCTTGAAGCCATCAAGATGTTCTCTGATATGGGCCTGAATTCTACCGGTGGTCTTTCCAATAACAGCAATGGTATGCCCAAGCACATCCGTCCGATCATGGACTCTGCTCTGGTTGCCATGTGCATGATGCAGGGTCTTACCTCTGCCATCGTTAACCCCAACGACACACGTCTGATGGAGACCATCAAGTCCTGTGACGTCTTTAAGGGAAATACACTTTACGCTGATTCTTACCTTGAACTGTAAGCCTTTGTAGCAGATGTGAAGGCAGGTACGGAGGGGCCGGGGTTATACCCCCGGCCTCTTTTTTGATGGCAGCATGCTACAGGATGCTATCGTTATGTATTTCTTCAAAGTACCTATCTGCTTCTGATATGCGGAGTCAGCTCAGCAGAACCGTTCATTCTTACCTATATCCCATTTTTGTAACTGGAATGGAATAGCACCTGCTCTGCCGGCAAGGCTGAGCAGGTACCGTAAATTCGTGACCGACAGTTACTTTTTTCTACTGGAAAGGCAGCTGCGCATATATGTATAAGATAACATTTTCATTTGAAGACGGCAGCGTGGTAATACACGATGCCAATGTGGGAGACAATCTGCTTGAAATAGCCCGGGAGGCAAATGTAGCCATCGATGCTCCCTGCTCCGGAAACGCTTCCTGCGGAAAATGCCGTGTGAAGCTCATAGAAGGAGAATTGGACAGCAAAAGAACCCTGCACATCACTGATGAGGAATATGAACAAGGCTGGCGTCTGGCCTGCGTCAGCAAAGTGACTGGCGATGTCAAAATTTTAGTGCCGGACATTGCGTCTGCCTATAAAAGCCGGATGAAAATGGCAGATCTTAGCTCCCCGGAGGAGGTGGCGATCTTCTCCAACGCTATGAAGGATGTTGAGATGACCGGTATTTCTCTTCACAACAGTCTGGATGTCATAGAGGTGGAAATGGAAGCGCCCACTCTTGACGATACCATGCCGGATAATGAGCGGCTGATGAGAGCTTTGAAGAAGTATTTCAATACCAATACGGTCAGAATTCCTTACCATGTTCTGAGAAAGCTTCCGGATGTCCTGCGTAAACATGATTTTAAGGTGAAATGCGTGGTCAGGACTGCTCCCTCCAATATGTTTGTCTATGATGTTTTCGGCAGCGAAGAAGAGGTTCTGATTGTCGGTCTTGCGGTTGATATCGGGACCACCACGGTCTCTGCCGTCCTTCTGAATATGGAGAATGGAGAAATCCTGGCCAAGGCATCGGCAGGAAACGGTCAGATCCGTTTTGGAGCCGATGTCATCAACCGGATTATTGAACAGACCAGGCCGGGAGGCAAGAAGAAGCTGCAGGATGCCGTTATTAAGGAAACTTTGAATCCTATGATCGCGAATATGTGCCAGTCTGCCGGTGTGAAGGCGAATCAGATCTATCGTATGAGCGTGGGAGCCAATACGACGATGAACCATCTATTCGCCGGAATCAATGCAGATCCTGTCAGGACAGAGCCTTATATTCCTGCCTTCTTCAAGACAAATTCCCTTTTCGCCGGGGAACTGGGAATCGCGATCAATCCTGACGCCCATATCATCATTGCCCCCAATATCGGAAGCTACGTCGGTGGCGACATTACGGCAGGTACTCTGGTCAGCATGATCTGGAACAGACCGGAATTTTCTCTCTTTGTTGATCTGGGTACCAACGGGGAGCTGGTATTCGGAAACAGTGATTTTATGATGAGCTGTGCCTGCTCGGCAGGACCTGCCTTTGAGGGCGGGGACATCAGCTGTGGTATGAGGGCGACCGACGGTGCCATCGAGGCCTGTACCATCGACAAGGAGACGATGGAGCCCAGCTATACGATTATCGGCGACCCGGGGACAAAGCCTGTTGGCCTGTGTGGATCCGGGATTATCGATATCATCTGCGAGCTCTTTATTACGGGTATCATTAATCCCAAGGGGAAATTTGTCAGAGAGGGTCGTCGGGTCCGCCATGATGAATATGGTATGGGGAGCTATGTCATAGCCTTTGAGGAAGAGGCAGCTTCGGTGAAGGATATCGAGATCACCGAGGTGGATATTGACAACTTCATCAGAGCTAAGGGAGCTATTTTTTCTGCCATCCGTACCATGCTGAATTCTTTGGATTTTGATATCAACATGATCGATGAGGTATACGTGGCAGGCGGGATTGGAAGTGGAATCAATATGCAAAACGCCGTTTATATCGGCATGTTCCCGGATATCCCTCTGGAGAAATTCCACTATATCGGGAATTCTTCCCTGACAGGAACCTATCTGATGCTTCTGTCCACTGAGGCTGAAAAGAAGACCTATGAGCTGGCTTCCAATATGACCTATATGGAACTGTCCGCTGTTCCGACCTATATGGATGAATTTGTGGGAGCCTGCTTCCTGCCCCATACGGATACCTCTTTGTTCCCGTCTGTCATGGAGAAAATGAGTGCAATTGGTGATTGATCACAGCAGAAGGAGAGGGCAGATGCCTTACAGGTTAGAAGATTTGAACTATGAGAAGGACAGCAAGGAGCGCATGCCCTGGGAGTATTACCTGAACCTTTACAAGGATGCGGATCCAATGGAAATTGCCCAAAGGCTGGCCATTCCATATGATGAGGGCAGCGGATTGTTTCTGCTTCGCTTTTATGCAAGCACTTACCAGATCAGCTGGCCGGACTTTACCATCAGCCATGTGGCCGATGACATGGGCTATTATCCCCTTGAGGATATGATCTATGCCAGGATCCTGGTGATGCGGTTTTTGCTGAACGGTGTAGCTTCGAAAGGATCGGGCAGCTATAAGACCTACCGGGAAATGCCCTGGGGAGAGGTTTATCTCAGGCAGTTTGACGGCAGATGCATCAAGCGGCTGGCTTTCTCCTACGGAAACAGGCTCGAGGACTTTTGCAGGGTGATGGAGCATGTCGGGGCCAGGAAGGTTTCCCATGGCGATGCCGGTTATACTCTGGAAATCTTTGATGGGTATGAGATACAGATGCTTTTGTGGGAGGGGGACGATGAATTCCCTCCATCTGCCCAGTTTTTGTTTTCCGATAATTTTCCCCTCTCCTTTTCAGCGGAAGACCTTGCCCAGATGGGGGATGTGGTGATCGGTGCCATGAAACGGTTTAACGCTGTGAAGTAAAAGCGCTGACTGGTAACGGGACGGACAGGAATATGGGATTCGTTTTACAGGATTTCAATTTTGAATGGAGGAAAGACAATGGGATTTTCAACTAGTACATGTACGGAATTTGTTGAGGTACTGGCCAGCAAGGCTCCGGTTCCCGGCGGCGGCGGGGCTTCAGCTCTTGTGGGAGCCGTAGGAACGGCTTTGGGAAATATGGTTGGCAGCCTTACGGTAGGAAAGAAGAAATACGCGGATGTGGAAGAGGAGATGTGGCAGCTGAAGGCGAAATGCGACCAGCTCCAGAAGGATTTCCTGCGTCTGATCGAGCGGGATGCCGAGGTATTCGAGCCCCTTTCCAAGGCCTATGGTATGCCCCGTACTACCGAGGAGGAAAAAGCCGAGAAGGCCAGGGTCATGGAAATTGTTCTCAAGGATGCCTGCTCTGTACCGATGGAAATCATGGAGAAGTGCTGTGAGGCCATTGATCTGATCGTGGAATTCGCTGCTAAGGGTTCCACCCTTGCCATCAGCGATGCCGGCGTGGCAGCCGCTTTCTGCAAGGCAGCCCTCAAGGGAGCCAGCCTGAATGTCTATATCAATACCAAGTCCATGGCAGATAAAGAATATGCCAAGGAGCTGAATGACAAAGCCGATGCGATGCTGGAGAAATACACAAGGATTGCGGATGAGACCTTTGACAGTGTATTAGGACGCCTTCGTGGTTAACCATATTGGTTTCTTATGATTATACAGAAAACAGTAAGGAATGATTGTCAGAATAGGACTAATCCGAAGAGGAGGAAATTGAAAAGATATGGCTAAGCAGTTATTGGGCAAGGAAGTAAACGGTTCATTGAACGAGAGGATAAAGACAAAGGCTCAGGAACTTAAAGATAAGGGTATCAATCCCACTCTGTGCATCATCCGGGTTGGAGAAAACCCCAGCGATATTTCTTATGAGAAAGGTGCCACCAAACGCTGCGAGACTCTTGGCGTCGCCTGTGAGAAGATTCTTCTGCCCGAGGATGTCTCACAGGATGAGCTTTTGGAGGTGATACAGAAGGTAAACAAGGATGACCATATCCATGGCGTCCTTCTGTTCAGGCCTCTTCCCAAGCATTTGGATCAGACTGTGATAGAGAATGCCCTGGCAGCAGAGAAGGATGTAGATTGCATGACGGATCTTTCCATGTCCGGTGTTTTCACCGGCAAGCAGATCGGGTTCCCGCCCTGTACACCCCAAGCCTGTATGGAGATCCTGGATTACTATGGCATCGATTGTACCGGCAAAAAAGCTGTGGTGATCGGCCGCAGTCTGGTAGTCGGAAAGCCTGCTGCCATGATGCTGATCAAGAAGAATGCCACTGTGACGATCTGCCATACCAGAACGAAGGATATGCCTTCTGTGACGAGGGAAGCTGATATTCTTATTGTGGCTGCCGGAAGAGCAGGTGTCATAGGAGCTGATTATGTGCGAGAGGGTCAGATTGTCATCGATGTAGGCATCAATGTCAATGAAGAAGGGAAACTCTGCGGCGACGTGGACTATCCTGCCGTAGAGCCCATTGTTGAAGCCATCACACCGGTTCCCGGCGGCGTTGGCAGCGTGACTACTTCTGTCCTGGTCGGTCATGTCGTCGAAGCCGCTGCCAGAAAGTGAAAAGAGGAAAGTTCGCCTGATCCAGCCTGTTCTGCTTTATCGTTAACGACGGATCAAATCTCGCCGGCTGGGCGAGGGTAAAAAAAGTCTCACGCATTGCGTGAGACTTTTTTTTACCCCATAATGATTCATTCATAATTGGCAATGAGAAACATAGGCTTGATCGCCATGATGCGGTCATATTCCTCCTGCTCAACGGTGACAGAGGCGTTCCGGGCTTTCAGATCCTCTTTGAGAACCTCAAGAGCCTGTTCATGGGTTTCTGCTCTTCCTTCCCGCAGGATCTCCGCCATCCATTCCAGTACAAAAGGATGAGCGTAGCGGGCAGGAACAGGAAAGCCGGGATAAGCCTCCAGGCTCTTGGCCATAGCTGCCTTGGCATCGGCATATCGCTGCCGGATGTAGCGTCGATTATTCCTCCTTGTGGGGAGGACATTGGCTCCGGAAAAAAGAAAGACGACAGCGAGACCGAACAGCAGGAAATAGACAGCATTACCGGCGTGCTGAATCAACGCGCGTATCCCTAAGCCACAGGATACGAATCCCATAAGAACAATAGCCAGAGCAACCCATTTGTAGGCGGGATTACTTCTGTCGTTGATCCTGACAGCTTTGGCAGCGAGACTGAGCTCCGAATAGAGCTGAGGCTTCACTTCCATAAATTTTCCGGCGTTTTCCAGGAGGATGATCTCATCCTTTACTTCCTGGGGAAGATTTTTTTTTCGCTTTTTTGCGAGAGCAAGCTCCTTCTGCCGCAGACGCTCCTGGGCAGCCCTGCTGTGAAGCGGGATGGCAGGATGCTTCTCATGAAAGGCAGCGAGAAACTGATCTACCTTTTCTTCAAATTTAAAGTTGCATTGCTTTTCTTTACCGTCATCATATTCCACCACAAGATAGGGGATAGAAGCGAAAAGACCTTTGCCGGTAAAGCCGCCCCGACTCATGGCTACCCGCTTATATATTCTTCTGACACAGGGGATCGGAATATAATAGATGCGGTCAAAGTAAAAGCTGTTGAGGTAAAGAGCCTTTTCACCCAGGCCACAGGGACCGATTTTCCGACAATTCTTCTTGTCGGATTTGAGGATCTCTTCATTCAGGGTTTCCCGGCTCAACGGTCTGGTTAATAGCATAGAGGCTGCCCTTCCTTAAGCCGGCTGTTTTTTCGTTGCACGCAGGAAAATAATCAGGAAGCAGGCAGCAAGGACGAGACCTACCGGATAGGCGATTGTCGTTGTCAGGCCGAAAGCGCCAAGGCATTCAGGAGCACAGAAGAAGTAGGTCATGGATACGGCACTCATAAAGGTTGCAGGCACTGCCGTAATCCAGTAATTCTTCTTTTCCTTGTACAGATACATGCTGGCTGTCCAGAGAACGATCATAGCCAGAGTCTGGTTGGTCCAGGAGAAATATCTCCAGACAACGGTATAATCAAGGTGACCGATGAGAGCGCCGGCCCCCAGAAGAGGAACACAAAGAACCAGCCGCTTGACAAATTTCTTCTGGTCAAGACCGAACCAGTCGGCCAGAGTCAGACGGGCAGAACGGAAAGCCGTATCGCCGGACGTGATGGGGCAGACGATAACGCCAACCATAGCCAATGCGATGCCAATGCCACCCATGGTGTTCTTACAGACATCGTAGATGGCGGCAGACTGACCTCCACTCAAGACAGAAGCGAGACCGGTGGACAGGCCGCCTGTTACCTCATAGAGAGAGCAGCCTGCAGCAGCCCAGATCAGAGCAATGACACCCTCGGCAACCATGGCACCGTAAAACACGAAGTGTCCCTGCTTTTCCGATTTCAGACAACGGGCCATCAAGGGAGACTGGGTAGCATGGAAGCCGGAAATTGCGCCACAGGCAACGGTGATGAACATGAAGGACCAAATGGGTGTTCCGCTGGGATGCATGTTGTGGAAATTCTCCCAGATTTCCGGGATCACATAAGAGCTGTTGGTGAAAATACCGATAATAACCCCGATGGCCATGATGATCAGACAGATCCCGAAAAGCGGGTAAATCCGGCCGATGATCTGATCAATGGAGATAAAGGTGGCAATGAAGTAATAAGCCAGAATAATCCAGAGCCAAACCTCCTTGCTGGCGAAGGTGCCGCTGCCACCGTTATTGGTGATCAGGGTAACGATCAGACCGGCCGGTCCAACGGCAAAAACGGTTCCGACCATAACCAGAAGGACAACACTGAAGATACGCATGACATTTTTCATCAGGCCGCCCAGATAGATCCCGCATACCTCAGAGATGGATACGCCATTATTCCGTTCGGAAAGCATACCTGAAAAATAGTCGTGAACACCACCGGCAAAAACCGTACCGAGGGTAATCCACAAAAATACGATCGGCCCCCAAAGCGCGCCCTGCATGGCACCAAAGATCGGTCCAAGGCCGGCGATGTTGAGCAGCTGAACCAGGAAAAGCTTCCACTGCGGCATAACGATGTAGTCTACACCATCATTGATACGCACAGCAGGAGTTTCCCTGTCATCCGGGGCAAAGGTATTATCCACGATCTTGCCATAGACAAAGTATCCCCCCAGGAGAACCAGGAGACAGAGAATAAAGCTAATCATACTGACACCTCCTAAAATAGGTAAAGAAAATTGAAGCTCAGAGTGCTGAGTTGTTACTTCTCTTGTATCATATCACTAACCAGAAGGGCTGTAAAGACTTGAAAATTGTAATTATTATAGTAATCCCAACGAGATGTCTGCATGTTGATTCGTTATAACATCGACCGGTGCAGTCACCGCACAGGTTGAAAAAAAGCAGGCTCTCTTCCCTTGTAACGAAAGGAGCCTGCCTTTTGCCATAACCACGAAGTCCAAAATACTGAGTCGTTACGACGGCCGTTTATTTGTTGCTTGTTTCGCCAAGTGCCGCGCTTTGGGGTACCAGAACCTTCTCTTCATAGCAGGCAAAGGCTTCCTCGACCAGCTTCTTATCCGGCTTAGGAGTAACGAGGGAAACGATAGGAACAATAATGAGACCGGCGATCATGCAGAAAGCGCCGGCGTTGATCGGGGACTGCAGAAGAACCGGGAAGCTCGGGCGGACAAAGATGTTGGCCAGCATTACTAGGGTCGAAAAGATAAAGCTGATCCATACGCCGGCCTGGGAAGTCTTTTTCCAGTACAAGCCATAGAGGAAGGGAGCCAGGAAGGCTCCAGCCAGGGCACCCCAGGAAACACCCATCAGCTGGGCGATAAAGGTTACGTTGGATCGATACTGGATGATAGCAAGAATAACAGAGATGGCGACAAATACAACGATCAGCCACCGCATAACGGTAACCTGCTTCTTTTCATCCATGTCCTTGATATAATTGTCCTTTAACAGGTCAAGAGTCAGTGTGGAGCTAGAGGTCAGTACCAGAGAGGACAAGGTAGACATGGAGGCGGAAAGTACCAGTATGACAACCAATGCGATCAGAAGATCAGGAAGCTCAGAAAGCATGGTTGGGATGATGGAGTCATATCCGTTTGCCGCAATATCGATGCGGTCAGAGAAAAGCCTTCCGAAACCACCCAGGAAATAGCAGCCGCCGGCAACAATAAAGGCAAAGGCGGTAGAAACGATGGTACCGGTGGAGATGGACTTTTCACTTTTGATGGCGTAGAATTTCTGAACCATCTGGGGAAGCCCCCAGGTACCCAGTGATGTCAGCAGGACCACACCCAGAAGATTGACAGGGTCTGGGCCGAAGAAGGAGGCAAAGATTCCGGGAGTGGTGGAAACAGTTTCGTCCACAATATGACCCATACCGTCAAGTGCCGCCAGAAAGCCCCCCTGGCTCTTCAGAACAGCCACGATAACGGCACAGATACCGAAAAGCATGATGATTCCCTGAATAAAGTCGTTGATGGCGGTAGCCATATAGCCGCCGGCTATGACATAGATTCCGGTCAGAACAGCCATAACAATAACACAGATGGTATAGTCAATGCTAAAGGCCATGGCAAAGAGACGGGAAAGGCCATTGTAAAGGGAAGCCGTGTAAGGAATCAGGAAAATAAAGGTGATGACAGAGGCGGCAATTTTCAGGGAACGGCTTCCGAAACGTGCCTCAAAAAACTGAGGCATGGTAGCGGAATCAAGATGCTGCGTCATGATTCGGGTACGGCGCCCCAGGATGACCCAGGCCAGAAGAGAGCCGATCAGTGCATTGCCGATCCCTGCCCAGGTGGCAGAGATACCATATTTCCAACCAAACTGTCCGGCATATCCGACGAAAACCACCGCTGAGAAATAGGAGGTGCCAAAAGCAAAAGCGGTAAGCCATGGTCCTACGGTACGTCCGCCCAGGACGAAGCCGTTTACGTCTGTGGAATGCTTGCGGCAGTAAAAGCCGATCGCGAGCATAATACTGAAGAAAACGATGAGCAGAATCAGTTTGATAAGCATAAGAGTTCTCCTTTAATGTTTTTTGTACTTGAACGCGTTAAAGCGTTCATGCGCTAAAGTATAACCCCATTCTGCTCGATTTGCAAGCTTTATTTTTGAAAACTTTGGATTTTGTGGACCCTTCTTGTTCTGGATTTTGCAGATACTTAAACTGGCGAAAACCATATGGTGATAAAGGGCTGCCAGAAGGTTACGGTGACATGCTGCCAGTCTTCATTGCAGGTATACATGAACAAGCCGCCCGGGTTGATGTCGGCCGCATTCTCTCCGGCGTCTGTGCGGATATAGGTTACCTCGTTTGTTCCCAGGCAGACATGGACGCAGCTGAGGACATCGATCCGGTCAAAGTGCTTCCAGTAGGCCTTGGTTCCCACCTGGCAGTAACGGATCCCTTCGAAGCCCTGGGACCAGTGGTCGGCAATATAGGGCTGCCCTACAGTGTGCGGAGTATAAACCGCGCTGTCTGGATCATCACATATTTTTTGGGCATTCGCATATTCATTTTCCGCTCCATACCATACGCAGACATCCACCCCCTTATCAGGGATAAAGATCCTTCCCGAATCCCCAAGCGCTTCAGGATTTGCGGCGATGGACTGCACAAGGGGCATATCGAGGACAGCGTCCAGCCAATAGGGCTTTTCACTCCAGTCCAGGATAAAAGGTCTTCCATCATCCGGAGGAGCCGGATCCGGTTCTTTGATTTCTTCCTCTGGCCGTAAAACTATGATGACATCGTTCTTGTCCTTTTCTTCATCGGTTTGTCCGGACTGAGAGCCTGTGTCATTATCCTTCTTTTCATCGTCAGCTTTCTCTTTATGCTGACTGACATTATTCTCTTTGATATTACTCTTTTTGATCTTACTCTTTTCGATATTACTCTCTGTTCTCTCGTCATCGTTTTCTTTCTGGTCTTTTTCTGTTCCCTGTTCGTCATGGAAGGGAGGCTTCATTTGAACGACAATGACCTCCTCTGGGGAAGAAGTCTCAGCGCTCCATACAGGTCTGCTCAAAGACAATGAAAAGAGAAAACCGGCAAATAAGAATAGGATAACCTCAGAAAAGAACCGCTTTCTGTTTCGTCTGCAGTAACAGGAACATGATATCATAGCATCCCCCAGGCCGAGTATGGCCTATTCGCGTAAAAAAAAGCCTTGAAATAGAATATATGGAAGAGTAAAATACCAGGAACAATCCGTAAGCAACCTTTTGTCGATTCGATCATAGTATAGTATGCACACAATAGAAAATGAAATGACTGAATTAGAAAACAGTCTGTTGAAGGACTGTACCCTTTGCCCCCGCGCCTGTCATGTAAATCGTCTGGCAGGAGCGAAGGGCTTTTGCCGTAAGGGACCTGCTCCGGAGGCGGCGCGTGCGGCTTTGCATATGTGGGAGGAGCCTTGTATCTCCGGGACAAGGGGATCCGGAGCCGTTTTTTTTTCTGGCTGCAGTCTGCATTGTGTATATTGCCAGAACAACTCCATCGCCCTTAGCGGATGGGGCAGGGAGCTTTCCCATTCCCGGCTGGCTGAGGTTTTCCTGGAGCTTCAGGCTAAGGGCGCAGCCAATATCAATCTTGTCACAGCTGCCCACTTTCTTCCTTCCGTGATCCAAGCCCTGAAAGAGGCAAAGGAGCAGGGACTGTCCATTCCTGTCGTCTACAATTCAGGCGGCTATGAAAGCCTTTCTTCGCTGAAGCTTCTGGATGGATTGGTGGATGTCTACCTGCCGGATCTGAAATATCTGGACAGCCGTCTGGCAGAGGATCTGTCCCATGCCCCTGATTATCCCGAACGGGCCAAAGAAGCCATAGAAGAAATGGTGCGTCAGACCGGAGAATGTATGCTGTCTTCTGACGGCTATATGCAAAAAGGAACCATGGTTCGACACCTGATTCTTCCCGGACATACCAGAAACGCCAAGGAGGTTCTGGCCTACCTCTATCATAGATATCAGGACAGAATCTTTATCAGCCTGTTAAGCCAGTATACCCCGGTAATGAAACAGACCCTGCCCGGATATGCCGAGCTGAACCGGACTCTTACAGCCCGCGAACACGAAAAAGTCATGGATTATGCTATTTCGCTTGGCGTTCAGAACGGATATTATCAGGAGCAGGGTACTGCAAAGGAAAGCTTTATTCCCTCCTTTGAGGGAGAAGGATTATAATGATCAAAATTTCTTCCAGGTATTCGGCACCAGGAGAATCACCAGCGGCATAATTTCCAATCTTCCCGCAAGCATATCAAAGATCAGCACCAGCTTGGACAAAGGGGAGAAAAGAGCAAAATTGCAGGTTGGGCCTACTCTGGAAAGCCCCGGTCCGATATTGTTGATTGTGGCGGCTACTGCCGTAAAATTCGTGGTAGGGTCAAAATTATCGATCGACACAAGCAGGACAGAAAGGGTGAAAATAAAGATATAGACAACCAGAAAGATATTGGTCGCTCTCACAACCTCGTGGGAGATCATCTTTCCGTCCATTTTTACCTTTTTCACGGCGTTGGGGTGAAGATAAATCTGGATCTCCTTTTTCACTGTTTTCGCCAGCATGACAAAACGGGAAACCTTTATACCGCCGCCTGTGCTGCCGGCGCAGGCTCCGCAGAACATGAGCAGAACCAGTATCGTTCTTGAGAAGGTTGGCCATTGGTCAAAATCTGTTGTGGAAAATCCGGTGGTGGTAATAATAGACCCCACCTGAAAAGCAACCTGCTGTACCGTCTGTCCTATGCTTGAAAAAAAGCCTCTGACATTGATAGAAATGAAAAGGATAGCGACGAGGATTACCAGGAAATAATACCGCAGTTCTTCAACCAAAAGAGCAGCCTTGACCTTTTTCATGATGATGAGAAAATAAATATTAAAGTTCACCCCAAACAGGATCATAAAGACTGTCGTCACAACCTGAATATAGACACTGTAGCCACCGATGCTGGAGTTTTTGACACCGAAGCCCCCCGTTCCGGCTGTTCCAAAGGCTGTGCACAGCGTATCAAAGATGGGAAGCCCCCCTGCCAGAAGAAGGCCGATCTGCAGCAGGGTAAGGACAAAATAAATCTGATAAAGAATGATGGCTGTCGATTTGACCTTTGGCACCAGACGGCTGACAGAGGGACCGGGGCTTTCTGCCTTCATCAGGCTCATCTGATACCCTCCCGTCAGGGGCAGAATGCACAGAATAAAGACGAGGACACCCATTCCCCCGATCCAGTGGGTAAAGCTTCTCCAGATGAGCATGCAGCGAGGCAGAACCTCCACATCGCTGAGTATGCTGGCCCCTGTCGTGGTAAAGCCGGAAACCGTTTCAAAAAGGGCATCAATGGGATTGGGAATCGTCCTGCTGATGACAAAAGGGATGCTTCCGATCAGACTTAAGGTGATCCAGCTTAAAGCTACTGTCACGAAGCCTTCCCGGTTATGGAAAACCTGGTTCTGTGGTTTTTTGCGGGTGAGGGCTATCCCTATGACACAGCTTACCAGGATGGTGATGACAAAAGCGGCAGTTTCTTTTTCCTGATAGAATATGCCTGTCCCCAAAGGAATCATCATTAAGCCGGAAGAGATGGTAAGGATCCATCCAAGGATGTAGCGGATAATTGAATAATTCATAAGCTATCTCCCTTGCTGCTATGCCAGAATGTCGTTGATATCATGGAGACCGCGATGGGTCGTCACGATCACGACCGTATCCCCCAGTTTCAGCGAATCCTGACCCCTGGGAATACGGATCTTGCCTCCCCGGTTCAGACAGCCGACTAACAGATTGGACTTCAGCTTCAGTGTGGATAGAGGTTTATTCAGGGCCGGGGATTCCTCCCGGATCTGGAATTCCAGAGCTTCTGCCTTGCCATCCATGATATGGTACAAAGTTTCCACATTGCTCCCGTAGGAATTGCGCATGGCTCGGACATAAGTAAGAATACGATCAGCCGTGACATATTTGGGATAGACAACACTGCCGATATCCAGGGAATCAATGATCTCATTGGAATCCATCCGGTTTACCTTTGCGATCAGCTTGGCCTTGGTTCTGGTTTTGGCGTAGAGGGAAAGAAAAATATTTTCTTCATCGACATCGGTCATGGGAATGAAGGATTCTGTCAGGGCAAGACCTTCTTCCATCAGAAGACGGTGGTTGGTTCCGTCCCCGTGAATGACAGTAGCCTCCGGCAGAAGATCGCTAAGCATCTCACAGCGCTTTTCATTGGACTCGATGATCTTGACATCTATATTCATGGCCAAAAGCTCCTGAGCCAGATAGATGGCGATGGTACCGCCGCCCACGATCAAGGTGTTTTTGACCTGCCGGGCTTTCAGGCCGATCTTACGGAAGAAGGCGCTGGTATTTTCAGGCGTAGCCAGGATAGATACCATGTCTCCGTCATGGATCAGACTGTTGCCGCCGGGGATGATGACCTCGTCTTTGTTCTCGATACCGCAGACCAGAATGTCCAGATGGAATCGATCTGCCAGCTCGCTGACAGAAAGACCGTTCAGCTCAAACTCCGGCAGGACTTTAAACTTCAAAAGCTCGATGCGGCGCCGGGCAAAGGTGTCAATCTTGATGGCAGAGGGGAGACGAAGCAGGCGGGAAATCTCCTGGGCGGCAGACAGCTCGGGGTTGATGATCATAGTCAGCCCCAGCCTCTCCCGGATGAATTCCACCTCGTGAAAATAGACAGGATTGCGGACGCGGGCAATGGTATGACAATGTCCGCTTTTCTGTGCGATGAGACAGCAAAGCAGATTGAGTTCGTCGCTTCCGGTTACAGCAATCAGAAGATCTGCCTTGTCTATGCCTGCTTCCCTCAGTGTATTGATACTGGCTCCGTTGCCTTCGATCATAAGGGCATCCACATTTTCAGAGACAGATTGCATGCTTTCCGCCGAAATATCGATAAGGGTTAAGTCTACGTTGGCTTCCTCCTGAAGCTGCTCTGCCAACGTTTTTCCTACTTTTCCGCATCCTACAATTATGATCTGCATAAAACCTCCATATGACAAGGTAACAGCTCGTGTCCGGGAGCTGTGAATCTACATGTTCTTAATTATAGCACTATTGATAGGATTGTCAAAGATAATTGCAACAAAATCTGTAATATGTTATGATAATCAAAGGCTTTTGCCGCCAATTATTTGTGAAAAGAGCTTGACGCAATGCTCAGCATCGGGATTACGGTCTGGGCGGTACGCGACGGAACAGGGATAAACCGGGAAAGAAAGGTGGAATGACCATGGCCAACACGCAGCATCGTGAGGGAAGAAACGGCAGAATGTCAGGACCGCAACGTCTATGGCGTATGTTGCGTCAGACAACAGAGTATTATGATTTTGGTCTTCTGATCATTATCATTATTCTGACGGGCTTCGGCCTTATCATGCTTTACAGCGCTACTGCCTATCGGGCCCAGGTCATTGAAGGCAATGATATGACTTATTTTGGAAAGCAGGGAATGATTTCCGTTATTTGCCTGGTTTATGCCATAGTCCTTTCTCAGCTTGACTATCACCTGCTGGATAAGGTGGCTGTGCTGCTTTATGGAGCATCCCTTGTCCTGATGTGGCTGGTGACAACCCCACTGGGAGTGGAATCCCACAATGCTACCAGGTGGATCAGCCTGGGACCTGTTTCCTTTCAACCTTCAGAGGTTGCCAAGCTGGCAGTCATCGTTTTTAATGCTTCCTTTATTACCAGAATGGGAGGGCTGATCCGGACCTGGAAAGGAAGCATCAGCATACTGGGTTTCGGGTTTGTCCAGTTTCTGGCCTGTCTGTTTCTGACCGACAACCTGAGCACAGCGATCATCATATTTACCATTTCAGCCGTTACGCTCTTTGTCGCTCATCCGAAGACAAAGCCCTTTCTTCTCATCCTGGCCGGTCTGGCAGCCTGTGTCGGTATTTTTGTCGCGATCATTTCCCATTCCGCCACCCTCAGCAGCGATTTCCGTCTGAGGAGGATCATGGTCTGGCTTCAGTTGGATAAGTACGCGGATTCCTGGGGATATCAGACCATGCAGGGGCTTTATGCCATAGGCTCAGGAGGATTGCTGGGAAAAGGGCTGGGAAACAGTATCCAGAAGCTGAGCGCCATCCCCGAGGCTCAGAACGACATGATCTTTACCATCATCTGTGAAGAGCTGGGGCTTCTTGGTGCTTCTATCGTACTGCTGCTCTTTGCCTATATGCTTTATCGCCTGATGTTCATCGCCCAGAATGCGGCCGATCTCTATGGCTCCCTCCTGGTGATCGGTATCTTTATTCATATTGCCATACAGGTTATACTGAACATAGGGGTTGTGGTAAACCTGATTCCCAATACCGGTGTCACTCTGCCCTTCATCAGTTATGGTGGTACCTCTATCGTGTTTCTGATGACAGAAATGGGCATAGCGCTGAGCGTTTCCAGAAGTATCAGGCTAAAATCCCAGGGAACTCTTTTGTGAGAACAGATTCCTTGACAAAAGCATAGAGGCAGTCTATACTCCTGCTAAAGAGCAGGATTTTACCGCTACTAAAACAATTAAGAAAGGAATCTTGGTATGCTGGAGAAAATGAAAGAAATGCTGGCGGAGATTCTGGGAGTCAATCCGGATAGCATTAGAGAAGACACATCCTTTAAGGATGATCTTGGAGCAAACTCTTTGGATCTGTATGAATTTGTCCTTGCTTTAGAGGATGAGTATAATATAGAGCTTCCCCAGGAAGAACTGTCGGATATGTATACGGTTGGAGATTTCCTCGACTATCTCAGAGACAAGGGGATTGAGGTCTGACCAGAAAGCTGTGGGGAAAATGAAGCAGACGCATGAATTCACCCCACTGTAAGCGGCACGATTCCACAGGAAATTCGTGCGCATCCGCTACCTGAAGAGAAAATCACACAACTGCCTGAGACCAGGGATCAGCTGGCTTAATCGAGACGGCAGGGCCATCCCTTGCATCCGCCTCATTGTACTGGCTATGGATTCCAGGTACTCAGGCTTTCTTTTACACGGAAAAATGTGTGGAACGATTCAGTCATGTATTCCTTGCCTGCTATGAGGACAGGTGTGCGCCTGTTTGGGGCCATGATGTTTTCGCAGTATGTTTCCTATGGTCAGGGGCGAAGGGCTGGCTGAACAGTTCGACTTGTGTCTTTAATTTTTCCTGATTTCATGTTATGATTGTGAGCAGGACACAAGATGGCCGTGAAGGATGACCTGACGGACCAGTTATGACACAGGTAACCAATATTGATGATGAAAAGGAAAAAGCCATGCAGAAAATTAGAACCAGATTTGCCCCCAGTCCCACCGGGAAAATGCACGTGGGGAATCTCCGTACCGCTCTTTATGCCTATCTGATCGCGAAACATGAAGGAGGAGATTTCATTCTTCGCATTGAAGATACGGATCAGGTTCGTTATGTCGAAGGAGCCGTTGACATCATAAACCGGACTCTGGAAAAAACAGGGCTGAACCATGACGAGGGACCGGATAAGGACGCCGGATATGGGCCTTATGTTCAGAGTGAGCGCCAGGCAGCAGGGATCTATCAAAAGTACGCCGATCAGCTGATCCGGCAGGGGGATGCCTATTACTGCTTCTGCGGGGAAGAGGAGCTTGCCCAGATGAAGCGGACGGTAAACGGGAAAGAGATATCCATGTACGACAAGCGCTGCCTGCATCTTGGCAAGGAAGAGATAGAGCGCAGGCTTGCTGCGGGAGAGCCCCATGTTGTGCGTTTTAATATGCCATCAGAAGGGACAACCACCTTCCGGGATGTCATTTACGGTGACATCACCGTAAACAATGAAGAACTCGAGGATCTGATCCTGATCAAATCCGATGGATATCCTACCTACAATTTTGCCAACGTTGTGGACGATCATCTCATGGGGATCACCCATGTGGTTCGCGGGAACGAGTACCTGTCATCATCTCCCAAGTACAACCGTATTTATGAGGCTTTTGGCTGGGAGATCCCGGTTTATGTCCATTGTCCTTTGATTACGGATGAGACCCATGCGAAGCTTTCCAAACGCTCCGGTCATTCCTCCTATGAGGATCTTCTCGCACAAGGCTTTCTTTCTGAAGCGATCGTCAATTACGTTGCCCTTCTGGGCTGGAGTCCGACGGACAACGAAGAGATATTTTCTCTGAAGGAATTGATCGAAAAATTTGACTATACTCATATCAATAAGTCTCCGGCCGTTTTTGACATCACAAAACTACGCTGGATGAACGGGGAGTATGTCCATAAGCTTCCCTTCGAAACTTTCTATGAGCAAGCCCTGCCTTATCTGAAGGAGACATTGGGGGAAGGGCTGGATCTGAAAAAGATTGCTGCCATGGTTCAGTCAAGAATCGAGGTATATCCGGATATTCCCGATCTCATTGACTTTTTTGCAAAAGTCCCGGAATATGATACAGAGATGTACCGTCATAAAAAAATGAAGACGACACCCGAGACCTCGCTTGCGGTTTTGAAGGAGGTCCTTCCGGTGCTGAAGGAACAGGAGGATTACGGAAATGATCCTCTCTACCAGAGGCTGAGCCAGTATATCTCGGAAAAAGGATATAAAAACGGTTATGTCATGTGGCCTCTTCGTGTAGCGGTTTCCGGAAAGCAGATGACGCCGGCGGGAGCTACCGAGATCATGGAAATCATCGGGAAAGAAGAGACTCTGCACCGGATCGAAGCAGCCATTGAAAAGCTCAGTTAGATTATGCCTGAAAATAAAAAGATCGAAAGAAATCCCGCCCAGAAAAAGGCTATTCAGCATATAGACGGGCCGATGATGGTACTGGCCGGGCCGGGCTCGGGAAAAACATCTGTCATTGTCGAGCGCACCGCCCACATGATAGAGAAGGCAGACATTCCGCCCGGCAATATCCTTGTGGTGACCTTCTCCCGGATGGCTGCTGCCGAGATGAAGGAGCGATTCCTCAAATACATCGGCAAAAGCTCCAGCGAGGTGACCTTCGGCACCTTTCACGGTATCTTTTATGGGATCCTAAAACAGGCCTATGGCCTGACTGCCGCCAATATTCTTTCCGAGGAGGAGAAGGTCGGTATTCTGAAAGGCCTGGCCCAGGAGCATGGGTTTGAGCAGGTACAGGATGCTGACTTTATCGACGATGTCGCCCGGGAGATCGGGATCGTTAAATCGGACAGGATCGCTCTGGATCACTATTATTCCACCAGCTGTCCGGATGAGGTTTTCCGGGCTATGTACCAGGGCTATGCCAGTGCGCTGAAGGCCAGGCGAAAGCTGGATTTTGACGATATGCTGGTTGACTGCTATGAGCTCTTCAGGCGCAGAGAGGATATCCTGAATGCCTGGCGAAGAAAATTCAGGTATATTCTCGTAGATGAGTTCCAGGATATCAGTCCTGTCCAGTATGATATCGTAAGGCTTCTGGCGGCACCGCAGAACAATCTTTTTATTGTGGGGGACGATGACCAGTCCATCTATCACTTCAGAGGAGCCAGGCCGGAGATCATGCTGAATTTTGGCAAAGATTATCCTGCCTGTGAGACAGTGCTTTTGAATATTAATTACCGTTGTTCCGGCAATGTCCTGAAAAGTTCCCTGAAAGTGGTGGAAAACAATAAAAACAGATTTCCCAAGGAGCTGAGCACGCCGAATGAGGACGGGGCACCCATACGGATCCAGATTTTCAAAACTCCTCGGGATCAGGCACGACATCTTGTCTCATACCTGAAGCAAAGACTGCAGGCAGGAGAGAGAATTGAGGATACCGCCATTCTCTTTCGGACAAATCAGGAGGCCGAGAACCTGGTGGCAGCCTTAATCGAATACCAGGTTCCGTTTACCATGAAGGACAGGCTTCCCAATCTTTTTTCTCACTGGATCTGCCGAAACCTGAGAACCTATATGAAGATGGCGCAGGGTGAGATGAGCCGGAGCAATCTCCTTGAGGTGATGAACCGCCCCAATCGTTATTTTTCCAGAGAAGCCATTGCCTATGCAGTCACAAGGGATGCCGGCGGGGGAACCCGGGTGGATTTGGATCGCCTGTATGATTTCTATCAGGATAAGGATTGGCTGTGCGAACGGGTTGCCCAGATGGAGAGAGATCTCAAGGCGCTTTCCACGATGGCTCCCTATGCGGCCATCAATTATATTCGTCACGGTATAGGGTATGAGGAGTATCTGAAGGAATATGCTCAGTTCAGGAGGCTGAATCCGGAAGATCTTCTGGATGTGCTGGACCGGCTCCAGGAGAGCGCCAGGGGCCTGAAATCCCTTTCCTCATGGGAAGCCTTTATCGAAAATTATACCAGACAGCTTCAGGAACAGGCCAAACGGCAGCAGTCCCGTAAAGAAGGAGTCATTTTGGCTACCCTGCACGCAGTGAAGGGACTGGAGTATGATAAAGTATTTATTCTGAATGTAAATGAAGAGAGTATACCCTACAAAAAAGCCCTTCTCCCGGAAGCGCTCGAGGAGGAAAGAAGACTTTTTTATGTGGGAATGACCAGGGCAAAACAGGAGCTTACCCTCTGTTATGTGCTCCGCCAGAATGATAAGGAGAGGGTTCCTTCTCGTTTTCTTTTGGAAATGGGATATACAAAATAAATTCAGATTTGAAGAAGGGAGGAAGAAAGTGCCGGATTTATTTGGAGAAATAAATAAACGGAGAACATTTGCCATCATTTCTCATCCGGACGCGGGAAAGACAACGCTGACGGAGAAATTTCTATTGTATGGCAAAGCCATCAATGAGGCAGGAAGCGTAAAAGGAAAGGCGACAATGCGCCACGCTGTTTCTGACTGGATGGAAATAGAGAAGGAAAGAGGTATTTCGGTCACTTCCTCCGTTCTTCAGTTTCACTATGAGGGAAAATGCATCAATATCCTGGATACACCTGGCCATCAGGATTTCTCAGAGGATACCTACCGAACCCTGATGGCTGCTGATTCCGCTGTGATGGTAATCGATGCATCCAAGGGAGTGGAAGCCCAGACAAGAAAGCTTTTCAAGGTCTGTGTGATGCGGCATATCCCAATCTTTACCTTTATCAATAAGCTGGACAGGGACGCGAATGATACCTTCGATCTTCTGGACGATATCGAAAAAGAATTGGGAATTGCCACATGTCCTGTCAACTGGCCCATCGGTTCGGGGAAAAAATTCCGTGGAGTCTATGACCGCAATACCCGTCATGTACTTATTTTTCAGGATACACAGAAGGGAACCAAGGAAGGCTCCTATCTAGAGCTTGACATCGAGGATCCCCGCATTGATTCGGTGATGGATCCGGATCAGAAGGAGAAGCTCTACGAGGAGATAGATCTGCTGGATGGCGCCAGCGCGGTTTTCGATCAGGCAAAGGTCAGTAATGGAACGCTGACACCTGTTTTCTTTGGTTCCGCTCTGACAAATTTCGGTGTCGAGACATTTCTTGAGCATTTCCTTATGATGACGACATCCCCTCTTCCCCGTATGTCGGATCAGGGCCTGATCGACCCTAAAAGTGACGTTTTCTCCGCTTTTGTATTCAAAATCCAGGCAAATATGAACAAAGCCCACCGGGATAGAATCGCCTTTATGAGGATCTGTTCGGGGAAATTTGAGTCTGATCATGAAGTCTATCATGTACAGACAGATAAAAAGATGCGCCTTCTGCAGCCGCAGCAGATGATGGCAGAAGCCCGCCATGTGGTGGATTCAGCCTATGCCGGGGATATTATCGGGGTGTTCGATCCAGGGATCTTCTCCATCGGGGATACAATTTGTGCCGTGGGACACCGCTTTGCCTTCGAAGGCATTCCCACCTTTGCACCGGAACACTTTGCCCGGGTAAGGCAGCTGGATACCATGAAGCGAAAGCAGTTTGTGAAAGGGATCAGTCAGATCGCCCAGGAGGGAGCGATACAGATTTTTCAGGAGCTGAATTCCGGTATGGAGGAGATTATTGTAGGCGTGGTAGGCGTTCTGCAGTTTGATGTATTGAAGTACCGACTGGAAAACGAATACAATGTGGATATCCGGTTGGAAAATCTTCCCTACGAGCATATCCGCTGGATTGTGAATAAAGATGAGGTCGATGTGGAAAAGATAACAGGAACCTCCGATATGAAAAAAGTGAGAGACCTGAAAGGGAATCCCTTGCTGCTCTGGGTCAATCCCTGGAGTATAGGAATGACTCTGGACAGGAATCCAGGATTGAAGCTGGAGGAATTCAGCAGGTAATACGGGTAACGCACGGGTCAAAATCGTGCAGTGACTGTGGCAGAACGGTTACGGATCAGAAATAATACGGAGGGAATCGCTCAGTTATGGCAGAGAAAAGAATCACCTATAAGATACAGGAGCTTGGCGGTATCGGAGAGGTCAATATTGCTGATGAAGTGATCACTGTTGTGGCGGCTTTGGCGGCGACAGAGGTTGACGGAGTTGCCAGCCTTGCGGGAAATATCACCCACGAGCAGGTGGGAAAGGTTGCCGTGAAAAGCCTGGCCAAGGGAGTGCGTGTGAGTGTAAACGACGGCATGGCAGTGGTAGACCTGAATCTATCCATGTCATACGGGAAAAATGTTCAGGAAACATGCCGCAAGGTGCAGGATAAGGTGAAATCATCCATCGAGAATATGACCGGGCTTAAGGTTGAAGAGGTGAATATCCACATTCCTGGCATCGAGATGCCGGCGGAAGACAGTAAGTGACCGGAGGCTCTCCTTATGACAAGAAGAGAAATAAGAGAACAGGTTTTCATACTCCTTTTTATCTCGGGTTTTTATTCTGAAGAGGAAAGGGAGGAACAGCTTTCGCTTTATCTGGACAGCCTTGAAGAACTGGATGATGCAGACAGGGCTGTCATCCGGCAGAAAACCTGCCACGTTCTTGAAAAAACAGATGAGATTGACGCTTTAGTGGGACAAGCGAGCGAGGGATGGAGAATCTCCCGCATGAGCAGGACAGATCTGTGCCTGCTCCGGCTGGCCGTCTATGAGATGAAATGGGATGAAAAGGTTCCTGTCGGTGTGGCAATCAATGAAGCTGTGGAGCTGGCCAAGCAGTATGGTGGTGCTGACTCTTCTGCTTCCTTTGTCAATGGCATTCTGGGGAAAATAGCCCGGACGCAGCAGGAAGCTTCATCACCACAGGCGGACCCGTCAGGGGAAACATAATGGCTGGGATGAAACAACAAACAGTTTATACCGTAAGCCAGATCAACCGCTATGTAAAAAACATGTTTGCCCAGGATTATCTGCTGAGGCTTTTGTCCGTCAGTGGAGAAGTGTCCAATTGTAAGTACCATACCAGCGGTCACATCTATTTTTCCCTGAAGGACGAGGGAAGTACACTTTCCTGTGTCCTTTTTGCAGGCCAACGAAAAGGCCTTGGTTTCCGGATGAAGGACGGAGACAGAGTCATCGTCCGGGGGAGTGTGGAAGTATATGAGCGTGACGGACGGTATCAGATGTATGCGAGGGAAATCTCCCTGGAAGGAGAAGGGTTTCTCTATGCCCGCTTTCTGGAGCTGAAAAAAGAGCTGGAAGGGATGGGAATGTTTGATCCGTCTTATAAGCAGCCTATCCCCCGTTTTATCCATACTCTGGGGGTGGTTACCGCTCCCACAGGTGCAGCGATTCAGGATATCAGGACGGTTTCTTTGAGAAGAAATCCCTTTTTGCAGATCGTTCTCTTTCCGGCTCAGGTTCAGGGGGAATCAGCCGCGCAAAGCATCGTAAAGGGAATTCAGGTACTTGACGATTTTGGTGTCGACGTCATTATCGTTGGTCGGGGAGGGGGTTCTATTGAGGATCTCTGGGCTTTTAATGAAGAGACGGTTGCCAGAGCGATTTTTTCCTGCCGAACCCCTGTCATCTCTGCTGTAGGCCATGAAACAGATTTTACCATAGCCGATTTTACTGCGGATCTCAGAGCCCCTACGCCTTCAGCGGCAGCCGAGCTGGCAGTGGATGATATGATGTCCGTACTGTCCAGGCTCGATGGCCTGTCCAGGCGTTTTGGAGCCGGAATGGAAAACAAGCTGCTGACAGCACAGAGGGCATGTCAGGCTTTAGCCGGACGGCTCCGCCTGCTTAGTCCTCAGGCAAAGCTAAATGAAAAAAGGCAGCGCCTGGATCAGCTTCAGGAAGGATTCGATGCCTGCCTTGGCCGCAATCTGAAGGAAAATAAGGAGCGGCTTTTCAGGCAGCAGGATCATCTTTTTCATCATATGCAGACCTTGCTGAGCCGGAAAAAACAGCAAAGGGATCTTCTATATCAGAGGATAGAGGATCTGTCTCCCATGAAGAAGCTGGGACAGGGTTATTCCTATGTTTCAGACGTGCTTGGCGGAAAGATTTCCAGCATCAGTCAGGTAAAGACCGGAGACAGGCTCAGATTATATGTCTGCGACGGTGTAATCGACACGCGGGTTGAAGATAAACACCAGACCCAAGCAGTCAACCCAAAAACCAAAGGGAGCAGATATGAAACAAGAAGAGACAGTGCAGACAGGGGAGAAAACAAAGCCTTTGCAGGAAAACGGGGATGAAGAAAGAGAAGAAAGCCTGGAGGAAGCCTTTTCCCGTCTTGAGGAGATAGCGTCGAGGCTGGAAGCGAAAGAAACATCCCTGGAGGATTCCTTCTTACTCTATCAGGAAGGTGTGCTTTTGCTCCGCCGCTGTAATGATAAGCTGGATACAGTAGAAAAGAAAATGCTTCAGATTAGTGAGGAAGGGATACTCCGTGAATTTCCGTGAAGAATTGAATCAGAGAACAGCGAAGACAGAAGAGATTATTATGGCATATCTTCCCCATGTGGAGGGGCATGCATTCCGCCTGTCGGAGGCAATGAGCTATAGCCTTACGGCAGGCGGAAAAAGACTGAGACCTCTTTTGATGAAGGAGGTTTACGAAATCTTTGGCGGTCAGGAAAAGGTGATCGAACCTTTTATGGCTGGAATGGAAATGATCCATACCCATTCTTTGATTCATGACGATCTGCCCGCCCTGGACAACGACGACCTTCGTCGGGGTAAGCCGACAGTCCATAAGGTTTTTGGAGAGGCCTGTGCGATTCTGGCAGGAGATGCCCTTCTCAATTATGCCTATGAAACCATGCTCGGCGGTTTTGGAATGACCCGATATCCGGACAGGGTAGTCAAAGCCCTCTGTCTGATAGCGGAAAAGACGGGAATCCAGGGGATGCTCGGAGGGCAAAGCGTTGATGTGGAAAATGATGGAAAGCCTTTGCGTGCTTCTGTCCTGGAATATATCTATGAAAAAAAGACTTCGGCACTTCTGGAAGCTTCCATGCAGATTGGCGCTATATTAGCCGGAGCTTCTGAGAATGCCTGTGATGTAATCGGTTTGGCTGCGTCAAATATCGGACTGGCTTTTCAGATCCGGGACGATATTCTTGATCTGATCAGTACTGATCAGGTTTTGGGAAAGCCCGTACATTCCGATGAAAAAAACCTGAAGACGACTTATGTGACGTTAAATGGACTGGAAAAGGCTGAGGCCAGGGTGAAGGAGCTTACCCAAACCGCCCTTGATGCCTTACGTTTCACAGGCCGAGATATCACCTTTCTGTGTTCACTTGTTGAAAGCCTTGCAGTCAGAGAAAAATAGGGGATAGGGAGCCTCCGGCAGGATGCTATAACTGTAACTACCGAGGATAAGCCAAGCGAAGGAGCCTACATGATACTGGAGAAAATTCAAAAGCCGAATGATATCCATCAGATCCCACTTAGAGATTTTCCTCAGCTGGCAGATGAGATAAGGGATTTTATCCTCCAATCGGTGAGCCGTTCAGGCGGACATCTTGCGTCAAACCTTGGAACTGTGGAGCTGACTCTGGCTCTGCATAACGTTCTGACCTTTCCACAGGATAAGCTGGTCTGGGATGTAGGACATCAGGCCTATACACATAAAATTCTTACCGGACGAAAAGAAGATTTCGCTACTCTCCGTCAGGAGGGCGGACTCAGCGGTTTTCCCAAACGCTCGGAGAGTGACTGTGATGCTTTTGATTCAGGCCATAGTTCCAATTCTATCTCCGCCGGCCTGGGCATGGTATACGCCAGAGATCTGTGTCAGGGGACGAATACGATCATTTCCGTCATCGGGGACGGCGCTCTGACGGGCGGGCTTGCTTTCGAGGCAATGAACAATGCGGCAGAGCTGGAAACGAATTTTATCATAGTGCTGAATGATAACAATATGTCTATTGCCCGAAATATCGGAGGGCTATCGTCCTATCTTTCCGTCATCCGTACAGCTCAGGCTTATACCGGGATGAAGCTTAATGTCACCCGGAGTCTGAACAAGGTGCCCAGGATAGGACCGGCTATTGTGCGGACGGTGCACAGAACAAAGAGTTCCATCAAACAGTTCTTTATCCCAGGCATGCTCTTTGAAAACATGGGCCTTACCTATATAGGACCGGTTGACGGTCATGACATGCGCCAGACCATGAGGCTGTTGAACGAGGCCAAGCGGGTACCCGGTCCGGTGATCGTGCATGTGTTGACACAGAAAGGGCATGGCTATGAACCTGCCTGCAGATATCCGGAGAAATATCATGGCATCGGTCCATTCGATATCAAAACCGGCGAGCCGCTAAGCAAAAAGACCAAAGCAACCTATACCGATATTTTTTCGCAAACCCTTTGCCAACTGGGAAAGGAGAAGGGAAATCTGACTGCCGTTACAGCGGCAATGCCGGAAGGGACAGGACTCAAAGCATTCCAGCAATGTTTCCCTTCCCGCTTTTTTGATGTGGGGATTGCGGAAGGCCATGCGGTAAGCTTTGCCGCCGGACTGGCATTGGGCGGACTTCTGCCGGTTGTTGCCATCTATTCTTCCTTCCTGCAAAGAGCAGTAGATCAGCTGATGCATGATGTATGTATGCAGAGACTGCATATCCTTTTCGCCATAGACCGAAGTGGGTTTGTGGGGGCTGACGGGGAAACCCATCATGGCTGTTTCGATCTTTCCTACCTCAGTATGATGCCGAATATGACGGTGATGGCACCTAAGAGCGGCAGGGAGCTGACCAGCATGCTTTGGGCAGCCATGGATTTTGAAGGCCCGGTCGCTGTGCGTTATTCCAAGGACGAGGCCTGGGAAGATCCCGCCGGAAGAGAAGAACCGATCCGCTATGGAAAGGCAGAGCTGCTGAAAAAGGGAAAGAAAGTGGCTGTTCTTGCAGTCGGCAGTATGGTAAGTGTCTGTCTTGGCCTGGAGAAGGAGTTCCTCGAGGCAGGCATCGATGCGACATTTGTCAATATGCGTTTTATCAAACCAATGGATACAGAGCTTCTTGACCAGCTTGCCTCAGATCACGAGCTGTTTGTTACCGTGGAGGAAAATGTGCAAAGAGGTGGTATGGGGGAAGGGGTCTGTTCTTATCTTCAGATGCATCATCCTCATGTAAGGGTAAAGATTATGGCCATTGAAGACCGGTTTGTTCCCCAGGCTTCGGTTTATGCCCAGAGAAGAGAAAACGGTCTGTCCGGGCAGCATATAAAGGAATCGATCCTATCATTTTTTGAAGAGAAAGCCGGAGGAAAAATATGAAAAAGCGGCTGGATGTCCTTTTAGTGGAAAGAGGTCTGGCCGCTTCCCGAGAAAAGGCCAAGCTGATCATCATGGCGGGAGAAGTGTACGTGAACTCGCAAAAGGAGGATAAGGCAGGCTCTATGTTTGCGGAGGATGCGCTGATCGAGATACGATCCCATGCCTTACCTTTTGTCAGCCGAGGAGGCTTTAAACTGGACAAAGCGGTCAGGACCTTTGGTCTTGTCCTGGAAGGGTTGATCTGTCTGGATATCGGAGCTTCCACAGGGGGCTTTACGGATGTTATGCTGCAGAACAGGGCCCGAAGGGTTTACGCTATCGATGTTGGCTATGGACAGCTGGATTACCGGCTCAGGCAGGATGACAGAGTAGTGTGCATGGAAAAGACCAATATCCGTTATGTCACACCTGATGATATACCCGAAAAAGCGGATTTTGCATCTGTTGATGTGTCCTTTATTTCTCTGACTAAGGTACTGCCGGCTGTGAAAGCTCTCCTGAAGGAGGATGCGCAGCTTGTTTGCCTGATCAAACCACAGTTTGAGGCCGGAAGGGAAAAGGTGGGGAAAAAAGGAGTAGTCAAGGATCCCTTGATCCATATTGAGGTAGTAGAGAAAATCTGCTCCTTCTGTACAGAGCATGGTCTTGCATTGAAGAATCTGTCCTATTCCCCCATTAAAGGACCGGAGGGGAATATTGAATATCTGATGCAGGCAGAGAAGACAGACAGAACCGATCGAATGGATCCTGAGCTTTATGGGAGGATTTCCCGTCTTGTGGAAGAGGCTCACAAGGAGCTGGACAAGAAATGAAAAAATTTTTAATCATAACCAATCCTTCAAAGGATCAGGGACTGCAGCTGACTGAGACCATCGCCCGTTATATCACAAGCAATGGCTGTTCCTGTCAGACCATGATCGCTCACAAAAAGAAGGACAGCAGCTTTCGTTATACAGACCCGTCCTTGATTCCGGAGGATACGGATTGCATCATGGTGCTGGGAGGAGACGGGACCATGCTTCAGGCGGCCAGAGACGTTGTGCAGCTTTCGATGCCGCTGATCGGGGTAAATCTGGGAAACATGGGGTTTCTGGCTGAGGTAGACAGAAAATCCCTGTATTCTGCCCTGGACAAGCTGATGCGGGATTCCTGTGAGATGGAGGAGCGTATGATGCTTTCAGGGGAGGTGTACCGGGGAGAGGAAAAGCTGGGAGAGGATATTGCCCTGAATGATATCACCATCAGCCGAGAGGGAAATCACCTGAGGGTAGTCCGTCTGATCAATTATGTAAACGGAGAATACCTGACAAATTATCAGGCTGATGGCATTGTGGTAGCGACTCCCACAGGTTCTACCGGCTACAGTCTTTCCGTTGGAGGTCCCATTGTATCTCCCAATGCCGAGATGATGATTATGACACCTATCGCTCCCCATACCCTGACGGCCCGCAGTATCGTACTGCCTTCACAGGATGTGGTAACCGTAGAGCTGGGGCCTGGCAGACATCAGGATGTGGAAAAGGGTTTGGTCTGCTTCGATTCCGATACTGTTATCAACATGGTGTCCGGGGATCGGGTTATCATCCGCAAGGCAGCGTTAAAAACACGCATCATCAGGCTGAACCGTCTGAGCTTTGTGGAAGTGCTTAGACAGAAGATGGATTGACAGGACAGGAGGGCATATTTGAAATCTGCCAGACAGGAAAAAATATTGGAGCTGATCCATGAATATGAGATCGATACTCAGGAGGAGCTCGTTATGCGCCTTGAAGAGGCTGGCTATAGAGTAACCCAGGCTACCATTTCCCGGGACATTCATGCCCTTAACCTGACAAAGGTTCCCGGATCACAAGGAAAGTCACGCTATGCGGTCCTGGAAGAAAAGACAGGGCGCAGCCAGGACAAAAATGAACAATTGCTGGCCGATCTTGTATCCCATACAGCAGTAGGTCAGAATATGCTTGTCCTTCATACTGCTCCAGGGATGGCTATGGGGGCGGCGGCAGCTTTGGACTCCTTTCAATGGAAGGAGATTCTTGGGTGCATCGCAGGGGATGATACGATTTTCTGTGTGTGTCCCAATGAAGAGCTGGCCCAGGAGATTGCTGTGCGCCTGAAGGCTTTGAAGGGGGCATTCTGAAAAGGCAGAAGCATCCTTGCTCCGATCCGAAAGGAGGGAAGGGGTGCTTTTGTCCTGCCAGTGAATCTGATATGGTGAAAAAGGGGGGATTATATGCTTGTTCACCTTCATGTAAAAAACCTTGCTCTGATCGAAGAAATAGAAGTTGATTTTGACAGAGGCTTAAATATTCTCACCGGAGAGACCGGTGCAGGAAAATCAATTCTTTTGGGCTCCATCCAGTTGATTTTGGGAGGAAAAGTATCGCGGACCATGATCCGTAAGGATTCCCCCTATGCGCTGGTGGAGCTTTTGTTTCAGGTGGAAAACGAAGCAGTCAAGAAGGCTCTTGAGGATATGGACATTCCTCTTGAGGACGGTCAGATCCTTTTGTCGAGAAAGCTGATGGACGGACGCAGCATCAATAAGATCAATGAGGAAACCACCACTGTCGGCCGTATGAAGGAGACGGCAGCTTTGCTTCTGGACATCCATGGGCAGCATGAACACCAGTCTCTTTTGTATCCGGCCAGGCAGCTGGAAATATTGGACTCCTATGCGGGCGAGGAGCTGGAAAAAAAGGCCGGGCAGACCAGTAAAGCCTATACTGCCTACAAGAAATGCCTGAGTGAGCTCAGATCCTTTGATCAGGATGAGGAAAGCCGGGAAAGAGAACAATCCCTTCTGGAATTTGAGATCCAGGAGATTGAACAGGCAAAGGTCAAGGTGGGAGAGGATGAAGCCCTGGAGGAGCAGTACCGCCGCATGGCAAACAGCAAAAGGATACTGGAAGCCTGCTCGGGAATTCAAGGAATTCTAAACGGTACTGATGGTGTACTTGACAGGATTTCTGAAGCCGGAAGGCTGCTTCGCCAGGTTCTGGATTTGGACGGCCAGCTGGGAGCTTTGTCGGAAAATCTTCTGCAGATTGATTCTCTTTTGTCTGATTTTGGCAGGGACTTTTACTCATATATTGACAGTCTTTCCTTTGACGAGGAGGATTTCTATCGGGTCAGCAGCAGGCTGGACAAGATCAACGATTTGAAGGCCAAATACGGTGGCTCTGTGGAGGCGATTCTGGCTTATCAGGACAAGCAGGCAAAAAGACTGGAGGAACTGCAGAGTTATTCCCAGAGCCTGCAGGAACTGAAGCAGGAACAGGCCTTGCTAAGGCGCCAGCTGGATTCTGCCTGCAGGGAGCTTTCTTTGGCCAGGCAGGAGGCGGGTAAGAGACTCTCCCGTGAGATCGAGGAAGGATTAAGGGATCTGAATTTCGCCAATGTTTCTTTTTCCCTTCGGTTTGATAAGAAAAAAAGCTACACAGCACAGGGCTATGATGAGCTTTCCTATATGATCGCTACAAATCCTGGCGAAGAACAGAAGCCCTTGCAAGAGATTGTATCAGGTGGTGAGCTTTCCCGTATCATGCTTGCCCTCAAGGCGATTCTGGCAGACAAGGACCAAATAGAAACGCTTGTTTTTGACGAGATCGACACGGGGATCAGTGGCAGGACAGCACAGAAGGTGTCAGAAAAAATGGCGATTATTGGCAGAAACCATCAGGTATTGTGTATCACCCACCTGCCTCAGATCGCAGCCATGGCTGATGTGCATTTTGAGATAGAAAAGCAGGCTCAGGAGGCTTCAGCCAGAACCATGATCCATGTCCTTGATGAAGAGACCTCCATAAGGGAGCTTGCCAGACTTTTGGGCGGAAATTCCCTGACGGAGGCAGCCTTGGCCAATGCCAGAGAAATGAAAGCGTTGGCTCAAAATTATAAAAAAAATATTTAATTTTTATGAATGAAATGATAGAAATAACGATATAGATTTTACACGCAATGAACTATTTGTGCCATTTTTGTCGAAAAAGCTCGAACGGTTTTCGGGTAATTTTGCAAAAATATATTGAAATTACCGAATTCCCCCCGTATAATAGACCCAGTTCCAACACAGTACTGTTGATATGGCCATGAGGAACAAAAAAGGACAGGTATAAACCAGATACGAAGATCGAGATATGACGGCATCGAGTCTGTCCTGCAACTGTGAAGGAGCCTGTCACTGAAAAGTGACAGGGATCGTATGAAATGGGAGATACTGCTGAATGGAAAAAATTAAGGTTGTGATCATTGACGATAACGAGGAACAGGTCGATCAGCTGACCAAGGTGGTAATGGAGGATCAGGATTTCCTGCTGGTAGGGAAGGCCTACAATGGGGAACAGGCCTGCAGGATCATACGGGAGAGGAGACCGGATATCGTTATTCTTGATATTGTCATGCCACAGGGAGACGGCTTGTATGTTATGGACACTATCAGCAAGGATCAATCGCTGCAGAAGCAGCCGGCCTTTTTGATCGTAAGTGCCGTTGGCAAGGATGAGGTTATTCATGATGCCTTCGAACTGGGGGCTCAGTATTATGTTCGTAAGCCTGTCGATCCGATTATCATTATGGGAAAGATGAGGCATCTCTTTTTCAGAAATCTGCCTTTGGTGCCTGAGAAAAGCCCAGGAGCCAGACAAATCCTGAGGCAGTCGTCTTTTGGCGGCAGGGATATCCTGAGAGAGGATTCCCCCATCTATATTTCAGGAAATCCGGAGCTGGATATCACCGAGATCCTTATGGAGCTTGGGGTTCCAAGCCATATCAAGGGGTATTCCTATCTTCGTAAAGCCGTTTTGATCGCCGTGAGGGATCCTCGTACCCTGGAATTCGTTTCAAGAAATATCTATTCCCAGATCGCGGACCAGTATGATACGACGCCACAGCGGGTAGAACGAGCGATACGCCATGCGATAGAGGTTTCCTGGAACAGGGGAAGACTCGAGTTGATCGACAAATTGTTTGGTTATTCCGTGAATACACGAAAGGGAAAGCCGACCAATGCGGAATTTATTGCCATTCTGACGGATAAAATTTCACTTGAGTATAAAATAAACCTTCCCAAGGAATGATTTTTCAAGTATAATATACCATATAGTTACACACTTCGTAACGGAACAGTTTCGAAAAAGTCATTTCTGCGAAGGAGGGGTTATTAGTGAAGAATATTGTTTACGCTACATCGGAGGCCGTTCCCTTTATTAAAACCGGAGGACTGGCGGACGTGGCCGGGTCGCTGCCAAAGTGCTTTGACAAGAATTATTTTGACATTCGAGTTATTCTTCCTAAATACGCCTGCATGAAGCAGGAGTGGAAAGATAAAATGGAATATGTGACTCACTTCTATATGGACCTGGGATATAAGAACTGCTATGTCGGTATCCTCCACATAGAGTATGAAGGAATCCATTTCTATTTTATTGACAATGAATACTATTTCAGCGGTCCTCAGCCTTATGACGGCGGTACCTGGGATCTGGAAAAGTTTGCCTATTTTTCCAAGGCAGTCTTATCTGTGCTTCCGGTGATCGGCTTCCAGCCTCAGATCATTCACTGCCATGACTGGCAGACAGGCCTGGTTCCGGTATATCTTCATGATTCCTTCCAGCAGAACCCCTTCTTCTGGGGAATCAAGACAATCATGACCATCCATAATCTGAAGTTCCAGGGCGTGTGGGATGTCAAGACGATCAAGTCTATTACCGGGCTTTCGGATTATTACTTCACCCCGGATAAGATGGAGGCCTACAAGGATGCCAATTATCTCAAAGGCGGGATCGTCTTTGCCGATGCCATCACAACAGTGAGCAATACCTACGCGGAGGAGATCAAGACACCATTTTACGGGGAAGGTCTGGACGGTTTGCTTCGCGCCAGAACCAACAGCCTGCGTGGTATTGTCAACGGTATCGATTATGATGATTTCAATCCTGCTACGGATCCCCATATCGAAGCCCGTTACGATGCGGTGACCTTCCGCAAGGAAAAGGTCAAAAATAAACTGGCTCTGCAAAGGGATCTGGGACTGAATCAGGATGAAAACGTCATGATGATCGGTATGGTATCGAGACTGACAGACCAGAAGGGCTTCGATCTGATCGCTTACGTTATGGACGAGCTTTGCCAGGACGCTGTGCAGATTGTGGTTCTGGGAACCGGCGAGGAGCGGTATGAAAATATGTTCCGGCACTTTGACTGGAAATATCACGGAAAGGTTTCTGCTCAGATCTATTATGATGAACCTCTTTCCCACAAGATTTACGCGGCCTCCGATGTTTTCCTGATGCCGTCTCTGTTTGAGCCCTGTGGCCTTTCTCAATTGATGAGCCTTCGCTATGGAACCCTTCCCATCGTCAGAGAGACAGGGGGACTAAAGGATACGGTTCAGCCCTTCAATGAGTACGAGGGAACCGGTACGGGCTTTAGCTTCAGCAATTACAACGCCCATGAGATGCTCAGTATGATCCGCTATGCAGAGAAGATTTTCTATGACCGTAAGCGGGACTGGAACAAGATGGTGGACCGCGCCATGGCGGCTGATTTCTCCTGGCACAATTCCGCAAGCCAATATGAAGAAATGTACAATTGGCTGATTGGGGAATGAGTATTCTGTTCCGAGTTTTGAGAAGGGGCAAAGAAGAATAGCGGCTGTTTTTGAAATTGAATGGTATGAATAAAGTAATCACCTGCCTGACATCGTTGATGCACATCATGTCATAAAAGGCAGGTGATTATCTATGTACAGATGAGGAGTAAGGATGGGAAACGAAGACAAATTAAAGGCGCTGGACGCTGCGTTATCTAAGATCGAAAAGGATTTTGGCAAGGGATCGATCATGAAACTGGGGGATCAGGCTACGGCCATGCAGGTCGAGACAATTCCCACGGGATCTCTGAGCCTGGATATCGCGTTGGGCGTTGGGGGAATTCCTAAGGGAAGAATCATAGAGGTCTATGGCCCTGAATCCAGCGGAAAAACAACTGTCGCCCTTCATATGGTGGCGGAGGTGCAGAAAAGGGGCGGTATTGCGGGCTTTATTGATGCGGAACATGCTCTGGATCCGGTTTATGCGAAAAATATCGGAGTGGATATCGACAATCTCTATATCTCTCAGCCGGATAACGGGGAGCAGGCGTTGGAGATCACGGAAACGATGGTTCGATCCGGTGCTATCGATATTGTGATCATCGACTCGGTGGCTGCTCTGGTTCCGAAAGCCGAGATTGACGGTGACATGGGGGATTCCCATGTAGGCCTGCAGGCCAGGCTGATGAGCCAGGCCTTGAGAAAGCTTACAGCAGTGGTAAGCAAGACCAATTGTATCGTCGTTTTTATCAATCAGCTGCGCGAAAAGGTCGGCGTGATGTTTGGCAATCCAGAGACGACCACCGGCGGCAGAGCCTTGAAATTCTATGCCTCCGTCCGTATGGAAGTGCGAAGAGGTGAGACCCTGAAACAGGGCGGCGATGCCATTGGCTGCCATACCAAGATTAAGATTGCCAAAAATAAGGTTGCTCCCCCCTTTAAGACGGCGGAATTCGATATCATGTTCGGAACAGGTATCTCCCGGGAAGGAGATATCCTGGATCTGGCTGCGGACATCAATGTGGTCAATAAGAGTGGAGCCTGGTATTCCTATGAAGGAGCAAAAATCGGTCAAGGCCGGGAGAACACAAAGCAGTATCTGCTGGATAATCCCGCCGTCTGTGAGGAAATAGAGAATAAGGTTCGAGCGTATTATAATCTGGGTCCATCTGTCGGACCGGCTAAGGAAAATCCTTCTGAGCCTGCCCCGGCAAAGCCGGGCAGAAAGAGAGCTTCAAAGAAAGCAGAGAAGGAAGAAGCGGTAGATGAGGATATGGCTGTGGAAATGGATGAACCCATGGATGATACAGCCGACCTGGATCAGATGATGGACATCGATCCTGCCATAGAGGAAGAATAAGGCCATGTCCGACAGGAAGGGGGATTTGGGTTTCCCGGGCAGTGAAAAAATGGCAGAAGCTTCTGGGAAAGATTTCTTTGATACGGGAGAGAAGGAAGACGTCTCCCAGGATTTTGTCAAAGCCCGGAAAAAGGCAATGCAGCTTCTGGAGAGAATGGATCGGCCCCAAAAGGATCTGGAGGGCAGACTGGCCAGGGCCGGTTTTTCCGAGGCTGCCATTTCAGATGCCATTGCCTATGTCAGCTCCTATGGGTATCTGAATGACAGGCGTTATGCTCTGAATTATATCCGCAGGATGTCTTCTTCCCAGAGCAGAAGGAGGATCACCTATGATCTGATGCAAAAAGGGATTTCCCAGGAATTGGCAGAGGCGGTATGGGAAGAAAGCGAGGAGGAGGAATTCACCGAGGAAAGGACTGCCCTGCGCAGTCTGGTTGAGAAGCGTTTTTGCGAGGGAAGCACGCTTTCCCAATCCCAGCTTCGGAAGCTGTACGCTTATCTGGCCCGCCGTGGCTTCGCTTACGAGGATATCCGGCATGTTCTGGATGAGATGGATATCTCTTATGGCGGGGAGGATTGAAACAACGTTTTTTATGATGAGGAGTAGAGATTATGGCCAGCAGTTTGTGGGGCGGTAGATTTGAGAAAGAGATGGATGAGCTGGTTAAGGAGTTTAACGCCTCCATCGGCTTCGACCAGAGAATGTATCAGGAAGATATTGACGGCAGCATCGCTCACGTGACAATGCTCGCTGAGCAGGGGATCGTCAGCGCAGACGAGGCGGAATGCATTGTGAAAGGGCTGGAGGAAATCCGCCAGGATATTCATTCTGGCAAGCTTGCCTTTACCGTGGACGACGAGGATATCCATATGGGGATTGAGCGTCATCTGATTGAGAGGATCGGCGAAGTGGGAAAGAAACTGCATACCGCCCGCAGCCGGAATGATCAGTGCCAGGTGGATGGCAGGTTGTACCTGAGGCATCAGATCGATGAGATTCAGGGAAGGCTGAAGCAGCTGCTGGAAATTATCCTGGAAAAGGCCGAAAAATACGCGGATGAGATCAGCATTGGCTTTACCCATCTGCAGCATGCTCAGCCGGTGACGCTGGGGTTTATTTTCATGGCTTATTTCCAGATGTTCAAAAGAGATGTTCAGAGGCTGCAGGACTGCCGTGAAAGATTGAATTATTCTCCCTTGGGAGCCTGCGCTCTTGCCGGTACTACTTTTCCGACCAACCGGCAGCGGACGGCAGAGCTGCTGGGTTTTGCCGGACCCACGGAAAATGCTATGGATTCGGTCAGTGACCGGGATTACAGTCTGGAATTTTTAAGCTGTGCCTCCATATCCATGATGCACTTGTCCCGCTGGGCCGAGGAGTTTACCTGGTGGAATTCATCGGAGTTTTCCTATATTGAGCTGGATGACAGCTTTTGCACCGGCAGCAGCATTATGCCTCAGAAGAAGAATCCGGATATGGCTGAGCTGCTCAGGGGCAAAGTGGGCCGGGTATACGGAGATCTGATGCAGCTTCTTACCGTGATGAAGGGGACGCCACTGGCCTACAATAAGGATTTTCAGGAAGACAAGGAGAGTCTTTTTGACGCGGTGGATACCTGGAAAAGTTCCATTACCATATTTGCCAAAATGCTGGAAAAAACAGAATTCAGGGTAGATCAGATCCGCTCTCAGCTGGGTAAGGGTTTTCTGAATGCTACAGATATTGCCGAGCATCTTGCCATGCGGGGGATCCCTTTCCGTGAAGCTCACAGCATCGTCGGGCGGATGGTAAAGGAATGCGAGAAAGAAAACTGCAGTCTGGAAGAACTGCCGGAGGAGATTCTTTGTAAGATCGACAATCGACTGTCAAAAGACATGCTTGGAGACATCAGCATTCCGGCTTGCGTAAATGCAAGGATTTCTTATGGTGGAACGGCTCCTTCCGAGGTACGACGGCAGATTGCCAAAGAAAGGGAATGGTTGTAATAATCATATAGGCAGCTCGCAGCAAGTGCGAGCTGCCTATTATGGCAGGCCTATTGTCCTAGAAAAAAAGTCCACGATAGTGACGGAGCACCGGCAGTCCGTTTACCGTATCCGCCCGTTCTTTGTCAAGACACATGCGCTCGGGATGCCATTGAACCCCATAAATCGGCAGGTTTTCATGATGCAGAGCTTCCACCACACCATCTGCTTTACTGCGGCAGTCGATAACAAGACCAGTTCCCAGTCGGTCCACGGCCTGATGATGGGAACTGTTGACAGAAAACTCTCTGCCATACAGCTTTGCCAGCCAGGAGTCTTCTTCAGCCAGAACCCAATGCTGGGAATCAGTATATCCTCCGGGTCTCCTCACATGATCTTCATAGGTAGGAAGATGCTGAATCAGGGAACCACCAAAATAGACATTGAGCAGCTGGTGACCTCGGCAGATCCCCAGAATCGGCTTACCTTCCCTGACAAAAGCGTCTGTCATAGCCAATTCCATGTCATCAAAAGTATCCGTAATCGAGTAGCACATTCCCTCATTTTTACAGCCGTAACACAAGGGGTCGATGTCGCCTCCTCCCGGGAGAAATAAGCCATCGAAATCCCCAACATGAAACCGAGAAAAATCTAAAAAGGATTGGCATGATTCTGTCTCCATCTTCCCAATGGCAATGACAACCGGGTCCAGACCGGCAGCGTTTAACGCTCTGAGGTAGTTACCCATATTCTGATTCATTTCCGGTAAAGCAATCCTGGGTCGGTACATAGTATGATTGAAACTCCTGTTATATGATTCCATTGCTATTTTTGTTACCAGTTAATATAAGATGCATCTACAAAACCGTAAACGCCGTTCTGATAGGCGATGGTGTAACCCCTTTCCCTCCAGGTCAGGTTGACATAAATGCTGTCCCCGTTCCAGAACTTGTAATCGCTCATAAAAGCCCCGGCGGGTTCGCTCTGGAAGACCAGGCAGTCACTGGGAGAATTGGTCCGGACGGTGCGATAGCCAAAATAGGACAGATCATGAGGATCTATGCTGGGAGTGGAGGAGCCTGAGGAAGAGCTTCCCGACCAGTTGATATAGCTGGCATCCACATACCCATATACTCCGTTCTGATAGGCAAGGGCATACCCTTTTTCCCGGTATGTCAGATTAACATAGATGCTGTCGCCATTCCAGAACTGATAGCCGCTCATGACGGATCCTGCAGGCGCGGATTGGAAGACCAGGCAGTCCCCGGGAGTATTGATCGAGACTGTGCGGTAGCCAAAGTAGGAAAGATCACGGGGATAAGTACTGGTACTACCGCCGGAGGATGAGCCGCTTCCCGACCAGTTGATATAGCCGGCGTCCACATATCCGTATACCCCGTTCTGATAGGCGATGGCATAGCCCTTCTCCCGATAGGTCAGGTTAACATAGATACTGTCCCCGTTCCAAAACTGATAGCCTTTGATGACAGGTCCTGCAGGAGCGGACTGGAAGACCAGGCAATCCCCGGGAGTGCTGATGGAGACAGTACGGTAGCCGAAGTAGGAAAGGTCGTGGGGATCCGTCTTTGGCTGTGGGGATGATCCGCCCCAGTCAATATAGCTGGCATCTACAAAGCCGTACACCCCATCCTGGTAAGCGATGGTGTAGCCCTTTTCCCTCCAGTAGAGATTGACGTAGATTTTATCGCCGTTCCAGAACTGATAGCCGCTCATGACAGAACCGCCGGGTTCTGTCTGAAAGACCAGACAATCGCCGGGTGAGCTGATGCGCACGGTACGATAGTCAAAATCGGAAAGGGTATGAGGATCGTAGCCTGCGCCCATAACCATAGGGCACATAAGCAGAACCAGAGCAATAATGGGTAAAAGTACTTTTTTCATTCCATTTCCCTCCTGATAAAAGACATGTAAGATGCATCCTGGTAATTGTTTCGGCCTTGCTGCCTTCTCGATTACCTTCTTTAAATATACTCCACTTCATATGTCATTGCAAGGAGAATTCCCCTGCTTGATTGACAGTGCCGGATAAATCGGTTATAATCACCGACGTTATAGCATGCGCGGGATTTCATGCTGCGAATTGTATCTGCACAGTACTTTGTGCTTTATCGTTCCATTATCATGATATTCGCAGCGTAGATATGGCGCAGTAAACGAATCAGAACGCAGGTGTTTTGATTCGTTTACTTATCAGTGTAAGGGTACCAGGAGGAAGCCGAATGTATTCCATCGAGGATGTTGAAAGAGTTGACCCGCAAATCGCTGCCCTTTTACGGGCAGAATTTGAAAGGCAGAATTCCCATCTGGAGCTGATTGCTTCAGAGAACTGGGTAAGTAAGGCAGTCATGGCTGCTACCGGGAGTGTTCTGACAAATAAGTACGCGGAAGGCTATCCCGGCAAAAGGTTTTACGGTGGCTGCGAATGTGTGGACGAGGTTGAAGCACTGGCTATCGAGAGAGCAAAAAAACTCTTTGGGGCGGAATTCGCAAATGTTCAGCCTCATTCCGGAGCTCAGGCCAATATGGCAGTCGAATTTGCCATTTTGAAACCCGGCGACACGCTTATGGGCATGAATCTGGCTCACGGCGGTCATTTGACCCATGGCAGTCCGGCCAATTTGTCCGGAGCTTACTATCACGTTGTGCCCTATGGGGTCAATGAAAGCGGAGTCATCGACTATGATGAAGTCCTGCGGATTGCAAAGGAATGTCGTCCAAAGCTGATCATTGCAGGAGCAAGCGCTTATGCCCGCATCATAGATTTTAAGCGCTTCAGGGAGATTGCAGATGAAGTGGGAGCCTATCTGATGGTGGATATGGCCCATATTGCAGGTCTGGTAGCAACAGGTCAGCATCCCAGTCCCATTCCCTATGCCCATGTCGTAACGACTACCACCCATAAGACCCTCAGAGGTCCCAGAGGCGGTCTCATCCTCAGCAGTATGGAGAATGCCCAGAAATTCAATCTCAACAAGGCCATCTTCCCGGGAACCCAGGGTGGTCCACTCATGCATGTGGTTGCAGCAAAGGCTGTCTGCTTCCATGAGGCTATGCAGCCGGAATTCCAGCAATACGGGAAACAGATCGTGCGCAATGCCAAGGCTCTTTGTCAGGGACTTCAGAAACGCGACATAGATATTGTGTCCGGCGGCACGGATAATCACCTCATGCTGGTGGATCTGAGCAAGATGGATGTTTCCGGTAAGGAAATGCAGAACCTCCTCGATGAGGTGAATATCACAGCCAACAAGAATACAATCCCCAATGATCCCCGTTCTGCCTTCACCACCAGTGGAGTTCGTCTGGGAACCCCGGCAGTCACCTCTCGTGGCCTGAAGGAAGAGGATATGGATGTGGTGGCCCAGGCCATCAGTCTTACCCTTGAGAGCAGGGATCATAAGGAAGAGGCAAAGCAGCTTGTAAAAACCCTTACCGATAAATACCCGCTTGTTGGCTGAATCACACAGCCAGGGGTTGGCTGAATTTTGATATTCCTTCACAGTCACTCTGGCATCAGGATATGACAGAACAAGGAGCAGAGAAGATGGAGCAGGTAGTAATCATGGGGGCAGGACCCGCCGGAATCTCAGCAGCATTGTATGTAAAGCGTGCCGGTCTTGATCCGCTGGTTTTCAATCATGGGATCGGTGCCTTGGCCAAAGCGGAAAAGATAGAAAACTATTATGGACTGGAACGTCCTCTTTCCGGTCAGGAGCTTTTTGACAGAGGAATTGCCCAGGCTAAAGCCCTGGGGATCCGTATCATCGATACAGAAGTGCTGGAAATCAGCGGTTTTGACACCTTCGAAATCAAAACGACGGCAGGTACCTTTGAGGCAGTCAGCGTGATCCTTGCCAGCGGAAGTACCAGGAAATCTCCCAGGATAAAAGGCTTAAAAGAGCTTGAAGGACGTGGCGTCAGCTATTGTGCCATCTGTGACGCTTTTTTCTATCGCAGGAAACCGGTCGGTGTTTTGGGAAACAGTGATTATGCTTTGCATGAGGCACGAATCCTATCCCAGACAGGAGCAGAGGTCACTGTCTTTACGAATGGAATGGAGCCTGACTTTTCTTCAGATTGTGAATTCCCTTTGGTAACGGCCAAAGCGGTTTCTGTCGAAGGAAATGAGGTTGTCACAGGAATTCTGACAGAGGACAAATCCGATCCCTATCCGATCGAGGGATTATTTGTAGCCTTGGGAACGGCAGGCAGCACAGAGATTGCCCGTCAGATGGGGGCTGAGCTGACAGAAAAGTCCGATATCCGGGTCAATGAGCTCATGGAAAGCACCATTCCTGGCATTTTCGCAGCGGGGGACTGTACCGGAGGACTTCTGCAGGTGGCCAAGGCAGTACATGATGGTGCTCAGGCCGGACTGACAGCCGCCAAATATGTCAGGAACCAAAAGAAAGCGTAACAGGCCGGACCATCCAGAGGGGATGCGAAGGCGCGAAGGCATACCAGGATGAAACAAGAAGGGAGCAGGAATATGGAAATGATTTTATCCTCAGAAAACTTTGACGCAGAAGTATTGAAGGCTGACAAGAAGGTATTGGTGGATTTCTGGGCTACATGGTGTGGTCCCTGCAAGCGTCAGGGTCCGATCCTTTCCGAACTGGCAGCGGAAGGCTATATCATCGGAAAGGTGGATGTGGATGAGCAGCCGGACCTGGCTCAGCAGTTCCAAATCCGGAATATTCCTACCATGATCATTTTCAATAAGGGTCAGGAGGAACAAAGGCTGGTAGGACTGACCCCCAAGGATAAGCTGATTGAGCTGTTGGCATAACGAAGAGCTTTTCCCGGTACCCAGCAGCGGAATGGATGGGGAAGACCTCCCAGACCGACATCTTAAGATGAGGAGAAGATGGTAATATGGCACGAGGGTTTAATGATCCTAAGAAAAGAAAGAAAATTACGGCGATCATAGCACTTATTCTGGTTCTGGCTATGGTTGTTCCCAGTGTCCTGTCACTGATCATCCGGTAAAGGAAGACAGGATGCAGATCGGAAAAGAAAGACTTAACATACTGATCCAGGAGACAAACGGCCTTCTGAGGGAAGGGGAGATTCTGGCAGTAGCAGGCTTTGCAGGGCTTTCAGATACTCTTTCCTACCTTCAGGAGAAGCCCTGTCTGTTGACGAAAAGGTTCTCCCGCACTTTTTTGCGGGAGAGCCTTTGTGTCTGCCAGGAAAGCTTTCTGACAGCAGCCTCTTTTCTCAAGCGAATAAAGGAAGAATCGCTCTTCCCTGGTTATGGTTCTATCAGTATGGAGAGGGACGGCTTTCTGCCAGCCCTATGGAAACTGGCAGAGGCTTCCCGGGTAGGATTGTGTGTGGATTTAGGCAAGGTTCCGGTTCGTCAGGAAACCATAGAAATATGTGAGGCGCTGGAACTCAATCCCTATACTCTTCCTTCCGCAGAAGCGCTGATTATAGGATTGCCAACAAAGGGAGGAGAGTACTGGCAGGACTCGGTCAACAGCGGCCTGTTAACCCCCATCGGTATCGTGACATCAGGACCGGAGCGCAGCCTTTACTGCCAGGGAAGAAAACGGTATCTGGAGAGACCGGCATTGCTCTGGCAGGAGTGAAGAATAGCAGGAGTGAATCATATGGATGGATTTCAGATTGTATTGCTGGAGCCGGAAATACCTTCCAATACCGGTAATATTGGAAGAACCTGTGTGGCAACAGGATCGAGCCTTCATTTGATCGACCCTTTGGGATTTAAGCTGAATGAAAAAGCCATTCAAAGAGCAGGGATGGACTACTGGGATCAACTTAAGGTATTCCGTTATCTGGACTATGAAGACTTCTGCAGCAAAAATCCAGACAGGAAGGTCTATTTTGCAAGTACAAAAGCTCCCCGCCGATATACGGATGTAGTATATGAGGAGGGGAGCTTTATTCTGTTCGGTAAAGAAAGTGCCGGTATTCCGGAGGATATTCTCTACGAGAACAGGGATACCTGTATTCGTATCCCCATGCTGGGGCAGATGCGATCCCTGAATCTGGCCAATTCGGTGGCCATAGTCCTGTATGAGGCGCTGCGTCAAACCGGTTTCAGGGGCTTGGAGTCTGAAGGGCACCTTCGGACAAAAGCTTGGTAGAGGCATGAGAGGATAATTCATAGGAAAAAGCTTCCTGTTTCGCTCGGGGAGCTTTTTCCAGTGTAAAGATGACATCTGTTCCGGTTCCCGGTGTACTGATGACATCAATGGTCTGGCCATGAGCCTGAATGATTTCCTTGACAATGGGCAGCCCCAGACCGGTTCCCATTTTATCGCGGCCACGGGAAGGATCCGTTTTATAGAAGCGTTCCCAGATCAGAGGAAGGTGATCTTTGTCTATACCGCAGCCAAAGTCACGAATGGAGACAAACACGGTTTCCTTTTTCGCAGAGGTCTCAACGATGATCCGGGAGTCGTTTTCGCTGAATTTGACCGCATTATCCAGGAGATGGTAGAGAAGCTGCTGGATATTCTCCTGATCCGCGTGAACCTTGAGACTGGCTTCTGAAAAGCGGGTGTCAATGGCAATCCTCCTTTTTCGGCAGGTTGTTTCAAAGGAATCGATGCAGTGCAGTAAGGTTTTCTGAATATCAAAAACGGTCATATGCAGGATTCGCTTGTTTGCGCTGAGATTGTCGAGGGTCAGAAGATTGAGAGTAAGCTTTTCCAGACGCTGTGTTTCTCTGAGCAGAATATTCAGATAATGCTCCTGCATTTGCGGGGGAATCGTACCGTCCGTGAGTGCTGTCGCGTATCCCTTGATAATGGTCAAAGGTGAGCGGAGATCGTGGGAGATATTGGCTATCATCTCTTTTTGATATGCCCCGTTCTCATTGAGTCTGCTGGCCATATCATTCATGGTATTTGCCAGGTAGACGATCTCGGCACTGGCATTAGGAACATAGATCGTATGGGAAAGATTTCCCCTGGAGTATTCCCTGGCCCCTTCGATGATGCTTTTGAGAGGGACGCTTACCCTTCGGTAAAACCAGACAAAAAAAGGGAGGAGAAGGAAAAAGACAATCAGAAAAACCAGCTCTAAAAACAGGAGAAAGTGATGCTTATTCAGATGAAAACCAGGTATGGCATCAGGATTCCCGATCGTGATATTCAGATGATGGATGAGAAAATCCCCCAGTATCAGAATCAGAAGAGCGCCGACTATTCCGAGGAGGCAGTATATCCCGATCAGTCTCCGAAAAAAAGATTGTTCCATTGCATTGGTTCCTCCTGCAGGTTTTAGCTGGCTGATTACCGTGACGGCGTCATTATAGATATTTTTCCATCTGCATTAAACCGTTAATTTATGAAGGAATTGTAAACTATTTGGATATTGATTGCCCCTCTCTTTTGTGTGTTGACAAATATAAAAGCAAATATTATAATAGAACCGTCCGGATGTACGGGCGACAATAGCGCGGGGTGGAGCAGTTCGGAAGCTCGTCGGGCTCATAACCCGAAGGTCGCAGGTTCAAATCCTGCCCCCGCTATGCAGTTGGACAGTGCGTATTATTGCGCACTGTTTTTTCTTATCTCAGAGAATCAAAATGCAGGCATTTTGTTCGTTTACGATTACTATCATTCGGCGATATAGGGAGGTGCTGGATTGGCGGCTAAAAAGAAAAAGAAAAAAGGGGGAGACGTATTACTTACCTTTGTACTCATACTGGCTATCGGCGTTTTCCTGTTTGCGGCATATAATCTCTACCGTATCTACACCGAGTACAAAAAGGGATCAGACGAGTACAACGCCATCGCTCAGATGGCAGTGACGGAGAGAGAACCTCAGGCAGAACCGGCTGGGAATGCGCCTGTACAGGCTGCGTCTCTTGCTGCGCCCATGACGATCGACTTCGCATCACTAAAGGCTGTCAATGACGATGTCATCGGCTGGATCTATATAGAAGCCTTGGACGGGGTGAACTATCCCATTGTCAGAGGGATCGACAACAGTTATTATCTGCATATGACCTATCAGAGAAATTACAATTTTGCCGGTACTATCTTTGCGGATTATGAGAACCACGACAATTTTAATGATTGCAATACCATAATCTATGGCCATAATATGAAAAATGGAACCATGTTTGGTCAGCTCAGGCGTTTTAGTACAAATGCTGACGCCTACAATAAAAGCAAGTATTTTTGGATATTCACCCCGGAATATGACTATCGTTACGAGATCATTTCCGCCTATACTACCGGGGTAAATTCCGACACCTATACCCTGTTCAAAGGGCCGGGAGAGGAGTTCCTTTCCTATATGAACAGGATCGTCAGTTATTCGGATATTGTTACCACTCCCGGGGATCTGACAGTCAAGGACAAGATCATCACCCTGTCCACTTGTACAGGGGACGATGCTACCCGCTATGTTGTCCAGGGGAAGCGTGTGGATGCGCTGCGCAAATAGGAGGATATATGGATAATTTTATAAGCTATACCCCGACCAAGGTGGTTTTCGGCAGAGACACTCAGTTAAAGGCAGGAGAGCTTGTGAGTTCTTTTGGCGGAACAAGAGTATTTATTGTATATGGCCGTGGCAGCGCTCTGAAAAGCGGCCTGATCGATACGATAAAGGCTTCTGTTGAGGAAGCAGGTCTGACAGCGGAGCTTTATGGAGGGGCAAAGGCGAATCCGACTCTCGCCCATGCAGAGGAGGGAGTCAGAAAAGCTTTGGATTTCGGTGCGGATTTTATCCTTGCAGTAGGCGGTGGCTCCACCATCGATACCGCAAAAGCCATCGCCCACGGGGTGGGCATGAAGGGAAAAAGCCTCTGGGATATCTGGACGGGAAAGGTTCCCCTTACGGCTTCTGCTCCTGTAGCTGCCGTATTGACTATTCCGGCTGCCGGCAGTGAGATGAGCGATTCCGCTGTTTTGACCAACGAGCAGACCTTTCAGAAGAGAGGGTTGAGCACGGAGTTTAACCGCTGCCGTTTTGCCATTATGAACCCGGTTCTGGCCATGACGCTGCCTAAGCTGCAGCTGGCCAACGGTATTACGGATATCATGATGCATACCCTGGACCGCTATTTTATCCCTAAGCCTTATTGTGGCCTGACGGATGAACTGGCAGAGGGACTTCTTCGCAATGTAATTACGAATGGCAGGATGGTTGTGGCTGATCCTCAGAATTACGACGCCATGGCGGAGATCATGTGGAGCTCCTCCGTATCCCACAATGGGCTGACCGGCTTGGGCAGAGCCGGCAAGGATTTTTCCGTCCATGCAATGGGGCAGGCACTGGGAGGGAAGTATGACTTCACCCATGGTGCGACTCTGTCCGCGGTGTGGCCGGCCTGGGCCAGATATCTATACCTGAAGGAAGACGGATTGCCCCGCTTTTCCCGTTATGCGCGGAAGGTTTGGGGCGTTACTCTTGAGGACGACAAGGCCGCGGCAGAGGAAGGAATCACGAGGACAGAAGCCTATTTCAAGGAGATCGGCATGCCGGTTACCATCACAGAGCTGGGAGTGTCTCTTTCGGACGAGGAATGCATAGAACTGGCCAAGGATGCCACCCGGGATGGAAATCGCAAGCTTACGCTGATCTGCCCGCTTGGTATCGAGGAAACGGCAGAGATTTTCCGAAATGCCCGTTAGAACATGGCCACAAGTATGAATTATATTGTATTTGACCTGGAGTGGAACCAGAATCCGGACAGGAATGCTCCACCCAATAAACTTCTTCCCTTTGAAATTATAGAGATAGGCGCGGTAAAGCTGGATGAAGCCCGCAATGAGATCGACTCTTTCCATCAGCTCATCCGGCCCAGCGTCTATCATTGGCTGCAGGATACCATTCGCCAGGTGACCCATATGCATATGTCCGACTTAAGGAAGGGGAAGCCCTTTCCGGATGCCTGTGATGATTTTCTGAGATGGTGCGGGTCGGATTATCGCTTCTGTACCTGGGCAAAGCAGGATCTGACGGAGCTGCAGCGGAATATGAGATACTACCATATGCTGGATCTTCTCCCAGGGCCTGTCGTCTACTACGATGTTCAGAAGCTGGTCAGCTACCGCTTCCTTGACGGGAGGGACAGACCTTCCTTAGAGCATACGATAGACCTGCTTCAGCTCCCCAAGGATCAGGGCTTTCACAGAGCCCTGCAGGACGCAAGCTACACGGCCAGGATTTTTCGACAGATCGAGGAAAGCTACCTTACCGGATATGAATCGGTGGATGCCTTTCAGCATCCGGTGAATAAAGGAGCAGAGTTTACCTATTCCTCCGGAAACAGGGTGAAATATATCTCCCATGAGTTTGGAAACCGGGATAGAGCCTGGAACGATAAAAGAGTGCGAAGTGTCTACTGTCCGGTCTGTTCCCTGCCAACCTTTCGGGAGGGAGAAGCTGGGAACAGCCGGGTTCAGTGGCTGCCCGGAAATACGAGAGTGAACTATTGCCTGTCTTATTGCCTGGAGCATGGAGCAGTGGCAGGACGTCTGCGCCTGAAAAAGACAGATGAGGAGAAGTATATTGCAGTGAAGACGCTTTGGCTTCTTGCCGACGAGGAAGAAGAAGCCCAGATGAAGGAATATCTGGAAACACTCAGAGAGAAAAAGGGAAAAAAGCTGTAAACGAAAAGATTTCTTTCCGTTTACAGCTTTTTTCGTGGCTGGGCTGTCGATAGGACACGGGCAACGTACGGTTACCGGAAGCCTGCTGTGGGGCAGAAGGACTGACCAGTCGAAAAATCAGAAATTTGATTTAATGAGATAAAGAGATAAAGAGATAAAGCTGGGTATTGACGAAACTCCCGGAAGGGAATAAAATCTCCTGTGACGTTTTCTAAAATCAGGAGGCTACATTATATGGAAAAAAGACGCGTACAGATGAACCGGCAGACAAATCTGCTCCAACTGGAAGAGTATATGTATCCGCTGGTGGATGTCCAGACACCTAACGTATTCAGGAATCTGTTCCCCTATTCGGAGGTTCCGAAGATTGCGTTTAATGACAGGATTGTTCCCCACCATATGCCGGATGATATATGGATCACGGATACCACCTTCCGGGACGGGCAGCAGTCTAGGGCACCCTATTCCACTCAGCAGATCGTACATATTTATGACATGCTTCATAAGCTGGGAGGCCCTGAAGGAAGGATCCGCGCTTCTGAATTTTTCCTTTACAGCAAGAAGGACAGGGATGCTGTGGAAAAATGTATGGAGAGAGGATACCAATTTCCGGAGGTGACGAGCTGGATCCGGGCAACCAAAAAGGACTTTGAACTGGTTAGGGACATGGGAATGCAGGAGACAGGCATTCTGGTCAGCTGCTCGGATTATCATATCTTTTATAAGATGAAGATGACCCGTTCCCAGGCCATGCAGCATTACCTGGATATCGTCAAGGAGTGCCTGGAGATCGGTGTTGCTGTGCGTTGTCACCTTGAAGATATCACCAGAGCGGATATCTATGGCTATGTCATTCCCTTCTGCCTGGAGCTGATGAAGCTAAGGCAGCAGTATGGCATTCCGATTAAGGTTCGTTGCTGTGACACCATGGGCTATGGTGTCAACTATCCCGGTGCCGTGATTCCCCGCTCAGTGCCAGGCATCATCTATGGTATTATGACTCACGCTGGTGTTCCTTCAGAACTCATCGAATGGCACGGACACAATGATTTCTATAAAGCGGTCAGCAACTCGACCACAGCCTGGCTGTACGGAGCCTGTGGTGTCAACACTTCTTTGTTCGGCATAGGGGAGCGTACAGGCAATACCCCCCTGGAGGCTATGGTGTTTGAATATGCCCAGCTCAGAGGAAATCTGGGCGGTATGGACACCACAATCATAACAGAGCTGGCGGAATACTATGAAAAGGAAATCGGCTACCATATTCCGGACAGGACGCCCTTTGTCGGGAAGAATTTCAATGTGACCAGGGCTGGCATCCATGCGGACGGTCTGCTGAAAAACGAGGAGATCTATAATATTTTTGATACGGAAAAGTTCCTCAACCGGCCGGCTGTGGTGGCTGTTTCGAATACCTCCGGTTCTGCCGGCATCGCCCATTGGATGAATACGCATTACCATCTGGAGAAGGAGAGGCAGATCGATAAAAATTCCGAACTGGTTACCATGATCAAAGCCTGGGTCGATCAGCAGTATGAGGAAGGGCGTGTGACTGTTCTGACGGATACAGAGCTTGAAAACGTGATCAGTGACAGCTGCTCCAGGCTGGGAATAAGACTGTGAGCGAAAAGAAGACAGTAAATTCGTGTACTGACGATGACTGATTGATGAAAGGCCATAGATATGGATAAGATAAAGATGACGACCCCCTTAGTGGAGATGGACGGAGATGAGATGACCCGGATCCTTTGGCAGGATATTAAGGATGAACTTCTTACTCCCTTTATCGAGTTGAAGACGGACTATTATGATCTGGGGCTCAAGCATCGGGATGAGACAGATGACCAGGTAACGATTGATGCCGCAGAAGCAACAAAGAGGGTTAAGGTGGCGGTCAAATGCGCCACGATCACACCGAACGCGTCCAGAATGACGGAATACAATCTGAAAAAGATGTATAAAAGTCCCAATGGGACAATCCGGGCTATCCTGGACGGAACGGTTTTCCGGGCTCCTATCATCGTAAAGGGGATAGAACCCTGTGTGAAAAATTGGAAAAAGCCTATCACCCTGGCCCGTCATGCTTATGGAGATGTCTATAAAAATTCAGAGCTTTATGTAGACCGGCCGGGTGATGCCTACCTGGTTTTCCGGGCAGAAGACGGGACGACAAAGGAAGCTTTCATTCAGCATTTTGACAGACCCGGTATCCTTCAGGGAATGCATAATCTGGATGAATCCATTGAAAGCTTTGCCAGAAGCTGTTTTCAGTTTGCTCTGGATACAAAGCAGGATCTCTGGTTTGGTGCCAAGGACACGATTTCCAAGACCTATGACGCTCGATTCCGGGAAATCTTTACGACGGTGTATGAAAATGAGTTTCGGGAGAAATTCGAGGAGAGAAAACTGGTATTTTTTTATACTCTCATCGATGACATCATAGCCCGGGTGATGAAGTCCGAGGGCGGCTTTATCTGGGCCTGCAAGAATTATGACGGGGATGTCATGAGTGATATGGTTTCTTCAGCCTTTGGTTCTCTTGCCATGATGACCTCCGTTCTGGTATCGCCCCACGGCTATTATGAGTATGAAGCAGCTCACGGAACCGTACAACGTCATTATTATCGCCATTTGAAGGGAGAGGAGACCTCCACCAATTCCGTTGCCACTATTTTTGCCTGGACGGGTGCCCTGCGCAAACGAGGCGAGCTGGATCAGATCCAGGCCTTGGAGGACTTCGCCGACTGTCTGGAACAGGCTGTCCTGGAAACGATAGAAAGCGGAAAAATGACCAAGGACCTGGCTCTGATCACCTCCCTGGAGGATGTTACGGTTTTGTCAAGCCATGCCTTTATCCTGGCAATCCGGGAAAGATTGGAAATGCTTCTGGACAAAAAAAGCCAAGGCTGATATGATATAGATGAAGAAAGACATATTACAAGAGACATTTACATAAGATCAGGCTTTATTTATCAAGGGAGGTATGAATATGGCAGTTATGGAAGGTTGTGAAGGCAGCAGCAAAACAATGGTTCTGGAGGAACGGATCTGTCCGGAATGCGGTAAGGAAGTAGAAGTCTATACATTAAGAGGCAGGATCGCTGAAGACGCAGCCTGTGAGTGCGGTTATGTTTTTAAAGCACAGGAGCAGATTCCGAGGAGCTTCGATAAAAAGTGATACAGGAGTATCTAAAGAAAAAAGGCGAAAAAAGACGGCCGGAGATTTATCTCTGGCCGTCTTTTTGATGGCAGGTTTTACTCATTCATTTTTTGTGAAAACAGTAAATCCTGTAAATAGTCCTGTGCTGTTGGAAAGCTGACTATTCAGATAATCGTTATACCCATCGGACATGGATCCGTCCTCATGGAGGCAAAGATTCAGACTATGGAAAGCTTCATTCTCTGTGCCTGTAAAGGAAAGGGTGCCATTCTCAAGATTCGCTTTTACGGCAAATTCTGTCGGTTCAGCGCCTTCTTTACCTGCATCCTCATGGAAGAGGAGGAAGCCGTCAAGGATCTTGACTGTGAGACCTGGTCCAAACATTTCATAGGGAACGGCTGTTGTCCCAAAACAGACACGACGGGCGGTCCAGGATCCATTGAAATCTTTGAGGTCAGCAGTCGTGACCACGGGGGAGATTGAACCGTCAACCTGCGTTGGTACAACTGTTTCTGGAATCTCTTGGGATGCCACGGCAACAGGCTCTTCGGCAGGAGCCTCCGCCACCGGAGCCTGCTGGAGAATCTCAGGTTCAGGGACGGCTTCTTCCGCAGGAGCCTCCGCCACCGGAGCCTGCTGGGGAATTTCAGGTTCAGGGACGGCTTCTTCGGCAGGAGCTTCCGCCACCGGAGCCTGCTGGGGAATCTCAGGGAACATGACGCTTGTGTTTTCATCGATTTTACGGTAGACAGTACATCCCTCGTCCAATTGATCTGCGTTTACCCCTGTCCCATTCAGGTATTCCAGATATTCATCGGACATTGTCCCATCCTCATGCAGACGAAGTGTCAGAGTACGCATGAACTCTGCGCTACCTCCATCATAGAAAAGGGCACCGTTTTCAAACACCGGCACAGCGAAAAATTCGAGGGGATCGGCATCCTGCCATTCATACACATCCTCATGAAAGAAAAGCTGACCATCCTTGATCTGAATCTCTAAGGCTGGATTAACCATATCATAGTCCATCGTCATATCGTCGAAATAGATCAGATCGGCCTTCCATGTGCCATTAAAAGCCTCCAGAGCAGGAGACTCTATCAGGGGAGAAAACTGAAAATCCATATCATCTCCCATGGAAATACCACTTACATCCAGGAAACCATCCAGGTCGAAGGCGAGAACCTCTGTAAGGGAAGCACTCGTAGTGGTAAGAAAGAAACAAAGAGCTGTCAACAAAACAATCATGATTTTTCTACTCTTCTCCATTTTAATACTCCTTCCTAAATCTGCAATGGTAGTAACCTTCTCTGTTCTTTCATAATACCGTATCAGAGCCGGTACTTCAACAGGAAATGAGAGAAAAAAAACTCATAATGCAGCTTGGGGATAAAAAAAAAGATGTGCCAAAAGCACATCCTCATTATTAAAGCGGATAACGGGAATCGAACCCGCCTCCTCAGCTTGGGAAGCTGATATTCTACCAATGAACTATATCCGCATGACCTGTATTATATCAGAAATTATAGAAAATGCAAGAATTTTTTTATGTGTCGATAAAAAAATTTCGACCTGTGCGGTGACGGTAAGGATGGGATGTTATGACTGGATTTACCGGGCGGCCGAGCTGAGCCTCCGGTTCTACCGACCGTCTAGACCAGACATATCAACACCTTTTGCTTGACAATATTTTATTAGGTAAGTATTATTACATATTAAAATAGATAGAAAGGAAAAGCTGTCCTGTACAGCAGGAAAAAAGATGGCAGTACCCTACAATCACAGAGCCATTGAAGCAAAATGGCGGACGCATTGGGCCGAAAAGCCTGTCAACACAAATGATGGAAAGAAACCCAAATACTATTGTCTGGACATGTTTCCCTATCCTTCAGGAAACGGCCTTCACGTCGGTCATTGGAGAGGCTATGTTATCTCTGATGTATGGAGCAGATATAAGCTGCTCCAAGGCTATTATCTGATCCATCCCATGGGCTGGGACGCATTCGGCCTGCCTGCTGAAAACTATGCCATCAAACATGGCGTACATCCGGCAATCTCCACGGAAGACAATATCCGCAACATCAAAAAGCAGATCAATGATATCTCCGCCATCTATGACTGGGACATGGAGGTAAATACCACCGATCCCGGTTTTTATAAATGGACCCAGTGGATTTTTGTCCAGATGTTCAAGCATGGCCTGGCCTACGAGAAGGAGTTTCCCATCAACTGGTGCCCCTCCTGCAAAACCGGCCTTGCCAATGAAGAGGTGGTAAACGGAGTCTGCGAGCGCTGCGGCAGCCCGGTCACAAAGAAAAATCTTCGCCAGTGGATGCTCCGTATCACCCGTTACGCAGACCGCCTTTTGAATGACCTGGACAAGCTGGACTGGCCGGAGAAGGTCAAGAAGATGCAGACGGACTGGATCGGCAAGTCCTATGGAGCCGAGGTCGAATTCCCCATCGACGGCAGAGAGGAAAAGATTACCGTATATACCACCCGTCCGGATACCCTGTTTGGGGCTACCTTCATGGTGCTGGCACCGGAGCATACGCTGGCGAAATCCCTGGCTACCGATGAGACGCGGGAACAGGTGGAGAAATACATCTTCGACGCTTCCATGAAATCCAACGTAGACCGTATGCAGGATAAGGAAAAGACCGGTGTCTTTACGGGAAGCTACGCCATCAATCCCTTGAATCAGGAAAAAATCCCCATTTGGCTGTCGGACTATGTCCTGGCTGATTATGGGACAGGCGCGATTATGTGCGTTCCTGCCCATGATGACAGAGACTTTGCTTTCGCCAAAAAGTTCGGGCTTCCTATCGTTCAGGTCATCGCCAAAGACGGAAAAGAGATTGAAGATATGACAGAAGCCTACACGGAAGCTGTGGGCACCATGATCAACTCCGGAGAATGGAACGGCAGAGAGTCGGCTGATCTGAAGGTCGAGGCGCCTGCCTATATAGAAGAGAAGGGATTTGGGAAAAAGACAGTAAACTTTAAGCTGCGCGACTGGGTATTCTCCCGTCAGCGCTACTGGGGTGAGCCCATCCCCATCATCCACTGTCCGAAGTGCGGAAACGTACCGGTTCCGGAAGAGCAGCTGCCCTTGATGCTGCCGGAGGTGGAAAGCTATCAGCCCACAGGCACCGGGGAATCACCTTTGGCTGCCATCGACGAATGGGTCAATACCACCTGTCCCTGCTGTGGAAGCCCGGCCAAGAGGGAAACCAACACCATGCCCCAGTGGGCCGGGTCGTCCTGGTATTTCCTGCGCTATGTGGACTCCAAGAATGACGAAGAGCTGGTTTCCAGAGAGAAGGCAGACAAGTATCTGCCTGTCGATATGTACATTGGCGGCGTAGAGCATGCTGTCCTCCATCTGCTTTACTCCCGCTTCTATACCAAATTCCTGCACGACATCGGCGTCGTTGATTTCGAAGAGCCTTTTGCCAAGCTGTTCAACCAGGGAATGATCACCGGAAAGAACGGCATCAAGATGAGCAAATCCAAAGGAAACGTGGTATCTCCCGATGATCTGGTAAGGGATTACGGCTGCGATTCCCTTCGTATGTATGAGCTCTTTGTCGGTCCGCCGGAACTGGACGCAGAATGGGACGACCGTGGCATAGATGGCGTCTCCCGTTTCCTTAAGAGATTCTGGACACTGGCGCAGAACAGCCTGGAGAAAAATCCTCCTGCCCGCGACGAGGTAGTTCGGGTTCGCCATCGCATGGTCAGGGAAATCACCCGCCGTCTGGAAAGCTTCAGCCTGAACACAGTTATCTCCGGTTTTATGGAATACACCAATAAACTGATCGACCTGGCCAAGGACAGCGACGGGGCAGTGGACAAGGAAACAATTGAAACAGCGGCGATCCTGCTGGCTCCCTTTGCCCCCCATATCTCAGAGGAGATCTGGGAAATGGCCGGTCATGAGGACAGCATTTTCCATAGCTCCTGGCCGGTTCATGATGAGGAGGCCATGAAGGACGATGAGATAGAAATCCCGGTTCAGGTGAACGGAAAGAAAAAGGCCGTCATCCAGGTAGCGGCGGACATCTCCAAAGAGGATGTCATTGCCGCAGCCAAGGCGGCGGTGAAGGACAAGATTTCCGGCTCCATCGTCAAAGAGATCTATGTCCCGAAAAAAACCGTGAACCTGGTGGTAAAGGGATAAGGCATCCCGCTGCTGCGGCACATTACCGCAGTAAATTCGTGCGGTTACGACATATATGATTTTCCAGTCAAAAGTGATTCTACGGATTGTTTCGCGCTTCGCGGTCTCGCCTGTCGGCTCGGTCGTTGCTAAACGCCTGCCACTGGCAGGCAGCAACCCACAATCCTCCCCGATATTCGCAATCCGTGGGA
>JAFWGA010000002.1 GCA_017515325.1 Blautia sp.
AGCGATAACATGTCTCTTCAAAAACAATGAGCAGAATAATTGGTTTTTTAAGAATGAAATTAGGTTCTCAATGCTATAAGAGGAAACAATTTATAATGTAGGGTTCAATTCATTTAATGAATTAAACCCTACAGTTCGATTCTTCTTTTGCAGATTTTAGCTCACTCTTTAGCATCTCATTCTCTTCTCGCAGTGAGGATAAATCTTCAGCATTACACTGCCTAACTGATGGAAAAAACACAAGAGATGATACTACAAGAATATAAACAATCAGAATCGTTTTTTCAATTTCTTCATATTACTTTATCCTCCTCAGACTATACAGTGGTACCTATCACCACAAGCAAACCGTGAATATGCTAGCTTTTTGTGTCTGTCGTACGAGAAGGGGATATCCCCTCCATGATTTATCAATTAAGTATACCACAAATTACGAAGCTATGCGACAAAAACAACGTTCGCTTTCTCTCGGTATAACTTCACCTCGCTAAAGTCCGTCCTATTTTTTATGCCCTGTGTGAGGAGGAGAACCACTCCCCTCCTCACGCAGGGCTTTTTTTCATCAATCCACGGGCCTGCCGGCTGCTTCTGTTTCTGCTTCTGTTTCTGCTTCTGTTTCTACTTCTCCTTTCTCCTTCTTCCCCATGAAAAGGAAAAAGAAAGATCAGATTGAAAGGGGCTTCCCCCCTCCCGGCCTGCCTTTGTTTTTCCTCCCCCCAACGAAAGCGCCAAAAATACGCAGACCGTTGATGAGAGGATCAGGGCGAGGCCCTTCTCTCTTCCGTGGAGGAAGAGGAAAGCTGCCGGGGGCGAGGCCAGGAAGGAAATAACGGTTCTTCCGGCCTTGCCTTTATGCGGCTTTTTTAGTTTTCCTGCGGAGCAGGAAGATCCTCTTTTTCTGCAAAAGCAGGAAGACACCGCTGGGCGAAGCCGGGAAGGCACGGGATTACGGTTCTTCCGGCCTTGCCTTTATGCTGCTGTTTTCTTCTTACCAAAGAGCAAGTAGACCGTTGATGAGAGAAGCATCAAGGCACCTGTCAGGTAATAGATCATGGTGCCAGGGCCACCTGTAGCTGGCAAAACAGCGCCAGCCGTGTTCTCGATATAATGGTTATAATAACCATCATTATCAACAGACTCAGCCTTCCATTCTCCAGTTCCAAAATCATAATATTTTAGCCCCGATTCACTGATTTGGACCTTGATCGGATTAACCAGCATTGTATACCCCTCCGGAGCTTTTGTCTCCACAAAATAATAGGTACCAGCCGGTAAAAAGCCTTTGTAAATCCAGCCATCTGTGCTGGATACGAATGTTTTCCCGTCTTCCTTTAAAGTATCTGTATCGAGGAAGCCCTTTGGGGTTGCATCAAATGTTTCCGGCTCTCCCCTTGGAGTTTTCTCATACTCAGTATCAGTGTACATCTGGAACTCGGCTCCAGACAGATCTACATATTCCCCTTCCTCGTCCTTTTCTGCATCTGCCTTACGAATTTTTACTTTTAAGGCATTTACTGTATTGTGGACTGAAATGGTTCCTGAAGATAGGCCATCGCTGCTTGTGGTTGTCAGGAATGTTTTCACTCCCCATGGAGACTCCACTGGCAAAGAACCATTTACACCGGTTTCTACCACTTCATAATACCATGGATTGTCAGCTGACCCTGTCTGTAAGTTTTTCCATGTCTTCTGCCAGTTGTTTGATTCAGAAAGATTAACCGTGTACCCGGTAAAATTATTATCATACACTTTCCTGGTCGTAGTTCCTGTACCCGGATTCGTCGCAGATGAAGGGCTATCTGGTAAGGTTATTGTTACACGATCTTTCGACTCATAGCTTACCAGCATAATGTAGTAATCGATATCACCATCTATATCTGTAATTGTAACATCCACCTTCTGAGGTAATCTATACCAGCTATAATCTACATAGTAGTATGCACTACCATATGAATCATAGTTTTCCGTGTGTTCAGAATTCGTTTGTGTCCAGATTCCACGGATAGCATTGCTATTTGTGGTAGTAGCTGTAAAAGATATGCTACCGCCTTCATATGCCTCATAGGTCTTTGTCTGAAGATATGTCAAATACCCGCGGTCACTAGCAACCGGAGTGGAATTATACTCAGAAAAAGCATAATACATTACATGAACATTTACGTTTCTTTTTTGCGCGGTGCCTGATGACTCCTTTACCAAGTGATATCGCTTTAACTGAACTGTGATGTCAGTCACTATGCTCATATCAGGTTCTTTCCCGTCAAGGCTCTTCCACGTTTTCTTAGCTGTAATGGAAGTCTGTTTCTTATTCTCGAGATTAAGAGATATCGAGAATGGTCCGTCCTGGCCTGAAGTCACTGACTCTTCAAAAATATCATTTGCTGTTGAGGTGACTGTAGCGTTTCCCTCCGAATCTATATGAAGCTTAACAACCTCTTCAGATATGTTCGGATATCCGGCTGGCGGCTGAACCTCTTTAATGAAATAATCATGCCCGGCAACTAATCCATTGACCTTCAGCGTTCCATTAGCATCGGTAGCAAACCTGTTTCCTCTGACAGTATCGTCACTACCTACCCACAGACGTGCTGGAGTCATACAAGCCTCATCTGTATATATTTCAAAGACTGCATTTTGTAATGGAGTTGAGTTATTCTCATCCTTTTTATTTAACTGTAAAATATAACGAGGTGCTAAGTTAAAATAAATGGCACAGTTGGACTGAGAGGAACCACGTTCAAGATAATAAAGTGTGAGGGTGTGATCGCCTTCTGCCAGAGAAAACGTTTTAGTCTGTACTTGATCAGCAGCATAACTAATTTTCTCTATACCGCCATCTATGTACGGATAATCACCAGCCTTGTAATTGATTATCCCGTTGGTCTGTTCTCGTAAAGCACCTTTCTGTGCCACTGTAATTGTTCCATTAGAGAAATTTATCTCTCCATAAACTTTCCCATGTACGCCTCCCAAATCCAGGTACAATTCACCATCAACGAAAATCCATACATCATCGTCTCCGGCAAACTTGTAAACCATCTCATCACCTTTAACAGATCGATTTCCAGTTTTTCCGCTATCATCTCTGAAATCAGTCGAATTTGGGATATAAAAATTTATCTCTGATGACATTCCGAACCAGTAATTTACTTCACCATATGCTTCACGGAAGCCATCATAAGTTCCTGAGTAGATATTCCCGTAGTTAAACGGTACAAAATCTGTATTGTCACCACCAACAGATTTATCTGTCTTGTTTGTATAATTATATAAGTAAAATCTCCCGCCATCTGCTGTTGCATTATAAGATGCCGCATTGCGATCACTGTCAAAATAATAATAACCATTAGTATCATCATATGTATAAAGGAAATTTCCTTTTCCTACATATCTCTTTCCAAGCTGTTGCCCAGAAGTAATCCCAAATAATTTATCTTGTAATGTGGCATTCAATATTCCTGGAGATACAACTCCCGTATAATAGTTTCCGTTTGTACCATATTCATGTGACTGGTTATTATACGTCCTGCCTGCCGGATTTAATGATCTTCCTGAACCGGAAACGGCCGACATGAAAACAAAATCCAGTCCATTTGTTTTCATATCCCATCTTTCATAGTTCTTTACCTTATTAACAAAAGAGTCTTCATGTAAATAAATGCTATCCATGTTAAATAGATTGTTGTAATCAAAAACATGGGTAGTAATAAAGCTGCTCGTATCAGTACTAGTTACTGTATCAATTGGTAGACCAATATCATAATTATCTGGGAACCAGTCTGCATAAAGAACTGTATCACTGGTAATTGGTATATTTTGGTTAGGAGTATAATAGGTTCCGGAATAGATATCATACCAACCTTTTATGTTGTAATGTACTTGGTAAGATTGGTTACCTAATGGCTGTTCGTTGTTTGCAACGCTTGAAGGCAAGTATAAGGTATTGCCTTTTTGTACTTCGTAATGATAGGTTTTTGCTCCTTCAATCGCACCGTATCTATTAAGTCTTGAATAAAATGTAGAAGTTCCTTTATTATCCAGGTTTGCCCCTGTAACCCCATTACTGGCGTCAAGCCAAACATTATAGTAATTTCGGTAATCTTCTTTTAATTCATAACGTGGTATGAGTACTGTATGATCCGTTACAGCAGATGTATCAAAATAATGTTTATAATACCCTGTATTGTTATCATAAACATCATATCCTGTCGATAAATAATCATCAAGATTATACCATCCAATAAATTCATACTTATTCCTTGTTCCGGAATCATCTATACCTGATTGAAATTGTAAGCGATCAGCTGTATAACAATATCTTGGAAGATTAGTTCTATCATAAACGTATCTTATCCCATTAGGAGTATAGTGCCATGCGGTATTTGGTTCTGCTTCTCCTCTTACAATTACTTTTGAATTTTTAGGAGTAAAGAATGCAATATGTGTAGCCCCTATAGCAATATTGTTTGTGGATAATGTAGCACTTTTATGCGTATTTATTGTTCCGTCAGGATTTAAGATAAGCCAAAAGGCAAAGTCATAGTTCTCTCTCGGCACGGCAGTAACACTCGCATTAAGCTGTTTTGAAATGTGATTGTAATGGACCACCTGTCCATTATTGGTTTCAACATCAGTGACATAAAGATACGTATTATTACTACCTCGGGCAAAAATATCTCTACCACCAGCATCTGTAAAATAGCCTATTGAACTATCATTAACCAAAACACGGTAATCTGTTTGTTCGTCCGAAACTCTGATAGTCCAAGACTGTCCATTTTTCATATATATGGTCAGTTTTTCGTCCGAGTCAAAAGCCTTTAAAGAAATCAATGCCCAGTCGACAGCTTTTACAACCGATTCATTTATTTCTTGAATTTCTTCTTCCGTCAGATCTGATGAATATTCGCAGCCTAGCGCATTTTTCTCTTTAAGCTGAGCAATCGTTACATCTTCTTCAACTTTCCCAACCCAAACCAAATCTGGTGATGAAAAGCTTACATTCTCTACATCATCAATGAAGGAATCGGCTTTATCTTTTTCTACAATCCCAAGGATCTGAATTAGATTTTTAAAAGAAACAAATCCACCTCCAGGGATAGAGAAAACAAAATCCTGTCCATCCACCAGCCAGTGAAAATCTACCGTATAAATCACGCCATACACGGAAAAGGACTCTGTGCTGAATCCGATTCCATTGTTTGCAGGATATGCATCCTCCTGAGAAGCATCCTCTTCGCCTGCGACAAATACATCTGAGGATTCCTCTTTGGCTCCTACCCTTTCAAGATTTGTTTCTGCCTGATCCACCTCAGACCGGGATTCCTGCTCTTCGGCTCCTTCCGATGATTTTGTATCTTCTTCATCGTGCCCGGATGCTGTTATTGGATCGGACTCTTCTGCCTCAGAATCGACTGCCGCATCTGCTCCGGTCTGATCCACCGTCACCTCCACCGTAGCCAGCACCTTGACATCGTCCTCTTTCTCATCAAAATGCACCACGTTGGCCTCTGCCTTATCCGCGCCGGTAAGATTCACAGGCTCATCATACAGAATTTCTACCCGGACAGAGCCCTCCGGTTCAATTTCCTCCTCATTTTCCCCATTTTTCACGAGAATTCGAATATCAAAAAAGCGGGCAAATTCCTTGGGAAGCTCTTTATCATCCGGCAAACCAAGGGCAGATTTTGCCTGGGCCAGATATTGCTGATATTCCTCAGAATCCTGGGAAATTTCCTGGGCATCGACATAGGCATCCTCCGGAATACCAGCCTTATTATCATAGGTAACACGCACCAGATAATCAGTTCCTCGGTACTCTTTTACAGATGTTATCATCTTCTCCGATGCAGTGGATGTCGTTGTTTCAGGAGCATTCTCTGTTGTGGTCTCTGTTTCCCGCTCTGTGACGAGCTCCGTTGACATTTCGGTCGTTATTTCTGTCACGGCTTCTGTAGTCTGCTCACTGACTGGTTCCGTCGTTTCCTCGGTCACGGCTTCCGAAGTCTGCTCACTGACTGGTTCCGTCGTTTCCTCGGTCACGCCTTCCGTGGTCTGCTCACTGACTGGTTCCGTCGTTTCCTCGGTCACAGCTTCCGTGGTCTGCTCACTGACTGGTTCCGTCATTTCCTCGGTCACAGCTTCCGTGGTCTGCTCACTGACTGGTTCCGTCGTTTTCTCGGTCACGGCTTCCGTGGTCTGCTCACTGACCGGTTCCGTCGTTTCCTCAGTCACAACTTCCGTGGACTGTTCACTGACTGGTTCCGTCGTTTTCTCGGTCACGGCTTCCATGGCCTGCTCGCTGTCCAGGTTCGTCCTTAACTCGGTCACGACCTCTGCCGACAACTCGTTTTCTGTCTCTGAGGCTGCCTCTGCTTCCGTTACAGACTCACTTGTCGGTTCCGATTTTTCTTCAGTGAAAGCTTCTGTCTTATGCTCAGCGAATGTCTCCGTTTCGGCTTCTGTCTCTTTTTCAACAGCCGGTTCATTAGCCTCATCTGTCGAAATCTCATCCACTGCTTCTGCAAGGGACATTGTTATCTGTTCCACCGCGGCTTCCGTAACGGATGCCCGATCATTATCCTCCGCCGTCTCTTTGAGGATTTCTTCTTCGCCCGCGTCTTCGGTATCATTCCCGTATTCTGTCGTCTGCTCTGAAGCTTCTTCGCTGACCAAAGCAGTTCCGGATTCCCTATTCCCTTGCTCAGATACGGTCACAGTCTCTGCGGCAGGCTCGGATATCATCTTCGTTTCCGCCTCAGCAGCAGCCTTCGCCAGGTCATCCCCTGATGTCTCGGTTGTGAATTCTGCATAATCCTCTGCAAGCATCTCCGTTATGATTTCCACAGGAGCTTCAGCAGCAGCTGCATCTTCTGCTTTCTGATCCACTGCTTCGTCAGTCCGGACGTCTACAACAACAGACGAATCGTCATCCGCTTCTGTCTTTTCAGCTTCCAGACCGATCACAATCGGTGCTTCCGTCTCAGCTTCAGCTTCCCTGTCGATCACAATCGGTGTTTCCGTCTCTAATTTAGCTTCCGCGCCGATTACGATCGGAGCTTCCGTCTCTGCTTCGGCTTCCATGCCGATCACAATCGGAGCTTCCGTCTTAGCTTCAGCTTTGGGGTCGATCACAATCGGTGTTTCTGTCTCTTCTTCAGCTTCTGCGCCGATCACAATCGGTGCTTCCGTCTCAGCTTCGGTTTCCATGCCGATCACGATCGGAGCTTCCGTTTCTTCTTCGGCTTTGGGTTCAATCACGAAGGACACACCCTGAGCCGGATTCCGGCCTGTCTCAGAAGAGAAATCCCCATGATTGTCGAGGTTATCCTCTTTCTCCGCTTTCTGCGCAGAAGTATCTTCGCTCAAAACGTTTTCATCCAGAATATTTCCATTCAAAAGCTCTTCGTTCCAGTGGTTTTGAGCCGAAGTATTTTGATCCTGAATATCTTCATTCAAAACGCCTTCATTCAAAACGCCTTCGGATAAACTGTCTTCCTGCAAAAGAGGAGTCTCTTCCTCTAATATAGGAGCCCCTTCCTCCAATACAGGCACACTTCCCCCTACGAACAGATCGCTTTCTGCCAAAAGCAGGCTATCGCTGCTCTCATCCGGCAGAAGGGCAGCCTCTTGCTCCGTCTGAGCTCCTTGCTGCGTCAATAGATCGAACACACTCTGCTTATAGCAGTCATCCGTATGTGTATGCTCCGGAAGGGTGCAGGTCAGCGTCCGTCCGGCCTCCTGCAGTGCAAAGCAGGCATCCGTGTGCTGATGCTCTACGACTTCCGGTTTCCCGCAGATCAGATTCCCCCAAAAATCATAACAGTCTTCTGTATGCGTATGGAGGATGTATTCCTCCTTCCCACATAGAAGCTCTGAAGACTGAGTTTCCTGTGGGATCAGGGCAGGCTCACCCGCCTGAAATACAGCATCAACTGGCCCGGCTAAAGCAGACGTGTTCTCTGCCTCAGCTTCCGGTGATCCCTGCACAAATAAATCTGTCTGATTCTGAGGATCCTGCTGCCGGCTGTCATCTGAATGGGCAGCTTCATCCCCAGCCTGAAACAGATCCTGATCATCAGAAACACCTGTTTCCGGCGCTGCAACCAGGGCACTGTCCCCCGTTGAGATGGACTGTCCATCCCCACCGGCAAGAAACAGGTCATCCGCTTGCCCTGCCCAGGCATAGCACTGGTCTGTATGCTGATGAGGGTCTGTCTCCGATAGAGTGCAGATCAGATTACCGCCTTCATCATAGCAGTTTTCATCATGATGATGCAGGACAATAACCTGATCCTTCCCCATCTCCTCATAGGGACATACCAGGACACGGCTATAACTCGTGGTATAGCAGTTGTCGTCATGTACATGTTCTTCCAGACCACACACAGGATTCTTCGTCATGGTTATTGCCGGCAGGATCAGCATATAGGTCGTGATAAACACAATAATTCCGGCAACAGTTGTCACGGTGCGATTCCATGCTTTTTTCCGATATACCTTTTTCATCAGGTCACGGATGGGCTTATTTCTGGTTTCGAAATGATGTTCTCCCATATATTACCAACTCCCTTCGAGCTTGATCATCCCACAATAGTCATAACCCTTCTATATCTGAGGATAGAAATCCCCTTTATAACCGTCATATTTTGATGCGATTATATCACATTATTCTACAGAAATAAATATGATTAAATATGATTTTCAAAAATCGCATTTTTCTACAATGCCTGTCAAAACAGCAGCATCGCAATGGGAAACGGGAGGCAGGGTTTTCAGATATCTGTACGCTGTTTATTCCGGGATGATCCGGGCAAAATCCCTGGGACTACATTGAAACTCCCGCTTGAAGGCTTTCAGGAAATTGGAATAATCTCCAAAGCCGCTGTCAAAACAGGCCTCCATCACAGAAGACCCGCTCCGGAGAAGATCCCGGGCATGTGCCAGCCTTTTTTTCATAATGAACTGATAAATCGACAGACCTGTGAAGTCTTTGAATTTCCTGCTCAGATGATACCTGGTCAGATGGAACATTTTTTCCAGCTGTTCCAGGCTCAGCGGCTGAGTAAATGAGGCATCGATGTAGGCAACGACACCGTTTACGACAGGGTTCTCAATCACGTCCCAGCGGATGCTTTCCGGCGTGGCAAAATAAGCCCGGTTCAGATAAACCACGAAATTGTTTACCGCCCCATAGAGAAGGTTTCTGGCTCCGAACTTCGTAGATCGCTGAGCATCCAGGATTCTGGTACACTGGTTGATCAGATGCTGCCGGGTAGGAGGATCCGGGCGGACCAGTTTATACTGCTTATGGTTGGCATCTTCAAAGCAGGCCGTCAGGTCGTCTCCCACCTCAGCGGAGTTTTGGATAAAGCGGTCATTGACCCAGAGCACGTATCGTTCATAGGGCTTGCCAGGGCGGATCAGAGGCCTGTGGATATCCATAGAATTGGTCAGAAGAAGATCCCCCGGCTGCAGGTGATAGGAACGTCCCTCCACAATGTAGTCCACATCTCCGGAAATGAAAAAAAACACCTCATAAAAATCATGGACATGAAAATCCACCTCCGGAGGAGTCTGATCCAGATAGTGGAAAAACTCAAAAAAGGGGGCGTTCATGGTCTGGCGATCGGTAAAAGGGGTAGTAGACATCGTATCTTGTCCTCGTCAGGCATTTCTTAGGGAATTATGATGATTCAGGCTTTTGTCGATGCAATGAAACGAAAAACAGCGCCGTAGATTTGAGAGCGCCTCTCATATAATCTTTCCTACTAAGATTCTACAGCAAGATTCACCATATTTCAAGCAGTAAATACCAAGTCCTTACCTTCCGTAAATAGTATACTGTATATCACAAGGAACCGGTAATGAAAGCGAAATGTCGGCATATTGTCATGTTCCGGCAAGATAAGATTTTCCTGATACAAAATACGGTGAAAATAGCTTGACAAAGAAAGAGGGAATCATGGAAAATAATGTTCTGAATACAAGACTGGATGGGAAAACAGCGGTGGTAACCGGCGCGGGAGGTGTTCTGTGTTCCGGTTTTGCCAGGGTTCTGGCCAGGGCCGGTGCAAAGGTTGCCCTGCTGAACCGAACACTTGAAAACGCCCGGAAGGTGGAAAGCCAGATCCTGGCCGAGGGCGGTCTGGCAAAGGCTTATGCCTGTGACGTAACAGACCGGGAGGTCTGCATGGCTGTGGCTGACCAGGTGAAAGCGGATCTGGGGCCCTGTGACATTCTGCTGAACGGAGCGGGGGGGAATAATCCCAGGGCCTCCACGGACAAGGAGATCTATGAACCCGGGGATCTGGAGGGGGATACCAGAAGCTTTTTTGACCTGGACGAAGCTGGCGTTTCCCTTGTCTTTAACCTGAATTTCCTGGGAACCCTGCTGCCGGTACAGGCTTTTGCCAGGCAGATGGTGGGACGTCCCGGCTGCAACATCATCAATATCAGCTCCATGAATGCCTATCGGCCCCTGACCAAGATTCCTGCTTACTCCGGGGCGAAGGCAGCCGTGACAAACTTTACCCAGTGGCTTGCGGTACATTTCGCAAAGGAAGGAATCCGGGTGAATGCCATCGCCCCAGGATTTTTTTCCACGAAGCAGAACCAGGCTCTGCTGATGAATCCCGACGGAACTCCCACGGAACGAACCCGTAAGATTCTGGCGGCAACGCCCATGGGACGTTTTGGTAACTCGGAAACCGAGCTGGCCGGCACCTTGCTTTTTCTGGTCAACAATGATGCCGCCGGCTTCATCACCGGTGTCTGCATTCCGGTAGACGGAGGCTTCAGCGCATATTCCGGTGTGTAACTGAAGACAAGGGTAAGACCCTGTAATTACAGTGCCTAACTGCTCAGTTCAGTCTCTCACAATGCGATGAGCTGCCCATGTGGCAGTACAGGTAATGAGCCAAAGGCGCACATCCATTGAGAAAATAGGAGCCGTGCCTTCTGCCGTACCTACGAAGCACATGGTTCTGAGCAGTTACAGACAACGAAAAGAAAGGAGGAAAGAAAGAACAGTGAGAAAGGAAATCAACCTGAATAAAGGCTGGATTTTCCAAAAGGAGAAAGAGGCGCCCCTTAACGTGGATCTGCCCCATACCTGGAACAACCTGGACGGACAGGACGGAGGGAATGATTACTACAGGGGAACCTGCCGCTACGAGAAAAGCTTTCCTTTGCCGGCCTTCACATCGGCTGAAAGGGTTTACCTGGAATTCCGCGGGGTGAACGCTTCGGCACAGGTGGAGCTTAACGGCCAGGAAATCGGCTGTCACGACGGGGGATACTCCACCTTCCGCTGGGATGTAACAGAACGGCTGGAGCAGGAAAACAGGCTGACCGTCCGGGTGGATAACAGTGTCAACGAACGGGTATATCCTCAGAAGGCGGATTTCACCTTCTACGGCGGAATCTACAGGGATGTCCTGCTTCGGGTTGTTCCGGCTCTGCATTTTGATCTGGACCATCTGGGTTCGGAGGGAATCCGGGTCACGGCAAAACCGGTGAAGGATTACAGGGAAGGACAGGTTCAGGTGGAAACCTGGCTGGGAGGCGGCAAAGCCCCGGCCCCGGATCAGGTTCCTTCAGGCTGCCGGGTGGAGGTGACCATCCTGGATGCGGAAGGGAAGGCTGTGGCGGCAGGAGAAGGACGGGATGTCGTCTTGTCTCTATCTGCCGTGAAGCTCTGGGACGGAGTAGAAAGCCCTTATCTGTACACTGCCAGAGCCTGTCTGCTTGAGGGAGAGCAGGAGGTTGATCAGGTGGAAGTCCGGTTCGGTGTCCGGGATTTTCACTGCGATCCCAAGGCCGGCTTTTTCCTGAACGGCCGCAGCTATCCTTTGCGGGGGGTATCCCGGCATCAGGACAGGAAGGGAATCGGCAACGAACTGACCCGTCAGATGCACCGGGAGGATATGGATCTCATCTGCGAGATGGGGGCCAACACCATCCGCCTTGCCCATTACCAGCATGATCAGTATTTCTATGATCTGTGTGATGAACGGGGTATGGTGGTCTGGGCAGAGATTCCCTATATCTCTGAGCATATGCCCCAGGGAAGGGACAATACCATCAGTCAGATGAAGGAACTGATTACACAGAATTATAACCATCCCTCCATTGTCTGCTGGGGAGTTTCAAACGAGATCACCATCTCCACCAAAGACAAGAAGGATATGATGGACAACCACCGGGTGCTGAATGACCTCTGCCACAGGCTGGATCAAACCCGTTTTACCACCCTGGCCTGCTATGCTATGTGCGGTCCCTTCAATCCCGTGGCTCACATCACCGACGTGGTCAGCTGGAATCTCTACCTGGGCTGGTACGTGCCCGGAATGTGGCTGAACGATGCCTGGATGAGGTTTTTCCATACTGTTTATCCCAAGCGGTGCCTGGGCTATTCCGAGTACGGGGCAGAAGGCATGCCGAATCTCCACGCGGAGAAGCCCCGCAGAGGAGACCACTCAGAGGAATACCAGGCCTTGTATCACGAATTTATGCTCCGCTGCTTTGAACGGAATCCCTACCTTTGGGCAACCCACGTCTGGAATATGTTCGATTTTGCGGCAGATGCCAGAGACCAGGGAGGCGAACCCGGCATGAACCATAAGGGTCTGGTGACCTTTGACCGGAAGACAAAGAAGGACAGCTTCTATCTCTACAAAGCCTGGTGGTCCAAAGAGCCTTTCGTTCACATCTGCTCACGTCGGTTTGAAAACCGAACATCGGATCGGATCTCCGTGAAGGTATATTCCAATCAGAAGGAGGTGACCCTCTTCTGCAACGGTAAGCCAGTGGAAACAAAGCAGGGAGACCATGTGTTTGTCTTTCAGGTGCCTCTTGGCGGGGAGATGACCTTCAGAGCTGAAAGCGGATCCTGCCAGGACACGGCTGTGTTCCGCAGGGCAGCCAGTCCGGATCCCTCTTACCGCCTGCAGAAATCCGGCAACAAAAGCGCAAACTGGGTGTAAATATAGTCGTGCACATACTAAAAGCATACGATCATTTTCTGGAGGAAAACCATGAAGAAAAAACCAAAATCCGGTTTATGGACCTTTTTCACCATTTTCTGCCTGATCCTGACCATCGCTGCCATCGTGGGCAATCAGTTTGCCCAGATGTACGCTACCACCATCAACGTGGCCCTGAATACCTCTTATTCCAAGGTAGTGGGCTTTGACGAATCAGCGGTTTATTATGCCAGTGATTTCGAAACCCCTGAGGCCAGATGGGAATATGAAAAGAAGCTCTGCGCCGATGTGGAAGCAGAAGGTGCAGCCCTCCTCAAAAACGACAACGAAGCTCTTCCCCTGGCATCCGGTGCCAAGGTTTCCCTCTTTGCCAGAGGCAGTGTAGACCTGATGTATGGCGGTACCGGCTCCGGTTCGGTGGACACAAGCGCCGCCCCCTCTCTGCGGGATGCCCTGACAGAACAGGGGATCGAGATCAACCAGACCCTCTGGGACTGGTACGTTTCCAAGGCTGACAAGTACGGAAGAAAAACGCCGGCTTCCATTTCTGACCAGCTGGCAGCCAACACCCAGTACGCCGTGAATGAAGCCCCCTGGCAGGAGGTAGCAGACGCAAACCAGGACAGCTTTGCCGAATACGGGGATGCCGCCATCGTCGTTTTCTCCCGTTCCGGTGGTGAAGGGGCGGATCTTCCCGATGGGGATCCCACTGCTTCCCTGATGACCTCCACAAATGTCACAAGCCAGGTCAATGACGGCGAGATGAAGGAGCAGGATACCCAGAGCAATATCGAAGAGGTTCAGTACGGTGTCGGCGCGGAAGGCGACGGGGATTATCTTTCCCTTTCCCAGGAAGAGCGGGATCTTCTGGCAGGCCTGAAGGAGCTGAAGGATGCCGGCACCTTCCGTCACATTGTGGTGCTTCTGAATACCTCCAATGCCATTGAACTGGATTTCATGAACCCTGAAATCTGCGGAACAGATTATGGCATTGATTCCTGCCTGTGGATCGGTGATGTGGGTCAGACCGGCGCAAACGGCGTAGGCCGCCTGCTGGCCGGTGAGACGGCTCCCTCTGGCTCCCTGGTTGACACCTACTGGTATGACAATATGGCAAATCCGGCTGTGGTGAATTTCTACACCGTTCCCTATCAGGGATATGAGAACTACAATCTCTCTCTGGAGGGTGCAGATGTTCAGGGAATGTACAGCGTCTATCAGGAGGGCATTTACCTGGGCTACCGTTATCCCGAGACCCGCTATGAGGATGTGGTCATGGGTACCCAAAATGCCGGAAGCTTTGACTATGCTTCCACTGTGGCCTATCCCTTCGGCTATGGCCTGAGCTACACCAGCTTCGGCCTCAGTGATTTCTCCGCAGAGGATGCAGGCGAAAGCATTGAGGTACAGGTGACCGTAACCAATGAAGGAAATACGGCCGGTAAGAAGACCGTCCAGGTGTATTTCCAGTCTCCCTACACCGCATATGATAAAGAAAACCATATCGAGAAGGCTGCCGTAGAGCTCTGCGGCTTTGGCAAGACCCAGCTTCTGGAGCCGGGGGCTTCCGAGACCGTGACGGTTTCCGTGCCGAAGCGGGAGCTGCGCACCTATGATGCTTACGGAGCCGGCACCTACATCCTGGATGAAGGGGATTACTATTTTACCGTTGCCATGGGTTCCCACGAGGCCGTGAACAATATCCTGGCAGCCAAGGGATATACCGAAGCCAACGGCATGGATGCTGCGGGTGAAAAGGCCCTGACCTGGAAATGGACCAACGAGGCTCTTGACGACACCACCTATGCCGTTTCGGAAGCCACCGGCAACCCCATCACCAACCTGTTTGATGAATCCGATCCAAACAGAAGCTCCCTCAACCCCGGCACGGTAACCTTCCTCAGCCGTGCGGACTGGGAAGGAACCTTCCCCACAGGCCGGACAGTGCTGACCGCCAATGACGAACTGGCTGCCGCTCTGGCCTTCACCCTTTATCAGGCCGAGGAGCACGCGGATACGCCCATGCCCACCACAGCCTCCGGGGAGAAGATGTCTGTCTCCGAGCTCATCGGTGCAGATTATGATGATCCCCGTTGGGAGAGCCTGCTGGATCAGCTGACCTTTGATGAGATGGTAAACACCATCACCCTGGGCTTCCACAACACCGCTGCCTGCGAAACCGTTTCCAAAGCAGCCACCAAGGACGAGAACGGACCTCAGGGTCTGACGGCTTCTCTGGTTGGCGGCGTCTCCGGTATGTGCTACACCTCGGAAGACGTGATGGCGGCCACCATGAACCTGGATCTGATGGAGGATGTGGGACGCTGCATCGGCAACGACTGCCTGGATATGGGCTATTCCGGCCTCTATGGCCCCGGCGTCAACATGCACCGCACCCCTTATTCCGGAAGAAACTTTGAGTACTATTCTGAGGATCCCTTTGTGGCCGGTGCGATCTGCACCGCCGAGACAAAGGGAATCCAGTCCAAGGGTGTCTATGTATACCTCAAGCATGTCGCCCTGAACGATTCCGAGACCAGCCGCAGGGGCGTCAATACCTGGCTCACAGAGCAGGCGGCACGTGAACTGTATCTGGAGGTTGCGGACCGGGCTATCATCGATGGCGGCGCATGGTGCGTCATGTCAGGCTTTAACCGCTGGGGTACCCAGTGGAGCGGTGAGAATTACAACCTGCAGACTGCATACCTCAGGGGTGAGTGCGGCATGCGCGGCATGTCCATCACTGACTTCTCCGGCCTTTCCGCTTACATGGATGTCGCGGATGGTCTGATGGGCGGCTCTGACATCTGGGACAGCCCCATGCCTATGATCCACACCGTAGCTGCAGCTACTATGGGCGGAGATCCCCACATCGTCAGCCAGATGCGCCAGGCCATGCACCGGATTCTCTACACCGTCGTGAATTCCAATGCCATGAACGGCTGGACCAGCGAGACGCACATTGCCTCCAATATCCCCTGGTGGCAGCTTGCGATCTACGGCCTGATCGGTGCCTTCGGCGTTCTGACGCTGTGCAGCCTTCTGATGATGATCCGGAGCCGGAAAAATATGAAGCTCTGGCTGGCCGAGCAGCAGAAAGCACAGAAATGAGAAGGGAGAACCTATGGCAGAGAAACAGGTAGAGAAACAGACGGCTGACAGCACGGTCAACCGGGCTAAGCTTTATCAGCTGGTTCTTTTTCCGCTGAATAACGGCGCAACGAATGTTTATTATGTTCTGGTTCTTTCCTATATCGCGACCTTTGGATCCAATGTCCTGGCTTTGGGGGTCATGTTTGCCTCCATTATGGTCACCGCCATGCGTCTGTGCGACGCCATCACGGATCCCATCATCGGGGCTCTGATGGATCGGACAAACGGAAAATTCGGAAAGTTCCGTCCCTTTATGGTGATCGGAAACGGGATCATGGCGGTCAGTATCCTGGTTCTGTACCTGGTCACCCCGATGATACCGGAAAGCGCCCTCTGGCTGCGGTATGTGGCTTTTGTGGGTCTGTACTTTGTCTGGGTCATCGGTTACACCTTCCAGACCTCCTGTACCAGGGCGGGGCAGACCGTGCTTACCAGCGATCCCAACCAACGTCCGCTGTTTACTATTTTTAATACCGTAGGTTCTCTTCTGGGGATGGGTGCCATGCAGTTCATGGCGCCCATCATCCGGGCCCGGGTGGCGGACTATTCCAGTGCCTCCTTTTACCGGGTGCTGGCTCCCATCGGCATTCTGATTTCCGTCGTGCTGACTGTGCTGGCCATTATCGGCATCTGGGAAAAGGATCAGCCGAAATACTTCGGGATCGGCGGAAGCAGCCAGCAGAAGGTTAAAATCTCCGAATACCTGGAGATCATCCGGAACAACAATCCCATGCAGCGGCTGATGGTAGCCGGTGCCGGCTGTAAGCTGGCTCTGTCCATCGCCACCAACACAACCGTGCTTTGCATGCTCTACGGCTGTATGATGGGAAATTACGACGGTCTGTATCTGCCGATGATGGTTCTGGGATATGTATTCTCGGTGCCCTTCTTCCTGCTGACGGTCCGGACCTCCCAGAAAAAAGGACAGAAGGCTTCTTTGCTGCGGTATGTATCCGTGGCTCTGGTGTGCTATGTGGGTGTATTGACCCTGCTGCTCTTGTGGAGCCCCGAGAATCCGGCCAGACGTCTGAGCCTTCTGGGAGAAAACGGCCTGGCTCTGAATCTGTATACGGTTTTGTTTATCCTCTTCTTCGGGATCGGCTATGGCGCCTATTACGCAACAGCGGATATGCCCATCCCCATGGTGGCGGATTGCTCCGACTATGAAACCTACCGGTCAGGAAAATATATCCCTGGTATCATGGGCACCCTGTTTTCCCTGGTGGACAAGCTGGTTTCCTCCCTCTCCGCAACGGTGGTTGGGCTGGCTGTCAGCATGATCGGCCTCACAAACCTGCCTACGGCAGAGACGCCATACGCTCCGGGCATGAACAAAGTGGTGCTCCTGCTCTTCTGCATCATTCCCATGATTGCCTGGGCAGCAACCCTCCTTGCCATGAAAAACTACGCCCTCACGGGGGACAAGATGAAAGAGATCCAGAAGGTCAACAGCCTCCGAAAAGAAGCCATCTCCCAGGGTCTTTCCCTGGAAGAAGCGATGCGGAAATATCCGAGCACCTGATAAAGGCCATGTGTTATACTCGTTAACGGAAATCATTTCCGTTAACGAGCATAAATGATGCGACGGCTGCATAGAGAAATCAGCCGCTATGCGGCATGCGGCCGCGCGGCCTCATTACAAAAATGTAAGCAATTTCGTTAATGCGTATAATGACAGAAGGGAGAATACCGCTATGAAAATGGGCTGGCGCTGGTATGGGGAAGGAAATGACCCCATCACCTTGGACGACATCAGACAGATTCCCGGCGTCACCAGCATTGTCTGGGCGCTGCATCATAAGATGCCCGGGGAGATCTGGGAAGAAGATGAGATACGTGAAGTGGTGGATCAGATTCACGCCTATGGCTTTGACGCAGAGGTGGTGGAATCCGTAAACGTTCATGATGACATTAAGATCGGCCTCCCTACCCGGGATGCCCTGATCGAGAACTACAAGACCTGTATCCGCAACCTGGGCAAGAATGGGGTAAAGGTGATCTGCTATAATTTCATGCCCATCTTTGACTGGACCCGAACCGACCTCTTTCATCCGGTAGGCGACGGTTCCACCGCCCTGTTCTATCAGAAGGACATGATTCAGGATGACTATAAGGCCATGGCCGAATATATCCTGAACTTTACGGAAAAATACAGCATGACCTTTCCGGGCTGGGAGCCGGAACGCATGGCCAGGCTGGACGAGCTGTTCAAGGCTTATGCCCCTGTCACCAAGGATAAGCTGTGGGACAACCTGAAATATTTCCTGGAGGCCATTATGCCCACCTGCGAGGAAGCAGACATCAAAATGGCCATTCACATGGATGATCCGCCCTGGGATATCTTCGGTCTGCCCCGGCTGATGGTGGACGAGGCTGCCTGCGATAAGCTGCTGAAGATGGTAGACCATCCCTGCAACTGTCTGACCCTGTGCACGGGAAGTCTGAACGCAAACCCGGCGAACAACTGCGCCGACATCGTCCGGAAGCATTGCGACCGCATTGCCTTCGGCCATGTGCGCAACATTCATCACTTTGAGAACGGCGATTTCTCCGAGGCCGCTCATCGGGACTGCTGCGGCGAAACCGGAATCATCGAAGTACTGCGGGCGTATCACGACTGCGGCTTTACCGGTTATCTGCGCCCCGACCACGGCCGTCAGCTGTGGGAGGAAGGCCCAGGCAATTGCCGTCCCGGCTATGGAAAGTATGACCGGGCGCTGGGCGTCCAGTATATGATGGGCGTCTGGGATCTGCTGGACCGACTTGACGGGAAAGCTTAAAGGAGTGGCCTGATTATCTCGATCAGGCTAAGATCAGCCGGAAGCCAGGGGACGCTGTCCAGCTCGTCGCAGGACAGCCACCTGGCTTCCGCTGCTTCCTTCAGCACCAGATTACCCTTTACAACCACGCACCAGAAGCAGTCCATCGTCAGATGAAATGCCGGATAGTCGTGCTCAACCGTGGCGATCTGCTCTCCCACCTGGATTTGTGTATCCAGCTCCTCCATGATCTCCCGCCTCAGTGCTTCCTGCGGCGTTTCCCCTGCTTCGATTTTGCCGCCGGGGAACTCCCACCAGCCCTTGTATTCCCCATATCCCCTGGCTGTGGCAAAGATACGATCCTTTTCCCTGATGACTGCCGCCACAACCCTGATTCTTCTCATCGTCCTCATAGCTTAAATGCAGTGCCCACAAACTGAGCGACCTGCCTGTCCAGATTGTCCTTCACCATCACATTGATCACCGATGTTGTTCTCCCGTTCTTGATACATTTCGCCTGTGCAATCAGCCGATCCCCCTTCGGGGCATTCAGATAATTGATACTCACCTGCTGAGCCACCGACAAGCTGTGGATCTGGTTTGCCGTGACGGCAAGGGCAAAGTCAGCCAGAGTAAAGATTACCCCGCCCATCACACCTCCGTAAGCATTCCTGTGACCTTCCGTCAATGTCATGCTGCAGATGCAGCCGTCGTCTTCCATCTCATCGAGATGCATCCCATTGTCCGAGGCGAAACGGTCTTTCTGAAAAAACTCTTTTGCCTCCTCCAGTGTTTTAAATGTTGCCATCCTTTACCTCACGATCCAGGACGTCGGTTCCCGACATCCTCACTCAGCTATTCTGATTCTATCCTTCCATACTCCCTGGAAGGCTCTTACGCTCCCGCTGTCTCCCCAATAACTCCCCATATCGGCAGCCTGCCTTTGCCATGAGCTGCTGGTGACTGCTTGTGAACAGGAGGCTGCTTCCACAGTGAATTCGTGTGCTACTATAACAAATCACGACATCCTTTTCAAGCGTCATATCCTTTAAGCCATCCTTGCACCGTCCTGTCTACCCTGTCCGTACCGTCATATTCATTCAGGTCAGCTTAAGCCCTTCCTTGCATGTCAATATAATGTACCTTATAATAATATTTTTTTGTTAAATTGATATTTATTGTAAATATTTACTTATTATTTATTGACATCACCGAATGGATTAGTTAAAATTACCATATCTCTTCAATTTCCGACAGTCCCTGACCATGAGCGGCAGTGTTCTGTACCGTACCGTAGGAGATATCCTGATCATTGTCGTCCTTTACTCCCTGATCTCCGGAACCATCAAGACAGTGAAAAGCGCCAGAGAAGAGCTGAAGGGGCAATCTGAAGAAAAGGCTGAGCCGTGACCAATGACAACCGACAGGTAAGGGATCATAATGCAGGCATTTTGTTTGTCTGCGAATCATACGAAGCACAGAGTGCTTGAGTAGTTACAAAAGAAGAAAGCTAAGGAGGACATCAATATGGCATACAGCAAGGAGCTGATCAGCTCATTGACAGACAAGGGCAGGCTGCTGCGCCGCGACTGTATCAAGTGCATTGGCGTCGGGGTTGCCGGACATGTTGGCGGAAGCTGCTCCAGCGCAGATCTGGTCGCGGCTTTGTATTTTCACAAAATGAAGCTGGATCCGAATAACCCGGAATGGGAAGGCAGAGATTATTTCCTGCTCTCCAAAGGCCATGTGGCCATCCTGCAGTACGCCGCCCTGGCAGAAAAAGGATTCTTCCCCGTTGATGATCTCCCCCACTGCAAGGATGTGGGATTCTATCTGCAGGGACATCCCCACCTGGGAACTCCGGGAATCGAGGCAGGTACCGGTTCCCTGGGACAGGGGCTGTCTCTTGGCTCCGGCATGGCCATCGGCCTGAAGCTCGATGAAAAGCCAAACCGGGTCTATGTCCTGGTCGGAGACGGGGAGATGGATGAAGGACAGATCTGGGAGGCTGCCATGTCCTGCTCGGCCAGGAAGCTGAACAATCTCTGTGCCATCATCGACAATAACGGGATGCAGGCTCAGGGACGGATCGAAGACCGGCTTCCCAATGAGCCGATTGCCGACAAATGGAAGGCCTTTGGTTGGAATGTGATCGAGATTGACGGTCATAATATGGAAGAAATCCTCAGCGCCCTGGATGCCGCCGAGGCATGCACAGACAGACCGACGGCTATCGTGGCACATACGGTCAAGGGAAAGGGCATCAGCTTCGCCGAAGGCCAGGCAGGCTATCACAACAGAGCCCTGACCCAGGAGGAATACGACAAAGCACTGGAAGAATTGGCATAAAAAGAGGGAGAGAGAAATTATGGCTGAAAAAAACCAAAGAACCGCATTTGGCCAGACCCTTGTGGAGCTCTGCCGTGAGAATAAGGATATCGTTGTCCTGGACGCAGACCTGGGTGCCTCGACCATGGGAAAAATGGTGGAGGTAGAACCCGGTATGGAAAACCGGCATATCGAGATGGGAATCGCTGAAGCCAATATGATTTCTACCGCCGGCGGCCTTTCCCGGGTGGGCAAGATCCCCTTCTGTGCCTCCTTCGCTGTTTTCGCTGCCGGCAGAGCCTACGACCAGATCAGGCAGTCTGTCGCCATCGGCAAGCTGAATGTCAAAATCTGCGGCTCCTCCGCAGGCCTTTCGGATTTCGGTGACGGAGCTGCTACCCATCAGTCTGTGGATGATATCGCCTACCTGCGTGTCATTCCCAATATGAGCGTATTTGTTCCCACAGACGCCAACCAGACCGTTGGCATCGTCAGGTATATGGCCAGCCATGAAGGCCCCATGTACATCCGCGTGAACCGCAATCCCTATGACAATGTTACACCGGAAGGGGCAGAATTTATCCCCGGGGAGCCCATCGTGATGAAGGAAGGAACTGACATCGCCGTATTCGCCTGTGGTGTGATGGTTCCCATGGCTCTGGAAGCGGCAAAGATGCTGGAAGGGAAAATATCTGTCAAAGTGGTCAATGTCCCGTCGATCAAGCCGATGAACCGCGACAGTATCATTGCCATCGCCAAAAGCGTGAAGGGCTGCGTGACGGCTGAGGAGCACAGCATCATCGGTGGATTGGGAGGAGCCATCGCGGAAGCACTGCGTCTGGAACGGATCCCCCTTGAATTTGTGGGAATCGAAGACCAGTTTGGATCATCCGCCCATAATTATGAGGACATTCTCAGCTACCTTGGCCTCACAAAGGAGCATATCACAGAAGCAGTGGAGAAGGTGTTCTCATTGACATAATCTGCCTTCCGACGTCAGTCGGAAAAGCTCACTACGATTAAAAAACGCCTCGTGGCTCCTTGCCACCTAAGAAGGGCAGCAAGAAGCCACGAGGTTTTATATCCAATCGGTATCTTGTTACAGCACCCTTTCCCCCTCTACGAACTTCATGGCAATACCTGTCTTATCCAGTTCCCGATAGAATGCTTTCTCCACTCTGTCCTGAACCGAAAGCTCACGGGCATATGTTTCGGCAGAGTCATCCAGCACGATTGCATCAAAGGCGTACCCATCTTCAAAGCTGCCCACCTTTCCGAAGAAGGAGCCTCCTCCCTTAGTCGCCAGGTAGAAGGCCTCCGCGAAGGTCAGCCATTTGGCCTGTGAATCGACATACCGCCAATACAGCTTTGAGTTCTGGATGGCTTCGGTTACTCCCTTGAACATACTCTCCGAGCTTCCGCCGCCAATATCTGATCCGAGCCCGACCCGGATCCCCTGCTCCAGGTAATGGCGCACCGGAGCGATCCCCGAGGTGAGGTTCATATTGGAGGAAGGACAGTGGGCGACCCATATGCCATTCTGTTTCATCCTCTCAATCTCCTCCGGCACCGAATAGACGCAATGTGCCATCACCGTCTTTCCTTCTCTCCCGAAAAGGCCATATCGATCATAGGCATCTCCGTAAAAGGCTGCCTGGGGCTCCAGCTTTCTGACAAGCTCCACCTCTCCCGGATTCTCAGAAAGATGGGATTGAACCGGCAGGTCATATTCCCTTCTGATTTCTCCCAGCATCTTCATCAACTCGCTGGTACAGCATGGAACAAAGCGTGGTGTCAGAATCGGTCTCGTTTTTTGATATCCCCGCCGTATGCATTCCTCGATAAAGCGTCTGGTTTCCGCTGCCGAGGCAGCTGCACTTTCCTCCGTAAGGGCAGGAGAGCCATCCCGATCCATATTGACCTTACCCACATAGCTGACCAAGCCGCTTTCCTCCATACAGTCCATCAATATGAGGCTTGCGTCCGTATGGATGGTAGCAAAGATCACGGCACGGCTCGTGGCGCTTTTTTTCATCCTTTCGGCAAAAATCCCGTAGGCCTGCCGGGCATAGCCTGAATCGGCATACCGCTCCTCCTCGGGAAAAGCGACGCGATTCAGCCAATCCAGCAATTCATAATCCATCCCTGTCCCGGAAAAGGTAAACTGAGGAGCATGGATATGCAAATCAATCATACCAGGCAGAATCAATCCCCCCTGGCAGTCAATGACATCCAGTGTCCGATAGGCCTGAGGGATTTGTTCATACACGCCGCGGCAATTTTTCCCTTCGCATACCACATACGCATTCTCCCGGACGACCAGTCTGTCATTCTCCGGTGCATAGCAAATATTCCCTTTTAAAATAATCCCTTGTTTCACAAAAATACCCCACTACGATTCCGAATCTGGAACCAACTGTAAAATCGACAATTCCTTTATCATTTTTTAGTATATATGATTCTACTGCAAAAATGATTCCTCCGGATTGTTCCGCGCTTCGCGCTCCCACAATCCTCCCCAATATTCGCATTCCATGGGATCCCTGCCCAATAGGGTAGAGGGGATAGAAAAGCGGGTCAGACATAGTCGTCTGACCCGCCTTACAAACCTCGAACTGCAAATTGGAAGTTGTTGTTGTCATTGGGCCGGCTCAGATAGGAAAGCGCCACAATGGCTCTTTCCCAAGCTGCTTACTCGTCAACTTCGGCATGTCTGCGTACGATTTTACCGGTTGCGTTGCGGATAAAGGGATTCTGCCGAACCACAAGCCCTGTGAGCTGGCGATAAGTCGGCTGGTTCTTGTTATAGCTATCCAGCACTTCCTGAAGCGCTGCCTTTACCATGTCAGCGCTCAAACCCTTGACCTGTATCACATCCTGATCCGGATAGATCCGTGCGGTCAGTCCGTTGCTTTCTCCGGTAACGATCACTTCTCTCACAAGTGGATTGAGGGCAATCTTATTCTCGATTTCTTCCGGTGAAACGTTCTCTCCGTTAGACAGAATGATCAGATTCTTCACACGGCCATTGATAAAGAGAAAGCCGTCCTCATCGAGATATCCCTTGTCCCCGGTGTGCAGCCAGCCGTCCTTCAGCGTCTCAGCTGTCTCCTCCGGCATTTTGTAATAGCATTTCATGACACTGCTGCCACGGACAAGTATTTCTCCATCCTCGCTGATCCTGACTTCCGCATTGGGAAGCGGCTTGCCGATTGAACCGGCCTTATGGTTTTCCGGCATATTGTTGCTGATAACCGGAGAACACTCCGACATACCGTAGCCTTCCAGGACACTCACGCCATAGGCTTCCAGCTTCTCAATATAGAAGGGATCCAGATGAGCCCCGCCCGTAAAGATGATCTTCAGATTCCCTCCGAAAACCTTCTCGGCCAGTACCTGGGGAGGGATACTTGGGTCTGCCGCAGCCAGTCTTTTATAGAGGATTTCGATCATCATCGGAACCATAAGCATGACGTCAGGCTTGAAGATACTCATGTTCCGGACCATATGGATAAAGGAATCATTAATACACAATACCGAACCCAGGGAAAAGCCCTTCAGCCAGTCCATGACCAGGCAGAAAGCATGATGCACCGGAAGTACGCTCAGAAGTACCGTTCCCGGATCAGTTGTATAGGGTACGGATACCACATTGTTGGCCATGTTGGCCTGGGTAAGCATGACTCCTTTGCTTTTCCCCGTTGTTCCTGACGTGTAGATAATGGTGGCGATGTCATCCGGGCCGGAGGCGGCAATGCCTGTTTCCGAAGGAGCTGACTGCTTTAGGGTGGTGATTGTGTCTGCCTGATCCGATGCTTCCTCCTGGAGAATCCATATTTCCCGGATCTTGTGGCATTTCTCACGAACCAAGGGGAGCAGTGCCATCCCTTTCGGGCTCAGGAAAAGTGCCTGGGCATCGGCCCGATCCAAAAGCTCCAGCAAATCCTCTGCGGGAAGTCCGGCGTCCAGAGGAACTGCTACATTATCCCCCGTCGTGATTCCCAAATAAGCGGTGATCCAGCTGATAGAAGCCGTTCCGATTAAGGCGATATGGGCTCCGTGAAATCCGGCTGCGGCCAGACCCTTTCGAACGGCGATAATGTCGTCTCCCAGCTCTTGATAACTGCGCTCTTTGACAGTCTTGCCTTCCAGCCAGCGTACAGCCGGAAGTTCTTTATAGCGCTGCAAGGACTCTTCCCAAATTCTCCCGATTGTGTTCATCCTATTCTCCCTTAATCGTTTCCAGCATTTCCAATGCTTCTCCTACCGTATGAACCTCTAAGACTTTGTCCTGATCCAGTTCTACGTCCAATAAGTCCTCAAGCTCTCCCAGAAAGGTCATAAAGCTCAGGGAAGTAAAACCCAGATCATCACGAAAACGCATATCGTCCGTAATGTCTTCCGCTGCCACATCACAATACTGTGAAACAAGTTCCTTGAATTCATCTACCTTTGCCATTTTTCTGCCTCCTTTTTTTATGCCGTTATACCTGTGCCATAATCTCTCCGATCGTCAGATCGGGTTCTGAGATCCCCTTGAAAAGGACTCTCATCATGTAGTAGTAAAGCAATTCCATATCCTTTTCCGTTAAATGGGCTGTCTGGTAATGATAAGAAAAGTTCATGCCCTGATCTCTCGTAAAGGAAACCGTAAGATACATCTTCTTTGTTGCTGCTCCGTTGGAATACCATTTTGAAAACATCTGCATATTTTCCAGGACAGGATTGTCCACACGAACAGGCATGGGCTGATATGTCAGATAACAGCTTGCATAAGTCGTATTTTCCGGTGTATGGTATCGTTTTCTGATCTCTTCATAGATCAGGGCAGGATCATAATTGCTATGCATGTAAATCTTGTTCTGGATGTTCTGTATCTCATAGGCTGCCGAGAGAAAGTCTGTGTCAGGGCTGATCACGGTACGGCAGGGGAACATAATCGTGCGGCTTCCTCCGGATGTCCATTCTTTATGGGTGGATCTTCTGGAGATAAAGTTCTCGATGGTGATATCCTCCTGGCCATTGTTGACCTTGGAGAGATAGGTACGGATCCCCAGGAGCAGAAGGTTTGTCATGGACAATTGATGGTTCATGCAAAAAGCGATCAGTCCCCTCGTCGGTTCCGGCTCCAGCACATAATCCTTTACCTTGACAAAAAGGTCATCCAACTCGATATCTGCCGCCCTGAGAGATGGGTCATTGTGCTTCTTTCTGGCTTCCTCCAAAACGGACGAACCTTTGATATCGGAATAAAGTGGTTCTCCCCGTAAGTCGAGCTGGTCGTCCCAGAATTTCTTATCCTTGGCAAACCGTTTTTCATTGGCTGCCTTTTTCAGGTCGTCCTCCAGAACCTCTTCAAAATCTGCGAGATCTGCAGGATAGTCTGACCCAAAGCGAAAATGGGTATAGAGCTGCATCAGGTCATTCACCAGCACTACCAGGCCACAGGAATCAATGAGTCTGTGATCCATATGAATGAAGAAGCCATTGAAGCCTTCCGGCAGCTTCAGCATGGTAATGTCACACATGGGGCGGTCGTCCCCATCCATAGTCACATAAGCCCATTGCTGCATCAGGTGATCCGCTTCGGCCAGAGTCATGCCGGAAAGATCCTTTAAGGGGATATCACGGGGATCAGACCCGGCAATGTATTGTTTGATGTTTCCTTCTTCATCGGGTTTCGTAAAGCGAAGTCTTAGACATCCATAGCGTTCCGTCTCCAACTGAATGCATTTTTTCAACAGTCCAAAATCAAGCTCTGCCTTCAGAGATGCGACAATACTCACACCGGAAACCTGTTGTGTGTGATACTGTTTGATCCATTTGTAATGCATGTTCTGTGCCGCGGTAAGCGGGTACTCTTTTCTCATGAAAATCCTTTTACCCCTTTCTTTCTACGCTCACAATAGAGAAGGAGCCTTCCTATACAAAGCACATGTGACGCACCAGAATCCGTGTCCGTACTCGAAGGTTGGTTTTGTCTGCCGGAACGGATGGCCTGAATGGAGGTCCCTCGGATGTTACGCATCTTCTGCCCTGTCCGACAGAAGTGATGTGCAGCCCATCTGATTCAAAAAAATTCAAATTGTTGCAAAAAGTCCAAGAAAACATAGCTGAAACTACTTGGCAATCTGAGCTTTATCGTAGCATATTTTTATCATATCATATTATAAATAAAATATCTATATTCCGGCAAAGAGTTTTTAGGAGTTTTTACCAAATCGATGGGTAAAGCTGTGTGTTGAAAACCATGAAGACATATGATATAGTAGGCGCACGAATTTCGCTTCTATCATCTTCGCGAATTTCTATAAAAAACTATGTATCCTGAAAAAGGAAACTGATTGGCAGATCAAAATCTGTGTCCTAAAAGGAGATTCCTTTATGAAAGAAATGTTAATCACTGCCGGATATATTTCCATTGCCATAATGGCATTCGCTTCCTGGTTAATCATGTTTTCCGGGCTTGATCCATCTACCGCTTTATCCTCCAAGGGTGTCAGGGCTTTGAGATATTTTACCGTTGACTCCAACCTGCTTATGGGAGTGTCTGCTCTCTTGTGCCTTTTTTCCAAATCCTTCGGCACAAAAGTACTGTTGCTGGCGGGGACAACTGCAGTTTCATTAACCTTTTTTACTGTTCTGTGTTTTCTGGGACCGGTCCTGGGCTTTGACAAAATGTATTCCGGCTCAAATCTATACATGCATCTGATTATTCCGGTCCTTGCTGTCACCATGCAGATTGTGTCCCAGAACTGCACCGGTCTTTCTTTCCCGGTCATCTGCTGGGCTCTGCTGCCCACTCTGGTATATGCTTTGTTCTATCTGAGGAATATTTTGAAAAAGGGGCCGGAATATGACTGGTACTGCCTGACCAAAGGGGGGCCGAAAACGTATCTGCCTGTTATTGTCTGCTTTATGCTGGCCACTTTCCTGATCGCTTCCTGTTTATGGATGGCATCCGGCGGCAGCTCGATGCAGATGCGTATCCTGTCTTTTTCCCTCTATCGGTCTCTTTTTCCCGGTTAAAGCACATTCCTTTGTCCGGAAACTGTGACGAGAAATTCCTTTATGGCCTCGGTTACCTGATCCAGATGATAATGATAGCAATGGTCATCTCCATGAATGAGAACCAGCTTTGCGTTCGCGTAACTTTTTGCCGTGTCTATCCCGTACTTCACCGGTACCGTCTCATCCTCATCACCGTGAATGATCAGAACCGGTCCCTGGTACTTCGAGATAGCTTTATCCACAAAAATGCTCTGGGCAACCCGGATGTAATTTCCATTCAGCTCTGCCGGATCTTCATGGTTCATGACATGCAGAGTGTCCGGAACGTTTTCGGGATCAAACTTTACCTCAAATTGATTTCCCTGCCTGGCGTATTCAGGAATCATGACTGCAGGTGCAAGCGGAATAAGGGCTTTCAGAACATCTCGCTTGAGAGCGGCGGTGAGAATCACGGTCAGGCCGCCTTGTGAATGTCCGCAGAGAATCAAATCCGTCACAAAATCTAACCCCCTGGCATAATCCACCACCGCCAGTGCCTGTGTAACCCATTTATAAAGAGTGTGGTCTTTGAACAGACCATCGCTGTGGCCATGCCCATACATTTCCACCCGAAGCGCTGCAAAACCGGACTCGTTGACGGCTGCTGCAACAGCAGTGATGTGGGTCTCCTCCATATGGCCGGTATATCCGTGAATAATAATGACCAGAGGATATTTTTCAGCCGCTTCCTCAGGGAAATCCAGCTTTGCGTGAATCCTGAGTCCGTCTTCGACCAAATAGAATTCCTTATGTTTTTCGCTGTCACTGAGAACCTGGATATTTTCCGGCTCATTCCATTTACCCATATGATATTCAGCCTCCGTCACACAACAATCTTATTCATCACCGACAGATTCCATCCGTCCCTGACCGTAGGGATCGGCATATTCCTCACCAATCACACCACCCAAGGGGCCTGTGATATAATTCAGCAAAGCATCACTGTCCGACGTATCGGACTCTTCCAGCAGCTTTGCATCTCTGAACATGGTAAACCCGTCTCCATCCATCAGGATATAATCATTGGTCACCAGATGATATAACGCATCCTGATCTATCTCTTCCTCTCCGATTTTGACATTGCGAACCCGCCGCGGCATCGTCTCATCTACAGATACAAACATTTCCTCGTCATCTGTCACACAAGGAGTTTTAATATCAGGATCGACCTCATAGGTCAGTCCTGCAACATGTTCAAAGCCTCCAAATTCCTCCGGAAGGGCATGTACGGACCATTCCAGAATATCCAACACCTGCTGCCCTGTCACTTCAACCAGATCCAGCTTTGTCCCATAAGGAAGGGATTGCAATATATCATTTGGCGTCACGCCTCCCCTCGTGATATCTGCCATGGCTTCTCCCTTGGTCATCAAGCCTACCGGCTCTCCCTGAATGGCATCGCCGTCATCGACCAGCAGAACATGATAGTCTGCTGCAAGACTTTGCTTTACAGCATAGATGCCTCCATACCCCCAGCCTTTGTCAATCGCACAGTGCACATCACTGGTGTAGAGTATCTTCACATCCTTCGTCAAACCAGCCCTACCGTTTTCCTCTGCCCCTGCCGGAAAGCAGCAGATGACAGCAGCTGCAAACATAATGATCGCAAAGAACTTTTTCATTTTTTTCATATCTTCCACTTACCATATCAGGAGATTGACTTCCTGCACTTTATACATGAAACCTATGGATTCTGTCAGCAATGCTCCCCAGCCCGAAACCGAAGCATCATCTCATTGGTCAGGCTGAAATGATCCGGCTGGCCCTCGATCTCTTCCCGACGGACCCACAGAGCTTCCTTCAATTCGTTTTTGTCGATACGGATCGTATCGTCTCCCTCGACGTCACAATAAAAGCCTGCCAGAAGATCATCGACAATTCCCCAGGGCTGTGATTTATAGTAACGTATATTTTTAACCCTAAGACCCGTCTCCTCCATAACCTCTCTGGCAACCGTTTCCTCCAGGGTTTCTCCAATCTCCGTAAATCCCGCGATCAGAGCAGGGATAGAGGTGATACGGTTTGCGTAACGGGTAATCAAAAGTGAATCTCCATTTATAACACCTACGATTACCGCAGGCTGTATCCGGGGATATCTTCTGATATGACAGACCGGACAATCAATGGCTCTCTCGTCCTCTGCCAACTGGGTAGGATGACCACAGCTACCGCAAAACCGGTTGCTTTGGTACCAATGGCTCAAATGATTTGCCGTAAAGCCGGCAAAGGAAAGCCACTGGGGAACCTTTCTGCTCTTGCGCAGCATCGTGATGGCCTCGTACTCATAGCCGGGCAGACTGACCGGCTCTTGATCCAGGATGAGAAAAAACAGGGTCTGATCAATGCGAAAGAGATAGGTAAGTTGCTTTGGCTCTTTTGTCAGCTCTCTCCATCGAGGAAATATCAGGTTTTCCTCCTCTTTATCGCTTTTCGTCAATACTTCATTTCCAATGAAATGAAGAATGATGCTATCAGCTACAGGCAAAGTGCCCGGAATAAATTCGTTTCTCATCTGATAAGGATAGATATCCTGGATCATGCCTTTCCTCCTCTCAAAATAAAAAATCAGAAAAAACCAGCTCTACAACAGCATAGGCATCTGCTTCCCACTCCGGTTTTATCTGAAAAAGAACATATTGTCTGTCCGGCAGATTCAGGATGAAAGGATAAAAGGTATCCCCCAAAAGAGCCTGATGCATATATTCTACTCTGAGCTGGGACACAGTCCGGCCTGCCGGCAGGTAGTCCATTGCCATTCTGACATACTGACAGTTATTGACATGCCTATGAGAATCCAGATGATGATGCTGAATCTGGAAGGGGTCGCCTTTTTCCGGCTCCGGAAGAATATTTTGATTTATCCCGCTTTCGGGAAGCCTGATCCTTCTGGGTGCGAAATCCCATTGCAAGGGTGTGCCCAGCTCGTACCCTCTGGTGTCCTCCTCCGTTAGCCTCACGGGCATTCCTGTCTGGGTGTTGATATTGGCCCAGTGAGAATTTGCCCAGGCCAGCCTTTCTCCCGTCGGCGTCTGCATGATAAAATTCCTCAGGCCCATACATCCTTTAAACTGGTATGGAATAGTCTGAGTAAGAATCTCTTCTCCCAGGGAAGGATATCTTTGAACCACCACATGCCAGGCTCCCAACACCCAGGCTCGGTTCCTTTGCCGTAAATGTAACATACCCTGGTTTATGCTCTCTGACTGAAAGGTACAGGTATCCTGAAAATAATCCAAAATCCCCGGCAATGTAAGGCAGCCATTTTCTCCTGTCTCACTGTATCGTACCCTGCTGCTGAACGAATAACCCATATACTATTACCCGGATCGTCTCCGCCTTTCTTCCTAATTTGAACTTTATTTCTGTTTCTTCCTAATTTGAACTTTATTTCTGATTGAAAGGATTTGATGGATTTATTCTACCTTACTTTTTTCTTTTCGTAAACAACAAAAAAAGACGACCATCACTCTTGATCACTCAAAAATGATGGTCGTCTTAGCATTCATCTATATTCAATTTTTTACCTCACTTACATTCTTTTCAAAGCATATCATATAATATTCAACTGTTATGAACTTTGCTATGCTTTCTCTCTATTCAATTGTATTTTTATCTATCAAACACGATTCTTTTTTATGCTCGTGCTCTGATATCCTTCATTCATTTCCTGCTCATTCTATCCTGAAATATTGTCCTTTACAAAGACCTAAACTTTTTTAAGCCCCCATATCATATATTAAAGGAAAAGAACTTAGAAAGTAACACGTTTTGGCGAAAGCTTCACGCTTCTTTCGTCCGATCCGGCCTGGTGTCTGAAAACAGCTGACTCATATTTCATCGTCTTTTTCAGTACCGGAATGAAAGGCTATAGGCTACACCATGGATATCTTGTGATGTGCCATCTGATGCAAAGCTTCGATCTATATCCTTTTCGAATATAGCTCTCAAAGTATCTATCTCATTGATCGAAATCCTGTCAGTTCAGAAATAAACATATTCTTCCATTAATCTAAAACTTCTGTTCGAATTATGATAAGGCATTTTTATCAATTCTGAACATCTGTATCGACTCTGACAATTTCTTATGAGCGATTTACTCTTCCGGTAATGTGTTTCTTCACACACATTCCAAAATCTTTGTACCAGTTGTGCAGTGTATGTTCAATACAAAAATCCATTCTATTTTAATTGATCTGAATGACTTGGTTTTCTTATATTCTGATCTGGCTTTTTAGCATTTGAATTAAGAACCTTTTACTTTATTTTTTTGCATTCAGCCTTTCTCGCAGGAAATATGGATTCCACTGCTTTGTATTGATCTGCCAGTCATACTCTTTTCAATGGACTCACCGCCTTCTGTAAAAATAAATATTATCTCTCTCGCGTTTCATTTTGTGTGCAAATCATCAGGAGTTTTCATTTCTTTTTGAAATGTTTTTCACTTCCTTTTGATAAATGCATCTTATCATACCATATCAGATTTGTCAAGCATTATTTTATTATTTTTAAAAATAATTATCCCGTTTTATCTCTTATATTGAAAGAAAACCATATATTGTATGTAAATTATCTAAAATTTATGATTCCAGTGCAAAAAGCCTGTTCCCACGGCAAGCTCGCTTGCCCTTTGCCATGGGTGAAGGAATTAAATGGATGATATATTTATGGCTTATGGAAAAAGTCGTAGACCTGTTGGGCGCTCAAGGTGTTCATGGATTCCGTCAATGTCAGCTCCTCTACGGAGGCCTCTCGGATATTCTCTATCGATTTAAATTTTCGAAGCAAAGCTTTTCTTCTGGTCTGGCCAATGCCTGGTATATCATCAAGAACAGAATGTACCTGGCTCTTGCTTCTTAAGGATCGATGAAATTCTATGGCAAAGCGATGCGCTTCGTCCTGGATCCGGGTAATCAGATGAAAGCCCTCTGAGCTGGTGTCTATCGGGAGCTCCTGATTTCGAAAATATAACCCTCTGGTTCTATGGTGATCATCCTTTACCATACCACACACAGGAATATCAAGCCCCAGCGTATGTAACACCTCTGTACATATATTGACCTGACCTCTCCCACCGTCCATCAGGATCAGATCCGGCAAACGGGAAAAGCTGTCAAACTCTCCCTTTCCCTCATGGGTAAAACGCCTGGTTAATACTTCCTGCATGCTGGCATAGTCATTGGGTCCCTCTACCCATTTGATCTTAAATTTCCGATAATCGCTCTGCTTTGGCTTCCCCTTCTCATATACTACCATAGAACCCACTGACTCATACCCGCTTATATTGGAAATGTCAAAGGCTTCCATCCGGTTTAAGCCTGAAAGCCCCAGCCATGACTCGATTTCATGAACCGCTCCTATTGTTCGGCCTTCCTCCCGCTTTATTCTCTCTTTGTCTTTGGTAAGTACCATCCTGGCATTTTCCTTTGCCAGCTCCACCAGCTTTTCCTTCGTCCCTTTCTTGGGTACCCGCAGATATACCCTTTGACCGATCCGGGAGGAAAGCCATTCCTCGATCAGAGCGGCATCCTGGATCTCTTCCGGCAGCATGATCTCACGAGGAATATATGGAGTTCCTGCATAAAACTGCCTGACAAAGCTGGAAAGGATATCTGCTGATGCGTCCAATACCGATACCCTCAGGAAGAAATGGTCTCTGCCGATAATCTTTCCCTCTCTCATAAAGAAGACCTGGACTACCGCATCCCGTTCCGGCAGATCACTGTCTTCCTCCTGGGCCATAGCGATGATGTCTCTGTTTTCCTCTCCATAAGCTGTAATTTTCTGTCTCTCCCAAATCCTGCGGATATCCTGGATCATATCCCGGTACTGTTGGGCCTGTTCGAAGCAGAGCTCTTCGGCAGCCTTCTGCATCTTTTTTTCCAGGTCATGGATGGCTTCTCGAGAATCCCCAGCGAGAAAATGCAATACCTTCTCGATATTATTCTGATATTCCTCCTGGGTCTGCCTGCCCTGACAGGGAGCTTCACATTGTCCCAGATGAAAGTAAAGGCAGGGCCGCTCCTTTCCCTGGTCTTTGGGGAGGGAAAGCGAGCAGCTCCTGACATGATACAGCTTGCGGATCATTTCTATTACGTTATTGACGGATTCCGAACTGGTATAAGGGCCGAAATATCTTGCCTTGTCTTTCTTCAATTGCCGGGTAAATAAAACACGGGGAAAGGCTTCTCCTACTGTTACTTTAATATAGGGATACGTCTTGTCATCCTTCAGAAGCGTATTGTATTTGGGGCGATGCTCCTTGATCAGATTGTTCTCCAGGACAAGGGCTTCCAGCTCAGAGTCTGTGATGATATATTCGAAGCGACGGATATGGGTGACCATCTGTTCAATCTTTGGTCCTTTATTTCTGCTGCTCTGAAAATACTGCCGGACACGATTTTTCAGGCTGACTGCCTTTCCGATATAGATAATCTCGTCCTTTTCCCCATGCATCAGATAAACACCGGGCTGTCCCGGCAATTTCTTCAGCTCTTCTTCAATATCAAACATGGTATTCATTGACTCCTGTGGCAGGATAGCCGGACAACTGAAATCTAAGCCGGCTCCTCGCCTGATTGATCTGTGAACGCAGGCTTCTCCTCTGAAGGCTGATCTGTGTCCAGAGAGTTCTCTTCCGGTGACTGACCTGTGAAGGCAGGCTCCTCCTCTGACGGCCGATCTGTATCACTGTGATTCTCTTCGGGTAACTGACCTGCGAAGGCAGGCTCCTCCTCTGACGGCCGATCTGTATCCCGGAGTTTCTCTTCAGACGTCTGAGCTTCATCTTTGCCGGATTGGACAAAGTCAAAGTGCTCCTCCGGTTTGTTTTCCTTCCTGTCCTTAGGGTCAGGAAGCTCATCTATATTTTCGGGAATCTCCAGCCCTTCCTGTACAGCACGGAAAATCTTCATGAATTCCTTCCCTGTGATCGTTTCCTTGCGGATCAGATAGGCTGCGATCTTGTCCAAGGCCTCCCGATGACTCTCCAGCATGCTCCTGGCCTGATCATAGGAGTGGGACAATAGCGCCATGACCTCATGGTCAATCTCAGTCGCGGTATCATCCCCACAATTCAGAACAGCACGTCCATTCAGATACTGATCCTCCACGGTAGCTAAACCCATCAGTCCGAATTTCTTTGACATACCATATTGGGTGATCATCGCTCTGGCAATTTTGGTTGCCTTTTCAATGTCATTGGCTGCACCGGTCGTCACCGTATCAAAAACAATCTCCTCTGCCGCACGTCCCCCCAAAAGGCCAACAAGCATTGCCTCCAGCTCAGCCTGGGTATTGAGATACTTCTCCTCCTCAGGAACCTGCATCACATAGCCTAAGGCTCCCATGGTTCGGGGGATTATCGTTATTTTCTGAACCGGTTCGGCATCCTTCTGCAAAGCCCCTAAAAGCGCATGTCCTACCTCATGATAGGAGACGATTTTCCTTTCCTGCTCGCTGAGAATGCGGTCCTTCTTTTCTTTTCCGACCAGGACGACTTCCACGGCTTCAAACAGATCTTTCTGCGAGACAGCCTTACGACCATATTTCACGGCCAGAATGGCAGCCTCGTTCACCATATTGGCCAGATCGGAACCGACAGCACCAGATGTGGCCAATGCAATCGCATCAAAATCTACCGTCTCATCCAGGGCTACGTTCTTTGCATGAACCTTCAGGATATCTATCCTCCCCTTCAGATCAGGACGATCCACAATCACCCGCCGGTCGAAGCGGCCGGGGCGAAGAAGGGCAGGATCCAGGATTTCCGGACGGTTTGTCGCAGCAAGAATCAAAAGTCCCTTGGAGGTGTCAAAGCCATCCATCTCGGCCAAAAGCTGGTTCAGGGTCTGCTCCCGCTCATCATTACCTCCGCCGAAGCGAGAATCCCGGCTCTTTCCTATGGCATCAATCTCATCGATAAATACTATACAGGGGGCATTTTTTTTGGCCTCTTCAAAGAGATCTCTCACGCGGGATGCGCCGACACCCACAAACATTTCCACAAACTCTGAGCCGGACAGGGAGAAGAAGGGCACATGGGCTTCTCCTGCCACAGCCTTGGCTAAAAGTGTTTTCCCGGTTCCCGGAGGTCCCACAAGAAGGGCGCCCTTGGGAAGCTTGGCTCCGATGGAAGAATACTTACCTGGATTGTGCAGAAAATCCACCACCTCCTGCAGAGATTCCTTGGCTTCCTCCTCTCCCGCCACGTCCTGGAAGGTAATACCTGTCTCCTTTGTCACATAAGATCTGGCCCTGCTTTTTCCGAATCCCATCACGCCTCCGCCATCTCTCATACGACGCATAAAATACATCAGCATCACAAAGAGCAGGACTGAGGGAAGAAGAACACTGATCATCATAGACACAAACTCACCCATAGGATCGGGGGGTTCATATTTAAAGGAGATTCCTTTGCCTTCCAGCCTTTGTGTCAGGGCATTTGCATCCTCAACCTGATTGGCGACAAACTGGATATCCTCCTCCAATACAGACTTTTTCTTTTTTGTGATCGTCAGAACCTCTGACTGCAGAGTGACCGATTCCACCTGGCCTTTTTCAACCATGTCGATAAATTTATCATACGTAATCTCGTTCTTATCGGCACGGAAGGAATTGGAAACCATACTGAAAACCGCCAGCGAAACCATCAGACAGACCAGAAAAACCAGGATAGACTGGTGATTTCTGTTTCCGCCGGATCCTTCCGGTTCCTGTCCTCCAGGTAAGTTACCCCTGGAGTGGTTATCATTGTTATTATCCATATAAAATCCTTTCTATACGATTGCTATTCTTTTACCGCAGTTTTCCATCTTATCCCTTTGATAAAACAGCCAACAGCTCAGCTATACATTATAAATATTATAAACCGATAAATCAACCATTCCAAAAAAAACTTGAAAAAACCTACTCCTCTCTTGACTATTCGTGTATACTATATCCTCGTAAGAATCGTAACCGATTGCGGCGCACCTCTAAGGCACTGTAATGAAATAACTTAGTTACCCTAACCGAAACGCTTACGAAGTATGATTCAGTGAAATTCGAAAACCAAAGATCATTGGAGGAACTCATGAAAATCGGATTTGATAATGAGAAGTATTTAAGAACACAATCAGCCCATATACGGGAACGTATCGCAAAGTTTGAAAATAAGCTTTATCTTGAATTTGGCGGAAAGCTTTTTGATGACTATCATGCTTCTCGTGTCCTTCCCGGTTTCCAGCCTGACAGTAAGCTGAAAATGCTGATGCAGCTTTCCGACCAGGCTGAAATCGTCATTGCGATCAGTGCCGCAGATATTGACAAAAACAAGATTCGTGGTGATCTCGGCATCACTTATGATGATGATGTTCTCCGACTGATTGATGCTTTCCGAAGCCAAGGCTTATATGTGGGCAGCGTATGCATTACCCGTTTCGCTGAACAAGACAGTGCGAAGCATTTTAAAGCTTATCTTGAGAAGCAGGGAATCAGAGTATTCCTGCATTATACCATTCCCTCCTATCCCCATAATATCCCTCTTATCGTCAGCGATGAAGGATATGGAAAAAACGAATATATCGAGACGAGCCGTCCTCTTGTCGTGGTCACTGCTCCTGGACCAGGCAGCGGAAAAATGGCCACCTGCCTTTCCCAGGTCTATCATGAATACAAACGGGGGATACACGCCGGTTACGCCAAATTCGAGACTTTCCCCATCTGGAATATTCCGCTTAAGCATCCGGTAAATCTGGCTTATGAAGCTGCCACTGCTGATCTGGACGATGTCAATATGATTGATCCCTTTCATCTGGAAGCCTACAATGAAACCACAGTAAACTATAACAGAGATGTGGAGATTTTCCCTGTCCTACAATCTATGTTTGAAAAAATAACCGGCACATGCCCCTATGCGTCTCCTACTGATATGGGCGTCAATATGGCCGGTTACTGTATTATCGACGATGAAGTCTGCAAAGAGGCCTCTCGTCAGGAGATCATTCGCAGATACTATAACAGCATGGCAGCTGTCGTATCCGGAATCGGCAGTGAAGAAGAGGTCTTTAAGATCAAGCTTCTGCTAAAACAGGCTCATGTAGAACCCACAGACCGAAAGGTAGTCGTTGCTGCCCTAAATCGGGAAGAGTCCTCCGGGACTGCCTCTGCCGCCATGGAACTTCCCGATGGCAGGATTGTAACCGGCAAGACCTCTGATCTTCTTGGACCGTCATCCGCCCTTCTGCTCAATGCTCTGAAGGAACTGGCCGGAATAGATCATAAAATACATGTCATTTCTCCAGAAGCCATCCGGCCAATCCAGGAGCTAAAGGTAAAATATCTGGGAAGCCAAAACCCCAGACTTCACATGGATGAAACCATGATCGCCCTGTCTATCAGCGCGGCAGAGAATGTTCTTGCCCGTCAAGCCCTTGAGCAGTTGTCATCATTGAAAGGCTGTCAGGCTCACACCTCTGTCATGCTATCCCAGGTCGATATCTCTGCCTTCCGCCGTCTTGGCGTCGAACTGACCTGTGAAGCTAAATTTGAAAGGCAGCGGCTTTATCGTTGGTGATGGAGGAACCGGGCATCGCCATTGGGAACAGTTTTCTGGGCGAGATGGAGGAAAAAAGCACTGTAGTATCCTGCTTATGCGGTTACTACAGTGCTTTTTTATGATATGCCATAATAGGAGCCGCGTTCCGACTGTAGTCGGAAAAACTCATAACGCTGCTCCGGGATATAAAGAAAAAAAGTCCGGATCACTCCGGACTCTTTAGAGGCGCAGACCGGATTTGAACCGGTGCATCAGGGTGTTGCAGACCCACGCCTTACCACTTGGCTACTGCGCCTCGAGCTCCCCCTGTTGGACTCGAACCAACGACACCGCGGTTAACAGCCGCGTGCTCTACCGACTGAGCTAAGGAGGATTAATGTGACAGCCATAAGTGCTGCCCTCTTCACTGTACCTTCAAAACTGCACACGTGTATATTCCTGAATCATGGCTGGAATTCTTTCCCGGCAGAATCCTCCGCCCGGCAAGCCTTCCTTAAGGTCAAGCCCTCGACCGATTAGTAGCAGTCAGCTCCATACATTGCTGCACTTCCACCCCTGCCCTATCTACCTCATCGTCTTCAAGGGGTCTTACTTCTTTCGAATGGGAAATCTCATCTTGAGGGGGGCTTCACGCTTAGATGCCTTCAGCGTTTATCCCTTCCCGGCTTGGCTACCCGGCTATAGATCTGGCGATCTAACCGGTGCACCAGCGG
>JAFWGA010000003.1 GCA_017515325.1 Blautia sp.
AAAATGGCCCTATCAGGGCCACTCAGTAGCCCTGTCAGGCCCACGGCAAACTGCTTTTTCTCCTCTAAAATATGATTCGTAACAACGGAGTTGTTACAGCAAAAGCGAAAGCAAAGCACCTTGACAACCGAATACACATTCATCAGGTACGAACCTGTGATGAGGAGCCACATCAGCAGTGAACGCGAGGACGGTCGAAAGACCAGAGCGGAAGCTGGCCTGTAAGAGCCGGACAGCTTCCGGATTAAGGCGAAGATCCATCACAGTATAATGAGACTTCCGTCGCAAGACGGCTCGGTGAGAACCACGGAGGGGTAAAACGGCCCATGGACCCGGTAAGCTGCCGGACGCCTGATAGATTTCCCAGACAAGCAAAAAGCTTGTGTTTCCGGGGGTGTCGAGGACAAATACGGAAAGATCATAAACGAAACAATCGTCCGATAAGGACGTTTTAGTGGAGCAGGCCGGGTGCCTGCTTCGTACATATTCAAGATAAGGAGGAAAGCAGAATGTCTGAAGATATTATCAGACCGTTTGAAGAGAAAATGGTCAGCAGCGCTCTTCTGGAGATTCCTCGCAATACATACCAGAGGGGCTTGAATCCTGAGAAGGTGAAACGGATCTCTCATTCCTTTGACGAGAGGATCGCTAATGAACCCAAGGTCAGCCTGCGTGATGGTCACTACGTCGTGTTCGACGGCCAGCATGTGGTTGCTGCCAGAGTGGACAAGAACAGCGGTGAAGAGCTTCCGATCTGTTTCAAGATCTACTCAGATCTTACAGAGCAGGAAGAAGCAAAGCTTTTCGCAAATCAGAGCGGCTTCGGCGTACCGCCCAGCATCGGCATGAAGCTGAGGGCTCTGGTATTCGCAGGAGATCCGGAGGCGGTGAGCTTTCTGAAGGCGAATGAAGAGATTGGACTGCGTATCGACTACGGTCAGCACAAAGGAAGAAAACGTGTGGCCTGAATCGCAGCTGCACTCACTGAGTATCGAAAGCTTGGTCCTGAAAAATACCAGATGGCCATGAAGATGATCCTGGACGGATGGGACGGCGATCCGGATTCCCTGAGAGCTGAGACGGTGACCGGTGTCTGTCGGTTCGTAGACCTCTACAGTGGAGAATTTGATCCGAAACGAGCTGTAAAGCGATTTCGTACCGTGGATCCCCTGAAGATCTACCGCGACGGAAGGGCTATGGGTGACAACTTCCCTGGCTATAAGAAATACCTCTACCAGGTGGTACTGATTTACAACGGAGCCAGCAAGAAGGCTGCGCTGCCGATTAAGTTTTGAGGAGGGATGTCCAGATGAGATATGAGTCCAGAAATAAGAAACTCAATCGTCAGCCCGGCACAGTGAAGAACTGGATCTACCATCGTGGTGACATTTACCTGGCAAAACTGAATCCATTCAAAGGGAGTGAGCAAGGCGGAACCCGACCTGTGTTGGTCCTCTCCAACGATATTGGCAACTTTTACAGCTTGTTGATCACGATAGCGCCAATCACCTCCCAATTGAAGAAAACACAGCAGCCAACTCACGTCATGCTTGACAATGTGCGAGGACTCAGTACCGAATCGATGGTTTGCCTGGAACAGATCCATGCGATAGACAAGATGCGGATCCTGAGATATCTCGGGAAGATCAGCAAGGATCAGATGTCAGCTGTTGAGGATGCTGCACTTGAAAGTTTGGGAATGTCGATACCTGAGTGTGTCGATACCAGGAAATTGCTCACGGAGCTGAAGGACAGCGGCGGCGATATCGTGATCTGCACGAAATCGGATCTGGTGCTCCGGGATCTTGATCTTTTGAAGGAGATCAATAAGAACTGCCGTCTGACAGTCTCCTGGTCTGTGAACACGCTGGACGAAGCATTTAAGGATGATATGGATGCGGCTGCAAGCATCGGGCGGCGTCTTGCCGCCATGAAGGAGATCTATGACGCGGGGA
>JAFWGA010000020.1 GCA_017515325.1 Blautia sp.
TACGGATAGCAACGAGGGTTGATATATTCTGAATTATCTGTTAATTCGGAATATATGAGCCTTGGTGAAGTGCACCCTTTTTGAGGAAATATCCTTGAAAATTCCTTCAAATTTCTATTGACATATCACCAGAATGCTTTTCTCGGATGGACGCCAGCAATTCCTTCACCTTCTCTACCGTCATGGCCGGATGAACCTCGTCTCCGACGACCATAACCGGGGCAAGTCCACAGGCTCCCAGACAGGAAACGGTCTCTACGGTAAACATCATATCATCGGTGGTATTTTTTTGCGGCGTCACTCCCAGTTCACTGCGGATCTCATTGAGGATCGCTGTAGATTTACGAACATGACAGGCGGTACCGTCACAGCAGCGTATGATATATTTTCCTTTTGCGTCCAGGGAAAAGTTTTCATAGAAGGTGGCGACACCGTAGATTTTTGAAATGGTCACATGCAGGTAATCTGAAATTTTCTCCAGAGCCTTTCTGGGAAGGTAGTTGTAAAGGTTCTGAACATCCTGCATGATGGGGATCAGGCTTGCCTGATCTACCGGGTAGCGCTTCAGAATCTCATCAACCTTTGACAGATCCAGATCCATGGTTGATCATTCCTCCTTTCTTCTAAGGGAAAATGATATTCAGCGAATAAAACTGTGCTGAATATCCATACGATTCCAAGTTTCCTCCGCAAAACAAGGAAATATAACAAAAATATTTTATATGATTAACGTATCCTTGTCAACAATATATAGGAAACGAACAAAACACCTGCCATTTGCCCTCAAATGCTATGGGATCAAAAAAACCGCTGAGACCAAGGCTCAACGGTTTTTTGAGGCATTATTCCGTTATCATTCGTGGGCGGAATCGTTACTTCTCATTTTCAACGGCCCACCTGACCATAGTCATCAGATCCGCGTCCTCAGTGTGGGATGCCAGATATTCCTTTACCACCTTCTGGAGATGCATCTGAGGCATGATCCCCTGATCGCCTGCGAGGACGGCAAAAAGCTCTCGGTTGTTCATCTGGTCAAATGTCTTTTCCATACTACCCCTTCTCCGTTACCCTTCTAACGGCATTTCAAACTCATCCGACAATATGACTTCCTCGTCCTCCTCTTCGACCGGGGCGGGAATGAACTCGCTCTGGTATACCTCTTCCGGGGCTCCGTTCAAAAGAGCAGGAATATTCAGGATGATACCGTCCATGGCATAAGGAAGAGTCAGCTTCACTGCGCTTCCCACCTTCTTGGCATCCTTTTCCGGTGTGATATGCAGGATCATGGAAAAATCCTGACCCATAACAGAAACCATTCCTCTGTCACCGGCTCCAAGCTTGGCCACAGATTCATCGTCGACAAAAACCTGGACCTGATAGAAGGGCTCATAGCTTGCGTCATCTGTCTCGAGAGCCTTATTGTCAAAATAAACCGTATGCCCGCGTCCGATCACAAACATAACCGCAGCAAGAGCAACCACAGCCAGGATTGCGATGAGACGAACCAGAAGTCTTTTCAGCTTCATTTTGCTTCCTCCTCCATCTGCTCCAGCTTAAGCCGTTCTCCCTCCAGGATTTTGGTTTTCCGCTTGTTCGTTTCATACATGATCAGAGCAAGGGTGATAACTGCGTAGGATACAAAAACGCGGAAGTATTCCCCGATCATGGAATCACCGGTGATGGCAGCGCCTGCCCGGGGAGCAACGATGAACATCAGATGAAACAGTATTACTCCCAGGAAAACATTGCCGATGGATGCCTTGTCTACAGAAGCTCCTCCTACCAGAAGGGTAGCAATACAGAACATACCGATCTGAGAGTGGGAGCTGTAGGTCGCAATATTTCCCATGTTCTGAAGATAGATAACCATACCGAAGCCGGCCAGGATGGTGGAGATGACGATGGAAATGATGCGGGTGCGGTCCACATTGATGCCGGAATCCCGTGCCACTTCCATGTCCTGTCCGACTGCTCTCATATCCTGTCCCAGCTTGGTACGCCTGAACCACACGATAAAGAGGCAGAGCACCAGAACCACCAGGAAGGTAGCCACAGGAATCTTTACCCCTTTGATCGTCAAGGGGATCAGATTATCCAGCTTCTGCCTCATGGACAAAAGGCTGACGGTATTACGGATGCCATACCCCCTGGGAAGCTTAATGGAAGAATGCTTGATGGGGATGACAGACCCCATCAGGTAAAGAACCACCAGCTGATACACGCCGTTAATAAAGAAGCTCATGATATAGCTGGCAATCATCTCACGCCCTCTCGCCTTGTTCAGCATCTTGCCGCAGAACAGGCCCAGGAGGATAGAAAAGGGAATGGACAAAATCATGGCCAGGACCATGCCGGGTATTCCGATGATCTGCCAGTCCGAAACCAGGATCAAGCCGATTTCTCCCGCCATTGCACCCAGGGTCATACCGAAATTCAGACCCATGCCTGCCATGATCGGGATCAGAAGAGAAATGATCAGGAAAGAATTTCTGCCCATCCGGGTGACAATCTCATTCACCAGATAAGAAGGAGAAAGCCCGGAAAGAGGAATACATATGGCACAGATGATGATAAACATAATCGGGACAGAGCTATGCCGCAGAAAAGCGGCAAGACTCCCTCTTTTTCGTACTGTACTGTTCTTACTCATTTGGACACCTCCGTCTTTCTTGTCAGAGCGTACAGAATCATGCCCTGAGATACAATAATACGGATGACCTCGCTCATGTCCATCTTGATCAGGTTATTCATGACGGTAGGAGTCATAGTCACGATCCCCTGGAAAAGGATCGTCCCGATAATCACATTGGTGATGGAAGCTTTGTTGACGGAAGCCCCGCCGATCAGAATGGCCGATACAGCTGGAAGAGCCATATAGAAGGGAGCCATATAAAGCTGAATAAAACCGAAGCCCTGCTCATAAACCAGGATGCCCACAGCACCCAGCCAGGTGGACATGATCACGGACAGGAGACGAATCTTGTCAACATTGATACCGGCCGCCCTGGCAAATGAGGGATTGGAGCCTACAGCCGTCATAGCGGTGCCCGTCTTGGTCCTCAAAAAAGCCCAGATGGCCAGAGCCAGGATAGCAAAAAACAAAAGCGTTCCGACAGGAATCGTCAGCTTCCCGATGGAAATCCGCAGGAAATCCGCCAGTACCTGGTTGTAGTATCCCTCCAGTGATATCGTGGTACGCAGGCCTTTGCCGGACAGACCCCATACCATCGTCGGGCTCTTATAGGGCAGGATCAGCCACATCATACACATGAAGGAAACCGATGAAAAGCCGACATAGGTAGCAATCATCATTTCTCCGCCCTTGATCCGGTTCAGCAGCCATCCGTAGATACTCCCGAGCAGCAGGGCAAAGGGCGTAGCGATCAGGATAGCGACCACAAAGGAGAGACCGCCGGTAAATCCGAATTCGATGGACAATGTCGCCCCCAGAAGGCCGGAGATAATGCCAAGGGGAAGGCCGAAATTCAATCCACAGCCTGAATGTACCATAGGTACCATGGACAGGACCAGGATGCCGTTCCAGGAAAACCTGGCGATAATGTTCGTGATCTGAGAGGGAAGATCCGCTCCCACAAAGGGGGAGAGAATCAAAAGCACGATCAGGAAGGCCGCAATGATCAGCCTGGGCAGGCCAAAGCTTTTCACAAAACCGCTTATGCTGCCTTTTTCTTTTACTGTTACTGTCTCGTTCATCTGTCCCTCCTTTATCTGACCTGGCTGAGCATCAGGGTTCCAAACTCCTCCACCGAAGAGGAGGCCGGCAGTATGCCTGCAACCTTCCCGCCGGAGACGATGGCGATCCTGTCACAGCTTGTCCTAAGCTCCTCCAGCTCCGAGGAAACGATCACAATGGTGACATGGTTTTCACGGTTGAACTGCTTCAGGGCTTCCAGCACCAGGGCTTTAGCCCCCACATCGATCCCTCGGGTCGGTTCGGAGACAAACAGAAGCCTGGGCGAAAGGGCAAAGGCCTTGGCAAGACAGACCTTCTGCTGATTTCCTCCGGAAAGCTCCCTGGCCTTCTGACGGGAGCTGGTGCATTTGATGGCCAGCTCATCGATATATTTCTGGGTAATCTCCTGAATGGCTTTCTCATCCCGGAACCTGATCAGTCCTCCCAAAGCCGGCTTCAGGAACCTGTTCTGAATCTGCATGGCAGGAAAGGCGACATTCCACTCCAATGATTCGTCCAAGAGAAGCCCTACCCCACGGCGGTCCTCCGACACAAAAGCAAAGGAAGCATCCAGGCATTTGCGGGGAGAATTCAAAGGGATTTCCTTTCCCTCAAAGGTCACCCTTCCACCGGCCTGATACAGCCCCATGATGCCGTTTGGTATCCCCAGCTTGCCCTGGCCGGCCAGGCCTCCGATCCCGAATATCTCTCCCTCCTTCACCTCCAGGTTGACATTGCGTACGATCTCTCCCGGCATATCCACCCAAAGCTTTTCCACCTTGAGGATGGTCTCGCCTTCCTTGTCCTTTGTCTGCCCGTCAGAAGCTGCCACGGTCTTGACCTCCCGGCCGACCATCCAGCGGGTGATCTCGGGCACATTGGTGTCCTGAGCCGGAGATTCATGTACCACAAAGCCGTCCCGCATGACAACGACCCGGTTGCAAACCGCCAATATCTCCTGCAGACGGTGGGTGATAAAAATGACGGCGATTCCTCTGCGGGACATCCCCCGGATGGATTCCAGCAAAGCTTCCGCTTCCCTCTCCGTCAGTACAGCCGTAGGTTCATCAAGAATCAAAAGCTTCAGATTTTCCTTGGACAACTCTCTGGCTATTTCCGTAAACTGCTTATGACCTACAGGCATATCTGATATGATCATGTTCCTGTCTATCTCAACCCCCATCATCTCGATGGCTTTTTTTGCCTGGTCATCCATGGCCGGACGGTTTACGATATCCAGGCGGTCGCCAAAGAGGACGGAAGCTATGTTTCCTTTTTTGGGTTCCCGGTTGAGGAGAATATTCTCCTTTGTGGTAAAACCGGGGATCAGAGAGAACTCCTGATGTACCATCCCGATACCGGCCGCGATAGCATCAAAGGGCGAAGAGAAATTCACCGGTTCTCCATTGAGCCGGATTTCCCCGCCGTAGCCGCCGGTCTCCCGGATCATATCCGCCCCAAACAGAATACGCATCAGGGTGGATTTTCCCGCGCCGTTCTCTCCGACCAATCCTATGACTTCTCCTTCCTGAAGTGACAGATTGATATCCGTCAGGACCTGATTTCCGAAAAAGTCCTTACTGATATTCTTCATTTCCAGAAGAGGAGTGTTCTCATTACTCATAACTGATACCTTTCCGGTAACTGTAAAGGAACTTTTGACTGAACAGTTACTCTTTCCACACGTAAAATTGTATAGCCACTTACCAGCAAAACTGTTTTATAGTATGCGCACGAATTTACTGCGGAATCATGCCGCTTACAGCGGCGTAAATTCGGCGCGGTAAACGAATCAAAATGCAAGCATTTTGTTCGTTTACTATATTTTTTTGAGAACAGAAGAAAGGGGGAGGAACGAAGGATCCTCCCCCTGGCATTATGAACTCTCGGTTTGTTATTTCGTGGTAAAATATTTTTCAGGTACTTCGACCTTGGTAGAACCCATATAATAGCCGGGATCACCCATAATATAGGTATCCTGATATACCAGGAAGACATTGCCGAGCTTAACGCCTGTGTCAGCGTTGGTATAGTTGGAACCATTCCACTCGGCCTTGGGAGAGAATACCTGATAAGCCTTGGAGATATCTTCAATGCTCTCAAGCTCACTGACGCCGTCGATGACGTTCATGGCATGCTGGGCAAGACCTGCAGATACCGTGTAGCCATAAGAATAAGCCCAGGTACCGAAACGGCCGGCACCACCGTTCGCCACTACAGCTTCCTCAACCTTGGCAAGAATCTTTTCGAAGTCACCTGCCTCCTCGGTCAGATCCAGTCCCAGGGCTCCGGGATAACCCATGAGCGGTGAAGGAAGGTCAGCCTCAATGAAATAACCGCCGTACTTAAGGAGCTGCTTGAGAAGCGGCTCTGTGTGGGCGTCATTGGTACAGAAATAGGCTGAATTCTCTCCGTACTTTTCAACCCATCCGGGAACGCTTTCCAAAATGGCAGCCTGAGCGCCGGGAACGCCTACGTCCGTGGTGGGATCCGGAGCGGTCTCCATAACGAACTCCATACCGAATTCCTTGCAGGCAGCCTTCATGATGGCAACACGACGGCTCATGGTTTCATAGGAAAGATGACGCGGGAAGGAAATATGAACAAAGGTGTCGCAGCCCAACTCATGAGCTGTACGGATAATCAGATAGCCGCGGGCGACAAAGTCATTGTTGCAGACAAGGTCTGCCGCGCTGCCGATCTCCGGAAGATCCTCATGGGACTCACCAGCGATGCAGAGGATGTCAGGCCTGCGTTCCTTGATCTGACGGAAAGCCTCTGTCGTGCCGGGAACTGCCTGGTTTACGATAATGGCCTTCATCTCAGGATCATCGGAAAGGTTGACGATATTCTGAATCGTGGTCTCGAGCTCTTCTGTGAAGTTGTCCGGATAGACGGCAAGCTTTACGCGGTCTTCGCCGTACATAGCCTGGAATGCCTCTGCGCCTCTGTAGTCGTCCTCCGACTGGGAGACAGAGCCTGTAACGATACCGATATGGTAATCTCCCAGGGCTTCACCGGCCTCATCCTCGACAGCTTCTTCTGCTTCTTCCGTTTCTTCATCGCCCAGATCAATGGTCTCTACGCTGGCAGCAAAGCTGCTGGCAGAAAAGACGATGATCATAGCCAGGGTAAGAAGCAGGCTTATGAGCTTTTTCATAACTGTTACCTCCTTGTGCACAGTATAGTATAGTATGCGCACGAATTTACTGTGGAATCTTGCCGTTTGCAACGGCGTAAATCCGGCGCGGTAAACGAATCAAAACGCAGGCATTTTGTTCGTTTACTGTAATTTTGTAATACTGTTAGATTTTACACCGTATTTCCTTCTTCGTCAATGCATTCTGATAAATGATTATACTACTTTCATGGGGGATATGGCTTTTTACACTGGAATCATAAATGCCTTCCGGAAATTTCTCTGGCAGCCTGCCTGAATCTATGCTATGATGATCTGAGTAACTATAAAGCACAAAGTGCCGGGCAGTTACTGTTATGACAGGCGATTTAAGAGGAGAAACATATGAATTATAAAGAAATGTCCAGACAGGTGAAGGAGGCCAGCTATGCCCTTGGTGCGGCTTCGCATGAAGTACGATGCAGAGCCCTTCTTTCCATAGCCGACGCCCTGGAGGGGGCAAAGGAGGAGATTTTTGCAGCCAACCGGAAGGATCTCGAAGCCGGCGCTTCCCTTCCCGGTCCTATCCTGGGCAGACTGAAGTTTGATGAACACAAGCTGAATGATACCGTGAAGGGAATCCGGGATCTGATATCTCTGGAGGATCCTGTTTCCAAGATCCTTCTGAGAAGAGAACTGGATGAGGGCCTAGAACTGACCCGGGTTACCTGTCCCATCGGCGTGATCGGTGTGATCTTTGAATCCCGCCCTGATGCCCTGATCCAGATTGCCTCCCTGTGTATCAAAAGCGGCAACGGCACCATTTTAAAGGGTGGCTCCGAGGCAAAGGAATCCAACCGCATTCTCTTTGACCTGATCTATGAGGCGGGCATCAAAGCGGGACTGCCGGAACACTTTTCCGCTCTGGTGGAAGACCGTGCTGCCATTGATGAACTGATTCTGTGCTCCGACTGCATTGACCTGTTGATCCCCAGGGGCTCCAACGCCTTTGTCCGTCATATCATGGAGCATTCCGATATTCCTGTGATGGGTCATGCTGCCGGAATCTGCCATATTTATGTGGATGAAAGCGCTGATCTGTCCATGGCCGTCCCATTAATCCTTGACGCCAAGACCCAATATGTCGCAGCCTGCAATGCGGCAGAAACCCTTCTCATTCATGAAAAGCTGGTTCAGCCCCTCATGGAGGAGCTCAGAAAAGCCCAGGGCGTACCGGTGGAGTATATTCCCGCCGTCTCAGAAGCCGATTACCGGGAATACCTGGATTACAAAATGACGGTAAAATCAGTGAAAAACCTGGATGAAGCGATTGCCCATATCAACCGCTACGGGTCTCACCATACCGACTGCATCCTCACTGAGGATGCCGCCGCTGCAGAGCGCTTCCAGAATCTTGTGGACAGTGCCGGTGTCTACTGGAACGCTTCTACCCGCTTTGCCGACGGCTTCCGCTACGGCTTCGGCGCGGAGGTCGGGATCAGCACCGGCAAGCTCCCCCCCAGAGGCCCGGTGGGTCTGGACGGACTGGTAACCTACAAGTACAGGCTGAAGGGACATGGGCATATCGTAGGAGACTATGCCTCAGGGAAAAAATCCTTCCACTTTAAAAATCTTTGAAATGCCACACCGATAGAATAGAGGAGGCATAGCCAAACTCTGCCCCACAGCGAATTGCCGCAAAAAAGGACTGCCAATGCAGTCCTTTTTTATTCTTTCTATTTTTTATAATGAAACCTTGATGAATTTCTGAACGCTTTCTGGAAGCTCATCTGCATCAAGAGATACACTGACAATAATGCTCACTTTGTAGGTCTCGGCAATCCTAGCCAGCTGCTCCAGCGTAGAGGCTGTGTCAGCACCTTCCAGCTTGGCGATCTTCAGGAAGCTGTCCAGATAAATCTGCTCAAGGTCATGATCCTGAGAAATAATACCGCAAATAAAACCGACAAACTCATCCGCATTCTTCAGAGGATAAGCAGAGCAATCGATCAACCTGACACGGTTATTCAGCTCAAACATGTGCTTTGTGCTCTTGTCCAGGTAAACGATGCTCCCATTAGCCTCCTTGATCGCAGCGTTTACCCTGTCCAGAAGAATCTTGGTTTTACCTTTTCCTTTATTGCCCACAATTAACTCAAGCATAAGGGTTCCCTCCTTAAAGTCAGGCCGGACAACATCCCGGCCTTTATGTCAATGTATTCCAAAAAGCATCAAAATTAATATTTTAATATTCCAAAAACTATATTTTCATTATAATCCATTTTCTCTGACATTTCAATCCAAAAAACAGAAAAGCCCCTGAAGGAATGACCGTTTGGAGAGAATCCGTCACTCCCCATTGATCTTTTCCAACAGCATATTCATCTCATCATAAAGCATTTCCTTTTCCGGCGCCCCCATGATGATCGATACATAGGCCTGACCAAAGGCATTGAGAGTCAGAAGCGCAAGACAGTTGCCCGCCTCATAGGTCGTTCCTGTCTTACCTCCGAGAACAGTAACATTTTTAGGCAGTACCGCCTCACCCGTCAGGTAATGATCGGTTGCCTCCAGCAGGGTCCGCACTTCGGTTCCGTCACTGTGCTGATATTCCACCGTGTATGACCCCATCTGAGAGATTTCCGTGAAGGCAGGATATTTTGCCGCCTCCTTCAGCATCAGGTAAATATCATAGGCTGTCGTGTAATGATTCTCATCCTGCAGTCCATGAGGATTAACAAAATGAGTCCCGGTACAGCCCAGATTGACAGCATAGCTGTTCATCATATCCACGAAATTGGATATGGTTCCCCCCACATGATGGGCGATGGCACTTGCCGCGTCGTTACCGGAATATACCAGAAGACAATGCAGCAGCTGATTCATGGTCAGGGTATCGCCCACCCAGAAGCCACACACCTGGGCGCCCTCCTCCAGATTCAGATCCTCGGGTGTGATGGTCACCTTCTCCTCCATGCCGCCATACTGAAGAGCCAGGATCGCAGTCACCAGCTTTGTCACACTGGCAGGATAGAGCCGGTCCAGGGCTTTCTGGGCAAACATTGTTCTCCTGTTGCTGATATCCATCAGGAGTCCGCCCTGCTCCGGCGGAATATCCACTCCATCCAGAGCTATATCTCCCTCCACAACACACAGCTTTTCCGCAAAGGGCTCCGCACGCAGGTTTTCCTTCTCAGAGACAGTCCCCTGATACTCCCGGGCCGAATCATAGGCCAAAACATAATGGGAGAAACTCCTGCCTCTCATCAGATACACAAAGAAGCCCATACCCACAAACAGGAATGCCATAAACATGACCAGCAAAACAGTGATCAGACCCCTGTGCAGATGAATAAGGGGAATTCTTTTCTCCTTTTTCGCGCTTTCCCTGTCCTGGTTCTCCTCCGGTTGAAACTCCTTGACGGAATCCATTGGCTCTTCGCTGCCTGTCTCAGGCAATTCTTCCTTTGGCTCCTCATCGGCAAGGGGAAACTCACGCCATTCCTTCAGTCTTTCCGACGCAGAAGGCTTGTTTTCTTTCTCTGACTCCCGCTTTAATCTGGCTTCTGCCCTATCTCTCTCCCGTTCTTCCTTCTCCCTGAGCTTTTGCTCCTTTTTCTTTTCCGCAAGCTCCCTGGCCAAGGCTTCCTGGGCAGAATGCTCCTCCCAGAGTATATCCGCATAGGATTCCTCCGGCCTCTGGGCCTCTCTTTCAGAGGCAGCTTTTTCGATCAGGTGTACGCTGCCGTGGGAAAAATCGATATCCCTTCTTTTTTGATCCCTTTCCCTTGCTTCCACCACAAAATCCGGCAGAAAGCCCTTATCCCGGGCGGCTCTTCTCCCATCCTCTCTTGGAGAACGAGCTCTGTCTCCCCTGCCTCTGTAACGCCTGTCCTCTCTCAGAGCATAACTGCCGGATATCTCCTCCTGATCCAACTGACCCAGGATCTTTTCCGACAGAGAATCAAAATTCAGCATCAGCTCGCTGCCGGCTAAGGCTTCCCCATTGGCTGGGGCTTCCCTCTCGGCAGCTCTATCTGGCTTTATTCTTCCTTCCGGCTGATAGTCTCCTGTTTCTTTCCGAGTCATAGATATTCTTCCTTCTGTTCATAGTCCGTCAGCAGCAGCTGTTTGTTGTAGGTTCTGCTCTGCAAACCGACATTCAGAACAAAGCCTATTCCGAAAAACAGAGATACCATGGACGTCAGTCCATAACTGATAAAGGGCAGCGGAGTACCGGTATTGGGTGCAATCCCGGTAGCCACACAGATATTCATAAAGCTCTGAATCGAAACCACACTGCCCACTCCGCAGCAGATCACTTTTCCTGCCAGGTCCTTGGCTCTTAGGCTGGTCCGTATACATTCCACCGCGATCAGAAGCTGCATAATGACAATGACGGCACAGCCGACGAAACCGTACTCCTCCCCGGCAACCGCAAAAATAAAATCCGTCTGATTTTCCGCGACAAAATTGCCTTCGTTTACAGAATAGGCGTCTGTCCGCTTTCCCAGCCTGCGCCCCAGTAGTTCACCGGAGGCAATGGCCGTACGGGAATTGCTCTGCTGCTCGATATCATCCGAATAGGCATCGTCCTCAGGGTAAAGAAAGGACATGATACGGTCTCTTTGATAGTCACGGATCAATTTCTGATCCGGCTGGACAACAATAGCCAAAAAGATCAGGAGCAGAGGCACCATCAGAGCGACAATGCTGAAAATGACTCTGTAGCTCAGGCCGGCCATATAATACAGGATACAGAAGAGGATCAGAATGGTAATGGTATTCTTCAGATCCGGCTGCTGATAGATCAGAAATAAGGGAATCCCCAGCAAAATGACTGACTTGGCCAGCGTCCGAAAGGAATTCAGGTCGTCCTCATGATCCATGAAAAATTTGCCGAAAAAAAGAATAATCAGGATTTTGGAAAGTTCCGTAGGCTGGAATCGGATAAAACCAAGATCCATCCATCTGGCGGCACCATTGGCACTGTCTCCAAAGGCGTACACAGCCAGCAACATGACGATATTAAAGCCATAAATCGGCCATTGGAAGTTCAGAATCCAGGAGTAATCGAAAACAGAAACAACCAGCATGACCACAAAGCCCAGCAGGGCTCCTCCCAGCTGCCTGGTTTTTAAGGAGGGGCTGGCAATTCCCACCAGCTGTACTCCAAACCCGCACAGCAGGATCAGAAGAAGCACCAGGAAAAAATTGTAATACTGTACTTTATACCGACTCAGCATAATAAAATATCCTTGATTACACGGATAGCAGATCAGTCATTGGATGTGTCGCTGGAATCACCGGCAGCATATCCCGTGATGATCGTATTGGGATCCCTGAGATTGAAAATGTAATTGACAATGTCCGCAGCCACCAGGCAAGCGTTTCCTGAGGAATAGCCGTTCTCTACGCGGCAGGCTATGGCATACTGCGGATCATAGGAGGGGGCAAAACCCACAAAAAGACCATGGTCAGGATGATAAAGGTCGATCTGGGCCGTGCCTGTCTTTGCTGACACCTCCAGGTTGACTTTGTCAAACATGGAATGGATCTGAACCACACGGCGCATGCCGTTGTGAATATCATCCCAGACGTTTTCCGGAACCTGAGAAATCTGATTTTCTATCACCGGAGGATAATCCTCAATGACAGCCCCGGTAGGACTGAGCTCCTTATCCAGCAAGGTGAGCTTGAACACCGTGCCTCTTGTGGCCATGACCAGAGCATAGCGGGCCAACTGCACCGTAGAGTACATATGGGTTCCCTGTCCCATATAGGAAGGAACGGCAAGACTGTCGGAAACGTGGGGCGGCGCTTCATCGATCTCGATTCCCGTCACCCTGTCCAGACCGACCCAGGAGGCATATTTCTGAAGCATAGCCAGACTCTGCTCCTCGGAGAACTCATTGTCCCCCACCTTTCCCAGCTCGAAGCCGACCATATTGAAGAAATAGTTACAGGACTCCTGGATTGCTTCCGTCACCTCGATCGGACCATGACCATAGGTATTCCAGCAGGCAATCGGGGGAGAGACAAAATCAAAGGAACCGGTACAGTTGAAATAGGTACCGTCGTTGATGACTCCTTCCATCATACCGGCAATGGTAGACAAGAGCTTCATGGTAGAACCCGGCGCGGTACGCTGCTGGGTTGCTTTATTGAAGAAAGGACTGGACTGATCCAGAGCCAGCTTGATGAAATAGTCCGTATCCATGTCATTGGTCAGGCGGTTATTGAAGTAACCCGGATAGGAAACCAGGGCTACCACGTCCCCCGTCTTGATATCCACCACCACAGCCGATGCGGAAAAGGGCATCAGAGCCAGCATAGCCGGCTCGATATCCAGGGTAAAAATCTTGTTGACGATAAACTCATAAGGCCACACTGCACCCGACGCCAAAGCCTCATAGCTTCCATCGTCCTTGTCCAGCACTCCCTGTTCATACAATACCAGGCACAGATCACTGCCGGATATGGTATCCTCCTTCAGCATATACTTGTACAGAAGCTTGGAGAAGCCATAGTCTGTTTTCAGGGTATCCACGATATAGTTGGTCAGAGCCTGATAAACCTCCAGGGAATCCAGATAATCTCCTTCCGGAGAAAAAAGCTCCGTATTCACCCAGTGCTGGGTCGCAGCATAGGTCAGGTATTCCTTCAGGCTGATGCTCTGATCGTCATTCCATGCCTTGTAGATCGGGTCTCCTACATCCACTGCATCGATGGAGATAACCTGCAGCTCGTCCCGGAGCAGGTTGTTGCAGATATAGGACAGGTATTCCTGTATCTCTTCGCTCTCCTTATTGAAGGGCTGAGGATTGGCTCCTGTCAGTCTCTCTCTGATCTGAGCGAAGACCTGTTCCTGTTTAATCTGAAATTTCCCGTACAATGCCTTTTCGATTTCCGAGGCGTCTGTCCGGTCGAAAAGCCGGATATCGATGACGCAGTTATCCACCAGGGCATTATAGACATCGTAGACAGGGATGTTGATCTGGCCGGAGTCTATGATATAGTCAAAATTGAACTCCTTGGAGGCTTCAATTTTCGACAGCAGGATACCGGCAACCCTCTGTTTGAGTATCTCATAGATGCCGGCCTGCATCTCGGTATCAATGGTAAGCTGGATATCGTTGCCTGCTATGGGTTCTACCTTGGTATCCTCCTCGATGCTCAGAACCTTTCCCAGGTTATCCACTGTCACCGTCTCGCGTCCGTCGGTTCCCTGAAGGGTAAGCTCCATGCTCTGCTCTATACCGGCCTTGCCGATAATGGCGTTGTTGGTGTAATCCGGGTTCTGGGTTCTCAACTGCTCCAGCTCTTCTGCGGATGCCTGCCCGATATAACCCAGGATGGGTCCCATACTGATCTCATCCACATATTCCCGGGTAGAATCCTCTATAATGTCGATTCCGGTCAGGATCGCCTGATTCTCCATCAGGGCTGCTACCGATTCCTCGCTGACATTGGTAGCGACCGTAACCGGCATATATTTCTTAAAGCTGTTGGTATTCAGCATATAACGGATCTTGGCAATCTCCAGGAGCTCCTGTTGGGTAAAGGCCTGTGGGAGCCCGTATTTCTCCAGCTCCTCGGCGGTATAGGCATCCTCCCCCGTCGGAACAATACTGAATCCCTTCACTCCGGCCAGAAAATCTATCATATCCTGGGCAGAGGCATTTTTTTCTTCCTCTGTGAGCTCATCGATATAGGGATGTCCGAAAACATCAGCTTTAAAACGACTCAGAGTAAAGCCGGGTTCCACATCGTAGACAAAACCGCCGTTCTCCCCCACCACAATATGAAAGCCGATGGAAACGGAATCCCCGTTTTTCCACAATATGTGGATGATCTTATAGGCAATGGCATTCAGAGCCAGATTTTTCTGACGCGTAGATTCATAGGAGCCATTGTCCTCAAGGGTGAGGGTATAGGCCAGAGAATTGGAGGCGATCAGACGTCCGTTCCTGTCATAAATCTTGCCTCTGGCACTTTTTATGACACGGGTCTTGGTCGTCCGGATCTGAAAATCATCAATAAAATCCTGCCCTTCAATGATCTGCAGCTGATAGAGCTCCCTGAGCAAAACAAAAGACATAAAAAGAAAGGCAGCGATCAGGATGGTTGTCCTCCTGATCCGGAATTTTTTCAAACCGTTTATTATTTTAGTACCCAAACAGAATCCCTTTCTTTCCAGGGCGATATCAGATAACGATAGTTTAACGCCCTTATCGGCCGATAGACCAGAAGCACCAGCAAGGTGGTATAACACATCTCCGGAAGAATAATGCGGATCAGGTATTGGGCTGCCGAAAGCCTGCCCCTGAGAAGAAACTGCAGGGCATAGACAGCGAAATTATACCCAAGGTCTGCCAGCGCCGTCATAAACATGGGTACCTTGATATCGTCGTCATACAAGGACCGGTGAGCATATCCGCTCAGGTAACCCACGTACATATAACAAAGGGTATAAAAGCCCAATACCGGACCAAAAAAAAGATCCACCAGAAGACCGCTGAAAAAGCCTGTCCACATACCGCTTTTGCGTCCTCTCATCAGGCCGAAGCTGACACAGAGAATAATCAGAAGATTCGGGGTGATAGAACCTATGGCAATCAGATTGACAAGGGTACACTGCAAAAGGAAAACCAGCAAAATGAGGATGCCATGGAGAAGCTTAGTTTTCAATAGTAATCCTCCTCATAATAATAGTCCTCATCATAGTAGTCCTCATAGTCTTCCTCATAATACTCTGCCTCATCATACTCCCCGCCTTCATTGTCACTGTCCTCAGGGTAGCTCCCTGACGCGGCATTTCCCTGGTCTGTCTGGCTGTTTTCCCCGGCCAGGGGAGCCGTTACCGGGATGGAATCATCCTGCTTGTTGATCGTGATGACAAGCACATTTTTCAGATGGGCAAAGTCAATGGGAGAAACAATGGTCCCGGTCTTTGTCAGATTATTGGAATCCTGGACTACCTCATTGATATAGCCTATGAAAAGCCCTTCCACATAATTCTCGCTGATATTGGAGGTAACCACCCTCTCGCCGGCCGTTACCGCCCCGTCAACATCATAGAGCTGCTCAAACTTAAGCTTTCCTTCATCGATCAGCTCCAGGTCACCGTGCACAATGAAATTGTCCTGGGTACTGACCGTCATGGCACTGACACTGCTGCTGTCGTCAATGATGGTTCGAACCGTTGCCCAGGAATCGCCCACCTCCGTAACGATTCCGATCAGGCCCTTGCCCGCAATCACGTTGTTATTCACACGGATCCCGTCCCGGCTTCCCCGGTTGATCATAAAGGTATCATACCAGTTTCCCGGATCCTTTGCTATGATCCTGGCTGCCACCTTGGGAAACTCCGAATATTCCTTGTCCAATTCATACATCGCCTTCAGGCGCGCATATTCCTCCCTGTCCAGGATCAGCTTATTATTCTCGTTGGTCAGACTGTCCAGCTCTGCGCGCAGCTCCTCGTTCTCAAGCAGGAGCTCCTGGACGGTACGCAGCCTGTCATGGATGGCTGTAAAAAAGCTTCCGATCCGTTCCAGACTTTTCTCGAAGGGAACGATCACCAGACTGGCCCCTTCCTGGAGAGGAGCCGTGCTGATACCGGAAGCCAGGATGGTAAGAGCAGCGCTTCCGATCAGAAGCGTCATCAGCACCAGCAGATGTTTGCTCTTGAGATGAATCCGAAATTTACGAAGGCGTGTTTTTTTCATCTTATTTCTTCCTGTCGACCAACCGGAGATAATGCTCCTTGTCCTTTTCGTGAAGGAGCTTCTCCAGCCCGGAGACTGCGGTGTTTTCGTAAAGCCTGGAGGGGTTAAAGGTTACTCCGGTATAGCTGGCCAGATATCTGTCGATATATGGGATCCTGGCACTGCCGCCGCTCAGATAAATCCCCTCTCTGGTAACCTGATAGCTGATCTGCGGAGGCATTCTTTCCAGAAATACCTTCATCTGAGCCCCCAGCTCATTGATACAGTTCATAATCCCGGCATTTACCACATAGGAGGAAACAACCTCCTCTCGCGGCAGACCGGAAACACTGTCAATCCCAACGACCTGGCGGGAATCCTTGCGCTGATCCGCCAGCCTGCCCATGGCAAGCTTCAGCCACTGGGCTGTTTTTTTCCCTACCTGGATATGGTAGCGTCTGCGGATTTCCTGGATGATCGCTTCATTGATATGCCATCCTCCGATCGGGATCATACGGCTCATGATCAAGCGTCCATTGCTGAGAATGGAGAGCCGGCTGGTCTGGTCCCCGATGTTTACCAGTATCACGCCGACAGATTCCTCAAAAGGTATTTCCATCCCCAGGGCTTCCGCTATGGGAGCCTCCACCAGATAAACCTTACATCTTTTCAGCCAGAAGCCATTGGCAATCTGGTAATAAGCCCTGCGTTCAAGAGCGCTCAGATCCGGCGGAACGGCAAACAGGACAAGGGAGCCGGTACTCCAGAAGCGGTCCTGATACAGCATCATTCGGTAGAGAAGGATTTCCTGAAACTCCAGATTTGAGAAGGTCCCTGCTTCCATGGGCGAGGTAACGATCACGTCAGCCGGCGTTTTCTCCTCCATCTCATAGGCTTCTGAGCCTACGGCAATAATCTGCCTGCCGGAATAGGCGATCCGGTTATGGGCTGTGAATATCTTATTCCGGAACAGGGAGTAGACCTTGACCGTATCACTGCCCAGATCTATCCCGAATTTTTTCTCAAAAAACATGCGCTTTCTCTCTCAGAGAATCCAGCAGCCTTTCTTCCCTAAAGCTGTAAATCCTTCTGTCTCCGATAATGATATGATCCAAAAGCTCCACACCCACCATATCCCCGCATGCGAGAATCCTTCCCGTAAAGGCAATATCAGAATGACTGGGGGCAGGGTCTCCGCTGGGGTGGTTATGAACAAGAATGATTCCAACCGCATGATTGCGAAAAGCATCTACAAAAATTTCCCTGGGCGTGATATGGGCTTCATTTACCGTCCCCTTGGCCAGAATGCTCTCCGCCAGAAAATTGTTTTTGCTGTCAAGCATCATCATGATCAGGTGCTCCTGCTCTTCATGCCTTAGCTGTTCCATGTAGTAATCACCTATGGAATAAGGGTCATGAAAGGATAGCTTCCGGCGGGCGGAGGTCATGGAAATCCGACGTGACAGCTCTCCGATACACTGAAGCTGTACCGCCTTTACCTGGCCGATGCCCGGAATCCCCATCAGATCTTTTGCGGAAAGATGGAGCAGGCCGGGAAAACCGGGAAAGGGAGAAGCGTTCAGTTTCTCCAGGATCTGATCCGCAAGCTCAAGGGAATTCATTCCCGGAAGACCACAGCGAAGGATCACCGCAAGCAGGTCTCTGTCGCACAGAGCCTGGGGACCGGCCTGAAGACATTTTTCGTAAGGGCGTTCTGCTGCCGGAAGGTCTTTGATCCGTTTCTCGTTCTTTTTCATGGGATTCCTTTGCTCTCTGCAGAAATCGGAAAAGGGACATTTCCCATTCCGTCTTGTTATCTTACCATAAAAAGGGGGTACTGTACACTCCCTTTTTCCGTGAACCATTTTGCCGAAGATAAAGAATACTTCTTACCCTTCGTTTCCGATCGCTTCATCTATATGTCAGAGCAATGACTTCCGCCATCTTCAGACCATCCATGGCCGCAGAGGTGATGCCCCCCGCATAACCGGCCCCTTCTCCACAAGGATAAATCCCGTCAATGTTGGAAAGAAGTGTCTTGGGATCCCGGACGATTCTGACGGGAGAGGAGCTCCTGCTCTCTACTCCGGAAAGAAGGGCATCCGGGTGGGCAAATCCCTTTATCTTACGGTCAAAGGCCCGAATCCCCTCTTCGATGTCTGCCGCGAGAAAGGGAGGGAGTATTTCCCGGACATTAGCCCAGGCAAAATCCCCCTTCATGCAGGGCTGCAGGGCACAAAAGCCGTCTCCTCTTCTGTTTTTACAAAAATCCTCAAAGCGCTGGACCGGAATCCTCCCCGCCCCTGCCCGGTAGGCAGCCTGTTCCAGGCTCCGCTGAAAAGCGATTCCCGCCAGGGCTCCATCCCCCTGATAATCCTGTGGACGGACGGTAACAATCACCGCCGAATTGGCATTGGCCGAATCCCTGGCCTGATAGCTCATGCCGTTGACGCACAGGCAGTTTTCTTCTGAAGAGGCATTTACCACATATCCCCCGGGACACATACAAAAGGAATAGACTCCCCTGCCATCGGCGCAGGTATGGGTCACCTTATAGCTTGCCGCCCCCAGAAGTGGGTTCTCCTCCTCTCCGTACATAGCCTGGTTGATCCAGGCCTGGGGATGCTCTACCCTGACTCCCACGGCAAAGGGCTTTGCCTCCATATACACGCCTGCCTGGTGGAGCATAAAAAAGGTATCCCTGGCACTGTGGCCAAGAGCCAGAACACAGACCTGGGCGGGAAGAGAATAGGTTCCCTCCTGCCCCCGCAGAAAGACGCCCCTTAGCCTGCCACCGTCCAGATCCAGTCCGGTCAGCTTCGTTCTGAAGCGAAAGCTTCCCCCCATCTGTTCGACCTGCGTGCGCAGGCTTGTCACGATGTGGATCAGCTGGTCTGTTCCCAGGTGTGGCTTCTGCACATAGAGAATTTCCTCCGGAGCGCCAGCCTTTACAAATCTTTTCAGGACCTCTGCGTTTCTCCCGAAGGGATCCTTGACCAGTGTATTGAGTTTTCCGTCAGAAAAAGTACCGGCGCCGCCCTCCCCGAACTGGACATTGCAATCCGGGTCGAGACTTTGCCCTTTCCAGAAGTCTTCCACCTTTTCCTTTCTTTTGACAGCCTCGTCTCCCCGCTCCACCACAAGGGGGGCATATCCGGCCCTGGCCAGATACCAGGCGCAAAAAAGCCCTGCCGGACCGCTGCCGACGATCACAGGCCTTTCGTGAAGCGCCACACGCCTGTCCTCTTCCCCCCGGCAGGTGACTTTATCCCTTTCCTTTACGGGAAATACATAGGGCTTGTCCCGGACAAGGCAGACATCCTTATCCCGGATTCTTTTCAGGATCCGCTCCTCCCCACTTACATCCACATCCACCGTATAGACAAAGAGCTTATCCTCCTGATGTCTTGCGTCCAGGGACTGTCTGCGGATGCTGAAGCCAAAGGTCTGTCCCGAAAGGCGCAGTGTCCTGGCGATCTTTTGTTCCAGTTCCTGCCGGGTGTGTGTGATCGGAAGCTTGAGCTGACTGATCCGTATCATATCTCCTCCCCATTCTTATCGTATGCTCAATGATAGCAAACGACAAAGTAAACTTTACTTTGTCGTTTGCTGCGGGAAAAAAACTATGAAGCTGAATGGTCTTTCTGGGCAAGGCCGGCCAGAGCTCCGCTGGACCAGGCCCACTGCAGGTTATATCCACCGCACAGTCCATCGATATCCACAAGCTCTCCGCAAAAATACAGTCCCGGACAAAGCAGCGACTCCATCGAAGCCGGATCAAGCTCGCTTGTCATGACTCCACCGGAGCATACCTGGGCATGAGAAAAGGAAAGCACCCCTTTCACAGAAAGAGGGAGCTGCTTGATGGCCAGGAGCCAATCCTGCTGCCTGATCAGAAGGTCAGCGAGCTTTTCCGGAAAAAGGCCGGTAAGCAGCTGCCTGTCTGTCTTGTAAGGGGTATGCTGCCTCAAGGTCTGCAGAAAAGACCTCAGCCCTTCTATCGTGAATTCCGGAAAAAAATCCAGGACTGCGCAGACCTGTTTCCCATCCTTCAGTGCCCTTGCCGCGTAGCGGCTGACATTAAAGGCCGGAATACCGGATATCCCATATTCTGTCAGCTGAAGCTCTCCGCTGTCGTCAAAACAAGGTTCTTCATCGATCAACAGGGTGATACGGCCTGCCTGGCGGACTCCGGCCCATCGGGAAAAGGGCAGGCCCTCACAGACAAGCCCGGTCAGGGCGGGCAGGGGCGGAACAATCCGATGCCCCAGCTTTTTTGCCAATTCATAGCCGTCCCTTGTGCTTCCGGCGATCTGGGAAGCGCAGGAACCACAGGCCAGGATCACAGCATCCGCCGGATAGTGCCAGCCCTCTGTGTGTACCGTAAACCGAGGTTTCCTGCCGGGAACAATGGCTGTGACTCTTTCCCTGGTCTTCAGCTTTGCCCCCAGAGCCTGCAGCTCCATTCTCATCACATCAACCAGACTCTGAGCCTGCATACTGCGGGGATACATCCTCCCCTCCTTATTTTCGCTGTATATGCCAAGCTCGGTAAAAAAGCGAAGGGTATCCGAAACGGAAAAGCGCTCAAGAACCTTCCAGGCAAAGGAGGGATCTGTCCCTCGATAAGCGCCGGGATCCATGCGGACATTGGTAAAATTGCACCTGCCGTTGCCTGTAGCCGCCAGCTTGCGGCCAGGCCTTTCGTTGGTCTCCAGAACAGTCACCCGGGCTCCCTGCCTGGAAGCCATGATCCCTGCCATCATGCCGGAAGCCCCGGCTCCTATGATCACCAGCTCTTTCATTCTTCTATCCTTTGTCTATTATAGCTCAACCAGTCCCCGCTCCACCAGCTTCTGTACCGACATCAGGATACCCAGCTTTGCATGCTCAAAGGTCAGGCCGCCCTGGAAATATACCGCATAGGGCTCCCGGCAGGGGCCGTCGGCGGAAAGCTCGATGGAAGACCCCTGCACAAAGGCTCCCGCAGCCATTATCACCTGACTGTCATAGCCAGGCATATCGCTGGGTTCCGGTGTCACCATGGAGTCCACCGGCGCACCGGCCTGGATTCCCTTGCAGAAGGCGGCCAGTCTTTCCTGACTGCCCAGCGTGACGGCCTGTATGATATCCTGGCGGGGTTCCCGGCTGCCTGGCACTACATCGAAGCCAAGCTCTTCATATATCCTGGCGGCAAAAACCGCCCCCTTTAACGCATTCCGGGTGATCATGGGAGCCAGGAAAAAGCCCTGGAAGAAGGAACGGTTCACCCCCAGTGTGGCTCCGACCTCCATCCCAAGCCCCGGGCAGGTCATCCGGACGGCTGCATTTTCCACGCACTCCTTTGTGCCGGCAATATAGCCGCCGATGGGAGCCAGGCCGCCGCCGGGATTCTTGATCAGAGACCCCACTGTCATATCCGCCCCCACATCGCTGGGCTCAATGATATCGACAAATTCTCCGTAGCAGTTGTCCACCATGCAGATCACATCCGGGGACAGCCTCCGGATAAAGGCGATCAGCTCCCCGATAGCCTTCACCGAGAAGGAAGGCCTGGTCTGATAGCCCTTGGATCGCTGGATTTCCACCAGCCTGGTCTTTTTGGTCAGGGCTTTCCGGATTCCCTCATAGTCAAAGCTGCCGTCCTTTAGTAAGTCAACCTGCCGGTAGGTGACCCCATATTCCGCCAGAGAACCTCTTGCCGGGCGGATTCCGATCACCTCCTCCAAGGTGTCATAGGGCTTTCCTGCCGGAGCGAGTATCTCATCCCCGGGTCTTAGATTGCCGAAAAGGGCTATGGCCAAGGCATGTGTTCCACAGGCAATCTGTGGTCTTACCAAGGCTGCCTCCGTGTGGAAGGTATCTGCATAAACCCTTTCCAGCGTATCTCTTCCATAATCGTTGTAACCGTAGCCCGTACTGGCCCCGAAGCATTCCTCGGTAACCCTGTTTTTCTGCATGGCCAGCAGAACCTTCAGCTGATTGTATTCCGCCACCTCGTCAAAATGGGAAAAGTCCTCTGACAGGGAACGGCAGGTTTCCTGTCCCAGCTCATAAACCCGGGGACTGATCCCCAGCCGGATATACATTTCCTTCTGATCCAATCTTCTCTCCCTCCCCAAACAAAAGTGCAGCTACTCAGCACTTTGTTGAGCATTTATATGTTCTTCATTCAGTATCCGGATCATGGCTTTCAGGATGCGGTCCTCGTCATACCCATAGTCCTCCTGATCCAGCCAGATGACCTCTTCCTCCCGCCTGAACCAGGTCAGCTGACGCTTGGCGAAATGTCGGGTATCCCGTTTCAGAATCCTGACTGCCTCCTCCATAGTGCATAATCCATCCAGGGCATCCAGAATCTCCTTATAGCCCAAAGCCTGCATAGATGTCATGCCCCGGTGGCAGCCCCGCTTCTTCAGCCGCATGACCTCCTCGGCCAGTCCCTGCTCCATCATCTCATCCACCCTGGCATCGATTCTCCGGTACAGCAGCTCCCTGGGAGCCGTCAGAACAAAATAAGCCAGATGATAAGGACTGTCCTTCGCTCTTTGCTCCTCGTTATGGGCAGAGATGGGGCGGGAATTCTGATGATAGTATTCCAAAGCACGGATCACCCGTTTCACATTGTTTTCGTGAATCCTTTCAGCAGAGAGAGGGTCCACCTGGCGCAGCACAAGGTGAAGAGCTCCTGCCCCCTTTTCCGCGGCAAAACGCTCCAGCTCCCGGCGATAGGAATCCTCCTGCCCCGCCTCGGTAAAATCAATGTCCCTGGTCACGGCCTGAATATAAAAGCCGGTGCCGCCCACCAGAATCGGGATATGGCCATGAGAATAGATCTGCCCCATCGCCTCCCTGGCCATCCGGGCAAAGCGAACGACATGAAAGTCTTCCTCCGGTTCCAGCACGTCTACCAGGTAATGTGGGATTCCCTGCATCTCGTCCGGACGAATCTTGGCAGAGCCGATGTCCATCCCGCGATATACCTGCATAGAATCGGCAGAGATGATCTCCCCACCGATTGCCTTTGCCAGCTCAATGGAAAGTCTTGTCTTTCCCACAGCGGTAGGTCCTGTCAGTACCACCAGTGGTGGTTTGCCTTCTCTCATCACTCTTCCCCCCTCTCGGCATGCCCGTAACAGATCCGGCCCATATCCCGTCTCAGCCTTTCAGACGATTCTGTGAAATTTCTTTTCGATCTCTGCCTTTGTCATGGCTATGATGGTGGGACGGCCATGCGGACAATGATAGGGCTCATCCAGCTTCAGAAGCGCATCGATCATGGTGTTTGCCTCCTCGGCGGAGATTCGGTTCCCCCCCTTGACTGCCGCCTTGCAGGCCATAGTTGCCAACCGATGGGCAAATACTCCCACCGGATCCTTCTGCAGCTGAGAGGTCAGATGGTCCAAAAGCTCATGAAAAAGCTCCTCCTCCTTAAAGCCATATAAGGTCGAGGGCACCGCACGGATGCAGTATTCTCTGCCGGAATAGTCGTCTATCTCAAAGCCAAATCCGGTGAAGAGCCCCTCATTCTCTCTCAGCTGGTTCTCCTCCTCCAGGCTTAAGGTGACCACCATGGGCGGATCAAGAAGCTGGGAATCCATCTTTTGCTCCTGAAACTGCCTGACCAGGCGTTCATAATTGATCTTTTCATGGGCCGCATGCTGGTCGATCATATAGAACTGATCCCCAAATTCCACCAGCCAGTAGGTGTCGAAGAGCTGGCCGATCAGTCGATGCCTGGTACGGGAAACCGGGTCCAGCAGACGTTCTTCAAAGAACTCCATCTGTTCTCCGCTGATATCCTCCCTGACCCCAAAACCTCCCGGCAAAACTTCCTCCGGCCTGCCGCCTTCGCTTTCCTTATCCACCTGCATGTTCTGCGGCATCTCCCCCTGCGGCAGGGAAGCTTCCGTCTTTATCCTGTCATCTTCGGACACCGGCAGGGCATCCGTTTCCTTCAGGTCATCCCCAGGCACCGGCAGGGCATCCGTTTCCCCCAGGTCATCCCCAGGCACCGGCAGGGCATCCGTTTCCCGCGGATTCCCCTTCTCTTGCACAGACACAGTATTGTACGTGGCCCCCGTCTCTTCGGAGTGTGACTGTCTTGCTTCTGCTGCTGAACTGCCAAAGCCAGAACTTGTCTCCTCCTGTCTGGGCAAAGCTTCCTCCCTCAGGCCTTCCTGCTCCAGCCTTCCCTGGAAGAGGCTCTCCTCTTCTTCAGAAAGAGCCGTCATCCCTTCCTCTGCCGTAAACAGAGCCTTATCCTCCTGAAGCGCCCCTTCCTGCTGTCTGTTCATCCGGAAGGGCTGAGGAGCATCACCATGTCTTACCTCCGGCTCCGGCTCCCTTGTCTTCTCCTGCCTGCCCACGGCAACCACAGGGATCAGCTCCCGGCTTGTCAGCGCCCGGCGCACAGCCTCTCTTACGGCCTCATACACCTCCGGCTCCCGGGAAAAGCGCAGCTCCAGCTTACGGGGATGAACATTCACGTCCACCTCCTGGCCGTCAATCTCCAGCTGCAGGGAAGCAAAGGGAAATTTGTGCTGCATCAGAAAACCCTTGTAGGCATCCTCGATGGCCTTGGTCAAAATCCTGTTGCGCACATATCTTCCATTGACATAATAGTTTTCGAAGGAGCGGTTTCCTCGGGAAATATCCGGTTTTCCGGCAAAGCCGGATATCCTCATGAAATCGTTTTCATAGGAAATCTCCAGAAGCGCCCTGGCGATTTCCCTTCCGTAGACATGGTAGATCACGTCCCTGCCGTTGCCGTTTCCGGTTGTGGTCAGCTTTACCTGACTGTTCAGAATCAGCTTAAAGGCAATCTCAGGATGGGACAGGGCCAGCTGTTCCATGATACTGCTGATATCAGCCCCCTCCGCCGTAGCGGATTTGAGGAATTTACTCCTGGCCGGGACATTGTAGAAGAGATTTCGTACCAGAAAGGTCGTCCCCTCAGGCGCCCCTATCTCCTCCCTGACCGTCTCCTGGCCTCCCTCAATGCAATAGCGGATCCCCGTAAGCGCGGAGGGAGTCCTGGTGATCACCTCGACCTGGGAAACAGCAGCAATACTCGACAAGGCTTCTCCACGGAAGCCCATGGTCTGAATACCGGCCAGATCCTCCACCCTCTGGATTTTGGAGGTGGCGTGAGGGTAAAAGGCCACCGGTACCTCTTCCGCCGCAATACCGGAGCCATTGTCGGTAACACGGATCAGCTTTTTACCTCCCTCGGCAATTTCCACGGTGATAGCCGAGGCTCCGGCATCCATCGCGTTTTCCACCAGCTCCTTCACCACGGAGGACGGACGCTCCACCACCTCGCCTGCCGCGATCTGATCCACCGTATGGGGATCCAAAACTAAGATTTTTCTGTCTGCTGTCATGGCTGTCTCCTCTAAAGCTTCCTGTCTGATCTGCCTGAATCCCTTCGGACCCCTTTCCCCAGGTCATCTTCTATGCGGCCTCCAGGGATGTCGGCTCCTTCAGGGTGTCTTCCAGCGGTTGACAATCCTGTTCTGCAGATTATAGAGGAAATTTAAGGCCTCCATGGGGGTCAGATTACCGATATCCAGGCTCTTGATCTCTTCCAGGATATCCGTATCCTGCATGGTATCAAACAGCGACATTTGCCCCATGTCCACCTCATCATAATGAAGCCTTTTTTTCTGTCCGGTCAGATCCCTCACAGCAGCGGCAATATCTGCGTTGGACAGCTCCTCCACCAGCTCCTTTGCCCGTCGGATGACGATCTCCGGAACCCCCGCCAGCCTGGCCACCTGAATGCCGTAGCTTTTGTCCGCTCCGCCCTGTATGATTTTGCGCAGGAAGACGATGTCTTCCCCCTTCTCCTTGACCGCGATACAGTAATTGTTTACCCCGTCGATTTTTCCCTCCAGCTCCGTGAGCTCATGATAGTGGGTGGCAAAAAGGGTCTTCGCCCCACACAGCTGTCTGTTGCTGATATACTCGATCACGGACCAGGCTATGGCCAGGCCGTCGAAGGTGCTCGTTCCCCGGCCGATCTCGTCCAGGATCAACAGACTCTTGGCCGTGGCATTCTTCAGAATATTCGCCACCTCGGTCATCTCTACCATAAAGGTGCTCTGCCCGCTGGCCAGGTCATCAGAAGCCCCTACCCTGGTAAAAATCCGGTCTACAATCCCGATCCGCGCCTTTTTCGCCGGAACAAAGCTGCCCATCTGGGCCATAAGCACAATCAGGGCTGTCTGTCTCATATAGGTCGATTTCCCCGCCATATTGGGACCGGTTATGACGGAGATGCGTTTTTTATGATCGTCCAGGTAGGTGTCATTGGGAATAAACATCTCATTGGCCGCCACCTTCTCTACCACGGGATGCCGACCCTCTCTGATATCGATCACCCCGCTCTCATCCACTGCGGGACGAACGTACCCCCCCTGCTCTGCCACCAGAGCCAGGGAAGCAAATACATCAAGCCCGGCCAGAGCCCTGGCTGTTTTCTGGATCCTCACCACCTCTGCGCCGACCTTGTCCCTCACCTGGGAAAAGAGCTCATACTCCAGGGCATAGAGCTTATCCTCGGCTCCCAGGATCATATCCTCCAGCTCCTTGAGCTCCTGGGTGATATACCGTTCCGCATTGGCCAGGGTCTGCTTACGGATATAGTAATCCGGAACCTGGCCTTTAAAGGAATTGGACACCTCAATGGCATAACCGAAAACCCGGTTAAACTTGACCTTGAGATTTTTGATCCCGGTCTTCTCCTTTTCCCTTGTCTCCAGCTGTGCCAGCCAGCTCTTTCCGTCTGTGCGGGACCGCCTGAAGGTATCGACCTGTTCATGATATCCTTCCCGGATGATCCCACCCTCCTTCTGGGCCAGGGGGGGATCATCCGTTATAGCTGCCTGAATCAGGCTGGTCACATCCTTCAGGTCATCCATGTCGTCATAGATCTGGCGAAGCAAGGGAGCCTTGGCTTCCTTGAGCACCTGGCGGATCGAAGGAATCATGGCCAGAGAGGAGGCAAAGGCCACCATATCTCTGGGATTGGCCGTCTTGAAGCTGATCCTGCTCAGAAGCCTCTCCAGGTCGTAGACAGGATGCAGATATTCTCTGAGCTCGTCCCGGAGCATGGGATCGGCATTCAGATCCGCAATGGCTTCCAGACGACGATTGATCTCGTCTGTCTCGATCAGCGGCTCCTCGATCATAGCCCGCATCAGTCTGGCTCCCATGGCGGTACAGGTTCTGTCCAGGACCCACAGAAGAGACCCTCTTTTATTCTTTTCCCGCATGGTCTCCACCAGCTCCAGGTTTCTCCGGCTGGAGCTGTCAATCCGCATAAAGCGTTCCGCCCGGTAGGCCCGCAGCTGTGTCATCTGCTCCAGACCGTTCTTCTGCGTTTCCTTCAGGTAAAGAAAGAGAGAGCCTGCGGCAATCAAACCGATCGAATAACCCGCCAGCCCCAGTTCATTGGGATCTGTCACCTTAAAATGCTGACAGATCACTTTCCGGCAGCCCTCATCGTCATAATACCGGGGATCCAGGACAAAAATGCTGAGCTTCATCCTCTCCTTCAGTTCCTCCAGATCGATTCCGCTCAGCATAAAGGCTTCGTTGCAGATGATCTCGGAGGGAGTGAATTTCGAGATCTCATCCATGAGACGGGCTGTTTTACTGACCTCAGCCAGGAAACAGTCTCCCGTAGAGATGTCCGCAGCCGCTATGCCATAATGATCCTCTATCAAAACAATAGACATCAGATAATTGTTTTTGGTCTCGTCAAGGGAACTGGGATCCAGGGTTGTCCCAGGGGTGACAACGCGGATCACCTCTCTCTTTACCAGACCCTTGGCCTGCTTCGGATCCTCGACCTGCTCGCAGATCGCCACCTTATATCCCTTCTCGATCAGGCGATGGATATAGGTATCCGCCGCGTGAAAGGGAATGCCGCACATGGGAGCTCTTTCCTCAAGCCCGCAGTCCTTCCCTGTCAGGGTAAGCTCCAGCTCCTTGGAAACGCATTTCGCGTCATCGAAGAACATTTCGTAGAAATCACCCAGACGGTAAAAAAGGATACAATCCTTATATTCTTCTTTTTTGCGCAGGTATTCCTGCATCATTGGGGTCAGAGCCATGAGCCTTCCTCTCTTTTCTTAATTTCCTGATCAGTGGCCTTCGCAGTCAGCCGCCATTCTGCCCAGATAATAAAAGCCCCTGCATTCCTCCAGACAGACAGGAACATATTTTCCCAGCAGCTCCTTGCTGCCCGGGAAATGCACCAAAAGGTTATACTGGGTACGTCCGGTAAGGATTCCTTCTTCCTTGCTCTCGGTCTCCACCAGAACCTCCTGGACGGTATGGGTAAAGCGGGAGGAGGCAGCCCTGCCCTTCTCCTGAACGAGAGCCAGAAGTGAGTCGAAGCGTTCCTTTACCAGCTCTTCCGGCACCTGATCCGGTCGGCCGGCCGCAGGTGTTCCACTGCGTCTGGAATAGATAAAGGTAAAGGCCGTGTCAAAATCCGCCTGTCTGACCACATCCAGGGTGTCGGCAAAATCCTCCTGCGTTTCTCCCGGGTAGCCCACCATGATATCGGTGGTTAAAGAGATATCCGGAATGGCCGCCCGGATCTTTTCTACCAGGGCAAGGTAGTCCTCCTTGCTGTAATGCCGGTTCATATCCTTCAGAAGACGGGATGAGCCTGACTGCATGGGAAGATGCAGATGATGACAGATCTTATGGCTTTTCGCCATCACATCGATCAGCTCATCGGACAGATCCTTGGGATGGGAGGTCATAAAGCGGATGCGGTGCAGTCCCTCAATCTCTTCCACCAGGGAAAGAAGCCGGGCAAAGCTGACCGGATGCTCCAGGGTTTTGCCGTAGGAATTCACGTTTTGCCCTAACAGCATAACCTCTGTCACGCCGTCCTCCACCAGAGACCGGATCTCTTTGAGGATAGCCTCAGGCTCCCGACTCCTTTCCCGGCCGCGAACATAGGGAACAATGCAGTAGCTGCAGAAATTATTGCAGCCGAACATGATATTGACCCCAGCCTTGAAGGAATAATTTCTCTCCGTCGGCAGTTCTTCGACAATCCTGTCCGGCTTTTCCTGAAGATCGATTACCTGCCGCCCTTCCTCCATCATCCGGCAGAAAAGCTCGGCAAATTTATAGTTGTTGTGAGTGCCAAAGACCAGGTTGACAAAGGGATAATCGGTGCGGATCCTCTCCGCCTCCTCCTTCTCCTGCATCATGCAGCCAAAAAGAACGATCCTCTTGTCAGGCTGGTGTTTTTTCATATTCTGCAGCCTGCCCAGTCGTCCATAGACCTTCAGGTTGGCATTCTCCCTGACGGTACAGGTGTTATAAAGCGCCAGGTCGGCCTTTTCCTCACTGTCCGTCCGGACACAGCCGATCTCATCCAGGATACCGGCTACCACCTCGGACTGCTTTTCGTTCATCTGACAGCCAAAGGTCTCAAGGAAATAGCGATAGGGATGATTCCGGTCCCTGCCCAGTGCTTCAAGCTTCCTTCCGGCAAGGGCGATATAATAATACTGGCGGGCAGGCTCCTCTGTGGGAGGCTCAGGGATCAGGTCAATATCGTGAAAATCATTAGGATAAAACATAGCAGAATGAAAAAAACTCCTTTCTGAAAAGCTGTGCCCAGCCCCTTACTGGCAAGATGAAGCAAGGGCAAAACATAATTGTTTTGCCCCGCCATTCATCTGCTTTATCGTAAACGGACAAACCGTTTGTGCTTTGCTTCCTTTCCTGTGCTTCACGCCCTTTTGTTCCTGCGGATCATGATTGCCCCGCCTGCCATCAGGGACAGGAAGAGGAGCATGAGCAGGGAGGAAACCGGTGAATCATCTGCCGTATTGGCTCCCCGGGACGCCGCTGCCGCTGCTACCGCTCCGCCACTGGGATGGGCCGCAGGTGTGATCACGCCTGTCACGATGGCTCCATTGGCATCCCTGTAGGTATAGTAATTGGAACCCGGCGTGATATAGGCATTGTTCTGACTGTAACTGGTCGTAGAGGTTCCCGTCCCGCTGCTGGTGCCGGAACTGCCCGAAGGTGTGGAGGTATAAGCTGCGGACTTAAAGGGAACAGCCTTATGCTCAATGGTGGAGGTGTCCACCCACTGGCTTCCGTCCCATTTCTGAAGCTGGAAGTATACATAGAGGGTATGATCCCCTGCCGTAGCTATTCCGCCGGCAGAGCCGATCTGCCACCTGGTTTCTTTGGTACGGGCGCTGTTGGTATTTGCATCGTTGTACATGCTCCAATAAAGCTTTTTCCAGCGTCCGTCACCCACTACCAGGTTGGAATACTGTGTTTCGGCGGAAGCCTCAATCACCGTAATATCAAACATGGCTCCTGGCGCAAATGTCATGGTTGTGGCATTGTTGGGGAAAGTCACCGTGTTGGAGTCCACCGGAGGAATATAGGGAGGCCTGGTGGTAGGTGTAGCAGGCGTTTCCCATGCCTTTGTCTGAAGCACTGTCGTTTTCTCTCCTGTCTTTCCCTCATCGCTGACCCATTCACTACCGTTCCAGGTCTGATGCTGGAAAACTACGGTAAAGATATAATCCTCTGCTGAGGTAATATCCCGTCCGATCTGTACCGCAAAGGAAGCCTCCCGCCCCGTGGGAGTCGTGATCTTCTGCTGTTCGACACTGCTGCCGGGAGCTGTCCAGTAGAAGGGAAGCCAACGGCCGTCGCCAATGATCCTTTCGCCGGGATATCTGTCCTCGGCACTGGCTCCTATCGCCTTAAAGGAAAAGGTATCATTCGCGTGGGCTTCCACCGGCATCTCAGCCTCCCAGGTGATTACACTGTCTGTCACAGGGGGATCATAGGGTGCCCTGGGACCCGGCACATCTGTAGGTGTCGGTGTCGGCGTTTCGGTAGGTGTGGGCGTTGCTGTAGGCGTAGGAGTGGGAGACGGGGTTGCCGTGGGGGTAGGCGTCGGGGTGTTGGTCGGCGTCCAGGCTTCCGTTTCAAACTGGGTATCCACCTCACCTGTCTCTTCATCTGACTCCCATTTCTCTCCGTCCCAGGTCTGATGCTGCAATACTACCGTAATAGGATGGGTCTCCGGTTTGGTTATATCAGCCTTGACGGCATAAGAGAAATCAGCCTCACACTTTTGAGGATTGTCAATTTCCTGCTGTTTGTCTTCGCTGCCTTCGAGCATCCAGTAAACCGGAAGCCAGCGGCCGTCTCCCTCAAGCCTCTCATCGGGATAGGTATCCTCGGCGCTTGCCCCCATCGCCTTAAACCGGAAGTTGTCACCGGCATGAGCCTTCACCGGCATCTTGTCCTGCCATGTGATCCTGCTGTCCGTCACCGGAGGATCATAGGGATCTGTTCTTTCCCCGGAGCCTTCATCTGTCACATAAATCAAGGCGTCGAGGCTGCCTTCGCCCTCCGGGTCTTCCACTCTTTCCCAGCTGCCGGAGGAATAGATTTCCTTGACAAAATAAACGTAATAGGGAACCCCCTCCTCCACGTCTGCTTCAACCTGAGACAGATCCACCGGTGTTTCCATATCCGTCCATTCCTCGGGCTCCTCCTCAAAACTCCAGCCGACAGGGTTCCAGCGGATATCCCCCTCCTCAGGGGATTCATTATCCATTCCTGCCCCCTCCACATAAGGGAAGGTATCGTCAGGAGAGTCCTCCAGAAGAGAAATGGACGGAGTCTTGGTCCTGTCGAGGGGCTCCTCTTCGGACCCGATATCGCTTACCGTACAGTCCTCCAGACGATAGGGCCAGACAAGGTAGATATAGTTTGCTTCTTCCTCATATTTCAGCTGGCTGTTCTCATCCGCATAGACAAAACGACCTGCCTCATAGTCCTGGCGAAGACGGTGACTGTCGGTCTCCTCATCCAGGGAAATGACCACCTCTTCGTTTACGGGCGACAGGCAGTATACGCTGACCTTCCCGAGAGCGGAGGTTCCCGCAGCGGCCTTATAGGTGATGCCGGCCCCCTCACCCAGAACGAGATCCGCGCTGAGAGGATCATTTTCATTGCTGTTATTTTCCACGCTGGTACGGGAATTGATGGTAATCACCCCACCTGCCGGCACAGTGATCGCGCCAAAGCCTTCCGCCTGAGAGACCAGACCATTTACAGACAGATTGGAAATATCGACGCTGAGATAATCCTCCTCAATGGCGATAGCCGAAGAATCGTCGGCAGACCTGCATTCTGAGACAGCGCAGTCTGTCCGAAAGGCCAGGGAGCCTCCGGAGGCTACCGTAACGGGAGCACAACCGCAATTTCTGAGCTCCACTCCCTGATCCCTTGAAACCGACTGGGCACCGGAGGGATACAAAACAAAGCTTTCCTTTATCTCCTCATTCGTCAACCCAACGGTAAGACTGCCCTCCACAAGGAATAAGGGCATTGCCGCGCCAGGAGTGGCCGGAGACAGCCTTGTCGGGATATCCTCGTTCTCACCGGACAATACCCAGAGGGTGATATCATAGTCTGCCGGTATCGTAATGGTGTCCTCCAAAGAAACCACCATCTCATTACAAATCCCGACAGCATAAGAGTGGTTCCCCTCCATGCTCTCCGCCAGCTCCTCGGGAGGATTATGAATGGCATCAAAGGCTTCCTCAAGAGTGGCAAAGCTTGCCAGGGCAGGGATCTTTTCTTCTCCTGCTTCCAAGGTATAATACGGGTAAAGGAAATAATGATCCGTCGTGCTGATATCGCCAACCTTGCCGGTTTTCATGGAGGTATCCTCCAGAACCTGTATGGGCTCCGGTGTAGGGGTCGTCACTACGTCACGGGGAACAAAGGACGGCTCCGCAATAAGCGGGGTGGGCAGGGGAACATCCGTGACCAGAAGCTCCGTCTCTTCGGCCGGGCCCGGAACAATCATCTGAGGCTCTTCCTCCTGAGGAACCGGATCCTGAACCTGACCGGCAACAAAAGTATCGATAAAAGAGAGATCCTCCTGGGGTTCTTCCGAATAGACCGGCTCCACAACCTCAGGCAGGGAATAAACCGGCTCTTCAAAAACCGGATCGGTACCAACCGGCTCCTCGATCACAGGATCATAATCCACCGGTTCCTCGATAACGGGCTCTGTGTAAACCGGCTCTTCGATCATGATATCCTGCTGCAGATCCGAAGACTGGCCTCCGTCTCCCCCGGTAAAATAATCAAAAAAATCGGATTCCATGTCGTTCGAATCTCCCGTGACGAAGATATCCTCGTCTGCCGTCGTCAGGGCAGCAGGCATCGTCCCCGCCAGCAGTGCCCCTGCCAGGAAAACGGCAAGGATCTTTTTTCTTTTCATATGAGCGGCCCTCCTAATACCATGCTTTTATTCCATCCGAAACCGGAGCAACCCAGTTCGCCGATCGTTCCGCTTCCGGTTTTGAAAAATACATATGTTCAAAAATTTGTTTCGAGTATAGCACAGCATGTCCTGAAAAGCAAATTGAAGATAAAAAATCCCGCAGCGGCAGGCGGCAAGCTCTGTGATTCCCGTGCAAAAAGCCTGTTCCCACCTCGCGCTTGCACATCTGAAGGGAAAAGGTAACATATGATTGTCAAACATATTGAATCATGATAATATCTATGATAAACAGATGTTCCCTACCATCATAATGAAAGGAAAGAATCACATGATCAGCAAAGCATGGGATAAAGAATTCCGTCAGAGACTGGAAAAAGCATATGATGAATTAAAATGGCTGTACTGTGAACTGTATCACGATGACCAGCAGGCCTTCGACTACTTCTGCACCGTTCTCAACCAATATTATGAAGAAAGAAGCTCCGCCCTGAAGGAGCTGGACCGGTATCGGCTGTCCCATCCCGACTGGTATAAAAAGACGGATATGCTGGGCATGCAGATGTATGTCAACGCCTTCGCAGGAAATCTGCAGGGCGTGCGTTCCCATCTGGACTATATCAAGGAATGCGGCGTCAATTACATTCATCTGATGCCCCTTCTGGAATCTCCTGCCGGCAGAAGCGACGGCGGCTACGCCGTTTCCAATTTCAGAAGAGTCCAGCCGGAGCTGGGCACCATGGAGGATCTGGCAGAGCTGGCGGCGGACTGCCATTCCCAGGATATCTGTCTCTGCCTTGATTTCGTCATGAACCATACCAGCGAAGATCATGAATGGGCGGTCAGAGCCAGACAGGGAGAAAAGGAATTCCAGGACCGGTATTTCTTCTTTGACAACTGGGACATCCCCATGGCCTATGAGGCGACCGTGCCGCAGGTTTTCCCCACCACTGCCCCCGGAAACTTCTCCTGGTGTGAAGCCGTCCGCAAGGTTGTCATGACTACCTTCTATCCTTACCAGTGGGATCTCAACTACGCCAACCCCGTGGTCTTCAACGATATGACCGCCAATATGCTCTATCTTTACAATCAGGGGATCGACATCATCCGTCTGGACGCCGTTCCCTATATCTGGAAATGCCTGGGAACCAACTGCCGTAATCTGCCCCAGGTGCACAATCTGGTGCGCATGATGCATATCGCGGCGGATATTGTCTGTCCCGGCACCCTGCTGCTGGGAGAGGTGGTGATGGAGCCCTCCAAGGTGGTACCCTATTTCGGCACTGTCGATAAGCCGGAGTGTCAGATGCTCTACAATGTCACGACCATGGCCAGTACCTGGCATACTGTGGCGACAAGGGATGTCCGTCTTCTGAAGCATCAGCTGGGTACCGTTTTCGCCCTGCCCCATGAATACATGTTTCTCAATTACCTGCGCTGCCATGATGATATCGGCTGGGGTCTGGATTATGACTACCTTCGTCAGTTCGGCCTTCAGGAGGTTGCCCACAAAAAATACCTGAACGATTACCTTACCGGGAAATGGGCCGGCAGCGATATGCGCGGAGAGCTCTACAATGACGATCCCAGGCTGGGAGACGCCAGACTCTGCGGCACCACTGCCTCCCTGTGCGGCCTGGAGGCTGCCGAATATGAAAATGATCCCGTCAAGGCCGACCGGGCAATCCAGCTTGATATCATGCTTCACGCCTTCCTCCTGACCCAGAGCGGTGTCCCCATCATCTACAGCGGGGATGAGATCGGCCAGCTCAACGACTACAGCTACCATGATAATTCCTTAAAGTGGGACGATTCCCGCTATATCCACCGGGGAGACTTCAACTGGGATCAGGTTATGGCAAAGGATGACCCCACCACCCGCCAGGGCCGTATTTTCACCGCACTGCGCCGGTTGGAGAAGCTGAGAGCTTCCCATATGGTTTTTGACAATAATGCCGACGCCTGGATCATCGAAACCTACAACGACCATGTTCTTGGCATCGGCCGCTATTATGAGGGGGAGAAGCTGATTGCCCTGTTTAATTTCAGCGAGGATCCTCAGGTCGCCTGGATCCAGGACGAACCGGAATGCCTGAACCTGTGGAATGAAGAGTACTGGGACGCCAGAAATATCGGTTTGCCCGGCTATGGCTTTGTCTGGCTGTACAAGGACATGCGCAGCCCTGAGGAAGGGGCAAGAGCCGCTCTGCCCGAAAATAGTAACCGAAGAAAAAAGACGGCATAACTGTCAAAAAAGCCCCAAGGGAGTCAAACACTCCTTTGGGGCTTTTGCCGACTGTCCGTCAGGGCTTTACATGGATCCCGTTTACTTCTATCTCTCCCTCCATAGGGATCACCAGGCATTTCCTTCCGTCAATCACCCGGGTTTCGATCATGGAGGCCTTGGCCGGTTCCGTCGATATCACAATGTCCGATGCCCGGATCTCGGTTTTTCTCGTGTTGGTAATATTGGCAGCCATCAAAGCCGGCTGACTTCCCGCTGCCATCTGGTACTGTTCGTCAAAATTCTCCAGCAGGCTATCATCCACTCCGCTTTCTTCCAGCAGTCTTTTGACCTCCCCGCGGGTCAGGGCAACCGGGTCCGGTTCCTCCTTCTGTGCCTCAATGATCTCATTCAGCTTCTCATGTATCGCTACAACCGTATCGTAGGCGCAATCCTCTCCCAGCGTGTTTTCCACTAAAATATTGAAGGAATCCTTCTGTGTCCCGGCGCTGAGAGGTACAAGACAACCGAAGAGCTCCTCTACCATGCCTTGGTAGAGCTGCTCTGCGTTTTTGGCATAATAGAGCATGCCATGGATATCCGTTGCCCGGTCATTGAACAAGGGAAATAAAAATCCCAGAGCAGGCATTTCCACCACCCAGTCACGCACCCTGTCGGCAAATTCATTTTCCTTCTCAAAATAAGCCAGTCCCGGCTTGGAAAGCTTTACCGGGCAGACACTGCAGACCAGATAGGTAAAGACATCATCCGAGGCGTCAAACATGTCCAGCCCGTCAGAAGCCTTGCCCGGCACATCGTAGGCTGCATGCGCCAGCAGGATCAGATAGTTTTCCGCATAATCATAATTCTCAATGATCTTATCGTAAAACGCATCTAAAAGCGCCTCGTCCTCTAAGCCGCTGTCCCTGAGCTGCAGCAGAAAATGCTGCATGCCGCCTTCCGCCTCAGCCTCAAGAGGAAAATCCAGATTCATCAGATTTTTCCCCAGGGTTCCGGAAAGGGATTTTTTCAGGATCTCCAGGTATTTCAAAAGCTCATCCTCCGGCAGTGCCAGAAAGGTGCGGCTCATGGTCAGCTTTTTGTTTTTCTCTGCGTCTACATAGCATCCACAGATACGGGAAATGGCACATTTATCGGGTTTAAACTGCTTCTTGATCTCTGCGATCTCCTTCTTATTCATCTATACTCCTTTCTTACCCTTCTCATCCTTCCATAGCAAGGCTGCCAAGCTCCCTGACGAAGGTGATCAGCTCTGTCAGAAGGTCTGCATTCGGGATCAGGACAAAACACGGTTCCGCCCCTCCCACGAACTGAGCGCGGCGCCGGTAGCGGTTCAGCAAAGGCCAGATGCCCTTGTCGTCAAGCCTGGCCGTAGGCAAAAGCTTCAGCCGGATATCCTTTGGCGACTGTCGGATCTCCGTCACATAAGCCTGATGGGCCAGTGCCTTGGCCAAGGCGATGGCCAAAAGGTTCAGCGCCGATCTGGGCGGCTCTCCAAAGCGGTCCACCAGCTCATCGAGCATCTCCTCATAATCGGACTGGCCCTCAATCGCAGCGATGCGCTTATAGACATCCAGCTTTTGGAATTCGTTGGGGATATATCGGTTCGGAATAAAGGCGTCTATATTCAGCTCAATGACAGTCTCGAAATCCTCCTGGACCTTGAGCCCCTTCGCTTCACGGACTGCCTCACTCAGCATCTTGCAGTAGAGGTCATAGCCTACCGCCAGCATATGTCCATGCTGTGCCGCCCCCAGAATATTCCCGGCCCCGCGAAGCTCGAGATCACGCATGGCGATCCTGAAGCCACTGCCCAGGTCTGTATATTCTCTGATAGCGGCAAGCCTTTTTTCCGCCGTTTCCTTGAGAACCTTATCCTTCTTGTACATCAAAAAGGCGTAGGCTGTCCTGTTTGACCTTCCGATCCTGCCTCTGAGCTGATACAGCTGTGAAAGGCCATACCGGTCCGAATCATGGATGATCATGGTATTGACATTGGAGATATCCAGTCCTGTCTCAATGATCGTGGTGGAAACCAGTACATCCAGCTCTCCTTCAATGAACTGGAACATCACATCTTCCAGCTCCCTCTCCGACATCTGCCCATGGGCATAGCCCACCTTCGCCTCCGGCACAAGGGAGGAAAGACGGGAAGCAATGTCCGCGATATCGACCACACGGTTGTAGACATAGTAAACCTGACCCTGGCGGCGCAGCTCCCGGCTGATTGCCTCTCTGACCGTCTCTTCATCGTACTCCATCACATAGGTCTGGATGGGAACCCTGTCCAAAGGTGGTTCCTCCAGCACACTCATATCCCTGATTCCGATCAGACTCATATGCAGAGTACGGGGAATGGGTGTCGCCGTCAAGGTCAGCACATCCACATCCTTGCGCAGCTGCTTGATCTTCTCCTTGTGGGTCACGCCAAAGCGCTGCTCTTCGTCAATGATCAGAAGACCAAGATTTTTATAATGAATATCCTTGGAGAGCACCCGGTGGGTACCGATCACAATATCCACCAGACCCTTGCCCAGATCCTCAATGGTCTTTTTCTGCTGGGCTGAAGTACGGAAGCGGCAGAGCAGGTCCACTCTGACAGGAAAGTCCTTCATTCTCTCAACGAAGGTATTGTAATGCTGCTGAGCAAGAATCGTAGTGGGAACCAGATATACCACCTGCCGGCTTTCCTGCACCTCCTTAAAGGCGGCCCGAAGGGCAACCTCTGTCTTTCCATAGCCCACATCCCCGCAGATCAGACGATCCATGATTTTTGTGCTTTCCATATCCTGCTTGGTGTCTTCGATGGCGGCCAGCTGGTCCGGCGTTTCCTCGTAGGGAAAAAGCTCCTCAAATTCCCGCTGCCAGGTCGTATCGGGTCCGCAGACGTATCCCTCCTTCTGTTGGCGCTGGGCGTAAAGCTCCACCAGGTCCCTGGCGATTTCGGCAACAGCTTTTTTCACCTTTGTTTTGGTCTTTGTCCATTGGGGCGACCCAAGCTTACTGATCTGAGGGGGGGAATCCGTATCCGAGCCGGCATATTTCTGAAGGACATCCATCCCTGTCGCCGGGACATAGACTGCACCGCTGCCCTGATACTGGATCTTAACATAGTCCTTGGCAGCGCCATTCATCTCCACCTGTTCTATTCCCTTATAAATGCCGATTCCATATTTTTCGTGAATGACATAATCCCCTATCGAAAGCTCATTAAAGCTTCGAATTCCCTTGCCTTCCCTGGCTTTCTTCTTTTTCCCCTGATCCCTGCGACCAAAGATCTCACTTTCCGTCATGATGGCAAAACGAATGGCAGGATAGGAAAAGCCCTTATGGGCATGGCCATAGGCTACCAGCATTTCTCCGGGTAAAAGAATTCTGTCATAATCCTCTGTGCAGAAGGCCGGTATTCCTTCATTGGTCAGATCTTTTGCCAGACGTCCCGCCCTGGTACGGGAGGCAGAAAAGAGGATGATCCGAAACCCCTGCTCCTTGAACTTTTTCAGGTCCTTCACCAGCAGGTCAAAGCTTCCGTTGTAATTTTCCGTCGACTTGATATTTAAAGTAAAGCTGTGTCTGATCCTCCAGTCCTTTTTCGAAGGCTCAAGGACAGACAGGCTCAAGGCGCCCCGTTCGTTCAGTCGGGCCTGAAGCTGATCAAACCCGGTAAGCCAGCTCTCATCCAGGGTCTGCTCTCCTTTTTCTCGTCTGTTGGCAACGCTTGTGGTAAATTCCCTCTCAACACCCTCGCCCAATTCCGCCAGCCGGTTGGGTTCATCCAGGAAGATCTTTGTCCCATCAGGAAAATAATCCAGAAAAGAGACTGCTTCATCCTCCCCTACCTCCTCAGAAGCGGGATAGATGGTAATCCGCTCCAGGGCTTCAAGAGATCTCTGGCTTGCCGCGTCAAAGCTTCGGATCGAATCCACTTCGTCATCCCACAGCTCAACCCGCCAGGGATTATCCTCTGTCAGAGCGTAGATATCCAGGATCCCCCCTCTAAGCGCGAACTGTCCGGGAAGCTCCACCTGAACCTCCCGTTCATAGCCCATGGCCACCAGGCGGCGCGTCATGTCCTCAACATCCAACACATCGGAGACAGAGATCGTCAAAAGGCTTTCCCGGATTTTGTCCAGGCTTTTCAGTGAATCCATACAGGCATCTATCGTGGTCACAACACTCAGGCTTTCCTTTTCCAAAAGCGCCTTCACCACACGCATTCTCTGACGCAGAAGCAGATTGCCGTGAATATCCGCATGAAAGAAAAGAAGATCCCTGGCGGGATAAAACAGAGTCTGTCTCCTGTAAAACCGACAGTCCTCATACAGATCCTTGGCTTTCTTTTCCTCATAGGAGATGATCAGGCTAAGTGAAGAATCCTCAGACAATCCGCAAATCAGATGAGCCTTCTGGGAATCCATGCAGCCGGCCACTGCCGTGATGCCGTCCGGATTATCTGTCAGGTATCTCAGATCGTTATATTCTGCCAATTCTTTCAAGGGCTCCAGAAATGTTTTCATGAGACAGTCTCCTTTTTTCATTATCCTGATTACCTAAGAAAGCCGTTCCTGTCATTCGACAGGAACGGCTTTGGCCTGAAATGATCCGGATCAGACTTGGGGATCAGGCACACGTTTTTTATTAAAACGGTTCATGGCAGTGTCCACGCCTTCAGAGAGAATCTGAGCCACCGCATCAGCGGCATCCTTTACCGCCTCATCGATCTCCCTGCGTTCTGCGGAAGAAAAATGTCCTAAAACATAATCGGCCAGATCATAGCCGGAGGGTTTTGAACCGACACCGATGCGGACACGGGTAAACTGCTGTGTTCCCAAAGACGAAATAATACTTTTCATCCCATTATGCCCTCCCGCGCTTCCACCCTTGCGGATGCGGATCTGCCCAGGCATCAGGTTAATGTCATCGCAAACGACAATCAGATCCTTTTCGGGATCAATCCGGTAATAGGCAGCCAACTGCCGGATGGGATCTCCGGAAAGGTTCATATAGGAAAGGGGCTTTACCAGGACAACCTTCTGTCCCTGAATGATACCCGTTCCGTACATCGCATGATATTTCACTCCGCTGGAAGGAATCCCCTCCCTGTCGATCAGTTCATCGATCACATCAAATCCGATATTGTGACGGGTTCCCTGATACTCGCGTCCCGGATTCCCCAAACCGGCAATCATAACCATAATCTGCAGCCTTTCAGTTAAAATAGACCATCTCCTGCGCAAGGGGCTCGCATGGCACAATCTTCTCTCCTCGCAGAACGATACCGGACTCCCCTCTATACTCCCTGCGTTTTTCCCAGGATACCTTCGCCGTCACATCCACCCAGGCATTCGGAAAGAGATGCGGAACCTGTTCGCTCTCACAGAGAAAGCCCAGGAAGGACACATCATCCGCGCAGCAGGTCATGGCCGGGCGGCCTGGGACAAAGCAATTGGGAGCAAGCCTGTCGCTCTTATGGACCCTTCCCTGGAAATGAACCTTTTTACCGATATAGACATCGGGATGTTCATTTGCGTCCACAAACCAGATCCCGTAATCCTCCGGGGGCAGCTCGATCACGGGGGCATCCAGGTCATAGGGCAGACTATCCTGGAAGATGTCCTGGATCTCTCCGTTCTGCGTTTCAAAAACCACCTCGATGGCAGGGTTTACCACCTTGATGCTGCGCCGGAAATTCGCCAGCGGCATCGTCATATCGCAGCGGTTAAATACTACCATATCCGCATTGCGGACCATATCCATGAAAAGGGATTTCATATTCTTCATGTATACCTGGAAAGTACTGGCATCCACACATACGATATGCTGATCGATAGCCCACCCTTCAGGCAAATCCATCTGCTCTAAGTGGCTCACCAGCCACATACCATTGTATTCCATGACCACCCGCTCCGGCTGATGGATCATTTCAAGAGCTGCAAGCTTCTCCTTTGTCAGCTCCTCCTGAGATCCGATGGTCTCTATCACCGTATTATAGCGGGCAAGCTTCTTTGCATTATACTCCTCTTCGCCTTCTTCACATACGATGAGGAGAGTCTTTCCATCGATCCGGAAATATTCCTGTTCAAGGGTAAACTGCAGGAATGTCGTCTTCCCGCTGTCAAGAAATCCTGCAATCAGATAAATGGGAATCTCATAATCCTGATCCATAACACAGCTCCTCCCAAAACGAAGTGTTGTCCGTAGCTTTCCTCTATAAACGACTGTTTGTATCTGACTGAGTCCGTTTGGATGCCACTCCCGTAACTCGCCGCTGCCCGGCTTCGAACGGTATCTGGCTCATCACTTCGTGCTTTGCAGTTAACGCAAAAAACAAAATCAGCAGCCGAAAAGCTCTGCCAGCTTATCCTCCTTCAGCCTGGAACCGATCACGCAGATCTTTCCGGTAAGGAAGGGGCTTCCTTCCCGCAGCTCGACTTCTTCAGGTACCATGTCAAAATAGATCCAGCTTCCGTCCGGAGACGGCAGCATCCCCTTGGCCCGGAGCACAGCCCCATATACAGCCTCGTCGGAAAGAGCCGCCAGGATATTCTCGATCTGTTCTCTGCTATACTTCCTGACAGTCTCCTTCCCCCAGCTGGTAAAGATCTCGTCAGCGTGATGATGCCCCTCATGCCCATGATGATGATGGTGCTCATGCTCCTCGTCGTCATGATGATGATGGTGCTCATGCTCCTCGTCGTCATGGTGATGATGGTGCTCATGCTCCTCGTCGTCATTATGATGATGGTGCTCATGCTCCTCGTCGTCATGGTGATGATGGTGCTCATGCTCCTCGTCGTCATGGTGATGATGGTGCTCATGCTCCTCGTCGTCATGGTGATGATGGTGCTCGTGCTCCTCGTCATCATGATGATGATGGTGCCCGTGCTCCTCGTCGTCATGGTGATGATGATGATGGTGCTCTATCTCAGCGTCCAGGAGCTCCTGCTCGAAGGAAGCCGGGTGCTCCATGGTCTCAAAAATCTTTTTCCCATCCAGCTCTGCAATAGGCGTGGTGATCACGGCGGCATTGGGATTGATGGAATGAACCAGCTCTAAGGCAGCCTCTGTTTTCTCTTCATCGATAATATCGGTACGGCTCAGGATCACTGTTCCGGCATACTGAATCTGATTGACAAAGAACTCCCCGAAATTTCGCATATAAACCTTGGCCTTTTTGGCATCTACCACAGTGGTATAAGAGTTGAGCTCCATCTCAACATCCTTCTGGACACCCTGGACAGCCTTAATCACATCAGACAGCTTGCCGACGCCGGAGGGCTCGATCAGAATACGGTCCGGGTGATAGGTCTGAATCACTTCCCTGAGAGACTCGCCAAAATCTCCCACCAGGGAACAGCAGATACATCCGGAATTCATCTCTCTGATCTGGATTCCAGACTCCTTTAAGAAGGCACCGTCCACGCCGATCTCACCGAATTCATTCTCGATCAGGACAACCTGCTGCCCGGCGAGGACCTCCGCCAGAAGCTTTTTGATCAGGGTCGTCTTCCCTGCCCCGAGAAAGCCTGAGATAATATCAATTTTTACCATTTCGATCAGATCCTTTCTTATCATTAACGAACGATGACCAGGGAGTATAGAATACCCCCTGGTTTATCGATGTACTTGCTCTGTTTTCTTTTGCGCACAGAAGAACAGCGGATGAGTGCTGTTATGGTGCAAATCCGATTCCTGTGACTGTCCTATTATATCTTTCCTTCCCTCTTTATTCTACTGACGAAAAAGACAAATTATTCCTCTTTCAACTGCCTTTTTCAATCAAAACTGCTATCCATACATGGAAGGGGAAGAAAAACCAGGGCAAAGAAGAAGCCCCAAATGCCGAATCGTTACAACCGGAAATTTAGTAGGTAAAGATAGCAATTCCATATGCAGGAAGAGGATAATCGAAGGAATAGGGTCTCCGATCACACTCGCTCTCCACCGCCTTGAATTTCTGCTTAGCCTTCAAAAGTCCATGTTCATCCATAATCTGGGTATAGGTTTTCTTTTCCGGCACTCCTACCCGGTAATCCGGACGGTCCACAGGCGTAAAGTTGCAGATGAAAAGGAGGTTTTGTCTCTGGCTCTTATCCGTTCCTTTTTCCTTCTTGGAGCCCTTGCCGGCCTTTACCGGCTTCTCTGTCTTAGCGACTGTCAGGGCCTTTTCCTTCTCTTTATCAGGCTCCTCCGATACAAGCGGCGCTTTACGCACAAAGCTGAAAATGCTGCGGTCCGCATCGTCTGCATTGATCCATTCAAAGCCATTGCTGTCGGCATCCATCGCATAAAGAGCAGGATACTTTTTGTAAATGGAAAGCAGATCCCTGACAAAGCCCTGAAGCTTCTGGTGGGGTTTCTCTTCCAAAAGGAACCAGTCGATCTCCCGCTCCTCACTCCACTCTCTGAGCTGGCCAAAATCCTGGCCCATGAAAAGAAGCTTCTTTCCAGGATGGCCAAACATATAGGTATATCCCACCTTCAGATTCTTAAACTTCTCATCCAGCTCTCCGGGCATCTTACTCAGCATGGAGCATTTCAGGTGAACCACCTCATCATGGGACAGAACCAGAATATATTTCTCCGAGTAGGCATAGGTAAGGGAGAAGGTCATCATATTGTGATTAAATTTACGGAAATAGGGATCCAGCTTCATATACTCCAGGAAGTCGTTCATCCAACCCATATTCCATTTCAGGGAAAAGCCCAGTCCATCGTCCTCCGGACGGCCGGTAACCTTTGGCCAGGCTGTGGACTCCTCCGCGATCATAACCGAACCATGGTTGCGTCCCAGCAGGCAGCTGTTCAGATGCTTGAAAAATTCGATGGCTTCCAGGTTCTCATTGCCACCGTATTTATTGGCCACCCACTGACCATCCCTCTTGCCATAGTCCAGATAAAGCATGGAAGCCACCGCATCCACCCTCAGTCCGTCCGCATGATACTCCTCCAGCCAGAACAGAGCGTTGGCGATGAGGAAATTTTTGACCTCCGGACGACCGTAATTGAATATCTTGGTTCCCCAGTCGGGATGCTCGCCCTGCCGCGGATCCTCGTGCTCATAGACTGCCGTCCCGTCAAAATTCGCCAGGCCGTGGGCATCCTTGGGGAAATGAGCCGGTACCCAGTCCAGGATGACACCGATATTATTCCGGTGCAGGTGGTTGATCAGATATTTGAAGTCCAGAGGACTTCCGTGACGGGATGTGGGAGCATAGTAGCCGGTGACCTGGTAGCCCCAGGAGCCGTCAAAGGGATGCTCCGCAATTCCCATCAGCTCCACATGGGTATAGCCCATCTCCTTGACATATTGGGTAAGACGGATGGCCAGCTCTCTGTAATTGTAGAAGCCCTCTTCGTTCTCCTTAGCCCAGGGATGCTTCATCCAGGAGCCGGGATGAACTTCATAGATGGCCATGGCATCCTTCTTCTCATCGAAGCTGAGACGCTGCTGCATCCATTCCTCATCTGTCCAGGTAAAGTCTGTGATATCGGCAATACGGGAAGCCGTCCCCGGACGCCTCTCACATTCAAAGCCATAGGGATCGGACTTATACAGCTCTTCCCCATGCATCCCGATGATGAAATATTTATATAGCTGACCGACGTGGGCAGCGGGAACAAAGCCTTCAAAGACTCCGATCGGTCCTGCCTTTTCCAGTTTATTGGCCTGGGTATCCCAGTTGTTAAACTCGCCGATCACATTGACACTCTGCGCATTGGGAGCCCACACGGCAAAATAAACGCCATCCTCCCCATCCTGACGGGTCGGATGCGCCCCCAGCTTTTTATACACATCATAGTGCGTCCCCTGTCCCAGCAGATACTGGTCAAATTCTGTAAACTGCAGCTTTTCTCCCATCAATGTACCTCCTTGTGTTCACTCCCTGTATCTGTTTGGCATCTACTGCCTGAAACGAATGAATATCTTTAGGCTGCTATCTCATCTTCTGTCTCCTCGGTCTGTGAATCGTCCGTCCCCTCAGTCTGGGAATCGTCCGTCGTTCCGTCTGTCCGGACATCCAGGGTCTGGGGGGTAATGGCATCCTCCCCACGATATCCTGGCACAAGGCCCGCCTCAAGGGATGTATCCCAGAAATCCGTATAGGCAGAGGAAATCAGATCCACATTTTTTGCCCGTGCCATCTCACTGATGGTCACCAGACGATAGCCCTGGGAAATAAGCGCCGGGATCAGCATCTCTGCACAGGCGACAGAGGGTTCATAAATATCGTGCATCAGAATAATCGAACCGTCCTGAATGGCTCCGGAATTCATAATGGAATCGTAGTCCAGCTTGGCGTCCTTCAGGCTCCAATCCAGGGAATCCACACACCAGAGAATAAAGGGCTTGTCTATCGCAGCAATCACTTCATCTGAATAAGAACCGTAGGGCGGCCTGACTACCGTTGATTCCTGTCCGCAGATGGCCTCCAACTCAGCGTCTGTATCCCGGATCTGCTGTATAGCAGTCTCGATCGTCTGCTGCGGCAGATTCACGTGATTCCAGGAATGGTTTCCTATCTCGCAGCCGATCTCAAGCATTCTGCGGATACAGCCAGCCTGCTCCTCCGCGATCCATCCCAGCATGAAAAAGGTAGCGTGGGCTCCGTTTGCTTCCAGAGCATCCAAAAGGCGATCGGTATATTCACTTGGCCCATCGTCAAAGGTTAGAGCAATCATCGGTCTCTCCTGCCCCGGAATGTAAGAGCCATTCGCATCGAAATAATACTCCACGCCGCCTCGGACAACCCAGTCCGACACTACGATATGTCCGTCATCGTCAAAATAATACTGAATTCCGTCTATACTCTGAAATCCATCAGCAAAATAGGTGCCGTCGGCATTCTGAAACCATCTCCCCTTCGAATCTTCATGCCATCCGATGGTATTTACCGATAGCTTTTCAATATCATCCTTCCCTTTCAGGGGACGTCGGACCGCAGCGTCGGGATCAGTCCTGGCCACATCCGTCTGCAGAGTTGTGGAATCGTCTGTCCCACTTCCGAAAAACCGGGTCCAGACCGGCCTGAGAAGCCCTCTGCCGAGAAGGACAGCAGCCAGGATGAATCCTGACGCAAAAATACAGAGCTTCAGCCTTCGCCTTCTCTTGAGCTGTTGTTCCTTTCTTTTCCTGTTCCTACGCAGGATTTCATTGTCCATTTTCGAAATTCCCCTAAATTATTTATACTAACCTTAATTATACTACTAATTTCGCCTTATGACAATAATTAACCGCTATTCGGCACCGCCCAAGTGTCAGATTCAGTAGACCACACCCATCAGAAAAGATTCTGCCCGGTTCAAAGCGATTGCCTCGTTCACTCTCTGGACAGAGAAGGCCGCCTCCAAATCCTGTCGGCTTGACATGCCATAAGCCTCAAGCAATCCTTCAAGCTCCTCCTGACATGCCTCATCACCAAGAGAAAAGCCCTCCTGGTCAAAGATTGCCTGCAAGATCAGGTTTTCTTTTACCCGCTCCTGGGAATATGCCAACATTTCCTTCTGTAGTTCCACCTGAGACAGATCCTGGGAAGCCAGAAAATCCTGCATGGTCATCTTTGACGTCTTTGCGTAGGCCTGCAGAATATCGGAAAATTCCTTCTGTGCCAACAGAATATCTGCCTGCGGATACCCATAAACCCGGCTCTCCTCACAGACTGCCCTGAAGGCAGCCTCCCGGAGCAACTCGCTGGACTCGGAGCGTGCTTCAAAGAGCTCCTGACGAACCGCTTCCCGGTAAGCCTCCTGGCTGTCGTAGCCTTGCGTCCTTGCCCACTCGTCTGACAGAACCGGGGGGCGACGGATCGTCTGAAGGGTTACCTGATAGGTCACCTCGCTTCCCGCCAGTAAGGCTTCTTTGGCATCCTGTGGATAGGAGACGGAAAACCTTTTTGTCTGACCGGGTCTCATCCCCAAAAGGGCATCTTCAAAGCCCGGAACCATTTCACCGCTTCCCACCTCAAGGATATAACTTTCCTTCCCTGCATCCTGGATCGTCTCATATCCGACCATACCGATGAAAGAGATTTTCACAATATCCTTTTCCTGTACCTGGGCCTGACTCCCGCTTAATTCCTCCGCCGCTGCGACAAGCCTCCTGCCGATCTCCTGCCCCACCGCCTCGTCCGTAATCTGTGATACCGAAAAGGAAGGACTCCGGTAATCCGCCAGCTTGATATAGGAAGAAAGCTCCACATCAGAAACCAGCCTGTCTCCAAAATGATCCGGGATCGTTACCGTTTCCGCCGAAGCCGCTTCTCCCACAGAAGCGGTATCCTGCGCCGGCTTCGCAACCCCGGGAAGGCCGGCTCCCTCCCATGAGCATCCTGTCATCACGATTCCCATAAACAAGGGCCAAAAGACCCGCCATCTTGCTTTCATAGCATCCCCCTCTCCAGCCGGAATCCCTCTCAGTACTGAACTCCCATGGCCGAAACCGGCACAGGCCTGCTCCGGTCCCAGACCGCATCCACATCGAACAGGTCACTGAGCATCTCAGGGTTATAGTACATACGGTATCCGTCCGCGTTTCTTCTTCCCATCCGCAGAAAGCTATCTGTCAGCTGCAGCCAGTACTGGTTGGAATCCACATTGCAATAGTAATGGTATCCGGCGTTCTTATAATATGAATACTTCGGATTGTCTCCGGCATAAGGATTCCAGTCTCCGATATCGGCCCCGAAGGCAAAAATAATCATGTCCGTGCTGCCAAGAATAGGGGCCACGTTTTTCATCCAGCGCTCGTTGTCCTTTGCCAGGGTCTCCCAGCTGGAGGTCGTAGCGTTGAGATGTCCCCAGGTATGACTGGCAAATTCCCAGCCATTGGCCTTCATTGCCTCTGCCACAGCCCTTGCCTGGGAAACCTCCGCGTCAAAATCAAAATCAGGATGCTGGGCAAGAAAGGCTCTCTGGTCATCCTGAAGGTTTGCCCCGGTCTTGTATGCTTCATCTGTCCGGTAGCCCAGCACACCATTGTAGCCAGTCATCGCCAGTATCCCTTTTCTCCCATGATAGGAAAAATCAGGATGAAGCTCGATAAAGTCGTCGAGGATAGGAACGAGATCAAAATCTCCCGTCATGACACTTCCGTCGTCATTGACATACTCGCATTTTACTTTCCCGTCCCCGTCAAGCACCAGACGGCTGGCAAAGCCGTCTCCATCCATATAGTGATAATAGCTGACATCATCCTGGGAAATGACGATGGGAGTTTTCCCTTCCGGCAGCATGATCCTGCCCGGCTTCATCACACCGTTCTCATCCACCTGGGCCATGTCATGGAGGCTGACAAGAACATACCCCTTCCTGTACAGGCTGTTTATGATCCATTTGAACTCACTGACGGTAGTCATGACCTGATTATAGCCATCCGCATCCTCATCCGAGTCAAAAGCCTTGCCGGTATCGTAGATCAGGGTATGGAAAAAAATATGGGTAATCTGATCCAACGGATATTCCCTGCACTGATTCATTAAATCCTGATAATGGGAAATGGCCTCCGTAACCGGCTCATACTGTTCATAATTCTGGATACTGGACAGGCGTTTTATCGCCGCGTAATAATAATACTGCTGGGCGTCCTTTCTTGCCTTTTTCAGATGGTAGGCCACCGAAGCGGGAAGTTGCGCCCCTTCTGTTTCTGCTTCCCCGGATAATGCGGCCGTCTGCGCATAAACTATCATTCCTGTTTTCCCGCCTTCACGCCATAACAGGAAAACACAGCTCAAGGCCAGGATCACAGGCAGGCAGACGATAACCCTTATCATCCGTTCTTTCATATGATCACCTCTATCAAAGATCTGACTGAAATCGGCCGGGCACCGATCCTGTCACTCGCCGCTGCGCGGCTTCGAGCGGGATCCGTCCCCTCCGAAAGGCAGTTTTGTACCAGAAAAACCCACTGCCCTTACGGTCACAGACACAGCTCGCAGCAAGTGCAGGCTGCTGACCTGAGTAGCTTCACTATTATACCTTCTCACTCGATAAATTTCCACCCCTTTTCCATGATAATGGAAAAAGCCCACCTGCCTGCCTTGAATGCTCCTGCTGAATTAGTGATTGACAAAAATGTGAGATTGTTGTACGAATAAGGATAGTATGCGCACGAATTTATCGTGGGATCATGCCGCCTGCAGCGGCGCAAATTCGGCGCAGGAAACGAATCAGAATGCAGGCATTCTGTTCGTTTACCAGAATAGTGAATGAAGCGGAGTGATAAAGATGAACACAGATCCCAATGCCCCCATCGGAGTATTTGACTCCGGTATCGGAGGGCTTACTGTTGCAAGAGAGATCATGCGAAATCTCCCTGCAGAAAAAATAGTGTATTTCGGTGACACGGCCAGGGTGCCTTATGGAAGTAAATCCCGTGAAACCGTTCTTCGGTTTTCCCGTCAGATTATCCGTTTTCTGTTAGAGCAGGAGGTCAAAGCCATCGTCATCGCCTGCAATACGGCAAGCTCCTTTGCCCTGGATGCCGTAAGGCAGGAATTCTCCCTTCCTATCCTTGGCGTGATCGATGCCGGCACCATCGTTGCCGCCAAGGAGACCCGTAACGGCAGGATCGGCGTTATCGGCACGGAAGGGACAATACGGAGCCGGATCCATGAGATATTTCTGAAAAAGCTCAATCCGAATGTCACGGTCTATGGCAGGCCCTGCCCTCTTTTCGTTCCCCTTGTGGAGGAAGGCTGGACCCATGATCCTATCACACGGGAGATTGCCGTTCGTTATCTGGGAGAACTCAAGGAAAAAGATATCGATACCCTGATCCTTGGCTGTACCCATTACCCCCTGCTGCGCACTCTGATCCAGGAGGTCATGGGAGAACATGTCAGGCTGGTCAATCCTGCCTACGAGACTTCTCTTGAACTGAAAAGCCTTTTAGCGGATAATGGTCTGATCCGTCAGGGAACAGACCGGGAGGAATTTCCCTATCGTTTTTTTGTCAGTGACCTGGCGGAAAAATTTACCATGTTTGCCAATACCATTCTCCCCTATGACGTATCCATGACCCAAAAGATCGATATAGAAAAATATTGAGCAGGAGCTTCTTTGATGAATAAAGATGTTCTCATCCGGATCACCAGTATCCAGATACCCGAAGGAGAGGATGCTCTTCCTGAAATCTCTCTCCTCCTTCCGGGCTCCTATTACCAGCGCAACGGCTGCCACTATCTTCACTATGAAGAAAGTATCGATGGCCTTCCTGCTGCCGTTTCCAATTTTGTCAAACTCAAGGGCGATAACATGGAGGTAAGGAAAAATGGCGCCATTCGTACAAGAATGGCCTTTTCTCCCGGCAGCAGCCAGGAAACGCTCTATGCAACAGATTTTGGTACTTTTTCCATGGAGCTTTGTACCAGTTCCCTTACCTGGGATAGGATCGAACATGGACTGACGGTACAGGTGGTTTACACTCTCAGCCAAAACAAGATGCCCATCTCTGAATGTCGCCTCAGGATCGATGCCATGGAAGCGGAATATGCTTCTCCCCTTTTTTCGTAAGCCTTGGTTCACTTTATATGCTCATATGCAGCTTGCAGCAAGTGCAAAATGCTGACCGTTTTATTTATTTGTTATCCCAAAGTTCGCTGTTTCTAACTTTGCCCATACCGGTATTGTTTTTTTCCAAAATACCATATAAAATTAGGAGAGGATGCCTATGCAGATTCGAATTTCAGCCAAAGCAAAGATTAATCTGGGATTGGATGTTCTGAACAGACGGCCTGACGGCTACCATAATATCCGAACCGTCATGCAGACCGTCACATTATGTGATGATCTCATCTTTTCCGAATCGTCGGAAAAGGGAATCCGGCTCTTTAGTGACTCTCAGGCCGTTCCCTTAAACGAAAGCAACCTGATCTGGAAAGCTGCCCAGCTTATGATAAACGAATTCTCTCTGACCAAAGGGATCTTCATCCGGCTGGAAAAAAACATTCCCGTTGCTGCCGGTCTGGCTGGCGGAAGTACAGACGCGGCCGCGACGTTGTCCGCTGTCAACCGCCTTTTTTCCCTGGAGCTTGACGATCGGGCTCTTGCCGGCCTGGGTGCCAGACTGGGAGCGGATGTTCCCTTCTGCATCTACGGCGGAACCATGCTGGCCGAGGGAATCGGTGAACTTCTGACCCCCTTGCCCCCCTTACAGGGCTGTCCGGTCATCATTGGCAAGCCTAAGGTTTCAGTCTCTACCAGAATGGCCTACGAGAGCCTCGATCTTTCCAGCCTGGAACATCCCGACATGGCAGCAATCCTTTCTTCGATCCAAAAAGAAGATCCGACCCTTTTGCCCCTTCATCCCGGCAATGTATTTGCGCCAGGCGTGATAAAAATGTTTCCCGTCATCGAAAACATCATAGGAAAAATGGAAGAGCTTGGCTCTTTCTGCAGCCAGATGAGTGGAAGCGGTCCTTCTGTCTTTGGCCTTTTCCCTGACCGGAGGAGTGCAGAGCAAGCCTGCTCCAATCTGTCTGTGACATTCCCGGACAGTGAATTCCACCTGGCTTTTCTGGGCTGAAACATTGAGTTAACGTACAAACTGCGTTATAGGAGGAGGATTTCGTGGCTTCAAACATTACATATGAACATTCCGATGATCCCAACGATTATCTGCCGCTGCGAGATGTTGTCTTCAATTCCATCAGAAAAGCCATCTTAATGGGTGAGCTTAAACCAGGAGAACGCCTTATGGAGATTGCTCTGGCGGAAAGGATGGGTGTAAGCCGCACCCCGATCCGCGAAGCCATGCGAAAGCTTGAGCTTGAAGGCCTTGTGGTTATGATTCCCAGAAAAGGGGCTCAGGTCGCCCATTTGACCGAATCAGATCTGAACGATGTCCTTGAGGTGCGGATCGCGCTGGAAAAGCTGGCCATTGAAAAAGCCTGCTTCCGCATGACGGATGCTGAGTATATCGAGCTTTTATCTGCCTCAGAAGATTTCGAACGGCTCATTCCCACGGGAAGTCTCGAAGAGCTTGCCCAGGCAGACGAGGATTTCCATGAAGCCATATACCGGGCAGCAGGCAATAAACGGCTTCTGCAGGTTCTGCATAACCTTCGGGAACAGATCTACCGCTACCGCATTGAATACCTCAAGGAAGAAAGAAGCAGAGAGCTGCTGGTCAAAGAACATCACGAGATGACAAACGCAATCAAAAGCCGTGACGTCGCAAAAGCGCAGGAGCTTTCCTTTGCGCATTTAGAAAACCAGCGAAAAGCCATCCTTCATTCGATTCGGCAGAAATAGTTGCCTTTTGGACTGTTCGATGGTACAATGACAGATATTGTGTAACTACTACCCTTAATATAGGAGGAAGCCATGAGTAAAGTGACTATTGTTCTTCTGGTCATCCTGGTTATATTGATCGGTTTGCTGATCGGTCTATATTTTTTCGGGAAAAAGACACAGAAGAAACAGGAAGAGCAGCAAGCGCAGATCCAGGCAATGAAAACAACCGTTTCCATGCTTGTCATAGACAAGAAACGGCTGCCAATCAAGGAATCCGGCCTGCCGCAGATGGTGATCGATCAGACCCCCAAGCTGATGCGGCGCCAAAAGCTGCCGATCGTAAAGGCTAAGGTCGGACCGAGGATCCAGACTCTGATCGCCGATGAAAAGGTCTTTGACCTGATCCCTGTCAAAAAAGAAATCAAGGCAGAGGTAAGCGGCCTGTATATCGTTGGTGTGAAAGGCCTTCGCGGTAATCTTGAAACTCCCCCGCCTAAGAAAAAAGGCATACTGAACCGTCTTCGCAGCCGCGCAGAGGCAACTGTTTCCAGTCAGAGTTCATCCAGTGCGAAACAGAAAAAAAAGAAATAGTGTCACTGTGAAGGAACCGATGACTATGCAGTGACGAGATCGTGAGGTTCTGCCATGGTAAGATTGATCCTTTGCCTTATAGCGGTTATTTTATTTCTGATCCTTTTTATCCCTGTCCTGATTCTTGAATGGGTTTTAGGAAAGAGAAGGCCTGACCTCAGGGATATCAGTTCTATGCATATCATCCATGGGATTTTCCGGATCGTACTCTTCTTAGCAGGGGTAAAGGTCACGGTAAAGGGGAAGGAGAAAATACCCAGGGATCAGGCTGTTTTGTATATCGCAAATCATCGCAGTATCTTTGATATTCTTGTCATATACACGCAGTTCCAGATTCCGACCAGTTTTATTGCCAAGAAGGAACTGGCCCGTATTCCTCTTCTGGCTTCATGGATGCGTATGATCCGTTGTCTGTTTCTGGACCGGAAGGATATGCGTCAGGGTATGAAGATCATCCTCACTGCCATCGATTATATCAAGGAGGGGCTGTGCGTATGTATCTTCCCGGAAGGAACCCGTAGTAAGAGCAAGGATGAGTCTGAGCTTCTTGCCTTCCATGAGGGAAGCTTCCGCGTCGCGACCAGGACAGGATGTCCCATCGTGCCTGTCAGTATCAACAATACAGCCAGTGTCTTTGAGGATCACCTTCCTTTTATCCGATCCGCTCATGTTATTCTGGAGTTTTTGGATCCGATCTATCCTGCAGCGCTTTCCAGGGAGGAGCAGAAGCATCTGGGCGAACAGACCAGGCAGCTAATCATGGTTGCCATAAAGAAAAATCATGAGTAGCTGACAAAGAGCCTGAAACAAGGAATTCTTTTTTCCTTTGTCCAGGCTCTTTTCATATATATGATTCTACTTTACTTTACCCTTACCCCGGTCCAATTACTCCACGGACTGAAATACCTTTTCCCGCCATAGTCCCTGTAGCTTCTCACGATAAAATAATATACTTTCCCACTAACCAGGCCGGAGAATTGTCTGGTACCTCCGGAAGCCCCTATGCTGCGGGCATTGGTAAAGGATCGATTGGTAGCCATCTTAATATGATAGCCTGATGCCTTTGCGTTTCGGAGCCAGGTAAGATTGACTGTCCGTTTTTGAGGGGATGAGACTACCAGTTTTGGCGCCGTTAGGCGAATAATCCGTACACCAGTCGACGGTTTACTGGATAAGACGTTTACAGAAGACATTCTGTAGCCAAGAGCCTGTACATAATAGGTGATACGGGCGCCATTTGTCACTTTTTCGTCCGTGTAGGTGAGGGATTTTGTCTTTGCCACCTGATAGTACTTGCCGTTGAAGCTATAACAAATCAGGTAATAACGTGCCTTGGGAACCTCTTTCCAGTTCAGACGGATTCCGGAAACGATGTTAGTCGCTGTCAGGTCTTCCGGCGTAGACAAAGTACGGGTCGGAGTGGTATCAACAAATGGGATGTTATTGTCCCTGGCATAGGTATGGGCCACTGACCCGTAGTAGCCATGAATGGTAAGGTTAGGGAGCAGGGAATAGGTCCCTGTATCATCCTTGTCCAGGAAGGCTCCTATCCCTATTTGTGCCACACTTCTCGGAATTCCGACTGTTGTGAGACTAAGGCAGCTTCCAAATGCATCAGCCCCGATATCCATCAACCCCTCAGGCAAGGCAACATTCTTTAAATTCGTGCAATATGAAAATGCCTGATCCCCTATATTCGTAATACCTTGATCCACGATAAGGGTATCTATTATTTCAGAATATTTTCCCCATGGAGCAGAGGAAATGAATCTGTCATCTATGCTCAGAAGCTCAAAATCCTCCATCTCCCCTGTTCCGCTGACGATAAGGATTCCCTCACTGTCTAACTGCCAGGCCAGATTTGCCCCGCAAATACCGGAATCCACAATACTTCCGGCTCCAACCTCCTTGATCTCTTCCTTAACGGGAATCATTTCTTTTTCCGCCATCGGATCTCCCGCGGTGAAGAGATCGGCATTTTCCCGTCCACTTCCGACGGAGAAGATGGCAGCAGATTCCTCATTTCCCGAAAGAAAGAGCTTCTCCTCCCTGTCTCCTTCCTGGAAGAGATCAGGTTTATTCTCCTCTGTTCCGGCGGTAAAAAGATCAATATCATTGGATGGAGGCATGGATAAGGAAGAAACTGTCCCCACCTCTGGAAGAAGCGGTTCACCTCCTGCGAAAAGGTCTGAGCTTCCGTCACCTCCTGATATAAAAAGATCCTCAGCCCTGACAACATTTCCGGCCAAAAAGAAAAACACCATCAGTGCCCAAAGAATTCTTTTCATTTTCATCCATTTCTCCTAATCGAAACAAAGGAAAATAAGTTGTCGTTTGCTATGATTTTACCTCTTTATGGTCCTATTTTCAAGGAAAAGAGCAGCGCCAAATCTGTTTTTTCTGTGTCTTAAACCGGAATCTGCGGCAAAATACCATTATTTGCTGTAGATTGTCTGTACAAAGTACCATTATTTGCTGTAGATTGTCTGTACCAACGCCAATACAACAACCCTGTCCGCCGGTCTTGCAAAAATTCTTCCGGAAACAGTTCGTGGAAGAGATTACCACTTCAGGCGGAAAGCTGTGACCTGCCAAAGCTTGGTCTGAATGAAGAACGGCCTGTTTTCTGCTGTGATAATAGAAGAAAAACTCAAGGACTGGCAGCCTGTGATGAAAAAAGCCCTCCGAAGGGAGAGGCTGATCTTCCTCTTCCTTCGGAGGGCTGAAATGACATCCTTACGTGCTAATCACTCAATCAATCCAATAAGGTCACAAAGCTAGAATTTACCCAACCCCAGGTTCCGTTATAGTTGGCCCAGTAGTAGAGATAGCCGGATCCCGATGCGGTATTCCTAACATCTACATAAAAACGGTTGCCAGGATAAATCTGTACAAGGATATTGGAGTCATCCCACACGGCCTGGGAACGTAAAGCAAGATATGTGCCAGCCTTAACATTGGGTACTGCTACATGAAGTTCACCCTGGGGATATCCGTTGCCGCCTACTACCTGCTCAAGATTAGAATCGGAAAGGTTTTTTGCGTCGCTCATAAATTATGTCCTCCTTTTTTTATCCTGATCTTTGTCAGGATTGTTATTATAATGGTATAGTCAACTACAAATGGATTTCTCATTGACTATAAACCTCTGACAGGATGCGCTTGGATTTGCTAAGGAAAGATGCCGCCCAGCGGCGGCGCGAATCCAGCGCCGCAAACGCCAAAGAAAGATCTCTTTGTTGTTCACAATAAAATATACGTCAAGCGCGATGGGAATCCACGTTAATCTGAAAAAAAATTTTTTTCTCGCGACTTGATGCCATCAAGAAATGATTATACTGTAAAAAATGATTCCTACAGATTAATAAGGAAGATTCAGCTGAATGTCAATCCTTCAATGATGCTTGCCGACGCCCAGGGCATCAGGGCAAACCAGGTGCTTGCCGGGGAGCCATCCGGATATTTTTCTGTAAGCAAACCCTGGCAAAAACAAAATCTCTCCGACATCCATCCGGCTTTCCCATACCCGTATTCCTTATCATAGCTGTTGAAGGTCTGAAGACTCCACCGAATGGTATCGTCCAGCCTGGATCTCATGTATTCGTCAGCGCTGGCTTCAACATAATATCTCATTTCCGGTATAATCGTGCTGGACATCGGATGAATGTGGGGATTGGCCACAGAAGTAATACTGCCGCCGCAAGAAGACCAGCCTATTTTGCTTAAAGGCAGGACTGAAATCGGCGTATTGTAGGAAAGCTTGAAGGAGCACTCGTAATGCAGTGCGTCATGCATATGTTCTAAAAGGAAGTCTTCCTTTGTGATCTCGTGAATGCTCCTGACGGCCCGAATGTAGGCCAATATCCCTTCATCATCCACAGCTTTGTCTGTGTCAAGCGGTCCTCCGTAACACTCACACCTTTTCACGAATGTGTCAAAGTAGTGCTGCTCACTTTTTTTGATTTTGTCCAGGTATTTCCTTCTCTTCGTGACAGATTCATACAGGGCCGTTGCAGCAAGGCACCACGCCCCTCCCATTGAATCATACTCAAGCCCTGCGCCAGTCTGATCGGACATCGAAAAGGGGTACTCATAATCTGAATTAAGCTCCCGGTTCATCTTGTCTATCACCGGGTCGATGAAGGAGATCCAGTCATTGTGTGTCAGACCGCGCTCATTTCTCTCGGAAAGGTATGCTTTCAGGATATAATATACTGCCTGACCGTTTATGTAAGCGCTGTGGCCTCCAGAGTGCATGCCATTATACCACCAACCGTAGACGGACCATTTTCCATCCTCCACGGCATCATACAATAATTGAGAGTGCGGATTAAAGCTGTTTTGTATTACGTTATCTATAAAGGCAAGACTCTGATATCTTGCCACATCATCCTTTAACCGATTGGCGGCAACGAGCATGGGAACTGCAACAGACAACCCGTTTGTCCAGGACAAAGAGCCGATCTTATTGATCTCTCGACCCTTTTCCCTGTCGTATACAAAACCGGAGTACATTTTCTCTGCTTCCAGCCATGCTGCATCCCGGATTGCGCCGGTAAGAAGAATAAGGGCTTTGTCTTCATCCATGCCTGGTATGGATCTGGGCTTTTCATGAAAACAGCCATAGGCGTGTTCCAAAGCTCTGTAAATTGCTCTTTCATCCTCATCCTCGTAATCGTAAATCAAAAGGGGGAAGCAAACCGTTTCGCCCGATCTGATACAGAACGAATTCTGCTCTCCCAAAGCTTCTCTTTCCCGTACTGTTGCCGTCTGGACAAAGAGCCAGGGAGCATTTTCGTAACCCAGCGTATATCCGACGCTTATCCTGCCATCATCATGGATATTACAGCTAAATCCCCCATATTGAAGGAAGCCGGCCTGCTTCGGCTCCCTAATCCCTTCCTGAAAGGAAACGGGCATTGTTCTTCCTTGATCGGACACCCAATAGGGAGGGCCGGCTATTCCCCGTACCTTTCCCGAACAATATACCAGACTGATCGGTTCTGCCAGCCTGTCGCTTCTTGTCATGAAAAACTCCGATTCCGGCATGGATCCTGGATTTCGCTTTATTCTGGGAAAGGCTCTTCTTCCCGAAGAAGGCTTGTCTGCCGTATTCGTGTTATACATAAATCCAGGCATAAAAAACTTAGGTGTTACCTCATCAATCATCAGCTTGATGTGAATGACACCCATAAAATCCTCTTCCGCAGTATTGGTGATTCGCATATTCAGCCTGGTGCAGACTGAGCTCTTTCCACTTTCATCCTGAGAAAACTCCATACGAATGCCCATAAGCTCTGCAGGGTGATAAACATCGATCTCACTTTCCGCCCTTCTTGCCACACATTGTATTTCCGGCATTCACATTACCCCCTGGCCTGTCTTCTGTTCCTCCAATATCCAATCAAAATGATATCCTGAAAATGATATGTTTCGTTGGTGGTCATTCCGAAGTAGAAGATCCCTGATCTGGGTCTTTTTAACCTGGACAAGTACGATTTTGTCGCTGTTGCAGCAGATCAACCTTTTTCTGATCTTTACCGGAAAAAATGTTGCCATGCCCGGCGTGTAATCCAGCGGATTATTTGAACCAAAACTCGCTCCTTATTTGAGCCAACATTTGGTTCATCTATTTCTCTTGTTGACCTGGCGTGTCACGCCAGGTAATTACCTTGACAAGGGGATCAGTTGAAAAAAAAGCCATCAAGGACGATACTTACCGTACATTATTTGATCCAGCGACGGCTACTTTGACGGCTCAAATAATCTGCATGAAAATAGCCGATCTGGCTCAAATAATGTGCGAGATTACATTAATCGATCAGTAGTTTCCTCTTCATCATGATGAAGCTCCGCCAAAGACAGTAAGCAAAGCACCAACGAGGTAGAAGAGGGTTGTACACGGGCCACCAATGCAAGGAA
>JAFWGA010000021.1 GCA_017515325.1 Blautia sp.
TACGGATAGCAACGAGGGTTGATATATTCTGAATTATCTGTTAATTCGGAATATATGAGCCTTGGTGAAGTGCACCCTTTTTGAGGAAATATCCTTGAAAATTCCTTCAAATTTCTATTGACATATCACCAGAATGCTTTCATAAAAGGTAACTACTCTGTCATGCATTCCTTTGCAGCTACCATAAAAGCTTCATCATAGTAGCACTTTAAAGCGGCGGTGTCAATGGGATTCATCACCGCAGGAATCCTGAGGGAATAAGTACTTGCAATTTTCTTGAGATATGGTAAAATAGCATGAGCAAATTAGCACTCGAACAAAACGAGTGCTGACAGATGAAAGAAGAGCTGTGAAAGAATTCGGGTAAGAGCTTTCCATGGTGCACTGCACCGGGATTGCCGAGTAAAGATGTCGGAAACCGGCATCTTAGTGGAGGAGGTTTACCTATGTTGACAGTACCGGTTTACGACCTGCTGCTTTTGCCAGGCGTTACCTTTTATTTTAAAAGAGATACTTTTCCGGGACAGCCGGTTAGCAAAGAGGATGTGGGTGAATCGATTCTCTTTGTCATGCTGCGCCGGGATATTGACAGGACAAAGATTCAGCCGGAGGATCTGTTCCCCATCGGGATTTCCGGAAAGATCGAGGGCTTTGATGAAGAGGAGAGCATCCGGGTAAGGGCAGAATCCAGGGTGAAGATTTCCAATGTCCGCTATGAAGAGGAAGGCCTCAGGGCAGACATAGAAGTACTCCAGGACGAAAAAGATATGTCCGATGAGGAGATCAAGGAACGTTTCCTTGAGGTCAAGAAAAGACTGATGGATTTTGCCAAGGGCTTCCAGTGGGGGATCTGGGTCAGAAGCATGATCTATCACTGGAATTGCCTGGAGGAGGCTATGTGTGCCCTGGCCGGCTATCTGAATGCCAGCTGGGAGGAGAAATATGCCCTTCTGGAGATGACCTCGGTGAGGGAGAGGAATGAGGTGATCGAAGAAGCCCTTTTCGAGCTGATAGAGGTTTTTCGTGTCGGAGAGGAGGCAGAGACCGCTCAAAAGGATTCCAACGAGAAGCTTTACCGGGAATCGGCCTTGAAAAAGCAGATCGATTTTCTCCAAAAGCAGTTGGATGATCTTCATCCGGACAATATTTCGGATGTCCGGCATTTCGAGAAGAAAATTGAGGAAGCCGGGATGAATGAGGTCGCCCTGAGGGAAGCCAGGAAGGTCTTAAACCGCATGAAGCAGGAGGGAAAGGACAGCCACGAGTATGGTATGCTCTATGACTACCTGGATTTTGTGACGACCCTGGTATGGAAGCCGGAAGAGATGACGGAGATTGATCTGGCTGAGGCGGAAACTATTCTGGATGAGGATCATTACGGCCTGAAAAAGGTCAAGGAGCGGATCATCCAGCAGCTGGCAGTCATGGCTCTCACCAAAAAACAGTCAGGCTCCATCCTTTTGTTTGTGGGCGCTCCCGGTACCGGCAAGACCAGCATTGGTCAGAGCATTGCCCGGGCCCTGAAACGCAAATATGTGAGGATCAGCCTGGGAGGTGTCAGGGATGAAGCAGAAATACGGGGACACAGGAGAACCTATGTGGGAGCCATGCCCGGGCGTATCATGGAGGGAATCAAAAGGAGCGGTGCCAGTAATCCCGTCATGGTACTTGACGAGGTGGACAAGCTGGTGAGGGACTACGGTGGCGACCCTTCGAGCGCTCTTCTTGAGGTCCTGGATCCGGAGCAGAACAATAGCTTTACGGACCACTATATGAATGTTCCCTATGACCTTTCCAATATCTTCTTTGTGTGCACGGCAAATACGACAGATACGATCCCCGAGCCTTTGCTGAACCGTATGGAGGTGATCCAGTTCCCGGGCTATACGGCTGTAGAGAAGTTCTGGATCGCGAAGCGCCATCTTCTGGTAAGGGCTATGAAGGAGATGGGGATCAAGGCTTCCAGCCTGCAGGTGCATGACGGAGCCATCCGTCGGATCATCGAGGAGTACACGGCAGAGTCGGGTGTGAGAGGCCTGAAAAAGCAGATGGATGTGCTTTGCCGGTATGCTGCTGTGAAGCTGGTGAAGGGGGAGAGGAAGCGTCTTACCCTGACGGAGAAAAAGGTGCCGGAATTCCTGGGCAAAAACCGTATCCGTCATGATCGTGTGATGGAGGCCGGCCAGGTTGGGGTTGTCACAGGATTGGCCTGGACCCAGGCCGGAGGCGAGATCCTTTTTATCGAGACGGCTTTTACCAAGGGTGACGGCAAGGTTCAGATCACCGGCCAGCTGGGGGATGTCATGAAGGAGTCTGTTCAGATTGCCATCACCCTGATCAAGGAGATGTATCCGGAGAAGGCTTCTGTGTTCACGGAAAATGATCTTCACGTTCATGTCCCCTCCGGGGCTGTGCCCAAGGATGGTCCATCGGCAGGCATCACCCTGGCGACAGCCCTGGCTTCGCTGATTACGGAGATCCCTGCGGATACCAAGGTGGCTATGACGGGGGAGATCTCCCTCAGAGGGAACGTCATGCCAATCGGGGGATTGCCGGAGAAGCTGATGGCAGCGTTACGAGCCGGTGTGGAGACGGTATATATTCCCAAGGACAATCAGGACGATCTGGACGACGTGGCAGAGGAAGTCAGGTCGAAACTGAATATCCGCCTGGCGGACAGAGCCTCAAACGTGATTCGCGAGGTATTGGGGCAGGATTGACAGGTTTTCTTTGTTTATTCACATTTTTGTGTTATCATAATAAGGGGAAATTGGATAATCCTGCAATAAGATCTGAAAGGAGAAAATAATATGAGAAAAAAGAAAGGCCTGCAAAGTATACTGCTGAGCCTGCTGTTGGCTGTGGGAAGCCTCTTTCCGGCACTTCCGGCGAGAGCAGACGCCATGCGTGTGGTTACCCTGGGCGCGGATCTTTCCCAGGAGCAGCAGAACAGGATGCTGACGTATTTCAATGTAAATCCGAACGAGGTACGCATCATTTATGTAACGATTCAGGATGAAATCAATCATCTGGCCTCCTATGTTCCGATGGAGCAGATCGGCAGCCGTACCGTCAGCTGTGCCTATGTAAGACCTACCACCTCCGGCGGCATCAAGGTTAAGACTGCCAATCTGAACTGGGTAACGGGAAATATGATTGCTGCGTCTTTGTCCACTTCCGGAGTAAAGAACTGCGAGGTGATTGCCGCCTGCCCCTTTGAGGTGTCGGGAACCGGCGCACTGACCGGAGTCCAGATGGCATATGAGGTAGCCGTAGGAAAGAGACTGGATGAAAAGAAAAAAGAGATCTCCGTTGAGGAAATCGTTGTCACAGGCAATGTGGCGGATTCTGTCGGCCAGGACGCCGCTACCTATCTGATCAACCGGGCAAAGATCGAGGTTTTCCGGGACGGCCTGATGTCCTACGATGAAATCTATGACTGTCTTCAGAGGATTTGCCTGAATAACGGCCTCTACCTTCCTGAAGACCAGATCGTCGATATCACCATGCTTTTGGTGGATATGGTAGAAGAGAAATATGACCTTGACGATGATCTTTTGGATACTCTTACGATGGTCATCGGAAACGTCGCGGATGCTGTGGATATTCCGGAGGACGATGATTTCCTGGAGGAGATTCAGGTTGAAGGCGGGAATATTGTGAATGAGATCCCTGATGAGACTGTGGATCCTGATAATATCCTGGAAGATCTGGACGAGAGTGTGCTCGGGGATGACGTTGTGATCAGCTCGACGGAAGAAATCATTGCGGAGCCTGCGGATGATGATCTGGAGGGATGGGATGTCTTTGACGGAGATGTCTCGGATATAGGAAATATCACCGATGCCCCGGATAGCAGCTGGGAAGATGATACCTGGGGTGACGCATCCCTGGATGGGGCAGACGGTTTTTTTGACGATGATCTTTCAGGGGACAGTATGGTGGGGGATCTGATGGATTCCGACTTTACCGATGACTGGGCTTCTGACACAGCCGTTGATGAGATCGGGGCCGATTTTGCCGATGATACCGGTTCTGACTTGGTCGACGCGGGTTCCGATTTTGGGGATGATATCGCTTCCGATCTAGTTGATGAGATGGACGGTGACCTGGTCGATGAAACAGGCTCGGACTTTGCAGTGGATGAGTTTACAGACATAGATGAGATTGATATCGATGACTCTGGTTCACAACAGAATGATAAAGAGGATTTCGCGGAAACCGATGCTGAATTCCATGAAGACTCCGCTGAAAAGGGTGGCTCTGTGGAAGCAGAGGACCTGGACCTGACATCCCTCTCATCCATTGATACAGAGTATTATAACCGTGCCCTGAAGTTCTGCCGGGGTGAATTCGAAGGAGATAAAGCTGCCTTGGCTCAGTCGATTGACAGCTACTCGCCCATGGTATCTTATGTACTGGATCAAGAGACAGGCCATAAGCTGACAAACAAACTGATGAAAGAGTATCTGCGTATCCTCAATACGGATGATTCCGTACTGGGAGCATCCATCAGCGATACCTATCTCAGCTCCAAGCTGAACGCAGTTGACCGTCTTCTGAAAAAGATGTTCTCCATCCAAGGAGAGCAGGATGCAGAGACGACAGATATCCTGTTTTCTGTTTCTCTCGACAATCAGGAGCTTCTCTACCTGGATACCATTGCCTTCTTTGAACAGCTCTATGGGGAATACAATGGAAGCAGTGTGGATTCCACTGCTTCAGACTTTGATATCGATGAGATAGAAACAGACATGGGTCAGAAGGAGTCAGCTACCGATAGCTCATGGGATACTTCCACGGATGCTTCCTGGGATACCACATCTCAAACGTCGGACAAAACACAGAGCATTGAGGAAGTGGGAGACTCTTGGGATATGAATGATTCCTGGGATACGAATGTGGATGATTCCTGGGATACAGGGGCAGATGACTCCTGGGATAGCTCAGCTGTGGATGAGATCACTGACATTGATTGGTGATGGTTTATTCATCCCAGCCTTCGTAGAAACGGAGGGTGACGCAGATATTCCTGGCCGTCTCCCCTTCCTTCAGAGAAAGATCGGATAGGTCCGAAACAGGAGGGAATTGCGGGACATCCTCTGCCAACTCTGTCTGCAGCCATTCATTGGCTGCCTCATGGGCATTTTCGACTGCCTCGTCCAAGGTGTCGCCTTGGGCGTGGCAAAACTCAAGATCCGGAAAAATGGCCTCATATCCTCCCTCGCTGGTGGGACTAAAGATGGCCGGATATATGAACTTCATAGACGTTTCCTTTCGCTATAGATGCGCACAAATGTAACGACTCGGGTCAGCATCTTGCACTTACTGCGAGATGCGTATGAGACAGTATAAAGAAAAAAAGGGAGCTGCCGTAGAATTTCCTGCGGCAGCTCCCTTTCTCTTTCATTCTGATTAACCGTTTCCCCAAGATACTCTTTGATTGCCAGAGAGGGCTTTGCGGCTGCTCCGGCTCAAATACTCAGAATCAGAAGAGTCCTGTGATCTTTCCGGTCTCGTCCACATCAATCTTTTCTGCTGCGGGAACCTTCGGCAGACCAGGCATGGTCATGATCTCGCCAGTCAGAGCAACGATGAAGCCGGCTCCTGCGGAAATCTTCAGATTGCGGACAGTGACCTCGAAATCGGTGGGAGCGCCCAGCTTGTTCTGATCGTCTGTCAGGCTGTACTGTGTCTTGGCGACACAGATGGGAGCGTTGCCGAAGCCAAGAGCCTCCAGCTCCTTCGCCTGCTTCTGGGCATTGGCTGTCAGGACTACACCCTTGCCGCCGTAGATCTTGGTGACGATCTGGTTCAGCTTATCCTCGATGCTGCCCTCCAGCTCATAGGAGAACTGGAAGTTGTTGGGCTCTTCGACCAGACGGATGACCTCCTCGGCGAGGGCGATACCACCTTCGCCGCCCTTTGCCCAAACCTCGGACAGAGCAACGTTAACGCCAAGCTCTTTGCACTTGGACTCAACAAGCTCCAGCTCGGCCTTGGTATCGGTCGGGAATGCGTTGATGGCAACGACGCAGGGAAGCTGATAGACATTCTTGATGTTGCTGACATGCTTGAGCAGGTTGGGAAGACCCTTTTCCAGAGCTTCCAGGTTCTCCTGGTTCAGGTCAGCCTTGGGAACGCCGCCATTGTACTTCAGCGCACGGACTGTGGCGACGATGACGACAGCATTGGGCTTAAGGCCTGCCATACGGCATTTGATATCCAGGAACTTCTCAGCGCCAAGGTCAGCACCGAAGCCTGCCTCTGTGATGGTATAGTCAGCGAGCTTCAGAGCCATACGGGTAGCGGTAACAGAGTTGCAGCCATGCGCGATATTGGCGAATGGTCCGCCGTGGACGATCGCCGGCACATGCTCAAGAGTCTGAACCAGGTTGGGCTTCAGAGCGTCCTTGAGGAGAGCGGCCATAGCGCCCTGAGCGTTAAGGTCACCGGCGGTGACAGGCTTCTGCTCTGACGGCTTGCCATAGGTGTAGCCTACGATAATGCGGGCCAGACGCTGCTTGAGGTCTGTGATATCGCTGGCAAGGCAAAGGACTGCCATGATCTCGGAGGCAACGGTGATGTCGTAGCCATCTTCACGAGGTGTTCCGTCGGTTCTTCCGCCAAGGCCGTCCACGATGCTGCGGAGCTGACGGTCATTCATATCCACGCAGCGTCTCCAGGTGATCTTGCGGGGGTCGATGCGAAGGGCATTGCCCTGGAAGATATGGTTGTCTACCATAGCGGCAAGCAGGTTGTTGGCAGCCCCGATGGCATGGAAGTCACCGGTAAAATGAAGGTTGATGTCTTCCATGGGTACAACCTGGGCATATCCGCCGCCGGCTGCTCCGCCCTTTACACCGAAGACCGGCCCGAGGGAAGGCTCACGGAGGGCGACCATAACCTTCTTGCCAAGCTTCTGCATAGCGTCTGCAAGACCAACCGTTGTGGTGGTTTTGCCTTCGCCTGCCGGAGTGGGATTGATGGCGGTAACCAAAACCAGCTTGCCATCCTGGGCGTCGGTCTGCTTCAGAAGATTGTAATCGATCTTGGCCTTATATTTTCCATACTGCTCCAGATACTTGTCATCAATACCAGCCTTCTCAGCGATCTTGGTAATGGGGAGCATTTCTGTTTCCTGTGCGATCTCAATGTCTGATTTGAATCCCATAATTGCATCCTCTCCTTTCAGGTAAATAAAAGCAGGACAAAGCTGTCCCTTTGCCAGCCCTTCGCCGAGTCCACCAAAAAGGGCAGTATTTGAACGTCTCAGTTCAAATACTGCCCAGACGGTCGACGAGAGCAAACCTCTGTTTCCTCGCGGTATATTCTTTTTTGTCCCGTTGGTAACAGGGGTCTTTGTTATTGAGTAATGTAACATATTTTCTTAAATTCGTCAATGATTTTAGCTAAGACAGGATGCATCCTGCCAAATAATCTGTTATAATAACAATCAGCTAATAAACCCGGAAAAAGAACAGGAGGATTTTTTCATGAAGGCACAGGAACTGATTCAGTCAGGAAAAACCGCTATCGGCATTGAATTGGGTTCTACCAGGATTAAAGCAGTCCTGATCGACCTGGAAGGAAACGTTTTGGCAGTAGGGATCCATGACTGGGAGAATTCCTTCATCAATGGCGTCTGGACCTACGGAATGGATGAGATTGATGCGGGGATAAGAGGAAGCTACAGCTCCCTGCGCAAGAATGTTGAGGAAAAGTATCAGGTTTCCCTGACCACCACAGGCGCCCTTGGCGTAAGTGCCATGATGCACGGATATATTGCCCAGGATAAGGATGACAAGGTGATCGCTCCCTTCCAGACCTGGCGCAATACCAATACCCAGGCATCGGCAGACGTTCTGACAGAGCTGTTTGATTTCAATATTCCCCTTCGCTGGAGTATTGCCCACCTGTATCAGCGTATCCTGGACGGGGAAGAGCATGTAAAGGATCTGGCCTATGTGGCGACTCTGGCTGCCTATATTCACAGAAAGCTCACGGGAAAGCATGTGATTGGCATCGGTGATGCTTCCGGCATGTTCCCCATTGATTCCGAGAAGCTGGATTACGATCAGGGTATGGTGGACAAGTTTGATGCTTTGATCAAGGATAAGAATTACTCCTGGAAGCTCAGGGATATTTTCCCCAAGGTGCTTTGCGCGGGAGACGACGCCGGCACGCTGACGGCTGAGGGCGCGGCTTATCTGGATGAGTCCGGTACCCTCAAGGCAGGGATCCCGGTCTGCGCCCCGGAGGGAGATGCCGGCACAGGAATGGTAGCCACCAATTCCGTAGGTCCCAGAACCGGCAATGTTTCTGCCGGTACCAGCACCTTCGCGATGCTTGTTATGGAAAAATCTCTTTCCAAAATGTATCGTGAGATCGATATGGTCACTACCCCTTCCGGTTATCCGGTGGCCATGTCTCATGCCAACAACGGGACTTCGGATCTGAACGCCTGGGTCAGGCTTTTCGGAGAGTTTTCTGCCCTGATGGGACAGCAGGCAGATCCCGGCAAGCTGTATGAAAAGCTCTACACCAACAGCCTGGAGGGCGACGTGGATTGCGGCGGCTTGCTGGCCTACGGATATTATTCCGGGGAGAACGTCACCATGATCAATGAAGGCCGCCTTGCTTTTCTTCGTACGCCCAACAGCAATTTTAACCTGAAAAACTTCATGCGTGTCCATCTGTATACCTCCCTGGGAGCCGTAAAGATGGGGATGGATATCCTGATGAAGGACGAGAAGATGAAGGTTGACCGGATCATGGGGCACGGTGGTTTCTTCAAGACGGCAGGAGTTGGCCAGAGATATCTCGCTGCTGCTGTGAACGCCCCTGTTACCGTAATGGACACCGCCAGCGAAGGCGGGGCATGGGGAATTGCCCTTCTGGCAGCCTTCCTCCTGAGGGAGGACAAGAGCCAGTCCCTGGAAGACTATCTGGAGAAAAAGATCTTCTCTGAGCTTTCCGGCAGTACTATTGAGGCAACTCCGGAAGAGGTCGAAGGGTTCGAGAGATTTATGGACAGGTATAAGGCAGGCCTGGCTGTAGAGAAGGCAGCGATTGCCGCGATGGATTGGTAATATTCGCTAAAGGAGATAGTTACCAAGAGCCCTGCGCCTTTGGCGGGGACTCTTGGACTTTCTCAGAAAAAAAACGGTGAACCTTGTCTTTGAAAGGAAAGGTTCACCGTTTTTCTTTTATCCCAGAGCCGCGTAATGAGTTTTTCCGACTACCGTCGGAACGCGGCTCGGGGAGAGGATAGAGAGTCGGCTGTGCCTCTCTCTTTATCCGAACATGCTGAAGATGGATTCCAGGAAATCTTCGGGCATGCCTGCTTCCATGAGGTTGGTGAAGATGGGAGACGGATCCACACTGGAATTGAAGGCTTCGATATCTTCTTCCTTTGTGAAGTCATAGATCGGGGCGTCCGCCGGAACCTCATAGTCAACAGGTTCGTCGCTGATGGCAGCTTCGCTTCTAAGGGTAAGCAGGGGAGTACCATTGGAATTCACAGTGAGATCAAAATTTCCGCCCTCTGCGGTGGTGTCAACATCGACGGTAATGCCAAGATTGGACAGGAAGGGGATCTGCTCCGTCCCGGCAACGGTAATATTGTAGGTACCGGAGAAAGCGTTCTCTTTATAGGCGTCAACAGCATAGTCTGTAACCGCGATATCGGCAACAGGCTCTCCCTCGAAGGAAGCAAGATAGCTTCCACTGAGCATACCGTCCGCAATCGTACCGGAGCCGACCAGGCTGAAATTCTCGTCCTCACCGGCAACGATACTCAGGGCAGCAGCATCCTCTGTGGAGGGAGCCAGGCAGGTAACGAAAGGAGTGATATAGCCATCTTCATCCTGAGACAAGGCAAGACCCGCCAGATTGGCATCGGCATCAAACCAGCAGCGGAGGACAAGAAGCATGGTTTCGTCAGTCATATCCTCATTGGCAACATTGTCATACAGCTCCTTGATACTTTCCATAAAAGTGTCATAGGAGGAAGCGTCTTCTGCATAGGATGTATAAAGATCACGAAGCTGCTCATCCTCCTGCAAGGCGGAAAGAACGGCGAGAACAGTTTCCTGAGCCTGAGTGGCTGTGATCTTCTGTTCTGCGGTGAGAAGCTCCTGGGAAATACCTTCTACCGTAACGGTATCAGGGGTAAGCTCCACATCCTCGCCCATATCGAGCAGGATAGCGCCATATTTGTTGATAATCTTTGTAATGTCAGCAGCAGCGGGAGGATTCTCAATAAAGCTGAACATCACCTTCATCAGGGAAGTAATCTGTTCCGCAGTGAAAGGAAGGTCTTCATTCGCCTGCTCAAGAGACAAGGCTATGACATCTTCATAATTTGCCTTCAAAACACCATCCGTGAGTGTGGGAACGGCGGTGAAGTAGTCCAGGGACTCCATATCCATCATGACATTCATGGAAATCACAGGTGTATCGTTGACCAGGCCTTGAGCCAGAGAGACGGTCTTGTGATCCTTGATGGATGCCTTGGCGTCAAATGTGATATCCTTCAGCCAGGAAAGATCGAGAGGAAAAATCATAGACAAAAGATCCTTGGCAGGCTGCTCAACGGTCAGGGTAAGCTTGGCGTTGCTTCCCTTCATGGATGCCTCCTGTGCATCCAGCTTGGCATCGTAGCTGGATTCGAATGCTTCGATCTCGCTTTGCATCAGGAGCTCCCTTGCTTCCTTAAGGGTCGCAGGCTCAGCCCATGCGGTGGTAAAAATACTGGCGGCGGCAAGAGCAGCAGCCAAAGCGGCAGAGAGTATTCTGTGCTTTTTCATAGTAGTACCTCCTCAGTGTGAAAACAGGATCCGGCGGCAGAAAGCCCCCAGTTCCGATTTTGTGAAAAAAGCTTCAAAGCTATTGTACTAAAGAACTAGTACAATAAGACTATAATTCATGGATATGTGTTTTGTCAAGAGGTTTTTCGTGCAAATGAGGATATATTATGCTATGATAGCAAAAGCTTGGAAGTACAATCGAGATGATAGGAGACGAGCAGGATAAAAATGACTATTTTAGAGACGATCAGAGATACTGCCCGGAATCACCCCAACAGAACGGCGATCCGGACAGGATCAGAAAAAATGACCTATGCGGACTTGTGGGAGAATTCCGGCAGGCTGGCAGCCTGGCTCATGGACACAGAGAGAGAAGCCGGGCCGGTGGCAGTCTACGGGCACAAAAGCCCCTGGATGCTGGCGGCTTTCCTCGGTTGTGTGAGGGCGGGTCACGCCTACTGCCCACTGGATGTTTCCCTCCCCCAGAATCGTATGGAGGATATCCTGAGATTGCTGCCCACCCGGACGGTAATTAACTGCAGCGAATCAGAAGCTGCCCGGCTAATGAGTATTTCTCAGTCATTGGGTAAGAGGGTTACCCATGCCTGGGATGCGGCAAGGACTCAAAGTGAAGGGGAAGAAAACTGGGTGGAGGCAGAGGATCTCTTCTATATTATATTTACTTCCGGAAGTACGGGAAAGCCCAAGGGAGTCCAGATCACCAGAGAATGTCTTGACAATTTCCTTGCCTGGTCAGTTGGCCTTGGAGGATCCCAAAGCGAAAAGGAGGGTGTCGTTTTTCTGAATCAGGCTCCTTTCTCCTTTGACCTGTCGGTGATGGATATTTTTACATGCCTGGCTTGTTCAGGCACCCTTGTCTGCCTGGACCGAAGGGTGCAGGAGGATTATTCCAGCCTGATGCAGGAACTGAAGGAAGCGAAAGCCAGGGTATGGGTTTCCACTCCTTCCTTTGCAGAGCTCTGCCTGGCAGAGCCCTCTTTTATGGCCGGGAACCTGCCGGAATTATCGATCTTTCTTTTCTGTGGAGAGACCCTGGCCAGCAAAACCGCAGCAAAGCTCATGCATCGATTTCCCGGTTCTGTCATTGTCAACACCTATGGTCCTACCGAATCCACGGTGGCAGTCACATCTGTAGGGATCAGCGAATCAATGGCAGCTTCCGGCCAGCCTCTGCCTGTCGGCAGCCCCAGAAAAGGAACCAGGATACAAATCCGGGATGAGGAAGGCAATTATCTGCCGGAGGGGGAGAAGGGTGAGATCGTCATATGGGGCGATACTGTCAGCACCGGCTATTTTCAGCAGCCTTCGCTGACGCAACAGGCCTTCCTGGTAAATGAGGAAGGAATAAGAGGCTACCGTACCGGTGACAAGGGTTATGTGAAAGACGGTCAGCTCTATTTTTGCGGCCGTATGGATCTTCAGATCAAGATGCATGGCTATCGAATCGAGCTGGAGGACATCGAGAAAAACCTGATGGATCTGACTATGGTAGAGCAGGCCGTCGTCCTCCCCAAACACAGAGGAGATAAGGTCACCAGCCTGACCGCTTTCGTGGTGGCAGGAGGGGCAGTACAATCTGCTCAGATCCCTAGGGAGGAGCCTTCCGCCTCCTGCCAGGAAGAGAAGAACCTTAAGCCGCAGGCAATCTGTCATACAAAAGCGCAGGAGTCGCAAGCCCTATGCAGGGAAGAGCTTCAGGAAAGGCAAGCCCACACTCATGCGTATGAGCAGAAGCTTTTGATTCAGACAGATCCTGCCCTGCAGGAGATGATCAAGGCAGAACTGGCTGACAGGCTTCCGGCCTATATGATCCCCCGTAATATTCGTTTCCTGACCGCCCTGCCCATGACAGCAAACGGCAAGGCGGACAGAAAAGTGCTGGGAGGATATCTATGAATTACTTCGAGGGTCTGGCTTTCTATTTGGTGATGATTCTGATTCTGATTCCTGCCATGATCCTGGGAATGATGGAAAAAAAGCAGGGCTGGTACCAGCTGGCTTCATCAGTTGTTATCCTTGTCCTCGTCTTTGCCAACCGCCGAGAGGAGTTCCTCTTTCTAACCCTTTTTCTGGCATGGTCCATAAGCCTGATCTGGCTCTATCTGCACCTGCGCCGGACGAGGGGGAGAAAGGAAAGGCTCTTCCACCTGATACTTATCCTGGCCCTGCTGCCATTGGCTGCCTGCAAGATCAGCCCCCTGTTTTCCGGAAGCCTTTTCGCTTTCACCGGAATCTCTTATCTGACCTTCAGAGTCCTTCAAATTCTGATCGAGATCTATGACGGGGTGATCGGCAGTCTTTCTCTGCCGGAAACCCTGGCCTTTTTCCTCTTCTTCCCTTCCTTCAGCTCAGGTCCCATAGACAGGAGCAGGCGCTTTGGTGAAGATTATCATAGACAGAGGAGCCGGGAGGAATACCTGTCATTGTGTGGAGACGGTATTCTCCACCTGCTGGTAGGAGCTGTCTATAAGTTTGTCCTTGCGGCTTTTTTCTTTAAGGCAATGGGATACCTGGATTCTGAAGAAGCCTCCTGGTACCTGTGGATCGGATATGCCTATGCCTACAGCGGCTATCTCTTTTTTGACTTTGCCGGGTATTCCCGTATGGCCAAGGGCTGCGGTTGTATCCTGGGAACCAGCCTGCCGGACAATTTTCGCGCTCCCTTTATCAGTAAGGACATCCGTGAATTCTGGGATCGCTGGCACATCAGCCTGTCTCATTGGTTCCGGGATTTTGTCTTTACCCGCTTTGTCATGTACAGCACAAAACGGAAATGGTTCAAAGACCGCCTGCAGCGTGCCTGTGCCGGCTTTCTTCTCAATATGACGATTATGGGCATGTGGCATGGACTCACCCCTTCCTATGTGCTATATGGCATCTATCACGGCTGTCTGCTGGCCCTGACAGAGATCTGGCAGAAAAAATCAGCTTTCCATAAAAGGAATAAAAATAAAAAATGGTATCAGATCCTTTCCTGGGCAGTTACCATGCAGCTGGTCATTTTCGGCTTCTTTTTGTTCTCCGGGAAACTGATTGAGCTGGTTCAGGCTTCCCAAAACAGATAATCATATATGATTTTCCAGTCAAAAGTGATTCTACGGATTGTTTCGCGCTTCGCGGTCTCGCCTGTCGGCTCGGTCGTTGCTAAACGCCTGCCACTGGCAGGCAGCAACCCACAATCCTCCCCGATATTCGCAATCCGTGGGA
>JAFWGA010000022.1 GCA_017515325.1 Blautia sp.
ACTGCTACAGATGACGGCAATGACGGTGATGCAGATTTGTCCATAGACAGGATGGGAAGCCGACTGCCCAGTTCCTATGAAGCCGACCCGGAGACCATATACATTCGGAAAGAACAATTGGAGGAACTATACGCTGCGATCCGTTCGCTGTCCCCGCGGCATCATGCCTGGATCATTTGCAGATATGGCTTTGATGATGATGTGTATAAATCCTTGGCGGAAATGGGCAGAATCTATCATCTGTCTGAGAGCCGGGTGAAGAAAACCGAAGACGAGGCTATTGGAAAGCTAAGAAAGAAAATGAAACACGCTCCATGATGGGATGACGGTTTTTTTCTAAATCCCAGCAGTTTTTTAATTTTGCTCCGTCTAATAGGTGAAAGGAGTTGGTACAGTGCTTCAGGAAAGCCTATTGGACAGCCGATCAGAGATTGATCGGCTCATGGAGCAGTACGGCAGCAGCCTTTTGAGAATGAGTGCTCTTTATCTGAAAGACGCTGATCTCGCACAGGACGCTGTGCAGGAAACATTCCTCAAGGCATACCGGCATCTGAATGATTATCGCGGGGATAGCTCAGAAAAAACCTGGCTGGCAACTATCTGCGTCAATACCTGCAGGGACATGCTGAGAACCGCCTGGTTTCGCCATCAAAGCCGGATCGATATGAACTCGCTGCCCGAAAGAACCGCCGATTTTACTTTCCCTGATAACACCGTGCTGACTGAGGTCATGCGCCTCCCCGTAAAATACCGTGAGGTTGTTCTGCTGCGGTACTATGAAGGGCTGAAGCTCAAAGAGGTCGCAAGTGCACTGCGACTATCCGACGGGAAAGTCCGATCACGATTGAACAAAGCCAACGTTATTCTGCGGGAAAGGCTAAAGGAGTGGTATTACAATGAAGAATCATGAATTTCAGGAGCTCGTTGACCAGAACCTTTCCGGGCTCGTATGGGATGAGCGAAAGCGCCAGAAGGTGCTTCACGCCATCAGCGAGGAGGAAAAACCTGTGAAAAAGATTTCAACGACATTTATTCTGGTTGCTGCTATTCTCTGCATCAGTGTAACTGCTTTGGCAGCAGGACTGATTTTCTCTCCAAGATACGATGCAGTTCGTATTGCCAATCAGACAATGGAAGAAAAATATGGTATCACTGCAGATCTTCTTAGCCTCTTTTACAGGGAGGTAAAAGAGAATGGTGACGGAACGTCCACTGTTACTTTCTCGATCCCGGACACGGCCTCTTTCCCGACAGATCGCATAGGTGAGTATTCCGTGACCGTGAGCGGAAACAAAGGTACAGCAAGCTGGTCCAAAGACGGAATGAACACCTCCGGCGGTCTGAGTGCAGAAGCATACGGGACGGAACAGCTCCAACTGCTCTCCTACGATTATGCAGGTACTATGGGGAAACTCAGAGATATGGGTATTATGCCGTCTCCCACTGAAAACAGTGTAAAGCCTAATCCTCGTCTGACCAGCGGAGATATTGAATGGACTGAAGAGGATCAGGCTGAAGCTGATCGTGCCCTGGCAGAAGCAAAAGCCGAGGACGATGAAAGACTTGCGAAGATTGCCAAAGCGGAATCGGAAGGTTCGTTGACAATGGAAAGGGCTTCCGCAATGGGAAAGGATGCCGTCATTCAGGAATACAGACTGACAGAAGAACAGACAAATAAGCTGAATTATGAACCGGATAGCACCTATATTTCTTACCAGAATGATCAACCGCTGGCGCATATGCTGTTCTGGCTGTGGCAAAACGACGGCGATACGTTTACAGAAAAAGATGGACAGTATTGGGTGACTATCAATCTGAAAACTGAGGTTATCGAAGATATCATTTATGATGCCGGACTGGCTGGAAATGGTTGACTCTGAATCAGCACGGGCCATCATCCTTCG
>JAFWGA010000023.1 GCA_017515325.1 Blautia sp.
AGTGTTTGTCTGATTCGGGATAACCGTTTGGCTATCTCTCGTCATTACTGTTTGGGTCGCATTTCATGCTTTCCCAAGAATAAAATGTAAAGAATTTTCGAGAATCGTATGTGTTTCACTGTTCAGTTATCAAGGTTCTGTTTTCCTTATTTATCGAAACAATTCAAAGAATCGATAAAAGCTGTCACTCTTCGCTACTCTTTTTTTCTCTCTCAGGAGCATCTGTATCAGCGACAACTATGACAGAATACCACCTGATCTTTGGTTTGTCAACAACTTTTTTTATTTTTTTCAAAGTTTTTTTCAGGGATAACTATGCTACAATATGATCAGGGAAAGATGCCGCCAGAGGCAACGCAAATCCGGCACATTCTTCTTCAAACGCCAGTAACGACAAGCACAGAATACTATAATACATGGTACTGCCATATCCAATTGAAAGGAGCAAGCATGAAAACGCAGGAAGCCCGCTATGAATACCTGACTCAGACTCCCGTCCCCAGGCTGATCCTCCAGCTCTCGGTTCCGACCATCATCAGTATGCTGGTCACCGGAATATACAACACGGCAGATACCTTTTTTGTCGGTCAGATTTCCACTCAGGCCTCCGCAGCCGTAGGACTGGTATTGTCTGTCATGGCAGTCATACAGGCTCTCGGCTTTTTTGCCGGGCACGGCTCAGGCAGCTGCCTGTCCCGTCTGCTGGGAGCCGGAAAAATACAGGAAGCAGAGGAAACGGCAGCAACAGGCTTTGCGTTAGCTTTGGTCATGGGCACTGTCCTGGCTGTAATGGGCAACCTGTTTGCAGAGCCTATCTGTCTTCTTCTCGGCGCATCGGAGGCTTCCCTGGCCGATACCATGATCTACATGAGAATCATCCTGGCCGGAGCCCCTTTCATGATGGGACAGTTTGTTGTCAATAATCAGCTGCGCTATCAGGGAAACGCCTACTATGCCATGATCGGTCTGATGGCAGGTGCCATCATCAATATCGGGCTGGATCCGGCTTTGATGTTCGGTTTAAAGCTGGGAGTGGCCGGGGCTGCCATTTCCACCGTATGCGGACAGCTGATCAGCTTTACCATCCTGCTGGCCGGAAGCAGAAGGGGCGGCAGTATCCGGCTGCGAAAAAGAAATGTCCGTTTCAGTCCTCATTATCTGAAGGAGATCACAAACAGCGGCCTGCCCTCTCTCTTCCGCCAGGGACTGGCTGCCCTGGCCACCTTACTTCTGAATCTGCAGGCCGGTAGGATGGGCGGTGATGCCGCCATCGCCGGAATGAGTGTGGTGACAAAGGTGCTGATGCTGCTCTCCTCTGTGCTGATCGGTTTCGGGCAGGGGTATCAGCCGGTCTGCAGCTTCAACTATGGCGCCGGACTCCACAACCGGGCCAGGGAGGGCTACTTTTTCTGCGTGAAATACGGGACGGCTTTTCTGACTGCCGCCGCCGCTGTCTGTTATACCTTTGCGCCGAAAATCATTACCCTGTTCCGTGACGATCCGGATGTCATTGCAGTCGGAACAGCGGCAATGAGAGCGCAGGCGATCTCATTGCCGCTGATGGGTGTCATTGTGATGACAAATATGATGCTGCAGTCCACCGGGAAAGGATTGAAGGCATCGATTGCCTCTTCCTCCCGCAACGGCATCTTTTTTATTCCTCTGATATTGATCCTTCCCCGGCTTTACGGCTTATGGGGAGTAGAAATCACCCAGGCCTGCGCGGATGTCCTTTCCTTCTTCCTGGCCATTCCACTGGCCAGCTCCGAGCTCAAAAAGATGCATGCCCGATCAGTTTAGTCAAGGTTTCGTAAAGCCGGTCCGGCTCGATCGGTTTGGAGAGATGAAAATTCATCCCTGCCTGCAGTGACCGTTCCACGTCTTCATCGAAGACGTTGGCGGTCATGGCGATGATGGGAATTGTCTGAGCATCTGGCCGCTCTAAGCTCCTGATCCTCCGGGTGGCGGTCAGCCCGTCCATGACGGGCATCCGGACATCCATCAGAATGGCGTCGTAATATCCCTCCGGCATTTCCTGAAACATCTCTATGGCGATCTGTCCATTGGACGCATGATCGGAAAGAATTCCCTCCAGATCCAGGAGATCCTCCAGAATCTCGGCGTTGGCTTCTACATCCTCCGCGATGAGCACCCTGCAGTCGGCCAGAACATTTTCCGCAGCTTGATCCTCATTTACAGAAAGGCCTGACTCCGCCTGGAAACGACGGTCTGAAAGCCCCAATTCGACAGTGACGGTAAAGACAGAACCAACCCCCTTCTCGCTCTCCACCTTGATGTCGCCATGCATCATCTCGACAAAATTCTTGGTGATTGCCATGCCCAGGCCGCTTCCGCCGTACTGGTTGGTCGTGGTGGCGTCCTCCTGGGAAAAGGCCTCAAACAAACGGGGAATATATTCCTGATCCATACCAATACCGGTATCCTGAATGATAAAGCGGAGCCGGCAATGAGTATCGTCCTTTGCCAGATGGTCAACCTGCAGGGAAACCGTACCAGGAGCCTCTGTAAACTTTACGGAGTTTCCGATGATATTGATCAGAATCTGCTTGAGCTTCATGTCATCGCCGTAGTAATAATCCTGAATCCCTTCGCCGGCATGATAAACATAGTCCAGTCCCTTATCCGAGCACTGGCCGTTCATGATGCTGTTAACCTGATGGATGAAATCCTGGAAAAGGAATTCCTCGTCCTTGAGGAACATTTTTCCGGATTCAATGCGGCTCATATCAAGGATGTCATTGATCAGGCTGAGAAGGTGCCTGGCACTGGCATTGATTTTTTCCAGCTGTTCCCGGGTGCGCGGACTCAGATCCGGGTTCCTCAGGGCAATATTGTCCAGGCCTATGATGGCATTCATAGGCGTACGGATTTCATGGCTCATGTTGGAAAGAAAGCTGGTCTTGGCCCGGCTGTTTTCCTCTGCCAGAGCTTTTTCGATTTCAACCTGCCGTTCTCTCATCTGGATCCGGGAATAGATGAGGAAGAGGATGACAAGAGCCATAATGATCAATCCGATCTGGATGAAGGAGGCGGTTGCCAGAGATAACTCCACTTTGGATAAAATCTCCGTCAGATGAGAAAACATCGGCTTAGTTGCGCCCGAAGCCACATCAGCACCGGCTTCCTCCAGCCGATCGACATAATAGGACTGAATCGGAACAACCGATTTTTCAATGGCTCTGCCCGTTGTCTGCCTCATCCAGACTGTGGAAGTAAAAATAATCAGCCCCAGCAGAACTATCCACACGACGGTAGAACGCCCCAGCCGCTTTTGCGTATCCCTTTTCATTAAAAAGTGAAACAGCCCAAAGCCCAGAATCCCCCAGGATGCCAGGATCAGATAGGATTCCGTAGCCAGTGTCTTGACAGAGGTAATATTCGGAACCAAAAACTCCAGGGCAAATAAAAGAGAAACAACTAAGCCGGCTCCCCCCGTCATGACAGCCACTCTGTTACCCATTTTCCTGGCGGTTTTGTATGCCGCGGCAGAGGCAAATGCATATGCAATGGTGGCGCCAATGGTGGTAACATCAACGATCCAGCTGATCGCCGTCCTTCCCAGGAAAGGAAAGACGGAGGAGATGAAAAAAATACAGAGGATAGCATGTCTGGGAACCTTGTTCTTATCCAGCTCCCCCATCCATCCGGAGACCATCCCGTCATAGGACATTGACTGCACCAGGCGGCTCAAGGCGATGTAATTTCCGATCAGACCTGTAAAAATGGCGCCAAGCGCAGAAGCTCCCAGCAAAAAAGAGCCGAAGCTGCCTAAGGCTGCATTGGCGGAATAGAAAGTGGGCTGGGAGGCAGTTCCCGTATAATCTCCCAATTTTGCCAGATAATCAGGCCAGTCCTTACAGCCCTCAGGAAGGGCTGTGACAGCCAGAAGGGCCAGGAAAATATAGGCAGCCCCAGCAGCAATAAGCGCTATAAACAGGATACGAAAGGTCCGTTTCAGTGAATAGGCAGCCTCCCCCGCAGAATGAGAAATCGATTCAAAGCCGACATAAGCCCAGGGCGCCAGGGCAAAAATGGTGAGAGTACCGCTGGACGCACTATGACCGGGAGCAAATGCCGGCCGGAACGTCGGAAAATCTGTTCCCCTCCTGCTTAAGGCTGCCAGAAAGCAGACCAGGGTTCCCACCAGGAGTAAGACCGCCATGAAAATCTGGACACGCTCCGCAAGCTTCCTGTTCAGACAGACACAGGCCCCGATCAGGAGTGAGGCGACAGCAAGCAGAATTTCTCCCATATAAACGTGAAAGCCAGCGATCTCATAGTGAAAACCGAATTGAAAGGTTCCTCCAAGGAGGGTTCTCGCTATGAGCGGAAGGGCCGAAGCGTTAGCCCAGATAATGGCAATATAGGTCAGGATGAGGAACCAGGCGCTGAGAAAACCATGATCGTAGCCAAAGCACTTCTTGGTATAGGAATAGGTGCCGCCATTGTCGGGAAACTGGTTGATCAGGAAGTGATAATTATAGGCGAGAATCAGCATGACCAACGCACCCAGCCCAATTCCCAGCGCGGTTCCTATGGGACCTGCAATTGGCAGAAATGTCGTGCCGGGCATGACAAAGGCTCCCCATCCCACACTGCAGCCAAAAGCAAGCGCCCATGCACCGGTGGCAGATAAATAAGGAGTGGCAGCCTGCCCCCTCGTGTCGGCAAAAGGTTTATTCATAATTTTGAATCTCTCTCACAGCATTCTCGAACATGTCATTGATTCTGGTTACTTTTTCCTGAACCTCAGCGTCTGTCATCTTGCGCGGGTTTCCCGGACGGAATTCCTCGGAGATATCCGATGCTATTTCCGCCATCTGAACCAGCCCAAGGTTGCTGCACACACCCTTGATGGCATGCGCGTTTTCAAAGAGGGCAACAGAATCCATCGATTTTCCCGCTTCGGCAAAAGCCGGAAAAATTTTATTATTGGGAAGCTTCCGGATATGCTTGTCGATTAGCTTCTCCACACGAAGAATCCGTAAAGCCTGATTGTAGTCGCCCCCCATTGCCTGGTATAACTCTTGCAGTGTCATGTCCTTATTTTCCTTTCCTTTCCCATGAAGGCCCTGTAATGATAAGACTAAGTTATTTCATTACAGTGCCTAAATGTTTTATTCCTTCCTGATGATATCCCTTTAACCTACAGTGTTCTGCCAGATCAAAGTTTTTAATGTAGAATACAGCAGATCGGCATCGGCCGGCTTTGCCAGATGAACATTCATTCCGGCACTCAGTGATTGCCTGACATCACTTTCAAAAGCGTTTGCCGTCAAAGCAGCGATCGGAACCGTTTTCGCGTCCGGATGATGGGAAGCCCTGATTTCCCGGGTAGCGGTAAGGCCATCCATGACAGGCATCCTCAGATCCATCAGAATCACATCATAATACTTGGGAGGAGAACTCAGAAACATATCAAGAGCGATCTTTCCGTTTTCGGCATGCTCGGTGATTACCCCCTCCAATTCCAGAAGATCCTGGATGATCTCTGCGTTTTCCGGAAGGTCCTCCACGACCAGTATCCGTTTCCCCTCCAAAGAGATACTGTCAGTGGATAAGGGAATTACTTCTTCCTCCGCTGCCAGCAAGGGAAGAAGAATCGTAAATACAGAACCGACATTCTTTTCGCTGCTGGCTGTGATGGTTCCCCCCAGCTGCTCCACGATTTTTTTAGTGACCGCCAGCCCTAATCCGCTCCCACCATAAAGAGTCGTGGAACTGGCATCCTCCTGGGAAAAAACCTGAAATACCCTTGGCAGGAAATCCTTGTCGATCCCTACGCCGGTATCCGACACGGTAAAGCGGAAGGTGTCCTTTCCCTCACCGTCAGAATCCTCACATGCGATGGAGAAATCCACGTTTCCAGGTGCCTTGGTATACTTCACCGCATTATCCAGAAGGCTGAACAGGATCTGTTTAAGCTGCAGTTCATCGCCGATGTAGCTTTTTCTTAAGTCATCCAGTGCGGAAAAATGATAAGTGAGACCCTTCTCTTCACAATTGACGCTGACAATGGCATTGACCTGATCCACAGTATCCGCCAGGGAAAAGGTGGATGTCTGCTGGACAGCCGAATCCATATCAAGGCTGTTCATGACAAGAATATTGTTGATCAGGCTGAGCAGATGCCTGGCACTCGCGCCAACCTTTTTGAGATGCTCCCTGGTTTCCACAGTCAGGGTCGGGTCTTTGAGGCAAATGTCATTTAAGCCGATGATGACGTTCATCGGCGTGCGCATCTCATGACTGACACTGGCCAGAAAGGTATTCTTTGCATGATTACTTGCTTCTGAGGCGATTAATTCCGCCTGAATATGCTCTTTGTCCTGGATTTGCCGGGCAATCTTTTCCAGAAGCTTACAGACGATAAAAACGAATATACTTCCGCCAAAGAGAATCCCTGCCGTCATAAGATCCGGTATGCCCAAAATACCGATCGTCAGATATCCGAGGAGAAAAAATACCAGCAGGATGACAGTGATGGCTAAAATCCGGTCTGCCTTCTCCCAGCTTCCCTGATTGCCAAATTGCCGGCCAAAATGGATGAAACCATATATATTGTAAACCATCAATGCACTTCCGAGATAAATCATCCCGTGTATCAACCAGCTCACCCTGCTCACTCCCTTCTCTTCCGAAATATCCAAGGACGGTTTATTATATGATATCGTCAACGACTCATGTATTCATCATGCAGCATGCTGCCGTGCAAATCCGGCGCAGCAAACAACAAGGAAAAATTGGCTCTTTTCATTTCTATATATCATAACTCGCAGAAGATATCACCGTCAAGTTTGTCCTATAGTTTTTTCCCAATTCCCCATACCACCTGCACTTTTTCGTCCGGAACGACTTTATCAATAGGGTAGAGGGAGGCGCAGCCGACTCTCTACCCCAGGCGGGGCGCCGGTCACCGTCAGGTGACATCTTCCTTTCGGCGCCCCTGCCATAAAAAAGAATACGGCATAACCAGAGCTCTCTGATTATGCCGTATTTTTATTGATACCCTTTATAATCGTCTGCCGGAGCAGACCTCATACCTGTCGTAAGGGTTCAGTCATGCACTCCTGCACAGCTGCTGTTTCTCTTCAGGCAGAGCGGAAAAACCATCAGCCTACAGCTTTGGACAGAGCGTCGTTGACGGCCTCTTTATACCCATCCATGGTAACGGTGGCGCCAGTGATCACATCGATATCCAGGCCCTGCTTTTCCAATGTCTGGCTGACATATTCCGGCAGCGCAACGGCGCCGATGCCCTCTGTCTCTTGCTGGTTGACAATTTCAACATTCTCGATCTTGCCATCCTTGATGATAACCTTGACATCGATCTTCCCATTTATCCCGTTGCCTGAGCCTTCATACTCGCCATCGATGAAGGTACCGGTGACATCCTCAGCGGCTGCATCCACCTCACTGGCCGGTCTGGTCGTACCGTCGGCATAGATCTCACCGACAAAGGTTGTGACCGGCTCTTCTTCGCTCTTGAACTCACCCTTGGCCCGTTTGGCAGCGTTGGTACCGGAGATTCGGCCAAAGACCATGGTCTCGCCCAGGTTGCCGGAGCCATTGTACATATCGCAGAAAATGGAGCCCATTTCGCCTGCCTCAAACAAGCCCTCAATCGGCATGCCGTCCGTATTGATAACCTGGCCAAACTTATTCTTGCGGGGACCGCCCTGGGTATTAAAGTAGGTCGGACCGATCTTGGTGGCATAGAAGGGACCTGTCTTAACGGGTACCATGGTGTCGAAGGGACGGCCATAATCGGCATCTTCGCCGGCATCATAGCGCTTGTTGTAGGCATTGACCGTTGCAACGAAGCGTTCGGTACTGAAATCGGGAGCATCCTTCCCCCCTTCGGACTGACGGATGGCCTCAGCCAGGTCCTCCAAAGTCTCGCCCATCAGGACTTCACCGGTGGCAATCTCATCGGCATAATCATCGGAGAAAGCACCGACCAGCTTATTTCCGGCAGCCAGCTGATCGGAATCCTGTACCAGGTAAGCCGGCAGAGGCATGGGGGTAGAGATCCAGCGTCCGCCGATATAGATCCGTCCATGGCGGGTAGCGCCGGACTCATCCATGAAACGGTCACCGCCAAGGCCGACATAGATGCCGCTCTTGGCATTCGGGCCGCCGAACAGGCTTACGGTATCCAGATGGGGACGCTTGTGGGTCCAGGTGAAGCCGGCAGAATTGGACATATGCCACAGATCCGCACCAGCGCCCAGAGCCATCTTGATCCCGTCTCCATCGTTGTAGAGACCGCCCTGCTGGTGAACATAAGGCATCTGCAGATAGCTGGCGATCATCTCCTGGTTGTGTTCAAAGCCACCGCAGGCGAGAACGACACCGCCGTTGGCTTTAATCTTGAGTTCCGTGCCTTCCTTGTTGATGATGACACCAATCACGGCGCCTTCTGCGTCAGTGATCAGCTTTTTGCCGGGAGCAGAGAACCATACATCGATAGGACGAGCCTTCACCGCCTCCTGGCACAGGTTGTAGTAGCCCCGGTCAAAGCGGGTGCCCGTAGCAGTCAGGCACAGGCAGTGTATACTGGAAGGGATTTCCGGAAACTCTGCCCAGTTGTAATACCAATAGTCTGTCCTCCCGATCTTATAGGGATCCTCCAGGCTTCCGTCACTGCCGTCAGCCAGCTTCCAGTCGGGATTGGTCGCCTCCATGCCTGCTGAAGGATGCTCGGTAGGAGAAATAATATCAGGATCTCCCCCCATCGGACCCGTCATCCAGTTGTAGTTCTCTGCACAGCCTTCACAATATGCACGGACAGCCTCCGGATCCCAGTTCTGGAATTTGCCCATCAATGTGGTCAGGTAATCATAAAGTCCGTCAGCATCATCCGTGGCCATAACAAACTGGCCGGAAACAGCCGTGTTGCCGCCCTCAGCGCCTTCCGGTGCTTTCTCAGCCAGCAAGACCTTTGCTCCCTGTTCGTAGGCTGCTACAGCGGCATTTGCGCCAGCCCCTCCATAGCCCAGCACGACGACATCATATTCCTCATCCCAGGAAATCTCGGGAGTTTCAGCACGAGCCACACCACCCGGCAAAGCTGCCAGCGCAACGGCGCCCAGACCAGCAGCAGTGCCTTTCAAAAAATCTTTTCTGGTGACATTTTTCATTTCAAATCCCCAACCCTTCTTTAAAATTTCTGAAGTTTTAGAGTTACTTGACGGAATAATAATAACACTTCTCACCATTCAAGTCAATTGGTTAGTATAAACCTATTGAAGGAATCCTATCGTATGCGCAGAGATTTGCTATCTAAAGCCTTCCTTTCGGCGCCCCTGCCATAAAAAAAATCCCTGCCGAATCGGCAGGGAGCCACAGTTATCAAAAGCTCTTCCCATACAGGATACTCTTATTTCATGATCACCAGCTCATAGTCCCGACTGCCGACCCCGATCTTCTCGGCGTGCTCCAGAGTTTCCTTCCAGCGCACATTGGGGTTGCTGTCAAAGAAATGGTCATGATGATGGTGCCAGTCCGGTCTGGCCAGATTGTCCGAAAGCTGGCTGTTGGGCATAGGCTGGGACTTCAGGCAGGCATCCACGCAGGCCTGATCCAGCGCTACCGGGTCAAAGGAAGCAAACATACCCACATCCGGCAGAATGGGCGCGTCGTTTTCTGCATGACAGTCACAGTTCGGAGAGATGTCCACCACGATAGAAATGTGGAAGCAGGGCCTGCCATGGCAGACAGCCGCAGAATACTCAGCGATCTTGCAGCCCAGCACCTCGTTGGCGTTTTCGTTGTCATTCTCAATGGCATCAAAGGCACAGGCGCCGATACAACGTCCGCAGCCCTTGCAGATATCCTGATGAATCACAGCCTTGCCCGTTTCATAGGCGATCGCATCAGAGCCGCATTCCTTCGCGCATCTCTTACAGCAGACGCACTTACTCTCATCCACACTGGGCTTGCCGTCCTTATGCTGCTGCATCTTGCCGGCCCGGCTGCCGCAGCCCATCCCGATGTTCTTCAGCGCCCCGCCAAATCCCGTAGCCTCATGTCCCTTAAAATGGTTAAGGGAGATAAAGACATCCGCGTCCATGATGGCATGACCGATGTAGGCTTCCTGGCAGTATTCCCCGTTCGGAACAGGAACAGCCACGTCATCCGTACCGCGCAGACCGTCTCCAATGATGAGCTGACATCCGGTACTTATCGGATTGAACCCGTTGATATTGGCACAATCCAGATGCTCCAGGGCATTTTTCCTGCTGCCAGGATAAAGAGTATTACAGTCTGTCAGGAAAGGCATTCCACCGTTATCCTTGACCAGTTCCGCCACGGCACGCGCATAATTCGGACGCAGAAAGGCCAGATTGCCCAGTTCCCCGAAGTGCATCTTGATGGCGACAAACTTCTTCTCCATGTCGATCGAGTCAATGCCTGCCTGACGGCAGAGTTTTTTCAGCTTTTCCGTAATCGGCACGTCGATTTTCGTTCTGAAGTCAGTAAAATATACTTTTGATTTTCCCATTCTGTTCTCCCTTTATGTTTGTTCTGTTCTGTCAAACCGTCTTCATATGACGTTTTTGTTGTTCCAGCAGGCAGAGATGCCTGCCAATCATCCATGCCCCATCTACTTCTGCATAAACAGGGCTCTGTATTCTCCCGGTGCCATCCCCTTCTCCTCCCGAAAGACCCGGTTGAAGCTGGGAATACTCTTGAATCCGGAAAGCATCGCCACCTCAGTCAGGGTTCTTCCCTCCTGGGTCAGCAGCTCTGATGCCTTCTCAAAACGTATCATGTTCAGCCACTTGCTGTAATTCATACCTGTGACGCTCTTGAACATCCTGGAAAAATAATCCCTGCTGATTCCTGCCATTCTAGCCATCGCAGCCTGCGACAGATCATCTGCAGTCAGGTTATTCTTGATATAGTCGGTCACCATGATCAGACGCCGCACAACATCATCGGTATAGCCGTAATGCTCGCCCGCCTTTAATTCCTCATCCAGCTCGCTCCTGTACTCATCCAGTGTCAGCATAAACTCCATCACAAGCATGCAGCACCTGATCTCGCGGTCTGTCCGGTCGGAGTAAAAAATCTCCTTCATTCTGTCCGTCAGCTCCTTCAGCTTTGCCGCAAGCTCCGGGTGGGAATTGATGCAGATCACATGAAGGTTCCGGTAAAGGTGCATGATCCTTTGCAGGCCAAACATAGAATTCACAAAGGCATTACTGAACTGGATAACCATGGACTCTTTCCTGTCCGCGTCAATGATCGCATGCATCTCCATCGGCCAGATCAGAACGAAATCGCCCTCGACAAGGTTATAGGTATCCTGATTGACCTTGAAAATATTGATTCTGCCCGGCCCTACGAGCAGGATCTCCCCGTAGGAATGCCAATGCATCTGGTAGCTTCTCTCCTTATATCCCGTGGACATATTGAAAGCGCTGATATTGTTAAAATCATAAATCTCGTATTTGCTGTAATCCATAAAACCCAATATCCGATCCACTCAAGGACCACATCTTTATCCATTCCGCTTTCTTCATTACTTTTCGAAGTCGAAGGCCTCTTTGCAGCTTCTGATCCTATCAGCTACTATACCTTTTTTTCATTATGCTGACTTCTTATCATTCGCCCTGTCACATATTACTTTTCGTTGCCGCCTTCTCATTTCCCATCCGGGAAGCTGGTGAAAACCCCACTCTCCTGCTGAGGCAGCCCATATTCAGCCTTTGCGTCCGCGATAGCCCGCATCATAAAAACCATATTTCTCGCCAGGTTCCGCATGGTCTGCAAACCCTCCAGATCCTTTAGCACATCTGCCGCCGTAAAGCCATGCACCTGATTCCAATAGGTGCTTGTCGCGATCGGCATTCCACTGATGGAAAAATATTTATTCAACACATCAAAGCTTGCCGTATTGCCGCCCCGCCTGCAGCTCACCACCGCAGCGCCAACCTTCATCTGCTTGGAAAAGGAAGTGCTGTAAAACAGTCTGTCCAGAAAAGAGAGGATTGTCCCATTGGGAGACCCATAGTATACCGGACTGCCTACAACCAGGCCATCCGCCTCCTTAAATTTCTCCGCTGTCTCATTCACCAGGTCATCCATCACACATTTGCCTGTCCTGCTGCAGGATCCGCAGGAAATGCAGCCGCGGATGGCCTTGTTGCCCACATGGATTACCTCTGTCCCGACTCCCTCTGCCTCAAAGACCTTGATCATCTCCTGCAGCGCAGTCGCTGTACAGCCCTTCTCCTTCGGACTGCCATTCAGTATCAGTACCTTTGCCATCACTTTTCCCTCCAGTCAGATTGCTTTTGTGCGCATCTACAGTAAACGAATCCAAATGCAAGCATTTTAACCGTTTACTATAATATACAATACTTTCTTTGATAATTCAAAGAGAGATTCCTGGTAAGGCTCCAATCCCATACCCCTTTAAAGCCTTCAGGCATGTTAATACAATCCATCGAGCTCTTTTTTCAGATAATCCATATATCTGATATATTCTTCATCCGTATGAAGATGCTCAAGGATGACAGGCATATCCGGATCAATCTCATTCATCCTGGTCGCATAATATCTGAGCGGAAATTCCCCATCTCCAGGTCCGCATTCCTCCAGCCTTATGGTATAACGGCTGTCCAGATGGACATCCTTGATATGGCAGCTTCTGATCCTGCCGCCCAGTATATCGGCACACGCATCGATGAATTCTTCCGGGTGAAAATACCTGTCGGCCGAGTTGATCATGTTGATCACATCCATGTGAACCCCAAAGGCTTCCCTGTCCACTGCCTCAATGAGCTTTGCGTATTCGGAAGGGCTGGTCGGTATCATCTACGGCATGGGTTCCATGGTAAAAAATGTATTCTTAACATTTGCCCTGTCAATAATCTCCTGGATCATTGCCACGGTCTGCCGCCAGGCTTCCAGCGTGAAATTCTCTCTGTATCCCCCGTCCCACACAGGCCCGAAGGCACCAGCAACATTGACGGCGCATCTGGCATGAAGGTAATCCGCCATCCGAAGCTGTTCCACGCAATAGTCTCTGTTGGCCTTACGCTCCTCAGAATCCAAAGACAAAGCATTCCGCCAGATCCCCACCTCGGCTATCGTCAGTCCCGCCTGGTCGGCAGCCTCCTTATAGGCAATAATCCTTTGCTCCGGTTCATTGCTCTGAACAGGAAAAACAACAGCCCTGCAGCCAAGCCTGATCTGGTTAGCCGCCCATTCCTCCGGAGAATGATGATCCAATGGCGACGAAGTGCCTAAACGCATGATAAATATCCCCTTTCCTCTATGATGCTTCCTTTGAAAGTACATCTTTTCATTTATTATGTTCCTTGACTATTGCATCATCCTATCCTGTATGCTATATTTTCTTTAATTTTAGTAAACGGTGAAATGTTTCTTTTTGACTCGTTTACGCTGGCTGCCGGCGGCAGCTGCTCCGGCCAGCAGCAGATTTACAGAAAGGGAGGACAGAAAACATGAATGTCAAAGGTAAAAGCATATTGATCACGGGTGCCGGCGGCGGTCTCGGCAGTGTTATGGCATCCTTGCTGGCGGAAAACGGTGCACAGGTGCTGATCCTGGATATGGATGCCCAAAAAGGCCAGGCAGCAGCAGATGAAATCAGCGCCAGGGGTCTGAAGGCATGGTTTTTCCCCATGGACGTTACCAGCGAAGACGACTGGAAGGCTGCGATTGATTTTGCCCTGGAAAAAACAGGCAGGGTTGACGTGGTGGTCAACAATGCCGGCATCAATATCCGCAAGCCTGTGGAGGAAATGACCATCGATGAATGGTGCACCATGATGAAGGTCAATACCGGATCCGTATTTCTCGGCTGCAAATACGCCATTCCCGTCATGCGCAGGCAGGGCGGCGGATGCTTTATCAACACCTCCTCCGTCTGCGGCCTGATCGGGCACAAATACACTCCGGAGGCCTATACCGCCTCCAAGGGTGCGGTAACCATGCTGACCAAGGCCATAGCCTCCCGCTATGCCAGGGATGGCATCAGAAGCAACTCCATCCATCCCAGCACGGTTTACACCCCTCTGGTGGAAACCCTGTTCAAGGATCCCCAGCGGAAGGCGGAACGGCTGGGCGAGGTTCCCCTTGGCCGATTGGCCACGGCCGAGGACGTCGCCAATGCGGTACTGTATCTGGCCAGCGAGGAGGCAAGCTTCATTAACGGCGTGTCCCTCCCGGTAGACGGCGGCGTAACCTGCTATTAAAACAGCAGGGCAGCAAAATATCTGTACACATGGAACGGTTCTGTTGCTACGATCACAGATTGTAACAACAGAACCGTTCCTTTTCTGCCTTTGTCACTTCATTTCCGTCAGCCGTTCTGTCACAGGCTCTTTCGCATTCCCGCTTCCACCGTCTCAGTTATAACTTTCCAGCAGCTCGATCCGGCAGGCCAGCTGCTTGTGCAGGGAAAGATAGATATACTGTCCGCTGCCATCGCCATAGGTACCCTGCTGCTCCACGACGGCATCAAACTGTTCAACCAGCTGCCGGATTACCTCTTCACTGGTACCGCTTTTGATCTGGAAGGCTATGTGATGAATCCCCTCGCCATACTGATTCAGATGATCCCGCCAGACGGAGGGCGCTTCATTCGGCTCAATCAGCTCCAGCTGCACTCCCGGTGTCAGGTCAAAGAAAGCCAGATGCATGAGCCCCTCGCCATGCTTTTCCAGAAAGGTCTTCCATGGGCTCGGCTCAGGTCCCGGCTCAACTGCTTCAAGAACCAGGTTATCCAGGTTGATCACCGAAATTCTGCACTGGCTGTAAATCTCAAGCTTTCCGTCCGTATAAGTCGGGGCCGTCTCCGGCCCGGGTATATACCAGATCCTCGGAGTCTCAGCCAGGCCCAGCAGCTCCTGCCAGGCATGCATAAGCTTGTCTCTGAGTTCCCGGTCACAAACCGCGCCTTTTCCGTCACGGCTTCCGGTCCTGCTGCCTGTCTTATTTACCATCCGCCAGATCTGTCGTCAGATCCACCACCCGCCCTGGCCCTGCTACTGCAGGAAAATATTTCCATCACCGACGTAGCCTACCTGTCCGGCTTTCAGAGCATCTCGAATTTCAGCAAGGTCTTCCGCAGCACCATGCACTGCTCCCCCATGCAGTACCGCAAAAAACACAGCCTGCCATCGGAGAATGACAGGCTGTTATACAAACAAACGTAATGACACAAACCGCCTATTTGGTCAGGTTTTTCACCCACCTGTACTTGCGGAACCGGTACATGACCCAGGGGATCTTGCCCACCTCATCCAGACAGGTACAGGCGTAAACCAGCAGGACAGGCCAGTGGAATACAAAAGCGCCAAGCAGAGCCAGGGGGATTGCGATCCCCCACATACATACGGCCAGGCTGTACATATCAAACAGCGTGTCTCCGCCTCCGTCCAGAACGCCGTTGATCGTCACGGTGTTGACACAGCGTCCGATCATATAGAAAGCCATGATGACCATCATCCCGGTCAGATAACGCTGTGCCTCATCCGAAAGAATCACCAGGTGTACGATCAGCGGCGTGATCGCCAGAACCAGGGCTGTCGAGGAAAAACCGATCCCATAGGACAGATTTTTCAGCTTGATGCCGTATGCCCTGCCGCGTTCCAGATTGCCCGCTCCCAGCTCATTGCCGACCATAATTCCGGCTGCACTGGCGACACCGTTGCAGACACAGCAAATCAGATCCCTTACCACCGCGGCAACAGAATTCGCTGCCGCCGCATCCGCCCCAAGATGCCCCATGATCGCTGTATAGCTGGTAAATCCCACTCCCCAGAACAGGCTGCCGCCCATCAGGGGAATGCATTGCCTCGTGAAATCCCGGGACAGCTCCCTGTCTCTTCTGAAAAAATCCTTCCAGGCCGGCTGGATATAACGCCCCTTTCCGGCTATTCCCAGACACAGACCCAGCTCGATCACACGGGCCATCGTCGTCGCAAGAGCAGCTCCTCTGGCCTCCATCCTGGGAGCCCCAAGAAGTCCGAAAATAAAAACACTGTTCAGCAGGATATTCAGGACCACCGCGCCGGAGCTGATCCAGGCGCAGGGCGTGACATGCTCCGTCACCTTCATCATCGTCAGATAGCATTGGGATATACCGGTAATCAGATAGGACCATCCGGCAATCCGCAGATAGGCGCTCCCTATCTCAATCAGGGCAGGGTCATGGGCAAAAATCCGCATCAGCCCCTGAGGCGCAAACTCACACGCCGCAAAGAACAGCAGAGAAACGGCGCCCACCGTGCGAAGAATAATGGTAAAGATCTTCCTCAAGGTCTCCTTGTCCTGCTTCCCCCAGTACTGCGCCCCCAGAATGGAGCCTGCCGCTGTGATGGAAGCAATAAACATATTCTGGACAAATTGTACCTGGGTTGCCAGGGAAACCGCCGTCATTTCCACCTGCGCCACCTGGCCCAGCATCAGGGCGTCCGCCGCGGCAACCAGAGCCAGCATCAGACTCTGAAAGGCGATCGGCAGGGAAATCTGTAAGAGCTTCCTGTAAAACACTTTGTTATCATACACCTGCATAAAACTTTTCCTCACCAAAACGCAAGCTCCGATCCGACAAACCGTCTTCGGATGACAGGGTTACTGCCTTTCTCAGGCTGATTGCCGAAAAAACAGCCCTGCTTTCCATAAAAAGCAGAGCTGTTTCAATCCCTTCATCACAAGCTCAGAAAGGATGACGGCAAAGTCCTTCCTACGGCTCAACCTGCTCCAGGGCATCCTCGGCTTTGACTGCATCCGTCTCATCCACTGCGTCCGCAGCATTGACGGCATCAGCCTCCTCTGCGTCCGAAGCCCTGGCAGCGTCAGCCTCATCCTCTGCGTCTGCAGCCTTGACAGCGTCAGCCTCATCCTCCGCGTCCGCTTTTGAACCATCCTCTTCGACAGCATCCCCGGCAAACTCAGCGCCGAGATACTCCTCCAAAGTGATGTCGTCAGCCATGATCTCCTCGGCTGCCCAAATGTCATCCAGATAGCGGATATGCCAGGGCTCATAGGCATAGCCGGTAATATACTCCTTCCCCTCCGGATAGCGCAGAATAAAGCCATAATCCGCCAGCCTGGCATGGATTCTTTCCCAGACCGGTGAAGACGCTTCCGCATCCTCGCTGTCGCCCTCGGATCCATCTGCCAGAATATAGTAAATGTCCAGCGCCAGGCCGGTCTGATGTTCGGAGTAGCCAGGCTCAGCCGCCAGCATTTTCGCCTCCTCCGCTCCGTACTCCTCGACATAGCTGTTCATAATTTCCTGCTGCTGTTCCGTACTGCGGTAGGCAGAGCTCACTCCCAGAATGATGCCCTCCTCTGACTCAAGGTCCGCCTTCAGGGCCATAAAGGCAGCGTAGGTTTCTGCCTCGACCTCCACGTCATAACCCTCGGCATTGGCCACGCTCACCGTCTCAATCGTATCCTCCCAGCCGTCCGGGAGAGGATTCAGCTTGTTTACCAGCACCATATAGTCAAGGCCGGTACCTTCCCAATCCTGGCCCTCGTATGCCTGTTCCGGCTCTTCCCAGTCCTGTGTTTCCTCTGCCTGTTCATAGTCCATCCAGGCTTCGTCTAACAACTCCGCCTCAGAACCGAGTACCGTCACCGGCAGCACCAAAGCTGCTGCCACCATCATACCGATTAACCTCTTCAAAATGATATACCCCCCTTGTAATAAACTCCCTTACTGTGTTCTCAATGCTCCCCCGGTCTTTTTGCCTAATTTAACCATGACCTGGGCGGCGGCTTTCTCAATATCCACCGAGGTCAGCGTCTTCTCATCAGAGCCTATGGTCAGCCGGATCGTCACGGATTTCTTTCCCGGCGGTACCTGCCTGCCTCTGTATTCATCAATAAAAGCGGCGGATTTCAGCAGAGCCGATGCCTTCTTTTCGCCAAGGATGGCATCATATATTTCGTCCCATGTCACATTGACATCAAAGAGCATGGAAATATCATAATCCGTCTCCGGATACTCTGCCAGATGCGTAAAGCGGTTTGTTCTGGAAATGAAAGGCCTGAATTTCGTGGAATCCAGTTCAAACAGCATGGTCGAAAGGTTCTTGATTCCACAATCCATGGAAACCTTCTTGGCCAGCAGGCCCAGGCAGCCGATGATCTCATCGCCCAGCAGGACATTCAGCCACACGGTATTGTCAGCCCATACCGGTTTTTCCCTCTTTTCAAAGCGGAAGGCTTCCATATGCGTGTAGCGGGGCATATTCTCCAGAACGCCCTTGGCTTCACGGAAAAGCAGATTGACCGTCTTGGAATTGCTGGCAAAAGCCGCGGAAATAAAGCGTTTCTGTTCCGGAAGCCATTCCGATTCATCATAGGGCGATGTGTAATTCCCGTCTTTAAAAACCTGAGCCTCCTCGAAAATGGAAAACTCGTCAAAATATCTTTCATTCCTGGCCACTGCCTCACAGAGATTGGGAAGCAGGGAGGAACGGATATAGCTGAGGTTGGGAGCGGGCGGCGTTGACAGCCTCAGTACACCCTCTGTACTCTGGAGAACGGCATTTACGTAGGTGTCATTCATCCAGGGGTAGGTATATACCTCCTGCATCCCGCAGCGAACCGCCAGGAATTCCTTGATATTTCTGACCAGATCGATGTCCTTCTGGTTGATGGCTCCATCGAAGGTCGTCTTGAAGGGAGTCGCCTCAAAATTGTCATAGCCATACATTCTGGCGACCTCTTCCATCATATCGTCCTTGATGGAGACATCGCCGGTGGATCTCCAGGTCGGAACCACGACATGCATGTTGGTTCCTTCGATCTGAACCTCAAAGCCCAGCATCTGGAGCTTCCCCTTGATCTGGTCATCGGTAAGGTGCTTGCCCAGTCTCTTTTCCAGCCAGATCAGGTCAACATCAATCTCTGCTCTTTTCAGCCTGTTAACGTATTTATCACAGAAACCGGTCACCTTCAGCTCCGGATAGATCTCCTGGAAATACTGCATGCTCAGCGCCAGGGCCTGGTCACACCTTTCCGGATCGATGGCTTTTTCATATCTGGAGGAGGCTTCCGTACGGTTGTCATAGCGCAGCGCCGTTCTTCTGATCCCGGTCGACTCAAAATTCGCCACCTCCAGGATTACGCGCTCTGTCTGCGGAAGAATGGAATCCTTTGCGCCGCCCATCACACCGGCCAGGGCAACCGGCCCTGCCGCATCCGTGATCACCAGATCGTCTTCCGAAAGCTCCAGCTCCTTTGCATTCAGCAGCTGAAGCTTCTCCCCCTCTGCCGCACGTCTTACCACGATGTGACCCTGGATCATGTCCGCGTCAAAGGCATGCGTCGGGTTGCCCGTCGCCAGCATAACGTAGTTTGTGATATCCACCAGGGCGTTGATGGGACGCATGCCCACCTTCCAGATCCGGTTCTGCATCCGGTAGGGAGCCGGCTTTACCGAAAGGCCGCTCATTTCAAGGCCGATATACCGCGGGCATCTTTCCGGATCCTCAATTTCCACATGAAAATCAGACGGAACGTCCGTCTCAAAGGGTTTGATCGGCGCAAGCGGCAGATTGTATAATGCCGCGATCTCACGGGCAATCCCGTAGTGCCCCCACAGATCAGGCCTGTTTGTCATAGACTTGTTATCGATTTCCAGGATCACATCGTCCAGATCCAGGGCAGCGGCAAGAGAAGTCCCTGCGGGCACTTCAAAAGCGGACAGGTCCAGGATCTCGGCCTCCTGTGTCGCCGGGAAAAGATCGCCAAGTCCGATCTCGCCGGATGCGCAGATCATACCGTAGGAGGCGACCCCGCGCAGCTTGGAGTTTTTGATCACCACCGGCTCTCCTTCCCCATGCCAGCGCACAACCGCGCCCGGGCAGGCGACAGCGACACGCATGCCTTCCTTCAGGTTGATGCCGCCGCATACGATTTCCCTGACCTCACCGTCCCCGATATTCACCTTACAGACGCGAAGCTTGTCGGCATTGGGATGCGCTTCGACGGCCTCGATGACGCCGACGACCATATTGTCAAAGCGCCGGGCCATGAACTCTACATCCTCGACCTCAACCGTATCCATGGTGAGGTCGTAGGCCAGCTGCTTCAGGTCTGTATCCTCGGGAAGATTCACATAGTCCTTAATCCATGATAATGATAATTTCATTTTCCCCTCCCTATCTGAACTGCTTCAGGAATCTTAAATCCGCGCTGTGGAACAGTCTGACGTCATCCACACCATAGCGCATCATAACCAGGCGGTCCAGACCAATATTGACATAAAAGCCGGTATACTCATCCGGATCCAGCCCCGCCGCGCGAAGGACATTGGGATGCGGCGAGCCGCCGGGCATAACCTCGATCCATCCGACATGCTTGCAGACACTGCAGCCCTTGCCGCCGCAGACCTGGCATTCCATATCAATTTCGAAGCCCGGCTCTACAAAGGGGAAGAAGCCGGAACGCATCCTGACAGGGACATGTTTGCCGAATACCTTGCTGAGGATGGTCTGAATAAGTACCTTACCGGAGGTAAAGGTGATATCTTTATCCACAATTAAGGCTTCATACTGAAAGAAGGCTCTTTCATGGTGGGCGTCTGTGGTCTCATTCCGGTAGACCCGTCCCGGATAGATAAAGCGGTAGGGTGGCTTGTGGGTCTGCATATAACGGACACTGCCGCCTGTCAGATGAGGACGCAGACACAGCTTTTCATTCGCCGCGCCTTTATCATGCCCCTCAATCCAATAGGTGTCCATGCTTTCACGGGCAGGATGATTGGCCGGGAAATTCAGTTTATCGAAGGCGTACAGTTCGCTTGTGATATCGTCCTCCTGATATACCTCAAAGCCCATGGAGCGAAAAGCGTCATTCAGATCGTAGCACATCTGGGTGATGGGATGCAGTCCCCCTGAAGACGGCATGATCCCAGGGACAGTCACGTCAAAGTCCGCCGGAACCTCCGAAGCCTTCAGCTTCAGGGCTGTCCTCTTTTCATCGATCAGCACCGTCACCTGGTTCTTGACCTGGTTTAACAATTGTCCCATCTCCGGGCGCATAGAAGCGTCCACCTTGGGAAGCTCCTTCATCAGAAGACTTAAAGCCCCCTGCTTGCCGACAAAGCCGGTCTTTACATTCTGCAGTTCACTTTCGCTGGCAGCTTCAGAAATTTTTTTCCTCACTTCTTCCCAGATGCCATCGATTCTGTCTTTCATATTTTTACTCTCCTTGGCTGTTCGATATTAGCGGCTCATGCCGCGGTTCAGCGGCTTGCGGCACTCTTGCCAGGTCCACAGGCCGCCGAATCATAATTGATGTCAATCCAATAGCATTTACTAATAGCACAATCGGCAGGTTTTGTCAATTTTTCCGGACTGTCCGGCTCTTCTTTTCACTGCCCGCACTGTTCCAGCAGATGCCCCCAGATCTCCTGTGCCATACCCTCATTCACGATCTCCGGCATCCCGGGATACAACAGCTTCAGAACAGTCTCCCGTCTGGCCAGCCAGCTCCCGAAGGCTGACCGTTCGGCCGCGACCGACTTTCTTCCCTCTTCGTCCTGAGCAAGATAGCGCTCATTGGTAAGCGTATCCAATTCTGCCAGATACAGTTCTTTTGCCTTCTCCCAGGTCTCGGCAAGGTTCTCCTTCGAGCTCGCCTTCTCAAGCAATGCATCCACGGAATCGTCGCAGGACCGATGGCTGCCGCACACAATTTCCTGAATATATACCGCTTCATCCCTTTCTTCCCGCGTCAGCAGACAATCCTGTAACGAGGGCTCTGCCTTCAGCTCCGCGAAGCTCCCGGTTACAAGGCTGTCGCACCTGGCTCCCGGAGCCGTGTGGGTTTCATAGCAAAGCATCAGGCATCTGTCCCTGATTGCCTCAGCCACCTTCTCGGCAGGCCAGAGCGGATGATCAGCATATGTGACTTCCAGTAATTCCTGATAGCGGGTCAGCCAGGTAAAGAAGAGGTCACGTTCCTCGGTAATGATAGGCTTTTCTGCCTGGGCTGCCTGCGCCACCCATTTGTCGTATTCCTCATTCAGATCCTGGGTCCAAAGGTCAATCACATTTTTACAGGCAGCCAGCATGGCAGCGTCTTTTTCCCTATGATTCGGATACTGCCGGTTGGACACCACCGTGAGGATATGGTTTGCCTTCTTTGCGGTTCTGCCATGCCGCTGGCAATACTCCAGTTTATATTCCCGCACGCCTTCCCCCTTTCCTGTGAGAATGGGTCTGCAGGAATCATAACTCTTGCTTTCCGGAACCGGTGTCGGCGTTGCCAGCCGGACTACCGAAGGTGTCCGCTTCACCGGCGGCACCACGGGCGGCAGCAGCGTAACCGGTTGGTATGCTCCTGTGGGGCTGATCACTTCGTTCGAATAGGTCAGGTGGGAGATCCCATCCGCCAGCCTCCAGTCGGCATAGGCTGTGTTGATGACCTTTCCCGCCGCCACATCGGCTTTGGTGACAATATAATCAAAATGATAGTCACGAGAGCTGGTCGGATACAGATTCATCTCGCTTCCCACTTCATCCCCGCCCTCAACCTTCAGTGTGTCATGAACGATAATGTCATTTATCACCGTATCTGAGATATTTTTCACATGGATGGCATAGGAGATCTTCTCCCCTTCACGATAAAATTTTCCGTTCGCAGGACTGCTGGTCTCCTCTTTCCAGATCGATACCCCCTCCCTGGTTCCCTCTTTTCCCGTGGGTACGGTGACAGGATTGGAGAAACAGGTTCCGGGATCTCCGTTGGCGTAATTCCACCATATGGTTGCCACATTTGTGACGCTTTTACTGCTCACATTCGGGCCGGTCACCTTGTAGGGAAACTCCACATAGGTGGAATGATGTGCAGCCAGCAGGGGAATCGTCCCAACCAGCTTGGAGGAGCTGTCCATCAGGGGATCATATATCTCTACATTGGTAAAATCCTCGTCTGATACATTCTTCACATAAATGCGGAAAAGTATGATCTCATTCTCTGTAAAGAAGACCTTATTGGCAGGCGGATGGACGACCGTTTTCGTAGAAATAATGGTTCCTGGTTTTTCTTCCGCGGAGACGGTCACCTTCACCGGATCCGACAAGACATCCGGATAGGCAGCATCCTCACTGCCCGGCCAGACTCTGGCATAATTTTCAATATACCCTCTGTCCACATCCTCCTGGGCGACATAATAGGTAAAGGGAAATTCCCTCGTCTCATGCGGACCGAGGTTCAGGCCTGAAATGATCTCCACCCCCAAAAGCGAACCGTTGATATGATCATACACACCGATGTTGTACCAGGGAACATCGTTGGGATTGCCCACCCGGATGACATAATGAACCGCTTCGTTTTTGCGGTAACCGTCGGTGTGATCCGGTTTGCCGGAGACCTCCTTGGTCAGCGTAAGAGGAGACAAGGCATCAGCGGGCGGCTTCCAGCTGTATTCCTCTTCCTTCTCTGCCACCTCATAGTGGAAGGACACCGTTTTGGAAAAGCATGCCCACTCCTTGCTTCCTGACACAAAGCCGGCCGTCACAAAATCGGCATCGATCACCCCTGGCAATGAGGGGGAAATATTCCCCTCCTCCACAGCCAGGCTCAGGCTGAAGGGATAGGCTTCGCTGGGTTCGAGCGTGACGGCCGAACCAAAGTCCAGAGCGACTACAGAGGCTTCTGTGTCGGGATAAAGGTAGAGGTATACGCCGTAAATATCTGTTGTCAGATTCCCGGTATTCATAATACTGCCGGAATACTCGATACTTCCCAGCTGCCCGGACGCATCAGCCGGCCCGACCGATTTGCCTACCGGTGCTGTCTGCGTCATAATCAGCGTCAGATCATAGAAATCTCCCTCCAGGGCGGTGATCGAAACTGTTGCATCTGCAGAAAGCGCTTCGCCTGTTTCCATTTCTATGGCCTTCACCATAACCGTTCTCTGCGCTTCTTTCTCTTTCAGATCTTCTTTGGTAATCTGAACCAGCTGCTCATACGTGAAGGATTTTCCCGGCAAAAGCACACCGTAGGCTTCCGGTGGAAAAACATACCCTTCATTTGTCTCCTTGCCATATTTATCCTTGGTTTTGACCGGTTCGGCAGGAAACACCAGATCCTTTGAACCGTTATTGGTCACTGTCATCTGAACCGAAACCGTCTCCCCAATCTTTCCGGTAAGGCCGGCGGTATCCTCTGCCGTCAGAAGAACAGACGGGCCTTCCTCCGCAGAGCTTTTCCCGGTTCCGATCGCCGCCACGATATGATCCTTTTCCCAAAGTGTTTTTCCGGACTCCTTATCTATGGCGGAGATCTCAAACATACGGTCAAAAAAGCCGCTGTTCTTTTCCGCATAATCCACATCATCCTTTCCCAGGACAATGTAGTCGGTAAAGACAAAGGAAGCACCGGCCGGGAAATCCGTGAAATATTCCGCCGGGATATCATGATAATCCCCGGTCATCACAGCCCCTGAACAGCCGCTTGCCAAAAACTGATCCAGTGCCAGGTCCGTGTTTCCGTTATTGAAAACATAGATGGACAGCGGCCGGGCTTCTCCCTCGTTGACGACCAGCCCCGTGGAATCCTGGGCAGCAATAAAGAGGGAAGGCTCTTCCTTCTGGACAGCAAACACCAGCAGCACATTCGCGGTTATCGTTTCGCCGGTGGAAGGATCTTCCGCCTCGGCCGTCAGATAGCGATGCCCCCACCCGGAGGAAACTTCATCAGACTGAACGCGGATCTGATAGGTGAAGGCATTGTCGGAGCCTGCCGCCAAGGGCGCATGCATCCAGCCTTCATCCCCATAAGCATCACTCTCGCTGCACTTGATTTCCTTCAGATTCAGTTCCTTGTCGGAAGCGTTCCTGAGCAAGGCGGATACCGCAATCTCTTCCCCCTCTTGATAGGGCTTCGCCGGTATATCCTCAGCCAGAAGAACCAGATTCCCCCCGCCGCCCTTTCCGGCAGCATCCGGAAGCTCTCCTTCCGGCTCATTGGGGCTGACGGATTCCTCTTTCGGAGCTCCCTTTACTTCCTGGCCGGGTTCGGCCGACTCCTCCTGACCGGGATCGGCAGGCTTCTCTTCCGAGGACACATCCTCGTCCTGGCCGGGGCTTGCGGGCTCCTCCCCGAACAGCAGAGCCTGCAGACCGGGCCACGCAATTCCGTCCTCCTTCATACCATGCTCTCTCTGCATTTCCGTGACCGCAGCCTCGGTTCTTCCGCCGAAGTCTCCGTCCGCAGTCCCACAGTCATGGCCGGCTCCGTTCAGGCCCTCCTGCAGCCTCTGGACCTGATCCCCCTTGTCGCCTGGTCTGAGGGTTCCCTCCGGATACACCTCTTCTGACTGGGTATACCCGCATTTCACGCAGGAACGCTCCCGCAGCCCGGCTGAGAAAGGTGTCATCTCCTGAATCACCTTCCATTCCCCGAATTCATGGCGCAGATGATTTATCGTCTGCGGCCAGCCAATGCCGCCTGCCTCCAGGCCATGATCCAGCTGATATTGATTCACGGCTGCCTCGGTTCCCGGACCGAAAGCACCATCCGCGCCTCCTTCGCTTAAATAACCCTGGTCGATCAGAAGCTGCTGCATCTCCTGGACCGCTTCTCCCTGGTCTCCTCGGCGCAGCGTCCCATCCGGATCATAGCCTTGCTTCTCCTCAAGCCCGCAAACCGAGCAGACACGGTGACGCTCACCGGAGGAATGATCCGTCGCAGCAATCGAAATGACCCACTCGCCAAAGCGATGAGGGAGCATCTCCAGGACCTCCTGCTCCTCATTTCCACAGACTGTACAGGTGCGGCTTCGCAGCCCTGGCTGTGTACAGCTGGCTTCTGTTACCGTTCTCCAATCTCCAAATGAATGGGCTTGCATCGGTATCGCCCGTGTCTGTACGTTACCGCACACCTGGCAGGTGCTGGTCTCGGTCCCTTCCGCAGCACAGCTGGCTGCCCTTGTGACGGTCCAGGCTCCCCAGACATGCTCTCCCGTAGGGGGAATCTCCTGGTCCTCCCTCGTTCCGCAGACCGTACAGGTATGAGACTGCAGGCCGCTTTCCACACATGTCGCTTCCCTTGCTACGATCCATTCGCCCCAGCTGTGCTGCCCTGTCGCGGCAACCGGCCGGGTTTCCCTCACTCCGCAGACAAGGCAGGTATGAGCCTGAGAGCCTTCGTTCACACAGCTAGGCCAGGTGATATACTCCCACTCACTCCAGCTGTGCTGCCCCGTTGCCGGGACCGACTGGCTTTGACTCTCCCCGCAGACCAGACAGGTACGGGTCTGGATGCCCTCATTCACACAGTTCGGCCAGCTTGTGTACTCCCATCCGCTCCAGCTATGCCCGGCCGGAGGCAGATCCTCCTCCATCATAAGACCGCAGGCAGAACATACATATGTGACCAGCCCGTATTCCGTGCAGGATGGCCTGCTCTCCCTCACCTGCCAGCTATGCATGCCGTCCGGGCTCATCTGGCAGCCGCCGCTGTCAACCGCCCAGGCTTCAGAGGAAAACACGTTAAACAGCATGAAAAAGACCACCAGTAATGTCGTCAGCTTCCCTTTCACTTTCATAGCCGTCTCCTTTCCTAAATCCCTTTGTCATTGCAAAGCTTTCCTTTTTGTCACTGTTCCATCATGTATCTCACCACAGCTAACCCATTTTGACAATTATAATATATCTATAGTGGGATAACAAGAATATTCGAGCCGGAAGCGTAGGCTTTCCCCCCCCTTACGCCGTTTTGCAAATGTCGTTGGCATAGTTGGGAAAGGGAAGCGAGTATCCCTTCATTTTTCCGATCCCGCGCAAGCGTCTTGACAGTATCAGGGTAGTGACGTAAAATCTTATGATATATGAACGGATTTACCGAACTATGATGCTGGCTGGGTTGGGAGGAAACCGGGATGAAAAAAATACTGGGATTTACGGTAGGAGGTCTGCAGCACAAGACCTGGCATCTTATACTGGTCATGCTGTTGCTGGTGATTGCCTCGTTTGCAGGAATCTCTGTCTATCATAACAAAATGCTGGTTCAGGTCGTGGAAAAGGCCAGAAAAGACCAGCAGGAATCCATTTCCCAGACATCAGAGAGATCCATGCATCAGCAGCTGGAAAATTCCCTGGTCAACACCACAGCCTTACAGGCGGAAATGGCCGACAATGATTTTTCGGAAGTCATCAATGACATCTGCATCATGCAGACAATGGCGCAGGGGCTGTTTGAAAACCAGGATCTCATAGAACCGGGCACAGTCAACCCCCCCGATCCTTCCCTGGACGGAACGCCCACCGTCCATGTTTTGTTTGAAGAGGGAGTCGACTATACCAAATCCGAATACCTGGGAATTGTCGCCCATATGGGAGAACTGCTGCTGGCTTTGGACCGCAATTCCACCAAGATTGCCAGCTGCTATGTCGGACTTGCGGACGGAACACATCTCAGCGTGGATGCACACCTGGCGAACAGGTTCGATGAAAACGGCAGACAGATCCCTTATCCTGTACGGGACCGGCCATGGTACAAAGGCGCGGTCGAGACCAGGGGGCTGTTTTTTACCGGGATAGAAAAGGATGCCTTCAGCGGGGAAATCGGGATCACCTGCTCCGCGCCTGTTTTCTATCAAGGGGAGATTGTCGCGGTGGTAGGCGCTGACATCAACCTCGACAGCATCAACAATTTCGTCCATACCTCCAACGAACGCAGCGGTTATTCCTTTGTCATCAACGACCATGGCCAGGTCATCCTGGCCCCGGACGATAATCCGATTTTTGCTGTGGCTACGGCAGATGAAGCTCCGGATCTGAGGCTGAGCGACAATAAAGAGCTGGCCGCCTTCATCGATAAAGCCCTTGAAGCCAGGACAAGACTGACCGACATTACCATCAATCACCGCCGCTTCTATATGGCCGGCGCACCGATGAAAACCATGGGCTGGGCTGTCATAAAGCTGGTTGAAAGGGCAGTTACAGAAGAGCCGGAACGGCTCCTGCAGGCCAGGTTTGCCTCCATCAATGCAGATGCCAGCGCTGTTTTTTATCAGGGCACCTCCCGTGTCCGCCTGACGATTTTTCTGATGATTGCAGTCATTATGGTGATCGGCACCCTGGCAGCACATTTTGGGGCGGGCAGGATCGTCCGGCCTATAGAGGAGATGACACGAAACATCGTCGAAAGCGGAAAGACCGGCCGCCCCTTCGAGATGAAGCCCTGCTACAGAACCAATGACGAGATCGAGGTACTGGCTGAATCCTTCGACGACCTGTTTCACAAGATCCAGCAATACATAACGGATATCACCGCGATCACCCGGGAAAAGGAAAGGATCAGTACAGAGCTGGATCTTGCCCGGAAGATCCAGGCCGACATGATGCCCTATATCTACCCGGCATTTCCGGATCGCAACGAATTCGACATTTATGCCACCATGAATCCTGCCAAAGAGGTCGGCGGCGACTTCTATGATTTTTTCCTCATCGATCGGGACCATCTTGGCATGGTGGTGGCGGATGTTTCCGGTAAGGGCGTGCCTGCTGCCCTCTTCATGATGATGGCCAAAATCCTGATCAATAATTTCGCTATGATGGGCAGCTCTCCGGCTAAGGTTCTTGAACAGACCAATACCGCGATCTGCCAGAATAATGAACAGGAAATGTTTGTCACGGCATGGGTCGGCATCCTGGATATCCCCACAGGTCGGCTCATTGCAGCCAATGCCGGCCACGAATATCCCATCATCAGGAAAGGCAGCCAGGGTTTCAGACTGCTCAAGGACAAACATGGATTTGTACTAGGCGGTTATGAAGGCATGCCCTACAAGGACTACGAAATCCAGCTGAATCGGGGCGACCTTCTTTTCCTGTATACAGACGGGGTTCCCGAAGCGGCCAACGAGAAGGATGAGCTCTTTGGCACAAAGCGCCTGATCGAAACCATGAACCGGTATCAGTCCTGCGGACCCTTTGAGCTGCTGACGGCAGTCAGAAACTCTGTCAACGATTTTGTCGGAGATGCCGAACCCTTTGACGACCTGACCATGCTAGCTATCACCATGAAATAGGCCTGCTTTTCCTGATACACTGCTCTTTCCTCTTTGCACAGAAAAAGCCCGGCCCCGGACACATGTTGTCCGGGGCCGGGCTTTTTTATCGTCAGCGACAAATGGTATCTGTCATGCGCAGCCAGGCCGGAGACTGTCCCGTCCGGCCGCACAGGAAATCAGGCAGTGATCATACTGTACCCATTATGGTTCAGAAGTCAAAATGGTAGGATCCGGCCTTCAGGCTCAGAACAGCATGATCCGAGCTGTTTCGCTGTGCCTGTCCCTCATAAGCGGCTCCCTCGGGAAGGGTAAGGGCCTGTGCCTGTTCCTCCGTGATCGGCAGGTAGAGGGTGGCGCTTGTGTTGGCGGGAACCCTTGCGTCATACGATGTGATCCTTCCGTCTTCCGCGGTCCAGCCGCTGTAGATGGTTCCGTAAGCCGACTCAAAGGTCCCGTTCGCGTAGGTAAAGCTTCCGCCCACAACCGGGGCAAGGACAAAGTCCCTATAGCCTGCCAGATCCGTCCGGATGCCCAGCTGGTATGAGGTCATCCACTCGGAGATCGCGCCCAGGGAGAAGTGGTTGAAGGAGTTCATGGAGTTGTTGCCGTTGAATCCGCCTTCGAGGGTATAGGAATTCCAGCGCTCCCACACGGAGGTTGCGCCGTTGACGACCGGATAGAGCCAGGAGGCGTACTCTGTCTGTTCAAACAGCTTGTAGGCATCCTCAGTGTAGCCGTATTCGGTCAGAACCGGAACCAGGTTTGGCGTACCGGAAAAGCCGGAGGTAATGGTGTAGCCTGCGGCACGCACGGTTTCCACATAATTTTCCACAGCCTTTTCGATATACTCGTCCGCGATCACACCGTAGCGGAGCGGGGTCGCGTAGGAGGCCTCGGTATCGTCCGCTGTCTTTCCGGTCTCCGGGTCGATATAGCAGGCGTTCCAGTCGGCTTTGACTTTGTCATGAAGGGCAGCGTATTTCTCCGCCAGGTCATCGCGTCCGATCACAGAGGCCATCTCGCTGGCGATACCCGCGAGGTAGCAGTATACGGCGTTATTGATCATGGCCGCGTCGGTGTCGTCGATGCTCAGCCAGTCTGCCAGAATTCCGGTCTGGCTGGTCAGATTGGGATAGCTTTCATCCATAGGGTTGGCCATCAGGTAATTGAAGTATTTATCAATCGCTTCGATGTTGTCTTCGATAATAATCGGATTGCCGTACTGCCTGTACATGTTGTAGGGGATCGCGATCAGGGCGGCGTCCCAGGAAATGCCCGCGAAGCCAAAGCCCAGAAGCGCTTCCATAACCGGTGCCGCGGTCGGATTGTAAACCTCCAGAGAACCGTCCCCGCGCTGGCAGGCACGGACAGAATCCAGCCAGTTGCGATAGAAATTGTAGACATCGGCGTTATACGACGCGGCCATGGAGAAGACCTGCGCGTCACCGGTCCAGCCCAGGCGTTCATTTCTCTGCGGACAGTCTGTCGGCAGAGAGAGGAAATTGCTGGTCTGGGAATTCAGGACATTCTGGAACAGCCGGTTTGCAAGCTCGTTGGAGCTGTCATACTGGGCCGTCACTTTCACGGAAGAAAGGACCTCCGTCTGAATGCATTCCGCGGGAAGCTCTTTCTGCAGGCCTGTGATCTCCAGGTAACGGTAGCCGTGGAAGGTGAAATGCGGCTCAAACACCTGCTCGCCTGCTGTGGCGATGTAGTAATCCGTACAGAGCGCTGCACGGAGATTTTCGACCATCATGCTTCCGACCAGATCCCCTTCCTCATACTCCGGAAGGTCCGGATAAAGGATCTCCGCATAGCGGAAGATGATCTCGTCGCCCTCTTCGGCATAGCCCTCCGGGATTGTGACCCGCGGTACGCCGATGACATTCTCGCCCATATCATAGATGTACGAGCCGGTTCCCACTCCGTCCTTGACAACCTCTCCCAGCGCTTCCTTCACCGGAAGCTCCTTGACCACTCCGGCTTCGGCGTCATAGCGCACAGTAAAGGCAAAATCGTTCATTCTTGGCAGAAGGACAACGGGCGTCTCCCAGTCGCTGCTTTCTTCAAAGCCTGGGCAGTCCCAGCCGGCATAGGCTTTTGCAGTTACCGCATTGTAGCGCTCTCCCATATAATGGGACTCGGATTCGACCGGGCCGTGGATACTGACCTTCCAGGTGTCCGGACTGGTATAAACCGTATCCGTGCTGCCGTCCTCGTAGACCAGATCCAGACGCAGCAGAAGAGCCTGCCTGGTTCCATAATAATTGTAGCTGGTATTCGTGTAATTGACATGGCCGCTCCACCATCCCTGTCCCAGCTGGGCGCCGACCGCGTTTGCTCCTTCAAGCACCAGATCGGTCACATCGTAGACGTGATAGGGCATTTTCGTGGAATACTCTTCGTTGCCGGGGTTAAACCAGCCGTCCGTGACAGCCTGTCCGTTGAGCGTGATCTCATAGCTGCCCTGGGCCGTTACATACATCCTCGCGGAAGCGACCGCTTTGTCCGCTGTCTCAAACTCCGTCCGCAGCACGGGGGCGGAGCCAAAGGAGGGATCCGCGTAGGCGACGACGCCAGCCTCACCGCCGTCAACCGTGATCACGCCGTCATCGCCGACGGTCACGCCGTCCAGGCCCTCAAAAATGCCGTAACCCGCGCCGGTCTGCGCGTCATAGAGAATACCGTCGAGCTCCGGCACACCGCTCACATTGTATTCGTGGAGAGTGAGTCCCTCATAGGACGCGCTCTGGCCTGCAGGCACCGCGAAACCGATGGAGCACAGATTCGGGAAGCTGTTGTAGTCGTGGGAGCCGCCCAGGGGATTGAGCTGAATCCCCTCAATCACAGGCATACCGTTAACCGTAAACGTGAGTGTGTTGATGGTGGGCGTCATAACCCGGAAATCGATCCCCCCGCTGAGATCCGCGACAGCTTCCGCGGGGATCGGGAAGGACATGTAGGGTTCCGTAACCGGATCCTCCACCTGCTTTGTTTCGTAAGTATAGCTCTCTCCGGTCCAGCCCTGCTGCATGACCGGATTCCCGTCCTCATCGAGTACCAGGGCTACGCTGGGCATCCCGACGACATACAGGCGAAGCTCCGGATCCTCCTGATCCGACAGGTCGATCTCGGCCTGGAAATAGTTTTCATTTGCCGCGTTCCATATATTGAAAGCCTTGTTCTGAAGACGGTCGTCATCCGCGCCGAAAATCACGGAGGCCTTCGAGCTGCCCTCAGCCAGAGTAATCTTCACATCCATGTCAAAGAAATCTGCCGAGGCAGCGTCCAGGTTCTTTCCGGCAGCGCCGATCCACTCCGCGTCTCCCCAGGACTCGTAGGTCTTGTCCATAAAAGAGGTCTCAAAAGTGCCCTCTTCCGACGTCCACACATTGCCGTTTTCATCTGTGACCGAAACAGTCCAGCTGTAGGACGTTTTGGGCTGAAGGGGAAGTCCGTCATAATAAATGTTCTGGGATACGCTGTCCTCGATGAGTCCGCTGTCCCACATCACGGCTCCTTCCGCATCCGTCACGACGATCTGATAAGCCGTCTGCTCGGCTCCGACCGCGTCGGACTCCATCTTCCATCCAAAGAAAGGCTTCTCGCTGTCAATGCCAAGGGGATCGACCAGACCATTGGTCGTCAGGGATACGATATTTTTTTCCGTATCCTCTGACTGGGCGAAGGCCGGTACTGCCGCCATCACTGCAGTGGCGGCAAGTACTCCGGCCATGAGAAGTGAAAGCATTCTTTTTTTCATTTTCCTTTTCCTTTCTTAATCCGTGTTCTCTTTGTTTTCCCTGAAAACAAAAGGTGCTTTCCAGATCGCTGGAGTGAAATCGGTTGACTCAGGCAAATATCACAAACAAACATGTGTTACGCGCCTTAAATTATAGCATATTTACCAGATTCCGCAAGGTCTTTTTCACCCCACCTCCCAGCCCACCAGCTTCCTTGTCTTTGGCACAGCTGGTTTCATCACATTTTCAATCCAAAGAGCACCTTCAGATTGTCCATATCCTTCTGCTTATCCTCTTCGGAAAGCTCTTCATTCGGCACCAGAAGCGGATGGGTGCGATTGACCTTATCCTTCTTCCCTTCCCCTTTTCGCCAGTTGTTCAGATAATGATATCTTGTCCAGCGGATATGCTCCAGCTCAGCATACCTTCTCAGCGTTTCCTCTCCCTCCTCCTGAAAGAGGAATTCCGGTGAAATACCTTCCGCGGCCAGCATCATCCTCTGGATATCATGGTAATCCGCCGAACTGATATTGGAATAGCGGGTAAAGGCATCCAGCTTTGCCCACTCCTTTTCCGCATTCTCCTGCGTCTCTTCCATGTCCTCTGCCCCATAGAGTCTGGCATAGTGCAGATTGATTTTTTTCGCGTTGCGCAGGAGATTCTCCCGGATCACATCATCGATCCGCAGCGCCTTTTCCTTCCAGTCAAAATAATCCAACCGGCCTGAATCCGCAAACAGGGAAAGCGCCTCCTCCTCGCAGGTCATGACATCGATCCTGACAGCCGGCACCGCCCTCAGAATGCCCTGGATCGTATCCACATTTGTTTCACAGGCGATCACTCTGTCTGCCTGTGAAATGACATCAAGCCTTTCGTACCAGGGTACCCTGTGAAAATATACCGGATCCGAAATATTCCCCAATTCATGGTAGACGGCCTGGAACTCCTCCGATTGACCAAAGACATGATATTCTATCCTTTGATCCCTTCTGAAAATATTATCCAGCAAGCCGTAGACCAGAAGATTCTCACCCAGCTCTGAGAAACCCAGAATACAGACCTTAAGAGAAAATCCCTTTTCCCGGCCCAGCTGATAAAGAGAACGTTCCTTCCAATAAATCCGGGCAGCTGTCTCCTCCGCATTAAACAGGTAAACATTGTCCTGGGCGCACAAGGAAAACAGATTTTTGCTGGACAGATGGACAGGACGGTTTCCGATCCGGGATCGGAAGCTGCTGTATTTCTCGATATTCTCATTCTCCTCTCCCGCAAAAATATACCTGTCTGCTTTCACAAAATCCCCTTCTCCACTGATTCCACGGCGGCCAAGCTGAAGCAAAAGCTTTTCCTTTTCTTCCCCATTCCCATAAACAGCGACCGATCCCCCACCCAGGAAAGCGCCTATATTATGAAGCTTCCTTCGCATACTCCGGAACAGAAGCATTATGGAGCTTGCCGTCACCATCGGCGCCATCCAACGGGCAATCTCCTGACAGAGATTGGCCGGAACATCCTGATTATTCAGCGTATAATAATTCAGCGACATAAAGGCAGAATTTAAAAACGGCTCCTTTTCCAGGACATAATAACCGATGATGCCCAATGCCATGGGTAATACAATGAAAACAACATGCAAAAGACCAGCCAAGGTCTTCCCGGCATCTCTTCCCTTCTTCATACCCTTCCCTCCTGATCAGATTTGCAGGCTGACTAAATAGTCGGTTTTACTACCAGTGAACTATCATAGCATAACTTGCATCATCTTTCCATATCAGTGATTTCATTCTTTGATTTAACAAGCGGATATTTGTATTCATTTCCACATGATTCATATCTGCAGGCCTTCCACTTTCAGCCGGTAAATGCTCTCTCATTCCGTCCGTGCAAAGTATAACGGCTTCCCCTTTCGCAATACTCTTCTGTTCGATCTTCATCATTTTATATGCCTCTGGTGTTGTAACGAAACGAGGATGGCCAAACAGGGTAAGCGGAGACATCAGGCATTGAATCTTCCCCTTTTTGAGCGAATAGATGTTTCCATCTCCAAGATGAATGATCATAGCTTCACAGGTTACCATATCCAGACATACCGCAGAAAGGGTACAGGCGAAATCTGTTACATCCGGTTTTCCCTCCTTTGCCGTTACCGGTTCAACCTGTGGAAAGCCTTTTGTCTCAATAAAATAGAGGATGTGTTCGGTTAAGAGATAGGCTGTTTTTTCTTTTTTATATTGAAACAATCTGCCCCCTTCGAGTCTCACAAAGTCCTGAAACGCCTCACAGGTCAGGGAAGCGCCAAGCGCCCCATATAAGCTGGCGGAAACCCCGTCAGCAATAACCGCCAGGCCATAACGCCCCTTTTTCCCTGCATATACGGCATCCTGACAGGGCAAATGATTCCTCAGATGATATAATCCCGTTGTCTTATAAGTATAGAATTCCATGGTGTCTGTGTTCGTTTCCTTTCGTTTATAATTTTCATTTTGTCCTCCATATCTGAAAATGTCGGTTTTTAGCACCTTCACTCCACAATTATCTTACCCCTGTGAATCATCGAATATAAAGGGGGGGAAATATTTTCCGGATGTCCGCGCAATCTGTTGAAGCTCACTTTCCCTTTAGGTATAATAAGAATAGCATTATCAATGGAACAGGATTCCTGGGAGGTATCACATGGATATTACATCAAATGCCGTCAGGCTGTTTAAAGATGAGATGAGCGGGATTAATACCTTCTACTGCAGAGAAGATGTAGAAGATGCCCTCCATGAGCTGAAGGAAGCGACTCCGGATGCAGCGCCCAGCCGCAGGCAGGAGTTGATCCGGCTATGTACCTGGATTGGAGGACCGTCCGGGGAGCAGATTCTGCAGGATCCTGAACTGATCCGGCAGATCCCTTCCCGCCAGGAGCAGAACAGACGGCTGTATCAGGCTTTTCATTCTCTGTACGCAAAGCTTCCGACCGCGGTATCATACATGAGACGGATCGTGGACCGCCTGGTTCCCGGATACTCAAACCTTCCCTTACGCGTTGCCATCCTCAGGCAGTTCATCCGCGGTGCCGGAACTGACTGCAAAACCTTTCCCCTTGTCCAGATTGAAGCACGGATTCTGAAACAGTTAAGCCCGGAAGAACAGTCCTTCTGTCAGCATCTGTCGGCCGAAGACAGAATCACATTCCTGGCAGACCATGCGGACGATTCTCTTTTCGAAGCAAAACCAGCCTCTTCCCCTTTGGATGAAGAGGCAATTCAGTCGATCGAAAAGGGCGTCCTGGACAAGCTTGCGTCAAAGAATCTGAGAGACAAAAAGAATAATCCCGTTTCTTATTCTTCGCTTTGCCAGATATACCAAGACCCGAACAGCAATTTTACAGGCTCACTCCGACAGATCTTTTATCTGACAAGAAACGGCAGCTGGGCTCCGGCTTATGAGATTTACAAGACAGACATACGGGATGCGCGGCGCAGATCACTGCGTACCACAGGAGCTGATATCCCCGAGATTCTGACGATCTGCCAAAACCTGGCTGAAGGAAAGTTTCTTACCAATAACGGACGGACAAGGGCATATCTCTATTATTTTGCCATGATGTTCGACATGGACTTCAACCCGGATAAAGATACAACCGGCAAAACTGTCCCCCAAAAAGACTTTGAAGATGATCTCTTCCATGATTACTACTCAGACCACCTGCTCCGCTTTCTGCAGACGAGCACGAGTGATCAGGAAAAGGAGCCGACAGGGGAAGGCATCAACTACAAGAACTATGCGGAAATGGTCTATCTGTATTATCTGTATCGAAAAGATCTTCCCCTTACCCCTGGGCAGAGGATTGACCAGGCGGAGAAGACCATCTCGGATATATTCGGGAAGGCAAAGAAGGATCCGGCCCGTCCCCCCCACATGAACCAGTATACCAGCGCATATCGTGACAATGTTATATCCTCTATGCTAAAGCTGCCGGAGTGTGAACTGCCTTCCTATATTCTGAAGAATTTTCAGATTATTCCTGACGAGCGCTTTATTGTCCATATCGGTGTCGCTGCCGAGGAAAGACGGGCTCATGCCCTGACCATGGAAATCCTGGAAAAGCTGAAAAGCTATTATTTTTATTCTTTTGAGGGGATTGACGACGATCTGATAAAACTGAAAGAAACCTGGGACAATTTTGGGGATAGACTGAAAGAAGAGAAAAACTGGATACAGAAAAAAGATGACTCCTTTGCGCAGGCGCTTAAGGCAGCATATCCGGAAGATACGGCGTTTATCAATATCGTTGACAGGCTTGAAAAACGGATTTCCACAGCGTTCAGCTGGACGAAAGGGGAGGATATGGGAGATACCGTTCCACGCCGTGTCACGCGCAATCAGTTGGTTTCCGCTTTTGCCCTGATGTACCAGGCATCAATCTACGAGATAAACGGGCTTGATACTTTTCCTGACATCTATTTCAATTTCAAGAAGGAAATCGATCCCTATCTGACTGCGTCAAGATTTCAGACTTTCAGTGAAAAGAACCTGTTAGATCTCTATCTGCTGCTGTCCATCTACCACTATCTGATCTGTAATGGAAAGGAGTAAACATGATTACACTGGAAAATGCCAATGTCGGTTCGGAAGCCGATGAACGCAGATTTCTCCGGAACGGAGATGTCCTGCTTCTTTATTCAGAGGGGGGAGAAGCCATCTCCTATCGCATAGAGAGTGTCCTGGGCGCCGGTGCTTCAGCGGTATGCTATGCGGCAGTCCGTGAAAGGGATGGAAAGGCAGGGAAACTGAAGGAATTCTATCCCCGCGATATGGAAGCCGACACCCGGCAGTGGTATTACTCCCTGGAACGAACAACAAAGGGACAGCTCGTCCCCAGAGGAGGGACAATCCGGCAGTTTCACGACCTGTGTGAGCAGTACCTCGAAAACTACCGGAGGTTCAATCATCTTGTCGCGGAAAATCCACAAAATGAAATCCTGAAGAACTATATCCAGGATTACGAAATCCTCTACGGAAAAGTCACAGAAGAAAAAAATGCCTGGAACCGGTTTTTCGCCAGATTTCAGCCAGATCCTGAGCCTGTCTCCGACGACGCCACAGTGTATGTCTGGACCTCCGGAATAGCGGGAGAAAACTATGACAGCTACCTGAATCAGGTCAGACAGTCCCCTCAGATTAACCCTGACCGCAGGCTGTATGAGATTCTTCAGACCATGACCGTCCTTACCGATTCCATCGCTGCGATGCATAGGGCAGGACTTCTTCACCTGGACATCAAGCCCTCCAACTTTCTCGTAGGCTACAACAGCAGCCATGACATCGATCCCTCCAGAATTTCCATGTTTGATATCGATTCCATTTACAGGGTTGACGACCCTTTCCCCAAGATTACAGGGACCGAAGGGTACCGGGCTCCCGAAGTAATGCGGGGAAAAGCTGATAACCGTTCTGATATATACTCCATCGGCGCCCTTCTTTTCAAAGCTGTCGTCATCGATGAGAAGCTCGGGAAGGAAGGCATATACCAGGATTCCTATTATGAACATATTGATCGGTATCTGCGGAATTCTGTCCTGATAACCGGCAGCACGGCCGGACAGAATCCCGGTCTGGTGGCCGTTCTGTCCTGGATATTACAGAAATGTCTTGCCCCCGTGCCGAAAAAGCGCTATCAGAACTGTCCCTCCCTGATGGAGGACCTTCGAAAAGCCTTGTCCTTCTGTACCCTGCCTGTGGTAGGCTCCCAGATTGTCGGGGATAACCAGAAGCTTGCTGTTATTCCAAAGAATGAGCAGGGGATCGTCAGTCCGGTTCTTGCCATCCAGAAGCTTCTGCACGACCATCCGCTTTACAGCGGACTAAAACCCCAGGAAAAGGCTGTCAATATCCTTGTCCTGGGTTCCGGCACCTATGGGCAGCATTTCATGGACCTATGCCTGCAGGTGGCGCAGATGCCAGGCTATGTCTGCAATATTTTTTCTGTTTCGGACCAGGCCACCCAATTCCGTAATGAATATCTTTCCGCACGACCTGCCATGGAACGCTTTGTGAGCATCGATGGGTCTTTTGCCGATCCTCTGGATGAGGCTTATGGAAGCCTTCATTTCATTTCCTATTCTGATGCCGCAGGACAGGAGGATGCTGGGGACAGCCGTTTTCTTAAAGGAAATGGCATCAATGAAAATGCCTTCAACGCCAGTCTGGCCGGCAGGATCCTTTCCCATCTCCGGACCAGCGGCTATCCTGTCTCTTATATATTTATCGCTTTGGGCTTCGATTCTCTGAACCGCAGTGTGGCAGCGGCATTTTCAAAGTGGAAAGGCGAGGGAGTGCTTGAAGAGCCTGTGCCGATTGCCTATGTATCTGAGACAGACCAGGAAGCATTGCGTAAAAAGCCTTCGTCTGAAATTGTTCTTCCCATCATGGAGCCCATCACCTGGGAATCCATCGATCCACAGCTGCTGCAGATGGCCTTTAATACCCACCTGTCCTGGATCAGCTCCCGGAATATTGATGTGGAGAAGACCTATCAGGAGTTTCTCCGGTCGCGTTATGACCTGAATGCTTCTGTGGAGTATGCCCTTTCGATTCAGTATAAGCTGTATGGAATCGGCATCAGGATCCGGTCGGAGGAAAACGAGGAAATGCCAGTCTCCGAGGGCTTCTGCCTGGCAAGGGATTATACGGATGCTGCTCTTTGTTTTGACCGGACTGTCCTTTCCCGCCGTAAATACAGCCCGGAAGCTCAGAAGACATTCGATGAACTGGTAGCCTTTGAACATCGCCGCTGGGTGGTGAGCATGATTGCGAAGGGGTGGAATGCACCGCTGGATCAGGCCGGAAACCTGGATCTTAATCGGTGCGTATCTGCAGGAAAGGTGCGGAACGAAGTGGATTTCACCCATCCTTGTATGGTTCGCAGCAGGGAAGGAAATCCTTTGAGCGGTGCCGAATATCAGAAAGACAACCATGCCAGATGGGAAGCCGTTCCCATTGACCCCAGTCTGGATGAGCTTGATCAGATGAGTCTTGGCCTCCATCAGGCCTTTCAGGCGGAAGCGGACCGATACAGAAAACAGGATCCCTTGTATATGGGAGAGATAAAAGCCCTGGATGCTTTGATTTCTCCTTACGGAGATCGTGTCCGCCTGGTCTTTAACGAATTTCGGTTCTGTCTGAAAAACATCCTGGAGGAAGTAGAAAGCTACAGCCGGCAATACCGATATTATGAAGACGAATTAAGCCGTGCTCTCAAGGGATTGCCCATTGAGGACAAGGCAGCGGAAAAGCTCAGACAGATCAGAAGAGAATTTTTCCCTGTCATTGAGGCAAACCTGTTCCGGAATTACAAAGAGAACGACGTGATTCTTTTGGAGAACACTCCCCTGATTATGACTTACCGGTCAGTCGGTATCATGGTTGTCCCTTTTGAGGATGCCCGAACCATAGCCGCGAAAAATGAAGCCGTTTTTTCCAATGTTGCCAGCGCAACGATGCTCAGCCCTTCGAGGATACTGTATCTGTACCGCTTTACGAATGACAGTGAAATAACCAACCTGATAGAGAAATTATCCCATGTTCTGAACTATCTGGATCGGCGGGAGGTACATTGCGATATTGCTTTTGTGATAGGAATCCAGGATAGGCTTTGGTCAAAGGTACAGGATCAGCTGGAAGCTGCTTTACATTATCTGGCAGAGACATCCTCGAAGAACACATATTCCAGCCTGAAAAAATTCCGTGTCATGTCCTACGCAGATAGCGTGGAGGAGGAAACTGCTTTCGCTAAGCTTCTGGCTGATGCCAAAAAGGATGGGCTTGATCTGCTCTTCGACGCAAGCCATGGATTGTTTCCCACCAATCAGGAGAATGAACAATTCTCAGCCGCATTACGGAAAATGAGAATCAACAGTTTCGGCTTCGATCCAAGGACGAAGAAATTCAGTACCTCCGAAGGATGCAGTTATCTGAAATATGTGAAAAACCATTCCTGTCTTCGGGTCAATGATATCTTTACCCTTTTGGGATCGAAGGATGGCGCCGCGTCTATCCCGGAATATTTCCAGGACTATGAGCCCCTTTGGAATATTTACTGTGGAAATTATACCGAAGGGAAACCAGTCTCCGCAAGAGAAGGAATGGAAGCCTGGAATACTCTGGCCAAAACTCTGGCTAAGTATTTTTCCGAAAACGATACCCTGACTACCTTTTCCGTGGCTGACCGGAACAAATCATCAAATCTTGTCCACCATACCTTCTATCTGCCGGAGATGACCTTTACTACAATGTCCGACATCATCGATGCGCTGAAAAGGGAGAATATGTGTGAAAAAGACTCCATGGTTGAGCACTATACCAGCCAGGAAATGAAAATTTCCCTCCACATTCGCGAAGGGTTATTGCAGTCGTTTTTTACCTTGGTTAAGAAAGCGGATAAGCTTTTACCCTACTATGGAATAAAAGTCAAAAAAGAAAAGAACAGCGATATCAGCATCAAGGCTGATTCCCTCTTTGTTCATGATCTCAGCCTTACGGAAATAAAGAGTTCTTCTGTGCTGCAAAATATACTCTCCATTCTGAAGACTCTGCGAAGCGAATATTATCTGCGGAATCTGCAGATAGAGCCAAAAAAAGATCCGAATAAGGTCTCCTTCCTCATCTGTTCTCCCAGAATCCGAAAGGTACTGACCCAGGAAGGTATGCTCCTGGAAGTCTATACCTACTACCAGGCCCTGAAAACCGGCTATTTCGATGACGTAGCCTGCAATTACAGATTCTCATATGGCGACGGCAGGCTCGTAAACGAGCTGGATGTCATTCTGACCAAGGGATTCCGGACCATCATCATGGAGTGTAAGGGAAAGACAGAGGTGAATGTAGATACGATATATAAGCTGGACAGCATCGTTTGCCAGATCGGCATTGCACCGGTCAAGGTACTCGTTACCAAAGACCGCAGCGCAATGAAAGGCGGAACCGCTGAAAGGGGAAAGCTTCTTCAGGTGATAACAGTCTCAGACGAAGAGATCAGCAAGATAGGAGAAATATTGATCAAAAAGCTTGAGGCAATGGCATAGAGGCTAAAGACAAGACACAGGGCTAAAGAATGCGCACGAATTTCCTATAAAATAAACTACTTATTCTTTCAGCATATAAAAGGCATAGTACAACATGGTCAACTCGAAGCTTTGATCTTTGAGCGTCCGCTGCGGCGGGCGCTCTTTTTTAGTTACTCCGGAAGGCATCACGGTAGCCGAAGTATTTTCGATTTAGTTCATCCTTCCTTCGACAAACCGCCAGCCTCACACCCCGTGGGATTACACTTGCTATTGATTCCCAATTCGGGAAATATACATTTCCATGAGCTTCCTGTGGGTGAAGGAAATGCAGCCGAAATCATGTCAATGCCCTGTTGCGGGCGATTTCATTTCTACCCTCAAACAATCTTCAACATCCTTACTCTTTCAATGTGTCAATGCCCTGTCTCGGGCGATTTCATTTCTACTACGAGCAACGTACGGTAAAAGTACAAAATACTTGTGTCAATGCCCTGTCTCGGGCGATTTCATTTCTACCAACCATTTGTTAGCTTCAGCCTGCGAATGCGGGTTGTGTCAATGCCCTGTCTCGGGCGATTTCATTTCTACGTATTTGTTTCAGGTACAAGAGCAATTTGAAACTTGTGTCAATGCCCTGTCTCGGGCGATTTCATTTCTACCCGTTAAAATGCTTGGGGGTTGTCCAGTAAACTATTGTGTCAATGCCCTGTCTCGGGCGATTTCATTTCTACGGAAATACTGCGAATGGACATGAGGTTTATGTTATTGTGTCAATGCCCTGTCTCGGGCGATTTCATTTCTACGGGATATAACGTTTTTAACTATTGAAATACTTTTTATGTGTCAATGCCCTGTCTCGGGCGATTTCATTTCTACCAGTTTTTCGGAGCTCATCTCTGGGGCGAATGGCTTGTGTCAATGCCCTGTCTCGGGCGATTTCATTTCTACAGGAAATCTGCGGTATCCCTGTCACCTCTACCGAATGTGTCAATGCCCTGTCTCGGGCGATTTCATTTCTACAAACTACCGCACTTACCGCACTCCCGTATTGTTCTGTGTCAATGCCCTGTCTCGGGCGATTTCATTTCTACTGAACTTATGGAAGAAATTTTTTCATAAGTTAATGTGTCAATGCCCTGTCTCGGGCGATTTCATTTCTACGGGAACCCTTTAGGATTGATAACCAAATGAGATCTGTGTCAATGCCCTGTCTCGGGCGATTTCATTTCTACTGTGGAGTCAACCATAGCCCTAGTAGGGTTAGCATGTGTCAATGCCCTGTCTCGGGCGATTTCATTTCTACGGATAAAAAAATGAAAAAAATTGCTTTAATTATTGTGTGTCAATGCCCTGTCTCGGGCGATTTCATTTCTACATTCCGTTGGCTTTAAAGTATCACCACGAGTTTATTGTGTCAATGCCCTGTCTCGGGCGATTTCATTTCTACAAAAAAAAGCATTCTGGTGATATGTCAATAGAAATTTGAAGGAATTTTCAAGGATATTTCCTCAAAAAGGGTGCACTTCACCAAGGCTCATATATTCCGAATTAACAGATAATTCAGAATATATCAACCCTCGTTGCTATCCGTA
>JAFWGA010000024.1 GCA_017515325.1 Blautia sp.
TCGCGTAGAAGCCCTGGCTCAAAGCCATCTTTTCTCCAGAAACATCGTAATAGGCTTCATAGACTGACTTTTTGTTCTCGTTATACCGCTTGAATAGGGATGCGTAGCCGCTGGGAATAAGCAGGGCTTCTCCTTCTGTGTCAAAATAGGATTCCCGTTCCACATTCCCGTTCTCATCGTATTCCCGGGTAAGGGAGGCATAGCCTTTCGCACAGAGTATGGCCTTGTCTTCTGTATCAAAGTAGGATTCACGGCTGACCTGGTTATTGTCATTGTAATCCCTGGTCAGGGCGAAATATCCCACATCAGATCGGATGAAGGGGTTTCCTTCCTGATCGAGATATTGCTCCCGAACCACCAATCCACCTTCGTTATACTCTCTTTCGATAACGGTATAACCGCCGGTCAGAGCGATGGGGCTTCCATCCAGGCCGAAGTAGGCTTCTCTGGTCACCTTTCCGTTTTCGTCGTATCCCTTTTCAATAGAAGCATAGCCCTTGCTGCAAAGGATGGGATTGCCATCTGTACCAAAATAATCCTCCCGGCTGACCTGGCCTTTTTCATTGTAGCTCTTCTCAATACCTGCATAGCCTGCCGGAATCAAGATGGGTTCGGCATTTATCCCAAAGTAATCCTCCCGGCTGACCTGGCCTTTTTCGTCATAGGTCTTCTGGATGCTGGCATAGCCTGCGGGGATCAGGATAGGCTCTGCGTCTGTACCAAAGTAATCTTCCCGGATCACACGACCTTCACTGTCATATTCTCGTACCACAAAGGCATAACCATGCTTCTTAGAGATGACAGATTTTTCATCCAGGTCAAAGAAAGACTCCTTTATTATCTTTCCGGTTTCATCTTTCTCCTGTTCCACATAGGCATAACCGTTTTCTCCTATGATGGGATTCCCTGACTCATCCTGCTCATAGATCCGGCTGATATTCTCTTTTTGCAGCTCGTCTGCCGATACCTCAATTTCCTGTGTTGTGACTTCATTTGACTGTTCTGTCGTAATCTCGTTTTTGTTCTCTGACGTCGTTTCTGTCTGAGCTTCAAGCTTTGCTTCTGAGGCTTCTTGCAACTGAATCACGTCTGGTTGTTCTGAGACCACTTCCGTCACGGGTTCCTTTTCAGGTTCTGAAGTATCTTTGACTTCGGCATGATATTCTGAAGCTGAGGGACGGTCAGTAGTGGCTTCGCTTATTTCCGGGGGCAATGTCACAGCTTTCGTTTCATTCTTTGAAACATCCTCTGCCAGGATTTCCGTGGTTGCCTCTATGGAATCCTCTGTCAGGATTTCCGATGTTGCCTCTATGGATTTTTCTGTCAGGATTTCCGTTGTTGCCTCAGTGGGTGCTTCTGTCACAGTTTCACTTTGTTTGTCCTGTATTTCCTGGGCGTGGACAGCAGAAGTCTTTTTTGCCAGAAAACCTCCCAACCATCCACTCCCCAAAAGACTTGCTGATATCACAAAAGCTATTATTTTTTTACTTCTCATACAAATCTCCTCATCTCAGGCAAGATTCCAGAAACCGGTCTCTAAACTACTTTAACAATAGGGGATAGAGAGAGACACTGGCATAGCTCTATCCCAAGGCGTGCTGCCGGTTCCGGTAAACTGACATCTTCCTTACGGCAGCCCAGTCATGATAGGAAACGACAAAGTCATTTTTCCTTTGTCGTTTCCTATGCTGGATTTACGTCGCGACCGCAGTTGGTACCGGTCACTTTAGTGACCGCACAGGTCGGCATTTTAATAAAAATCGTGTGTCTTCTATAATCACAAATATTGGAAACAAACAAAATGCTTGCATTTTGATTTGTTTCCTGAGCCGAATTTACGCCGCTGCAAGCGGCATGATTCCGCAGTAAATTCGTACGCATACTATAATATATCAGAATCCATAATATTTGTAAACCATTTCGAGAATGCCACAGGGCATCTCCATGCGACAGCCTGGAGGTTGGATTTCTATGGCCATTGTGAAGGAACACGTGACTGGATGGATGATTAGCCTAAACGGAAAAAACGGAGGCAGGGATCTTCTCCCTACCTCCGTTTGAAATATGGCAGGACTGCTGTAGCCATTATATCATCTATCGATGACCGGCAGCCCGCCTTTGGAAGAGGTACACCTAAACCTCCCTCTCCCCTGTTTACACGCAAGGAATCAACTGACCGAATTCGTATAAAGCGCATCGATCTCCTGCACCACTTCGTCGAAATTATCGGAATCCACAAATCGGTAGATTCCCTTTCCGGCGGCAGCGATATTTTTCAGCACCACATCAGAGATTTCGCCCTGAGCCAAGCCTTCCCCTACGCCGATTGTCACCACTCTCAGCTCTCCGGTCTCAGCCAGCAGCTTCACCCGCTCCAGTGTCGCTTCGGAATAAGAGTGAACCGGATCTCCGTCGGAAACAAAGACAATCAGCCGCTTCCGTGAAACGGCGTCCGGCTGAGAGCCTTCTCCTGCCGCCAGATCCATGGCATGGTTTAAACCTGCTTCATAGTTGGAGCCTCCATCCGAAGGATCAGACAAGTCCACCCCCACCTGGTTCACATCCAGGATAATCTTTTCGTCATTGACATTACCTCTCAGAACCCAGCTGGCCGCATCGCGCACCGTATTGGAAAAGGCGAAAACAGAATACAGGTCATAGTTTTTCGAAAGCCTGATCAGAGCCGTGGCAACATCCTTGCTCAACTGGATCGGAGAACCGATCATGCTCCAGGAGGAATCCAGGGCAAAGACCAGATTGTAAAACGGTGTTGACGGATCTACAGGCGCTATCGTCGGCTCTTCCGGGCTGGTGGTAGGACCTGCAGGAGTGATCGTAGGATCCTCCGGTGCCGTCGTAGGGGTACCAGGTGTGATGGTCGGATCCTCTGCGCCTGTCGGAATGGGGGTTACCTCGCCGGCGCTCTTCGGATAATAGTAGGTAAGGGTACTCTGGATCGAGCATGGCTCATTGTCGATCAGAATGATCGTAGAAAGATGGAGCTCCCATTCCTCATAGCCATCCGGAGCCAGGCCTCCTGTGGAGAAGGGATCCGTTTCCACCGCATTGTCATCGTACTCGAATCCCTCTGCTTCATCATAAACCCCATCGGTTTCCTCACCCACATCAACCACATCCCAGGTATCCTCCGCCCCTGCCCGCTGGTAAAGGGAAATACTTCCGAGCAGAGAAAAAATGAGGAGCAGAGAGAGAAGACCTTTTCTTCTCTTCCATCCGGCAACCGAAACAAAGATAGCCAGAATAAAGGAACAGACAAAGAGTCCCGTCCAGAATTCGGCGGATGATTCATCCTTGGTCTTGACCGAGGTATTGGCCGCATAGGCAGCCTGCACCACGCCAGGAGTCAGACTGATCTGACCGGCAGGCGGGGTAATCGCCACAGTTCCTGTCAGATAAGCTGCGATAAAAGCATCATACTCTGTGGGTGCCCGTGTCGGAGTCGGCGTTGCGGCCGTATCATTGACATAGCCGGAACCCGAATCAGTAGGAAAATTATAGCTGCCGTCCGTGCCATCCCAACCGGTGGTACCGGTATTCGTCCCATCATCGGGGGAGAGTGTGATGTCCGCTTCATAGCCATCTGCTCCCGGCGTGAGAGTCAGATCAACATCAATGTCATCATAGGGATCCACTGTCGGCGTGATATCATGACCACCGCCCTCTCCCTTAGCGATAAACACGGTACTTAAAACAGCCTGGGCTCCGGGAGAAAGCTCCTCCAGCGTGCCCATGGTTCGGGAACCATCCTCCAGGTCTGCTTCTGAGGGTTTATGGTTGCGCAGCGTCAGCTGTTTGATCAGGACGTCGCTGGTATTTTCTACATGGAGAGTGACATTGATCTCATCTCCGGCTGTATAGCTGAGCTGATCCGTGGACAATGTCATCTCTATCCCGTTTTGCTTTGCCGTACCGGTGCTTCCGTCACTCCCCTTTGCTGAAACAGGAAGGGAGGAAAGGGATAAAACACCGGCCAGGCCAAGCGCAAGAAAGAACACGCTATTTCTTTTCACAGAAATCTCCTCTCATAGGTATACAGATGCTTGGAGGAAACCCAAAAATCATTTCCTCCTTTGACCCAGTGAAGTTCAGATCAGCTCTGCTGCCTTGATATTGACATAGGAAAAATGCTCTCCGTCCAGATAAGTATCCTTCAGGAGGATACTACTGTTGTTGGACTGAGTATCATATACATTGATCATTCGGGTAATCCCCATGGGACTGTTACCGGAAACAGCCGAGGCATCCAGGAAGAGGCTGGCTTCCTCCTTCAGAGTCAGGACGCTTCCGCTGCCATGGGCAGAAAGGCCTGCCAGCTGACTGTTATGGATGTTTACCATAGAATGTCCTGACGCGTAAAGCAGACAGGATTCCGTTCTGCCGTTGCCGCTGCCATATAAAGTGCAATGATCCAGCGACAATGAGGAGAAACCTCCCTCTGAGCCATCCGTCACCAGGAAAAGGGGATTGCCATTGGCATAGACGGCTCCGTCGGCAGAACTGCTGGTAAGAGCCAGCGCTCCACCCCCTGTCACGGCAAACAAGGCATCCCGGCGTTCATCTGCCAAAGCCAGACTGAATCCGTTCAGATCCAGAGTCACTTCTCTTCCACTGAGAAAGATCCCAGCGCTATCGGCAGGAATGGTGATATCTTTTCCCAGAAGAATCCGTTCCCCGTTTCCTGCCTGATTCATTTTTTTAATAAAATCCGAGGCATCCGTAACAAGAAGGGCTCCGTAGTCTCTGGCATCATCTTTTGGCTCACCGGAATCTTCTTTTTCTTCCGAATCCTCTTGTCCTTTGCTTTCGGGGCTGGCAGTATTTTCCTCATCTATCTCTTTGTCAGTCTCAAAAGCAGAATCTAATTCAGATGCAGCTTCTTTGGCTGTCTCCAAAGAAATATCCTCAGCGGGGGCTTCTTCTTTATTGTCAGACTCGCTTTGCGCTTCCTCGGCAGATGAGGTCTGGATATCCCCGGCAGCGAAAACCGCTCCTGCCTCCGCTGCGCTTTCTGTTATCGATTCCTTGGCTGTATCCTGCTCTTCGGCTGTGAATGCGGATTCCTCTTCCTCTTCCTCTTCCTCTTCCGGAGCTTCCTGAGCGTCCCCGGAAGCCTGTTCCGTTTCCGGACTATCCTGCTCCCTTTGCTGAGGCTCCTCAACGGTCTGACCGGTCTCCTGAGACGGATCTATATCTTGTTCTGCTTCCTGTACGGCTTCCGTCTTCTCCCTGTCCTCCGCAGCTCCCCCGATGAACACGATCTCATCTTCCTCGGGATTCAGATTCAGCTCATCATTCCCCAATATCGGAATGACGGTATCCTCTGCTCCTGCCAGTTCCGATTCACTCAGAAGCCCTGGTTCTTCAGGCTGCCAGGCATGGGGATCCACGGCAGGGCTGCTCTCCTGCAGGCTTTCCATTAAGGCAGCGATTTCCCCTGCCAGAGCAGGATCCTCCGTGTACAGGGAGGAAAGTCCCGCCAGGGTGCCGGCCAGAGAATCAGACTGGGAAAGCTCTGAGACAGTCTCCTGCCCCTGGAATAAGCCGGAAATCTGACTTTCTTCATAGAGGTCCTCCAGACCAAGCTCTGCATACAGATCGCTGTAGTATTCCTGCATGGAAACAGTAGGCTGTGGAAGCGGGGTAGGCGTAGGAGTGGGGGTAGGCGTAAACGTAGGGGTCGGAGTAGGATTTTGTATTCGTTTATAGATAAACGCGATCTTTCCGCCCAAAGGCATCATAAAGGTTACCACACCGTCTTTGTCAAGAGAAGCCTTAAGCCTGACGGCTTCCAGGCTGTTGTCTTCTTCATTCTTGATCAGGCAGCTTACCATCACAGAGGAAAGCTCCATACGGCTGTCCAGAGGATCCATATAGGCCTGAACCTTCATCTGCCCCTTGGGGGCAACGGCGGTATTACCGGATAGGAATCGTACCTCAAAGGCCTGATACATATATTTATCGTAAAAGGCTTCCACGGTCTTGGCCTTAAAAGCGGCGGCAAGGGTCTCCCTCACATTGTAGGAGCCGGCTTTGTCAGGAAGCGGTGCGACGGAAAAGGAAGCATTGGCCGGAAGCTTATTCCGGTTGGGATAGGCGCGGAAATAATACCTGCCGGTCCTGGTATAAAAGGCTTCCTGGCTGACTGTTTCCTGAAAGGGGGTGTCCTCAGAATAGCTGCCTTTTTTCTCCTCGGAGGGAGTCGTGACTGTTTCCTCAGCTTCTTGTCCGGCCTCAAAGAGAGAATCCTCTTCTTCTACACCTCCTACGCTGAAAATGTCATCCGCAGGGGTCATAGTGGCAGAGCTGTCTCCTGCCGTGAAGAGAATGTCTGATCCGGCCGAGAACAGATCATCTGCCAATACTGCCTGGTTCAGCACCAGCATGAGTGTGAGAATACCAGGAATCACCCTTCCGGCATATTTCTTTTGATGATAGATCTTGTCTGTCATTAAGCCTCTGCTCCTCCTTTTTTCTGTCATCAGGTGCCACGGCTGCACATCGATCCGGGCTCCTGCCGAGAAACAATTCATCATATAGTTAGGATAATTCTACATCCATTTTCCTTTTCCGTCAATAATCAGCTGAAAGGGTTTCCCTGCTTTCACAAAATTTACACACTCCTTCTGTTTCTCCATTTCTCAGAACTGTGTATAGACAAATTTGGGAGCGTTGCTCAGATTGCCCAGGATAAAATAGAGATAAAGCACCATCATAAGGAAGTAAAAAATCCCAGTCCAACTAAGAAGGCTTCTTGCTGCCTTCTTATTCTTTAAAGAATTGATAAATCGCTTCATTTACCATCACCCATCCTATTTTCCCAAGATGAACTCTGTCCTCAAAGAAATACCGGGTATACTCCTGATCGGAAAAATCCGCTGTCCTGACCTGATACTGACTGGCGATCTGACGGATTTTTGTGTAGTAAGCTTCCCTGGCTGTTTTGGGGAACTCAGTGTAATCATAATAATAGCCATTTACAGGAAGAATGACCAGCATAGGCTCAATCCCTGTTTCCTCACAGACAGAAAGGAAACAGGAAAGATCCTCAAACTCAGGCCCATATTGATAGCCTCCCTTTGCCGAGGCGTTCATGCCCTTTTTCCCGGGCAGATAGGGTTTAAGCCTTTGATAGGCTTTGTCGTCGATATAGAAGGGGTTCTGGTTTTCGGCATCGCCTGCGGCGATGGCTGCTTTTTTCAACGCCTCCCAGTCAGGAGAACCGGCTGCAGCGTCCACAGATTGACCGCCTTCCTGACTGGGCCTGGCAGATTCTTCCTTTTCCAATCTTGTCTTTGCTGTTTTCTGTCTGAAAGCAATGGTAACTGAATCTTTTTCTGTCAGGAAGGAGTCCCACAGCCTTTCGAGGAAAGCCTCATACCAGGGAAGTACATTCCCGTCCACGGAAGCTTTCCTTTTGGCTGCCCGGGCTAAGGTCTGGGAATCCTTCTGCAGCAAAAGACAGGTACGGTCCGAGATATAATCCTTTGTCTTCTCGGAAAGAGCATCATTTTCCAGCATCTTTCCATATAAAATCTCCGAAAAGCGGGAAAGATAAGCCTGGGGAAGGACACCGGTTTTTCGAAACCACTGGGGAGAAAGCAGCAAAACGGCCTTTCGGCAGGACAGGCTTTTCTCTATCGCAGCCAGGGTCACGGAATGGCTCAGTGACTGGTAATAGCCAGCACCGATCAGCATAGGATGAAAATCGCTGCCACGGAAGACGGCAGCAGGATGAAAAGAGGTGTCCAGCCCGTGCTGAAACTCCGAGGAGCCAAAAACCGGGATCATATTCGTCTGCATGTTCAGGGTCAGGCCGACATAGGAAAGAGATTTTGCTTCATCTGTCCAACCGGAATAAAATACCGGATCTGTATTCACCCCCCGACCGGCCGCTATGTGAATCCCGGTCACAGTGAGGAGGAATAAAGCCAAAGCCAGCAAAAAGGCTTTCATTTTCTCCATGGTTACAGCCTCGCCATGACCAGTTCAAGGATTTTTTCCGGCGTATCGATATCCTCCCGCTCCACCTCTGAGGGGGCGATAACGACGCCTGTCTGCTCCTCCAGTTCTACCAGGAATTCCGCGAAGCCCATGGAATCCAGCAGACCGGATGAAAAGAGCTCGATCCCGGTGTCCTCCTTCACCTCATCGGTCTCACAGATTTCCGCCAGAAGCTCCAGGATGTTTTCTTTCATGATGTTTACCTCCAGATGTAAGTATAACACGTAACAATATATGATTCAGCAGTCAAAAGTCATCCGACACGGCAAGCTTGCTTGCCGGTGGAGGAATGACTATATGACTGCCCCCGATATGAGCAAGTAGTGGGGCAGGGGTCCCACGGATTGCGAATATCGGGGAGGATTGTGGGTTGCTGCCTGCCAGTGGCAGGCGTTTAGCAACGACCGAGCCGACAGGCGAGACCGCGAAGCGCGAAA
>JAFWGA010000025.1 GCA_017515325.1 Blautia sp.
GCTGCGGATCAGACCCATTTTCAGGTGATCGATCGACAGATACGGATATTTGTATTTTTCGAGCATCTTTTGTGCCAGAAGCGTTTTTCCAGTGTGAGATGCACCCGTAATCAGTATGATCATTTTTTCCTCGTCAAGATTAAATATGTCAGTATCGGTCTCCATATTCCTTTCGTGCTTCTGCCGTCCATTTGGAGATGAAATCCGTCTTCGCATCTGTATATGCATCCCGGTCATGCTCATATTGTTTCCAAAGCCGGAGCTTCAAGGTTTCATATTCTTTTGCCACGGCAGGATGCGCGTTCAAATAATCACGGAAGTACATTTCATCATTGTCCCCGGCGTACCGCAGATGGATATGATATACTTTATCCGCAAATCCGTTTTCAGTATATCCCTTATTAAGTGAAATCCGGTTTGCCTCGGCGTACATGACGGTAAAACCGCTCTGTTCCAATAGTTGTGCTATATCTTTCATGTCAGCGCTTTGAGGAATCTCAATCATCACATCAACAATATTTTTAGCCCATATTCCCTGAATGGCGGTGCTTCCGATATGACTGATCCGCACAACAGGCTGAGCAGCTAAAAGACCGGTCAGCGTTTGCCTGATCTCATTGAAGCTATCTTTCCACCGATCATCGTGCGGCACAAGAAAGATGGGAAACAATGCCCATAACTCTTCCAAAGATAAATCCCCGGATCTGCGGGCGTCAACCCGGCAAGTGCCGTGACGCCCTTTCGCTTTGTTTCTTCCCGCAGGTATTCATCCTGAACACTGAGAAACTCGTCGCTGATTTCACCCGGCATTCGGATGTTGAACAGGCTGCGGAGTATCCGCTTTTGCTCCGCCTCCATATGGGGTATTTTCATCCCCCGGTAACGCGGCTGCTCATCCAGAAGAGAACGGATCAGGAACAGCCTTTTTTCAGTCTGGTTCATGCAATCACCTTATTTCTCTGCAAAGGAATCAAAAGGCAGACTTGTCTGCCCGTCAATCCATGACTTTTGAGGAACGTCGTGAATTTTGTCGCCATCCATATAATTGCCGATCAGGAACGGCGATCCGGGATCGTGCAGGCGGCTTTGCGCCAGCACCTTTCCTGATTCCGCGTTTGCGTAACAATATCTGCAAAGATGCCTGCAGGTGTTGTAAGCGCCGATGTCGCAGGCTAGGTAACATGCGCATTCCGCTCTCGTGCCCTTCCTCTTCGGCGCGTTCAGCCGCCTGCCGATCGCCTTTTCATAGTCGCTGATCCGCATACAGCCGCCGCAGTCGGCTCCGAAGGGTGCAAGCTCGTCACCCTCGGCGCAGGGCTTGACCGTCATTCCGTGGCCGGATGCGATCCTGATAAGCTCCTTGCCCAGCGCCAGCCGCTGTTCCTTCGTGACCTCCCGCGCTTCCGGGAAGTTTCGCCTGACCTTCGGATAAAGATCGATGAAGCTGATCACAGCGGTTTCGGTAAATCCGTCCAGTGCGGATGCGATTTGCTCGAAAGCGCGAAGATGATAGTCCATCGTGTACCGCTCCGAAACGAAGATCGGGTCGTACCGCCATCCGATGGAATTCAGGCCAACCATATCCGAAAGCCTTCTGAAATCATCAAGGAGAAGATGCTTGTCGGGCACATTCGGTTCAATATCCCGTCCATAAGGCGTGATGGTCACGAACCAGTACTGACCGTAATCCTTCAGCAGATCCATATGCGGAAACATTGGCGCGGGATTCTTTGTGCAAAAACCGATGACATCCACCACGGACGGATCGAGACGATAACGGCTGACCTGATTCGGATTATAGGGATTGCGGACACAGACGAAGCCTTCCTTCAGCCTGTTTGCAAACCACTCTGCGTAGAAGGCAGGGATGTCGGTCCTCTGCCCGGTATTGATAATCATTTCATCTCACCGTCCCTGTACTGTTTCAGCTAAACTTTGACCACGATCTTCCCGTTGACCTTTCCCTCATCCTGGGCGGCGACGGCTTCGCGTATTCTTTCAAAATTGTACACCTGTCCACAGACCGGAGCAAGATTCTTTTTGTTCAGGATCTGCTTCCAGGTCATGCTGCCTGGCTTTCGGCAGGGATCGCCGGAGAAAACATAGCAATGCTTGCCCCGCTGATCGCATTCATCCGTTATGTGCCACTGGATGGAATCAGCCAGAAAGTGCTTACCGACAGCCTTCGGTCGATGGAGGAGGACGGCATCATTACAAGATTCGTTGATAATCAAATGAAATAAGAATGTTACCCTTCTGTACGTGTGCCCTTGCTCGTTCGCAACTTTTTTTCCGAGAAGTGGTTCAAAGGCTGTGTTATCTTATACTTGCCGAAAGGCAAAAGGCACGTACAGCAATGATTATGCAGATACCTTTTAAGTATTTCGGAGCAGGTTCGACTCCTGCGCAAGCGCGGACGCTTCCAGCAGAAAAACGTGCCTTGTACATGAATAACGCGAGAAAACGTGGAAAGGAGAGAATATCATGCTGAATTTTCTGAAGAGAACGGCGAACAGGACTTTTACCGAGAACGGCGCAGTAACGCCTCGCAGCAGCGGCTCTGACTGCCTGAACCTGTTTGCGACCATTGGAGCGTTGCGCACGCAGAGCGAAGCTGAGATCGAGAATCGTTTCCTGCGGGCTTATGCCGAGAATCCGGATCTGGCGATGAAGATTCTCTTCTATGCCCGTGATATCCGAGGCGGCTTAGGTGAGCGGTCAGTGTTCCGCACCATTCTCCGGTGGCTGGCGGAGAACGAGAAGCCCTCCCTTACGCGCAATCTGCCTTTCGTTGCGGAGTATGGCCGATGGGACGACATTCTTGTGCTGCTGAACACACCGGCGCGCCGGGAGGCTGAGTCTGTGCTGCATCAGCAGTTTCTGGCGGACATGAAGGCACTGGAGACCGGGGAGCAGGTATCCCTGCTTGGCAAGTGGCTGCCGTCTGTGAACGCTTCCCATGCGGAGACGGTTCAACTGGCAAAGCATATCGCCCGCGCCTTCGGTATGAACGAGGCCCGGTACCGCAAGGCACTGTCTGCCCTCAGGGCGGAGATCCGCATTATTGAAAACAATCTGTGCGAGCGCGACTATACCTTCGATTACGCGAAGCAGCCTTCCAAGGCGATGTTCAAGTACCGCCATGCTTTCATGCGCAACGACCAGGCCCGTTACCAGGCGTTCATGACGCAGGTAAAGACCGGCGCGGCAGCCCTCCATACTGGCACGCTGATGCCGTATGAGATTGTAACGTCCACCTACCATGCGCGGGAGAATGAGCGAGAGGCCCTGGATGTAACCTGGAATGCGCTGGAGGACTTTACCGACAACGAGAACGCGCTTGTCGTGGCTGACGGCTCAGGCTCCATGTACTGGGGCAGCAATCCTCAGCCCGCAGCCGTAGCCCAGTCGCTTGCAATTTATTTTGCGGAGAGAAATCATGGCCCATTCCGTAATCACTTTATCACCTTTTCCATGTCGCCTCAGCTTGTAGAGATCAGGGGCAAGGATATTGTGGAGAAGGTCCGGTACTGCCGATCCTTCAACGAGTGTGCCAACACGAACCTGCAGGCGGTTTTTGAGCTGATCCTGCAAACTGCGTTGGAAAACCGTGTGCCGCAGAAGGATCTGCCGACTACGCTGTACATTGTTTCCGACATGGAGTTTGATTCCTGCGCACGGGATGCGTCCCTCAGCAATTTTGAAAACGCGAAGGCGCTGTATCGGAGGCACGGTTACAAGCTGCCGCGGGTTGTGTTCTGGAATGTCCAGTCGCGTAATCAGCAGCAGCCCGTGAGGATGAATGAGCAGGGAGCCTGTCTGGTTTCCGGCTGCACTGCCAGGATTTTCTCACAGGTAATGAGCGGCGAGATGGATCCGTACACCAACATGATGAATGTCATCGGCGGTGCGCGGTATGAGATGATCAAGGCTGGCTGATGTGTACAATCGCTGACGCCAGCCGAGCCAATAAGGAGTAATTGAAATGTCTATCCATCAGATGAGCGTTGGGGATGTGATCCGGTCTGGGCATTATCCCCAGAGCCACCAGGGACAGGTCATGCCAATAGAATGGCGTGTCCTGGAATGTGCATCTGGCATTGATGAACACATTCTTTCCTTTTACTCTTTCCAAATAAAAAATGTAGTTCCTCAAAGGTATAACTGGCAGGGACAAGCTATACTCTTCTCGATTATTTCAACAGCTTTTCTTCCCACTCAGCTTCCTTGAACCCAGTCAACACGAAATCCTCTCCAATCAAAAGAGGTCTCTTTACAATCATTCCGTCCGTGGCCAATAAAGTAAACTGCTCATCTTCGCTCATTGCAGGCAGCTTCTTTGAAAGTTCCATATCCCTGTATATTTGCCCGCTGGTATTAAAGAATCTCTTCAGTGGGAGGCCACTCATAGAATGGTATTTCCGGAGCGTCTCTTCATCCGGATGATCTGTTTTGATATCAAGCAAACTGTACTCGATACTGTGTTCATCCAGCCATCTCAGGGCCTTCTTACAAGTGGAACATCTGCTGTAACAGTACACGTTAAGCATAGCTTTCATCCCCCTTCTGCCATTTCCGTATTATCGCGGTCATCCTGCCGTCATCAACAGGTGTGTAATAGTCGTTCAAGAGTATCCTGATGATTCCATCATAAACTCTTGAAGGGACATTGTAAAGTGATTCATGAAAGCCCTAAGAGGAGGATCAACAGTCCGCGTTTGTTGGTCTTGATATATTCAATCAGCGCTATACCTGATTTCAGGGCTGTCACACGCATATTATTCTTACTGAGGATTCGCCCGGCCATCTTAAGATTGGTAACATCATCATCTACAACAATAACCCAGTCCATGGAAAATACCTCCTGCCTGCATCCACTGTTCTTTTTGTTCAATTTCTACGAAGACCTTGTTGACGAATCAAATAATTCATTGTAGCACAAAGTGATGGGCTATTCCAGTTCCCCAAACGGAAAAAAGAAGCATATGGCGGAATAGCAAAAAAGGGACACAAAAAAAGCCTACAAATGGACAAACAGCTTCGTCCACTTGTAGGCTTCTATTTCAGGTATTACATCTTCAGGTATTACATCCCCATCTGCTTCGCCACTTCTTCTGCGAAGTTCTCCTGCTTCTTTTCGATGCCCTCACCGGTCTCATAGCGGACAAAGCCTCTGATCCTGATGTTGGCGTTGTTCGCCTTGGCGACCTGTTTGACATAATCGGAGACGGACTGCTTGCCGTCCTCAGCCTTTACATAGACCTGATCCAACAGGCAGATTTCCTTCAGCTCTTTGTTGATACGGCCGTTGACGATACCCTGGATCACCTTCTCAGGCTTTGCGGATTCCTTGGGATCATTCTTGATCTGAGCCATCAGGATTTCTTTTTCATGGTCGATGTATTCCTGGCTGATCTCGCTTCTGTCGGTATAGAGGGGCTTCAGAGCAGCGACCTGCATGGCCACGTTCTTTGCCATCTCCCTGATCTCCTCGTTGTCAACATCAGTCTCGACGTCCACAAGGACACCGATCTTTCCGCCCATGTGGATGTAGGAAGCGATGAAGCCATGGTCTTCCTTCATCTTCTGGAAACGACGGATATGCATGTTCTCACCGATAACGGCGATCTGGCCGGCCAGAATCTCCTGTACGGTCTTTCCGGCATCCAGCTTCCAGGGCTCGGAAAGGAAAGCGGTAATATCTGTGGCAAGAGTATGGAGTGCCTGCTGGGCAACCTGGGCCACATAGTTCTGGAATTTTTCATTTTTGGCGACGAAGTCGGTCTCGGCATTGACCTCAACCACAACGGCCTCTTTGCCATCCTCGGATACGAGAGTCTTGCAAAGTCCTTCCGCAGCGATACGGCCCGCCTTCTTCTGAGCGGTGGCAAGACCTTTCTCGCGCAGGAACTCGATCGCCTTATCCATGATGCCTTCTGTAGCGGCCAGAGCCTTCTTGCAGTCCATCATGCCAGCGCCGGTCATTTCTCTAAGCTCTTTAACCTGAGCAGCTGTAATTGCCATTTCTGTCATCCTCCTATTCATCGAGCAGGCGGCAGGGGTTTTTCCTGTCTCCTGCCCATCCCGCAAGCCACCCGTCACCGACAGGTGAACATTATATATGCAATAGAATCATCTTATTCTACGGGTGTAAACTCCTCAGACTCTGCCTCAAGCTCGGTATCTGCATTGGTCATACCCTGATTGGCTTCTACGCAGGCATCAGCCATCTTGGATACGATCAGCTTGACGGCACGGATGGCGTCGTCATTTCCGGGGATGACATAGTCCAGCTCCTCCGGGTCACAGTTGGTGTCACAGATGCCGATCAGCGGAATACCAAGGGTATGGGCTTCCTGGACGCAGATTCTTTCCTTCTTGGGGTCTACGATAAAGATGGCGTCCGGAAGACGCTTCATCTCTTTGATACCGCCAAGGTTCTTCTGAAGCTTCTCCTGCTCCTTTTTCAGGGCGATGACTTCCTTCTTCGGAAGAAGGCCGAAGGTACCGTCAGCTTCCATCTCTTCGATCTGCTTCAGGCGGGCAATACGGGACTTGATGGTTTCGAAATTGGTCAGCATGCCGCCCAGCCATCTCTCATTGACATAGAACTGTCCGGAACGCTCTGCCTCGGTGCGGATGGCATCCTGAGCCTGTTTCTTGGTCCCGACAAAGAGGATGTGACCGCCGTTGGCAACAATGTCAGCCACCGCATTGTAAGCATCGTCAACCATGCCCACAGACTGCTGCAGGTCGATGATGTAGATACCGTTTCTCTCGGTGTAGATATAGGGAGCCATCTTGGGGTTCCATCTGCGGGTCTGATGTCCAAAGTGTACGCCAGCTTCCAGAAGCTGCTTCATAGAAATAACGCTCATGTTTTTCTCCTTTTTTCGGTTTATTCTTCCGCACAGGTCACGCTCCGGCGAAACCGTCCGTGAAACAGGGCTTCACTCCCCGGCACCCTCCGCAGGAATCCCTGTGCGTGTAAAATGTACAGCCTACCTAAAATATCATATCATTTTCCGTTTGTAAAGCTTTTTTTTCGACCTGTGCGGTGACCGCACAGGCCGCATTTTTCATTCCCGGTTTTCTTCCAGATACTCTCGGATTTTTTTACGGATTCTCTGGATCGCATTGTCGATCGATTTTGCCGGTTTACCCATCTGCTGACCGATTTCGGCGTAGCCGGCTCCCCTCAGATATCGCTCCAGCACCTCCACCTCCATCCGGCTCAGCCGGGTCTTAATCATCTCATAGAGGAACCGGGCATTTTCCTTGCTGATGATAATGCTTTCCGGACTCTGCGCATGAATGTCCAGAGAAGCCAGCATAATATCGGTATCCTTCTCCTGGGTCAGAGGGATATAGGAATTCAGGGGAATATTTTTCTGTCGGTTTGAGTTCTGGATCGCGCTGTAAATCTGCCTTTCGATGCAAAGTCTGGCAAAGGTGACAAAGGATGTATCCCTGTCCGGCTGATAGTCTCTTACCGCTTTGAACAGCCCGATCATCCCCTCCTGGATCAGATCGTCCGTCTCGCCTCCGATCAGGTAGAAGGCTCTGGCTTTCTGTTTGACCAGGCCTTTATATTTTTCCATCAGATAGTCGGAGACTCCCTGATCTCCCCTGCGATAGCTCTCTAAGAGACTCTCATCGCTTCTGTTATCATAATCTGTCAAATTCTTTGCCTCACGATCTCATATGCCAGCACACCTGCGGCAACAGATGCATTCAGGGAATCAATATTCCCCCTCATCGGAATGGCCGCCATGTAATCGCACTCTTCTCTGACCAGGCGGCTCACTCCCTTCCCCTCATTTCCGATCACCAGACCGATGGGTCCTGTCAGCTTCAGATCATACATCCGGGTTCCGGCCATATCCGCACAGACAAACCACAGACCTCTCTTTTTCAGTTCCTCTATTGTTCTGGCCAGGTTGTTCACCTTTGCCACCCTGGTGTAATTGACGGCACCCGCAGAGGCTTTGGCTACAGTCGCTGTCAGCCCGCAGCTATGATGCTTTGTTATGATCACGCCATGGGCGCCTGCCAGGTTGGCGGTACGCAGAATAGCTCCCAGATTATGAGGATCCTCAATCTCGTCCAGGAGAATAAGAAAGGGATCCTCATTCCGCTCTGCTGCGAGGGAGAGCATATCATCCACAGAGGCGTATTCATAGGCCGCAGCCTGAGCAATAACCCCCTGGTGGGCTCCCGTCTCGCTCATCTGATCCAGACGCTCCCTGTCCAGGAACTTCACTATGGTATCCTGCTTTTTTGCCTCACGCAGGATCGACCGTACCGGGCCATCCTCGCAATGCTGCAGCACAAAAAGCTTGTCCACCGGTTTTCCGGATCGGAATGCCTCCAGAACCGCGTTTCTGCCTTCAATCTGTTCTCTGCTCATATTGTCTTATCCTTCCTGACGACCGGTGCAGGAACCTACATCTTCTTCCGGCTGTCCTATGATACCGGCGTGAATCAGCTCCAGGATTCTTTCCTCCTTCCCTTCAAGGAAAAGAAAGCCTACCAGAGCCTCGAAACCTGTCGCCCGGCGGTAATCCGCCATGGAAGCGTGCTTGGCCATAGTAGGGGAATGGGCGTTCCTGCCCCGGCGGAATACAGCCTCCTCCTCCTGTGTCAACAGGGGTTCGATCCTGTCCATAAGCCTGGCCTGAGACCCTGCGCTTACATAGGCCAGGGCACTCTGGTGCAGCTTATTGACGGAGCAGTTGCCCCTGCCTGTCAAGAGACAACGGATGATGACCTCATAGACGGCATCTCCCAGATAAGCCAGGGTAAGCGGGGAGTAGGAGCGAAGATCCCTGTCCGTCAGCTCAAAGACCTCTTTGATTGCTTTCAGACTCTCTCCCATTTTACTCCCTCACGGGTATCCTTGAGCTGGATTCCTTTATCCAGCAAAATACCACGGATCTCGTCTGCCCGGGCAAAATCCTTTGCCTTACGGGCAGCCTGGCGCTCCGCAATCAGGTTCTCGATCTCCTCGTCCAGGATCTCTTCCTTCCTGTCCAGGCTAAGGCCCAGGACATCTGTCAGCTCCTCCAGTTCATGATAGAGAGCCTGGGCAAAGGCGGTGCCGGAATTTTCTGTCACATGGGTATTGGCGAATTTTGCCAGTTCAAAAACGGCTGCCAGAGCATCCGCTGTGTTAAAATCATCTTCCATGGCTTCTTCAAATTTCGCCCGGAAGCCTTCCGCCTCTTTTACCAGCGTTTCTTCCTCAAGGGTCAGAGTCCCTTCCTCTCCTGTCTTCAGAACATCCTTCAGTCTGGCCGCAGCCTCCCGCAGCCTGGTGAGAGAGGCTTTGGAAGCCTCCATGGAATCCTTACTGGCATCCTCTGTGTCCCTGCAGAAATTCAGAGGACTTCTGTAGTGGGCATTGAGCATGAAAAAGCGCAGCACCTGCAGATCATACAGATTTCCGATATCCCGGACCGTAAAGAAATTGCCCAGAGACTTGGACATCTTCCGGTTATCAATATTAAGGAAAGCGTTGTGCATCCAGTAGTGCGCAAAGGGCTTACCATTACAGCATTCACTCTGGGCAATCTCATTTTCGTGATGAGGGAAGATCAGGTCCTCCCCCCCTGCATGGATGTCGATCTCCTCTCCCAGGTATTTTTTGGACATGACAGAGCATTCGATATGCCAGCCAGGCCTTCCGTCGCACCAGGGTGATTTCCAGAAGGGCTCTCCCTCCTTTTTGGGTTTCCAAAGGACAAAATCCAGAGGATCTTCCTTCTGATCCTCTCCGGAAACCTTTAAGGAACGGAAGCCGGACTGCAGATCTTCCAGGTTCTTGTGCGAAAGCTTCCCATAAGAGGGATCCATTTTCACCCGGAAATAAACCGTACCGTCCTTGGCCGGATAGGCAAAGCCCTTTTCGATCAGGGTGCTGATCATCTCAATCATCCCGTCAATCTCCTGCGTAGCCTGGGGATGCACCGTTGCCGGACGGACATTCATCCCCGCCATATCCTTTTTGCATTCCTCGATATAGCGGCGGGATACCTCCTCTGAGGAGATTCCTTCCTCCACGGCCTTGGCTATGATCTTGTCGTCCACGTCGGTAAAATTGGAAACATAATTGACCTCATAGCCTTTATACTCAAAATACCTGCGCACCGTGTCAAAAATTATCATAGGCCTTGCGTTACCGATATGGATCAGATTGTAGACCGTAGGCCCGCAGACGTACATCTTTACCTTCCCCTCCTCAAGGGGGATGAAATCTTCCTTTTTCTTCGTCAGGGTATTATATATTTTCATAAAATCATCTCCTCTGTCACACCAGCAGGCACACCGCCTGGGCAGCAATCCCCAGCCCGCTCCCTGTAAAACCCAGACCTTCCTCTGTAGTAGCTTTTACACTGACGCAGCCGACATCGATCCGGAGCTGTCGTGCCATATTCTCCCTCATCTTTGGCAAATAGGCTGCCAGCTTCGGTTTCTGGGCGATAATGGTGGCATCGATATTCCCCACGATATAGCCCTTTTCCTTCAGGAGGATCCCCACCTCCTTCAGAAGCTTGGTGCTGGCTATACCCTTATACCGAGGATCTGTATCAGGAAAATGCTGTCCGATATCACCCAGGGCTGCCGCTCCCAAAAGGGCGTCCATAACGGCATGAATCAGAACATCTGCGTCTGAATGCCCGTCAAGCCCCTTTTCCCAGGGGATATTCACGCCTCCCAGGATCAGCTCCCGGCCTTTTACCAGCTTATGTACATCGTATCCTGTCCCTATTCTCATTCCTCTTCCTTCTTCCTCTTCCAGAATTCCTCCAACAGCTGTGCCTGGGTCCTGAGAGTACATATGGCCAGATCTGCCCATTCCGGGGGAAACAGTCCCTGGTTTTCCTGAAAGCAGAACCTTTCATCCAGCAAAAGGATTACTCCCTTATCCTCCATGGTCCGTATCACACGGCCTGCTGCCTGCAGCACCTTATTCATGCCGGGAATCCGATATGCATACAGGTATCCATCCTGGCCATGCCTGTCATGCCAATGGCGCAGGATTTCTCGCTGGGCGCAAAGCTGGGGAAGGCCGGTGCCTACCACGGCAGCGCCAATCAGCCGGTCTCCTGTCAGATCGATCCCCTCCGAGAAAAATCCTCCCATGATGGCAAAAGCCACAAGAGTCCCCTCTCCGACCGAGAATTCTCTCAAAAAGGCTTCCCTCTCTTTTTCATCCATGGCTGACGACTGGCTGATCAGCCTTTCCTGTCTGCCCCCAAACTCCTCCTGATAGTACTGCCTCACCTCCTGAAGCATCTGATAGGAGGGAAAAAACACAAGATAGTTTCCGGGCTTTCTTTCCGTCATCGCCCCAAGATGCCGGGCGATCAGGCGGTACTGGACTTCTCCCCTGCGCTTGTAGAGGGTGCTGACGTCCCGACCGATGAGGATCCTCCGGTTTTCTCTGGGAAAGGGGGAGGGAATGTACAGGCCAAAGGCATCCTGATCCTCGCTCAACAGCCTGCGATAGTAGGCCATGGGATGGAGTGTGGCGGAAAAAAAGATGGTGCTGCGGCTCTTGATCAGTATACCGGCCAGGTTATGGGCCGGATTGGCGCAGTACAGGTGCAGGATGGTCTCTTCCTTTGCCGTCAGCTCTCCATAGATGACATAATGGTCATCCAGATAGGCCAGAACAGCGACCATCGTGCGCATCGCGAAATAGAAGGGCAATAGCTCCTGCAGAACACTCTCCCCTTCTTCCCTTATCTCCGGTGATCTTCCGGCGTCATGTTCCTCATAGAGGGCCTGCAGCTGAACATAGGCCAGCTGAATTTCTTCAGCAAGCATTCCCAGGCCTTCCAGGACCTGGTATCTTGTCCCTGCCACAGCACTCTCCTGCTCCGTCAAGGCCTTTTTCAGAGGGAGAAATCCCCGGTGCAGACGGCGCAGGGATTTTTCAAGGGCAGGACTTACCCCCTGAACCAGCTTCCTCGCCCGGGCTATCTCCTCCCGACAAAGGCTGGCGCTGTACATTTCCCTGGCTCTGTCGGGCAGATTGTGGGCTTCATCCACAAGAAAAAGATAGTCTTCCTTTTTTCCCTCTGCGAAATACCGTTTCAGCGAAACATCCGGATCAAAGACGTAATTGTAATCACAAATCACCGCGTCCAGCCATACGGCAAGATCCAGGCTGAGTTCAAAGGGACATACCCGGAATTCTTCAGCATGAGCCAAAAGCCGGTCCCGGTCGAAGGCATCCTCCTCCTGCCAAAGAGAGAATACTGCCTCATTGATCCTGTCATAATGCCCCTTTGCGTAGGGGCAGGCCTCCGGATTGCAGGACAGGCTTTCATTCAGGCAAAGCTTTTCCTTTGCGGTAATGGCAATGGTCTTCGCCTTCAGGCCCTTCTCACGCAAAAGGGAGAAGGCCTGTACAGCCGCCTCCCTGGCCGGTGTCTTCGCCGTCAGATAAAAAACCGTTTCGCACAGGCCTTCCTCCATACTGCGGACCGCAGGGTAGATCACCGACATGGTTTTGCCCACTCCGGTAGGCGCCTGGACAAAGAGCTGTTTCCCCTGCCTGATGGCATGATACACACTGCTGACCATCTTTTTCTGACCGTCCCGATAGGGAAAAGGGAATGACAGCGTTCTGATAGAATCATCTCTCTCCCGCTTTCTGGCCAGGCGGAAGGAAAGCCAGCGATGATATTCCTCTGTCAAAGAAGCAAACCAGGACAAAAGCCTGTCGGTATCGACCGTCTCCTGAAACCTTTGAACCTCTTCCGTTTCCAGATGGACATAGGTCATCTGGATCCCCATCCTCTCCGGCTTTTCCTCTTCCGCCAGCATACAGGCATAGCACATAGCCTGCGCCTTGTGGACGGCTGCCGGCTCATGGATCAGGCTGAGACTGGTATAGGTTCCCTTGATTTCATCGATCCAGGTCAGTCCTTCCTTTTCAAATACCCCGTCAGCCCTTCCCTCTACCTGCAGGATCAGGTCATCAAATTCCACCCTGGTCCGAAAGGCTGTCTCCGGCTTATATCCGCTGCCCATCTGTTTCTGAAGCTTTCTGTGAATCCTGGCTCCTTTGGCCATGGCTTCCGGATCCTGAACTCCCTGGCGGTAGTCCAGGTCCCCGCTTCGGAGAATAAATTCAACAAGGGTCCGTACGGAGATACGGAATACCTCTTTTTCCATTACAGCTTGGTCAGGACAAAAATATCATAGATCGCTTTCACAGCAGTTTCAAAATCTCTGTCCTCCACGCCGATGATGATGTTCAGCTCGCTTGAGCCCTGATCGATCATCTTTACATTGACATTGGCATGGGCCAGCGCCGCAAAAATCCGGCCTGCCGTGCCCCGGGTGGATTTCATCCCTCTTCCCACCACGGCAATCAGAGATAAATCGGATTCCATTTCCACCACATCCGGCTGTACCAGGCGATGCAGGCCGGCAATAACCTGCTGTTCCTTCTCTTCAAATTCCGACTGATGAACATAAACTGTGAAGGTATCTATGCCGGAGGGCGTATGCTCAAAGCTGATTCCCTGATCCTCAAAAACCTGCAGAACCCGGCGGCCGAAGCCGATCTCGGAGTTCATCATGGATTTCTCGATATTGATCGAGCAGAAACCCTTTTTCCCCGCAATACCGGTGATGATATAGGGGGATTTCTTGCAGGTGCTTTCCACGATAAAGGTACCCCTGTCCTGGGGCCTGTTGGTGTTGCGGATATTGATGGGGATCCCTTCCTGACGGACGGGGAAAATGGCGTCCTCATGCAGGACGGTAGCCCCCATATAGGAAAGCTCGCGAAGCTCACGGTAGGTTACGGTATCGATCACCTCCGGGTTCTCGACAATGCGCGGATCCGTCACCATGACGCCGGAAACATCCGTCCAGTTTTCGTACACATCCGCATGGATAGCCCGTGCGACAATGGAGCCGGTAATATCCGAACCACCGCGGGAAAAGGTTTTGATGGTTCCGTCCTCAAGGGCGCCGTAAAAGCCGGGGATGACAGCTCTGTCATATTCCTCGAAGGCCTTCTGGAGCAGGGCGTCTGTGACAGCCACATCCAGGATGCCGCCCTTCTTAAACCGGATTACGGAAGCCGCGTCCAGAAAGGGAATGTCCAGATAGGCGGCCATAATCTTTCCGTTCAGATATTCTCCGCGGGAGGCGGCGTACTCTACCCCTATCCCTTCCGCGAAATTACGGTGGATAATCTCAAATTCCTCCTCCAGGCTCAAAGACAGCTTCAGACCTTCAAGGATCTCCTGATATCTCTCCTCAATGGCTTTCAGCTTTTCTTCGAACAGGCCGCTTCCCTTGGCGCTGCGATAGCAGTCGTAAAGCATATCCGTCACCTTGGTGTCCTTGCTGTGGCGCTTGCCTGGCGCGGAGGGAATGATATACCTGCGGGTGGCATCGCTGCGGATAATGTCACCAACCTTTTTGAACTGCTCGGCATCCGCCAGGGAGCTTCCGCCAAACTTCACTACTTTTTTCATAATAATTCTCTCCTCCTGATGGTCAAGACATAAACCGTATCCTGCTCTACGCGAAAGCGGACATTAAAGCCGGCATAATCCATGCCATAGATCCGTTCCGGATCATCCTGGTAGCGTGGCCGCGGATCCAGGGAAAGAACACCCTCCAAGGCCTTTCGGCTTGCCTTGGGAAGCCGGTCCAACTCGTTTTGAGGGATTCTCACCGTCAGCCTTTTATCCTTTAACGATCCTGTAAAACCGGACTTTGCCTCCGGCAGGGCGTCTGAATAAGGCAGGTAGGGTTTGATGTCATAAATCGGTGTGTCATTCATCAGGTCAGCCCCACCCACGATCAGGACATTTCCCTCATCCTGCGTTTTCTCCACTGCAAGAAGAGAAACACAGGACAGACCTATTGGGTTAGGGCGAAATGGCGACCGGGTGGCAAACACTCCCTTACGCTCGTTTCCTCCCAGGCGGGGCGGGCGGACAGTGGGGGAAAAATCTTTCCTGACTGCCTGGGAAAACTCCCAGATCAGCCACAGATGACTGTATTCCTCGATTCCCATCAGAGCGGAGGGATCGCGGTATTCCGGTTCGAAAATGACACGGGAAATCAGATCGGGCACCAGGCCGCTCTGCCTGGGGACACCGAATTTTTCTGTATAGTCATTATGAATACGGGCTATCACCTTCCACTCCATCTGTCCTGCTCCTCCCTTGGGCTTTAAGCACAATACGGGTATCATATCACATGAGGGCAAATCCTGCTATATTCTCTGAAAAAAAGTTTCGGCAAGCTGGGGCAGAAAGGGATCCCGAATGGAAGCAGGAGGATTTCGTCAATCTGTGAAAAAAGATTCACAAAATTAGTTTTATTCTGATCTTTTCTCCTCTTTTCAATCCGCAGACCTTGTGATATAATTCACATGTTCTTAAAAAAAATGTAATGATTGAATTGCTTTGATTGAATTATTTATACTCTATACTAATTACCGGTTCGTGAGGTTCCCTGGAAGCTGTTTTCCCTTGGTTCCTTGCGTTTTTTTTGAGAAGGAGTCGTCTGAATGCAGCGCTTGTCGAAATTGTCAAAGTACAGCCATTTTCTGATCATATTGTTGTATATGATCGTTTATCTTTCTATCTTTTATGTGCTTGAGCACAGGGAAGTCTATGCTTTTAACGTGGTTCACACGGTTCTGGATGATTATATCCCCTTTTGTGAAGCCTTCATTGTACCTTATCTTCTCTGGTTTCCTTATGTGGCGGTTGTCATCCTTTTTTTCAGCTTTGTCTGTCCGGACAAGACGGAATATTTCCGTTTCACCGCTAACCTGATCATGGGCATGACGATTTTCCTGATTGTGTCTTACGCCTACCCGAATATGCTGGAGCTCAGACCTGAGGTGATGCCTCGGACCAACCTCTTCACCAAGGCTGTGGAAATGCTGTACAGCTCTGATACCCCCACCAATGTTTTGCCCAGTATCCATGTTTTTAATTCGATTGCCTGCCACATTGCCGTTTCGCATTGTCCTATGCTGAAGAAGCATCCTGTGGCCAGGGGCGCTTCCATGGTTCTTGCCCTTTCGATCGTCCTGTCCACCATGTTTCTGAAGCAGCATTCGGTCGTTGATGTCTGTCTGGGGATTGCCATGGCGGGTTTTGGCTATGTTCTCTTCTATGGTGAAACCGCTCTTGAGACAGCCGGCCAGTTTGCTGTTGTCCAGAGTGGAAAAAGCGGCAATAAATAAGATTGCGTAGACCGGCAGTCCTGTGAAAAAGGGGACGAGGATTATATCCTCGTCCCCTTTTCTTTTTCCCCGAGCCGTCTAATGAGTTTTTCCGACTACCGTCGCACGGCTCTCTCCCCCTACTGTGGGGTGCCGGTCAACGTCAGGTGACATCTTCCTTTCGGAGCCCCTGCCATAAAAAAAGCAGGAGCCAGGAAAGATCCCAGCTTCTGCTCAATTTTTCTTAGGGTAGCCTGCCAGTAGACTCGGCCAGGATCAACACACACCCTGACATCTCAGCCTTATCGTTTCACTCTGGCTCCTGCACCGCCCATGATGGCTTCCACCTCGGACTTGCTGGCCATGGTGGTATCGCCAGGAGTAGTCATGGCAAGTGCGCCGTGGGCGGCACCGTAGTTGACTGCCTTCTCCGGATCGCCTGTAGCCATGAGGCCGTAAACCAGACCGGAAGCGAAGGAGTCGCCGCCGCCTACACGATCCATGATCTCCAGTCCCTGATAGTCGTTGGCCTTGTAAATCTCCCCGTCTGCCCAGCACAATGCACTCCAGTCGTTCACGGTTGCGGTCTTGACCGTACGAAGGGTCGTTGCCACTACCTTGAAGTTGGGATAGGTCTGGGCCGCGTTGTTGATCATCTTCTTGTAGCCTTCGATGTTCAGGCTCTTAAGGTTCTCATCGTTTCCTTCGATGGCAAAGCCAAGGCAGGCAGTGAAGTCTTCTTCGTTGCCGATCATGACGTCGACATACTGCGCGATTTCCTTATTGACCTGCTGTGCCTTCTCGATACCACCGATGGCACTCCACATGGAGGGGCGGTAGTTCAGGTCGTAGGATACGATGGTGCCATACTTCTTTGCGGTCTTGATGGCGGCAATAACGGTCTCGCAGGACTGCTCGGAGAGAGCGGCATAGATCCCGCCTGTGTGCAGCCAGCGGACGCCGCATTTTCCAAAGATATAGTCAAAGTCGAAGTCCTCGGGAGTCGCCTTTGATATGGCGGTGTTTGCCCTGTCTGAGCAGCCGATGGCGCCACGGATACCGAAGCCCCTCTCGGTGAAATTCAAGCCGTTACGGCAGGTCCTGCCCATACCATCTGTCTTCATCCACTTGATAAAACGGGTATCCACGCCGCCCTGAAGGATGAAGTCCTCCATCAGCTTTCCTACTTCATTATCCGCAAAGGCAGTAAGGACAGCCGTCCTCATGCCAAAGCATCTGCGCAGGCCGCGGACGACATTATACTCTCCGCCGCCCTCCCAGGCTCTGAACTGCCTGGCGGTACGGATCCTCCCTTCACCGGGATCGAGGCGGAGCATAACCTCTCCCAAGCTAACGGCATCAAACATACATTCTTCGGCTGGTCTAAGATTCAGATTCATTTTTTACCCCCTGATTTCCTTTACAATATCGGAAGCCTCGCGTACCATCGCCTCAATCTTGTCAAACTCGCCCTTGACAATGAGGTCTTTCTTTACCATCCAGCTGCCGCCGCAGGCCACAATACGGTCGTAGGCCAGGTAGTCGCGGACATTCTTGGCATTGATGCCGCCGGTAGGCATGAAGGTCACATTTACCAGTGCTGCTGCCATAGCCTTGATCATGGGAAGGCCGCCGGCGGGTTCTGCCGGGAAAAACTTGACGGTGTCAAGGCCCAGATTCAGCGCTGTCATAACGTCGCTCGGGGTACAGGTACCGGGAGTGACAGGAATCTTCTTTTCCAGGCAGTAGCTGACAATGGCAGGATCCAAACCAGGACTGACAATGAACTTGGCACCGGCATCAACGGCACGGTCTACCTGCTCCTTGGTAAGGACAGTACCGGCACCTACCAGCATATCCGGAAATTCCTTGCTCATGGCGCGGATACTGTCTTCAGCAGCCGCTGTACGGAAGGTAACCTCAGCGCAGGGCAGACCACCCTGGCACAACGCCTTGCCCAGGGGAAGAGCATCCTTAGCGTCATCGAGAACAACAACCGGGATGATACCGATTTTCCTGAATTGATCAATTATCGAACTCATCTTACACATCCTCCTTGAAGTAATTTCACATACTGAACATTGCCTTCATGTGCTGTCAGCTCCTGATGAACTCTGTGACATCAGGTGGCTTCTGCCCTTTGAATAACATTAGGATATAGGAAAAGGGACTGATTTGCAAGACCTTTTGTCCTCAATTGATGAAATTGCAAAATAATAAATGAATTCTGCAAATGCCGTCAAAGCCATCAGCAGCAAAGGCTCTGCTTTTTCCGGTACTGTAAAGGACCTGTTCCGGCTTTTGCCTTGAATACCCGGGAGAAAGAGCTGATATTGTTATAGCCCACCTTCTGACTGATCATTTCCACGGAATAGTCTGTATGAATCAGGAGAGATTTCGCCTGCGTGATCCTGACATGGGACAGGTAATCGCTGACTGAGAGATTCAGCACCTCCTTAAAGATATTGTAGAGCTGTGTTTTGCTCAACAGGAACTGGCGGGAGAGACATTCCACCGTCAGGTTTTCTTCATAATGGGCATCGATATACCGGCATATCTCCGAGACCAGCTGAGAGTGGGACTGATAGGAGAGGGAACTGGGGCCTCCGTACTGGGAACGGAAAAGATCATTGACCAGGATCAGAAGCTCCCCCAGCTCCAGATCCAGATACAGCTGGTTCATATGCAGCTGCAGCATATTTTCCTCAGGATCCAGGCTTCTGCTCAGGCTGGAGCGTTTCTCCATCTCCTCGAGCTTGTGCAGAATAAAAGGACTCTTATTCGGATCAGGGGCAAGAATCGTTCCCGGCCTCTGAAAGCGAATAAAGCAGTCCAGAAGATTGAGCTCCGGTGTATTCAGATGAAGGGTAATGCCCGGGTCAAAATGCAGAACATAGCGGTCACAAAGCCCGTGATTGCGCACATAGTCAATGTAGTGCAGATTCATGGAATTCAAAAGCAGGATCCCGTCCTGAGGAACCATTTCCTGAGAATCCTCGGTTCTGAAAACCAGGTTGTCCGAAATGGCGTAGACAATCTCCATGTGGGTATGAAAATGGAAGGTAGTTTTCTCTGTCTGATCTGCCACTTTATGCTGCACATTCACCTTATCAGGGAAGATTTCCCTGTATTGGAACAAATCGGCCTTATTCATCTGTATATCCCTTTCACAACCGTCATGTGTGTTCCTTTCCCATCAAGCATGGCAATACCTCCGACATATTATATGAATTATAACCTGATTTCATTGCCTTAGCAAGGAAAGCTTGTTAATGATTTTATCCTTTTTCCGGGAAAGTGATGAAACTGCAAAAAAATAGCATAAAGAAGCAAATTTTTTCTTTCCTTTTACGGGTATAATCATTTCCAGAATCCAAGGATCATCCGGCCGGCTTTAGCCCGGCGGAATGTTTTATCCAAAAACCAACAAGTCAAAAGTGGAGGAAATAAGATGGAAAAGCTGAATTATGCCGTATTGGAAAAATCAGGATATCAGGGCTACATTTTAAAGGATGCCCCGGAGAAGATCCTTCAGTTTGGAGAGGGTAATTTTCTCCGTGCCTTCGTAGACTACTGGTTCGACGTGGCAAATGAGAAGGCTGGTTTTAATGGCAAAGCAGTGCTGGTGCAGCCGATCGCCTCTGGCCTCACTGATCTGATCAACGAGCAGGAAGGACTTTATACCTTATATCTCCGCGGCTCGGAAAAGGGACGCAAGGTAGACGACAAGCGGGTTATCTCCTCTGTCAGCCGTGGCCTGAACCCCTATGTCAAGGAAGACTACGATAAGGTCATGGAGATTGCCAAGTCCGACGATCTGGAGTATGTTGTCTCCAATACCACAGAGGCAGGCATCGTTTATGATCCCGCTTGCCAGCTTGATGACTGTCCTCCGTCTTCTTTCCCAGCTAAACTGACCCAGCTTCTGTACGCCCGCTACCAGGCAGGCAAGGCTCCTCTGGTCATTCTTTCCTGCGAGCTGATTGACAACAACGGCAAAGAGCTTCAGAAGTGTGTCGGCCAATATATCGATCAATGGCAGCTCCCGGCAGAATTTAAGGCCTGGTGTGATACCTGCCTCTTCTGCTCCACCCTGGTAGACCGTATCGTTCCCGGCCGCATCCGCGACCCCAAGGAAAAGGAAGCTCTCGACGCTGCCAACGGCTATCTGGATGAACTGATGGACGTAGGCGAATGCTTTGGCGTATGGATCATCGAAGGTCCCGCCGAGCTCGAGGACAGGCTTCCCTTCAAGAAGGCCGGCCTCAATGTCCATGTCGTTCCGGATGTCACCCCCTATAAGAAGAGAAAGGTTCGTATCCTGAACGGTGCACATACAGGCTTTGTCCTTGGCGCTTATCTTGGCGGCTTTGACATTGTCCGCGACTGTATGCATGATGATGTCGTCAAGGGCTTCATGAACCGCATGCTGAATGAAGAGATCATTCCCGGTCTTCCCCTGGACAAAAAGGATCTGACTGAGTTTGCGGCGGCAGTGGAAGACCGTTTCAACAATCCCTTTGTCAATCATGAGCTGATGAGCATCAGCCTGAACTCCACCTCCAAGTGGAAAGCCCGCAATATGCCCTCCTTCTTTGCCTATCTTGAAAGCGAAGGAAAGCTTCCCGCCTGCCTGACGATGTCCCTGGCCGCCTATATTGCCTTCTATTCCAGCGACATCCAGGAAAGAACGGACAAGGGTCTCGTCTGCAAACGTCCTGCCGGCAATACTTATGTCGTATCCGACGATGGCTGGGTTCTTGATTTCTTCTATGACCACAGAAACGACTCTGCCAAGGATCTGGTCAATGCCGTTCTGTCCAATGAACAGATGTGGGATCAGGATCTGACCAAGATCGACGGCCTGGCAGACAAGGTTACGGAGGATCTGGAGCTGATCCGCAGCAAGGGCGCCAAGGCCGCCTATGCCAGCTGCCTTTGATCCCTTCTTCTAGCCGTTGGCGATAACAGTTCAGTCAGCACCTCGCACCAGTCTGCGAGGTGCGTATTGCTATGGAGGTTTTCCAATGAAAAAATTTATGGATGAGAATTTCCTTCTGTCTACCCCCGCTGCCCAGCAGCTTTTCCACGATTACGCTGAGAAAATGCCCATTCTTGACTATCACTGCCATATCAACCCACAGGAGATTTATGAGGATCGCCGTTTTGAGACCATCACCCAGGTATGGCTGGGCGGAGACCATTACAAATGGCGTCTGATGAGATCTGCCGGTGTGGACGAGAAATATATCACCGGAGATGCTCCGGACCGTGAGAAATTCCAGAAATGGGCCGAGACCCTGGAGATGGGCATCGGCAACCCGCTCTATCACTGGAGCCATCTGGAGCTGAAGCGTTTCTTCGGCTACAAGGGCTACTTAAACGGCCGTACCGCCCAGGAGGTATGGGATCTGTGCAATGACAAGCTGCAGAATGATCCTACGATGACCGTTCGCGGTCTGATCCGCCAGTCTAATGTCAGACTGATCTGCACGACCGATGACCCTGTTGACACCCTGGAATTCCATGAGCTTATCGCGAAAGACGACAGCTTTGAGGTTCAGGTTCTCCCGGCCTGGAGGCCGGACAAGGCCATGAATCTGGAGAAGCCGGAATACCTTGATTATCTGAAAAAGCTTTCCGAGGTAAGCGGTGTATCTGTGGACAGCTTCGCAAACCTTGTGAAGGCTCTGAAGATCAGGATGGACTACTTTGCCGAGAGAGGCTGCTGCGTTTCTGACCATGCCCTGGAGTATGTCATGTATGCTCCCGCCTCAGAGGATGAAATCGAAGCCATCTTCCGCAAGAGGCTTGCCGGAGAGGCTGTCACCCGCGAGGAAGGAATGAAGTTCCGGACTGCCTTCATGCAGCAGGTAGGGAAGGAATATCATCAGAGAGGCTGGATCATGCAGCTTCACTATGGCTGTAAGAGGGACAACAATACTCCCTATTTCAGGAAACTGGGTCCGGATACCGGCTATGACTGCATCAACAACTATGCCCCCAGCTCGGAGATGGCGGATTTTCTGGATTCCCTCAACCGAGACGGCCAGCTTCCCAAGACGATCCTTTACTCCCTTAATCCAAACGACAACGCCTCCATCGGAACAATCCTTGGCTGCTTCCAGGATGATTCCGCTGTGGCAAAGATCCAGCAGGGCAGTGCCTGGTGGTTCAATGATCACAAGACCGGCATGACGGATCAGATGATTTCCCTGGCCAACCTGGGTTACCTTTCCGGATTTGTCGGAATGCTGACCGATTCCAGAAGCTTCCTGTCCTATACCCGTCATGAATATTTCCGCCGTGTCATGTGCGAGCTTCTCGGCGGCTGGGTCGAAAACGGTGAATACCCGGATGACCAGGTTGCCCTGGAGAAGATCGTGAAGGGGATCTGCTTCAACAATGCTGTGAAATACTTTGGCTTTAAGCTTGAAACCGTCTGATGTCATAGGAGGGCGACGATATGGATAAATGGATACGGATCAATGAAAAGGATAACGTCGCGGTAGCCTTGTCTCCTTTGGCTAAGGGAGAGCTTGTCAGCGTTGGTGGACTTCAGGTCACGGCTCAGGAGGATATTCCGCAAGGCCACAAGATCCTGCTGAAGGATCTGGCTGAAGGGGATGACGTCCTGAAGTACGGCTTCTCCATTGGCCATGTCATCACGGATGTAAAGGCCGGCAGCTGGGTTCATACCCACAACATGAAGACGAACCTGGAAGGTGAGATCGAATATACCTATCATCCTCAGATCGTTCCCCTCAAGGCGACTGAGCCGAAGGTCTTCCAGGGATATATGCGTAAGGACGGACGTGCCGCAGTCAGAAATGAAATCTGGATTCTGCCTACGGTTGGCTGTGTCAATGGCGTGGTGAGAGGCCTCGTTGAAAAAAACCAGGATCTGGTCACCGGAAGCATAGACGGCATCTATGCCTTTACCCACCCCTTCGGCTGTTCTCAGACCGGCGCTGACCATGCCCAAACCCGGAAGCTTTTGGCCGCCCTGGCCAATCACCCCAATGCCGGTGCGGTTCTCGTCGTCAGTCTCGGCTGTGAAAACCTTACCCATGAACAGTTTCTGACTGCTCTGGGAGATTTTGACCATGACCGTGTGAAGTTCCTGATCTGCCAGGAATCCGAGGACGAATTTGAAGACGGCCGGAAGCTTCTGAAGGAGCTTGCTGCCTTTGCCGGACAGTTCAAACGTCAGCCTGTCAGCTCGGATCATCTGGTCGTAGGGATGAAATGCGGCGGTTCGGACGGTCTTTCCGGTATCACCGCCAATCCTACCGTAGGGGTTTTCAGTGATATTCTCTGTTCTCAGGGCGGTACCACCATTCTGACCGAGGTGCCGGAAATGTTCGGTGCGGAAGGAATGCTGATGAACCGCTGTGCCAGTACAGAAGTCTTTGATAAAGCGGTCCATATGCTGAATGGCTTCAAGCATTACTTTATCAGCCACAATGAGGTGGTATATGACAACCCCAGTCCCGGCAATAAGCAGGGTGGCATTACCACCCTGGAGGACAAGAGCTGCGGCTGTGTGCAGAAAGGCGGCAGCGCTCCCATCATGGATGTTCTGGACTATGCGGATCAGGTAAAGACCCGGGGTCTGAACATGCTCTATGGGCCGGGCAATGACCTGGTTTCCGCTACAGCCCTGACGGCTGCCGGCTGTCATATCATCCTGTTCACTACCGGCCGGGGTACTCCCTTTGGTGCCCCGGCTCCCACCCTGAAGATCGCCACCAATTCCCAGCTCTTCGAGCGCAAGGGAAGCTGGATGGATTTCAATGCCGGCACCATTGCCCAGGGAGAGCCGATCCCCGAAACAGCCCAGCGTCTGTTCGATCTGGTTCTTGAGACCGCCAGCGGCAAACAGACCTGGTCCGAGAAGAAGGGATATAGAGATATCTCCATCTTCAAAGATGGCGTCGTTCTGTAATCCGGCAAAACAGAAAACACCGAAGCAGCTAACTCCCAATCGTAAGGGTGGAATAAAGGGAGGGAGAAAACCGCGTTAGCGCGGTTTTCTCCCTTTTCATGATCAACGACAAATGTTCGACCTGCGCGATCACTAAAGTGACCGATATCAACGTCATTCGCAAATGTGACCGCTCAGTACTTTATGCTTCGTAGTGTCGTGGATTATCATTATGTTTCAAGACCTCCTGCAGGGTTTCATCATAATCCCTGTGAATCAAATCCGGGTGATTCCTGAGCATGAAGCGCATGACCAGATGGTTCAGGTCATGCAGTCTCTGGTACCAGGAATCACGTCTCTTTCGAAGCTCTTCTTTTTTCTCCTGAAGGACTTGCAGCTTTTCCTGCATGGCTTGCTGAGATTCTTTGACCGATTCGGCAAGCTTTTCTTTTCTCTCTTCCATCTCTTCCTTCCATTGCCGTTTTCTCTCGGCAGCGGCCTGCCCCAGCTGATGTCTCTTTTGAGCGAAGGTTTGGGCTCTCCGGCTCAATTCCGGGTGTTTTTCCTCGAAGGCTTCTTTTCTGGCCGTTAGCAAGGAGTCCTTTTCCTCTATCCACTGGTTCTTCTTCTCTTCGAACTCCTCTTTGGTCTCCACCAGATTGGGATCTTCATCACTATCCGCATAAGGGCTATCCGCTTCGCCCATGTTCTTTGCATCCTTTAGAGCATCCTGGGCAGCAAAGGTTCCCTCGCCAATAATCATGCTCATCCTGTTGGATACGGTTCTCATGGAGGCGCGAATCTCATCCAGTTCCTTCAGCTCCTGATTCAGCTGCAGCATAACAAGCACACACACAATCAGATCCGCCAGATAGAAGACATAAAGGACAAGCAAAACCCACCAGCCGATACGTTCCGGCATCAGCCTCCCTGATGCTCTGTTCAATATCGGATGCAGAAGCTTTATGACAAGGACAATCCCTGCCCCCCAGATCAGGCTGAACTTCAGGCAGATATAGCCGTGGAAATTGAAGGGCTGATTTGAATAATCCCACCACCTCGCATGAAAAATCTTATCGAGAGCAAAGCCGCCGATCAGCTCTACCAATGTGGCCAGGACAACTCCTACCGAAAAGAGCAGGAAAAGATCCACCGGCTGATGAGAAGTCTCTGTCCTTATATTCAGGCTATTGATCGCAGCGAGAATCAGAATAACACCAAATCCATAGACAGGGCATACCGGTCCGTTCAGGAAGCCGCGATTGATCACCTTACGAAGCCGGACTGCGTGAAAAACCACTTCCACAACCCAGCCAAAGAAAGAATAGATAATAAAATAGGAGCAAATCTGATAATACGTCATTCCAACCAGCATATCTCCTCCCAAGCCGAAGTTTTGTACGTTGTCCCAATGTCTTCGGACAACAATTTGTTTTCCTTCTACGACAATCCTGCTGCTTTGAATTTCCTGTTACTGTCTATCGCGGTTCAGCCGCTTTTCAAGCCTTTTGGCCAGACGGGAAAGCGTCGTGATGACAATGAGATACATAAGCCCGACAATAATCCAGGTCTGAAAGGACATGAACGTGTTGGCTACTACATTTTTTGCCGTATTTACCAGCTCCGGGAACCCGATCACCGACAGAATCGACGTATCCTTCAAGGTGATAATAAACTGGTTGATGATGCTCGGTATCATCGTACGGATGGCCTGGGGAAGAACAACCCTCTGCATAGACCGCCAGTAAGAAAGACCAAGGCTTCTGGCCGCTTCCATCTGTCCAACATCCACAGACTGAATCCCCGCCCGGATGATCTCAGACATATATGCCCCACAGTTCAGAGCCAGGCAGATGGTACCTGCCTGCATAGCCGTCAAGGTAACCTTCAGTCCCCCCAGCGTATTTAACCCATAGGGTAAACCAAAGTAGACAAAGTACGCCAGGACGATCATGGGTACGCCACGGATGATGTCCACAAAAATCTGTGCGATGATATTGCAGACACGGCTGTGAAGTACGCTCATCATTCCGAAGATGATCCCCAGAATACAGGCAAAAAACAAACCATAGAGAGCAAGAAGCAAAGTATGGCCCATCGCAGACGCCAGAAGTCTCCCGTAAGATGTCAATATTCGGATCATGGATACCTATATCCTCCTATATCTATGTAAAACTATGAAAAAAACCAGCCCTGTGGTATTTTTCCGGCAGGACTGGTTTTCCCTTCGCTGTAAAGCTGCTGTTATGATTTAGTTTTCAGCGCTACCAAAGGCCTCTACTGCAAGGGCAGCTGCTTCTTCTCCCAGGTACTTCGCGATGATCTCTTCGTACGTCCCATTCTCGATAATGGAGGCAAGGCCTGCATTGAAAAGATCGATCAGCTCCTGACCTTCCTCATTGAAAACGGCAAACCCATAAGGTGTGGCTTCATTCTCAGAGCCTTCAACAATCTGCAGAGCAAGTCCACCCTCCTGAATCGATGCCGCCATAATCGGGGTATCCTCAAAGCAGGCTGAAACCTGGCCGCCCAGGACAGCCTGATACATGATAGGTGAGTCCTCATAATATGTAATCTCGAAGCCATATTCATCCTTGAGGCTCTCGGCATAACCTGCACCCTGGGTTCCTGTCTTAACACCCACCGTCTGCCCGCTCAGATCCTCGAAGCTGCTGATTTCAGAGCCTTCCTGGACTGTCATACACTGTGTGGCATTGTAATATCCATCAGAAAAGATCCATCCGCTTTCCTTTCTCTCGTCCGTGATGGATGCACCCGCGATCATACCGTCGGCCTGTCTGGCCTGGCAGGCAGCGATAGAAGCGTCCCAGCCAAGGCTGTTGAGATCGTAGGTGAAGCCCTGATCCTCTGCGACAGCCGCAAGCAGATCAACGTCTATTCCCACGAAATTGCCCTTTTCATCTGTATATTCAAATGGCTTGAATACGGTATCTGTTGCAATGGTGAAATGCTTTTCTTCCGCCATAACCGGGACAAGAAGACTGGCAGCTGTGACAGCCGCAACAGCCCATGCTAACTGCTTTTTCATACTGTTACTATTCCTCCACATCTAAGATATCGGTTACTGAGCAAACCTGATGCTGTGCACCCTACTATTATCGAAAGAGCAGGCTGTTCGCCTTCTGTGCTTCAATCTCGTCCTTATTGGTGATGACAGGAATCGTTACCTTCTGTCCGATATAGATGATGCCGAGATCCTCCATATTGTTCAGCTTTTTCAGCTCTTCCTTCACTGCATGATAATCCACACCATGATCAATACAGATCTGCATAAAGGTATCGCCGGATTTTACTTCATATTCGATATAGCCGGTCTCCGGTTCGATGGGAACAACAGAATCGACGATGGAATCGACCTTCCCGTTCACCTCTTCATAAGCCGATGAGAGGGCTGCCACGGTATCCTCCAGGGAAGAAAGCTGCTTGGCCAGCTCTTCGCTCTGCTTGGTGCTGTTGTCCGTCATGGTGCTGGTCAGGCTGTCGCTGGTATCGGAAAGCTGTGTTCCCAGGTCATTGATCATGGTCGTCAGATTGGTCATGCCCTCTGTCTGATCCAGTGCCTCGCCCATTGCCGTCAGCTGATCCGCCAGAGCGGTGAGCTGTGTGGCAACACTTGTGATCTGGGTGTTGACATCCTTGAAGGACTCGGTTGCATCCAAGGCTGTTTCCATAGCTGTCAGCTTCTCGCTGAGGGCATCCACCTTGCCGGTTACTCCGTCAAGCTTGGCATCCAGAGCTGAGATGCTTTCTGAACTGTCAAGGCTGGTACCCAGCTCTGTCACACTCTCCGCTACGCTGTCAAGCTTGGCATCCAGGGCAGCTATGCTTTCTGAGCTGTCAAGGCTGGTACCCAGCTCTGTCACGCTCTCCGCTACGCTGTCAAGCTTGGCATCCAGGGCAGCTATACTTTCTGAACTGTCAAGACTGGTACCCAGTTCTGTCACGCTTGCTATGATACTGTCAAGCTTTGTGTCTAAGCCGGTAAAGGATGTTGTGGGATCCAGCTCAGCCTTAAAGGCTTCAAGCTTACCGGAAAGATCCGTCACCTGGCCGGTAAGAGCTTCATTCTGGCCGGAGAGGGCATCCACCTTAGTCCCGACAGCCGTAAGCTCTGTTCCGAGAGCGTCTACCTTTGTCTCCACCGGGTCAGGCTCAGCCTCAGTCTCTGTCTCCTCCGGCTGCTGAAGGGCATTGACAGACTCTGTCAGGCTGCTGACCTGCGCCAGGATATCTCCCAGCTGGGCAGATAAACCTGCTGTGTCTGTCTTGGCATCCAGGCTCTCGCCAAGGGCGGAGACAGAATCAGTCAGAGAAGTAAGCTTTTCATCAAAAGCGCTGTACTGGCCATCCATCTGTGACAGCTTCATAGCCACAGCGTCCAGCTTCCTGGAATAATCCATAAACGATGTTTCGCTGACATCCTCGGATGGCAGCTGTACGGCGGAAAGCGTTACCAGCTGAGCGCTGTCTCCGTATGTGAGGTTTCTTGCCATAGCGGCAAATGCGCCATCGACATACTGATATCTGGATGCCAAAAGGGCCATATCCGCCCTCACCTCAGCCAGCTCCTGGGTAACTGCCTCTGACCTTGCGGCCTGCTGCTTCTGGTTCTGCAAAACCGTGCCCAGGCCAAGAGCCACCATGCACACCGCCCCAACCTGCATCAATAATACTCCAGCTAAAAGCATGGAGCGGTTACGCAGTCTCCTTTCATTGCGCGGTGCCGGTTGATCTTTTTTTTCAAAATCCGACATAACTCTGCTCCTTTCAGATACATGGGAAGAGAAAGCGAATGATCTTCGGTAACTACTCAGTACTTTGTACTTCGTAATTACAGCTTCTTTTCTTTTTCATCCTCTTTGTGGTACTGTTCACGTATGGTTCCCGCAACCATCCGTGAAAATGTGCCAAGGCTGCTTCGCACATAATACAAAATTATCATACTACTGATCAAGAAAAAAATCTACAACGATTTTTACAATTTGAAATCACATGTTCTCTTAAATAGGGTAGAGGTGCGTTCCGACGGTAGTCGGAAAAACTCATAACGCGGCTCTGGGATAAATGAACGAACAAAATACCAGCATTTTCTTCTATTTCTATCGTTTACTTGCCGTAAATTGTAGCATATAATGTTAGCCGCGAAACGTCCCCAAAGGTCTGAGGACCTGTGAGAGAAAACGATTGAAATACCGTACCCTATCATGTAGCTGATGCGTATATAATATTGGTAAAGGAGGTGGTGTGGATCAGTCATTAACAATCATGCAGCTTGATTTACGAGAAGAAGCCTGCGCCTACCCCAAAGATACATAGACGGTATCAGATTGGGAGGAGCCATGGCTTCGCCACACCTTTAAGCAGACCGTGCTTAGGAGAATAGTTGTTTTTAACAGCACCTGAATGATTTGGCATAAGCCAGAAAGAGGAAGTTATGGAACAAAAGACAAAGAAGCTGTACAGGAGAATCCTGGCCATAGCTCTCGCCCTGTGCATGATAGCCAACGGAACCTTTGGCTATCTACCTACAGAACAAGAGGTCTATGCCCAGGAGCTGCCAGACAGCCTGGCTGATTCAATCCCTGATGAGGATGAACCAACTGCCGATGTACCGGATTACACCGAGCCGACTGCCGATGTACCGGATTACACCGAGCCGACCGCCGATGTACCGAATTACACCGAGCCGACCGCCGATGTACCGGATTACACCGAGCCGACCGCCGATGTGCCGGATTACACCGAGCCGACCGCCGATGTGCCGGATTACACCGAGCCGACTGCCGATGTGCCGGATTACACCGAGCCGACCGCCGATGTGCCGGATTACACTGAGCCGACTGCCGATGTGCCGGATTACACCGAGCCGACCGCCGATGTGCCGGATTACACCGAGCCGACCGCCGATGTGCCGGATTATACCGAGCCGACTGCCGATGTGCCGGATTACACCGAGCCGACCGTCGATATACCGGATTACACCGAGCCGAATGCCGATGTGCCGGATTATACCGAGCCGACTGCCAATATACCGGATTACAGCGAACCGGCCAATGAGACGCCGGACTTCAATGAACCGACAGCCGAGCCCCCGCACGATGAAGCATCGGAATCGGAAACCACTGTCCAGGAGCAGGTAGATCAGGAATCTCATTCCGATGCGACAGAGCCTTCTTGGGAGGAAACCGGGACACAGAAGGATGAAACGGAAAATGCCAAGGCAGAAGCCCTCGCCGAGGAACCTGTGTCCGACCCATCGGCAGAGCCGGTTGATCATGGGGATGACCAGCAGGCTTCTCAGCCGAAATCCGATGAAGCTGAGGCAAATCAGGAAAAGACCGATCTGGACCAGGAGAGCAAAAATCAGGCGGTAGATGAGCAGGCTCCCCCAACCTCCATCCTGACCGAGGATGCAAAAGAAAAGGAAGAAACACCGGCTGATTCTGAAAAAGAAGAGGAAGCCAAGGAAGAAAAATCAGAGGACGACAGGAAAGAGAAAGCCCAAAAAGAAATCAAGGCGGACGCCGACGTCTCTGAAGCTGCTCCTGCTTCCACAGCAGAGGCCGACGCCCCAGACATTTCTTCAAAGGAAGAAACGGCTCCGGCCGTTCAGCCGGAAACACCTTTTGATGTCACAATTTTTGCGGCATCACAGCCGGCATATACCGAGACAGTGACATCTGCTGTCCAGCCTGAGGCTGAGGAAGAAGAAGCCAAAGATACCTCCGTCAAAGCCCAGACAGGGACAGAAAACATTGCCGAAGCTGATCAAGCCGCTCCGGCCGATGAACCGTCGGACAAGGAAGCTGCCTCTATCCTGACAAAGACCGCGGCCATGGAAGAAAAGACCACCGAAGACGCCCAGGAAACCACTGCGGTCGGGGAATCAGAGGATAAGGAAGAGGATGCAAAAGACAGTGACGCCTCAGATAAGGGAGAGAATAACCGCATCAGCGCTCTGCAGCAGTTGATCAACCAAAAACTGTCCGAAATCGATCCATTAGATAAGGAAGCAACAATTGTTCTGGCCAAGAACTCCCTCTATGACGGGGATGTTACCATCGACAAGGAAAATGCCGAGAATATAGGCTCTGACTTTGTGCTCAAGCTTGTCGCCGCAGATGCTGTGACAGAGGAGGGCAAGACATACGATGCCTCTCAGTCCAGTACCACGACCATCGATGGTAATCTGAAGATTTCAGGAATGAAGGTTCTCCTTCAGGGCGTGGCCATGGCTCTTTCCAAAACCATCAGCCTGAATCAGGCTGACCTGGATTACAAGGGCAGCAAGGCAACGGATAACCTCGAGGTTCAGGTAGGGGATGGCTCTTCCGCCTCCATTTCTACCTATGGTGGTGACGATACGATTACTATTGTGATGGATAATGGTGCAGTCAATACCATAGTCAATACCGGCGATGGTAAGAATAACGTCAATATCACTGCTTATGAAGGCTCTGTGGAGGTAGAGGGGGGAAAAGACGACGACACTCTTGCCCTTCAGACTTTTTATGGGGCAGGCTCTGTCAAAGCAGATCTGGGTGATGGAGACGATCTGGTCACTGCGGCCCTTGCCAGCGCTGACAGCATCCTGCTGGCTACAGGCGCCGGAGAAGATCAGGCGGATCTGGATCTGATGTACGGCGTGGACGATGTGACGGTAGAGGCCGGCGAAGGAGATGATCTCATCACGGTGCGTAAGTCCGACAGTGCAGTGATAGGCAACCCCTCTGCTGTCGTCACCGTAGATTTTGGAAATGGCTCAGACCGTCTGGACGTAGACCTCTCCGTTGCCGGTTCTGTTGCCCAGGTCGAGGCCAAGAACCAGGACGAAACCGGTGACCGTATCCATGTCACGGGCAGTCTGGACAAGGAAGTGTCCGACACAGCCCGGATCGAGCAGGATGCTGCCGGAAGCTTATCCTTCAAAGCCGATGGGGGAAAGACACTGAAGGTGAAAACCGATTCATCGGCCCATATCACAGATGCCCTGGAAAACAAGCGTGAAGTGACAGTGAACAAGGATACCGTTTTTGAATCCTTTACCAACTACATCCTGGATAAAGACGCGTATTCCGTTGAAGACGATACCAAGATCATTGACGGATACACCCTGGCAGATCCTTCTGTTTCCGGTCTGGTTCTGACCAACCTGGTCGTGGACGCAGGAAAAGTCAGGATCGGAAAGATGGATGTGAAGGATTTCAACCTCCTGGTCAAGGGAAAAGAAATCACCTTTACGGACAGGGTAGACGCGAAAGCCATCATGGCCAACGCCCGCTCCACTGCTTCCGGAAAGGAAATTCTGCAGTTTTCCGACCGGGCAAGTGTGACCCTGGAAAAGAATGCTGCTCTTTACGCCAGGGAAGATATCGACCTAACAGCCCAGATTGAGCAGAGTGGACCCAACTCCCTCCTCTTTAAAATCATGGAACCCGCCAATATCCGGGTGGGAAATGCCGAGGTGTCAGCAAAAGCAGGCTCCAAGGTTTATGCAGGCTACGATTTTATCACCCAAAAAGACGCCGCGGACGGCTATGGTTCGGTTGCCATGAAGGCAAATGTCCTATCCAAGGGTTCGACCGGCTCCGGCGGCACTCCGGTAGGTGTGAACGTCAATATCCAAAACGCTGCCGTGACCGTCGAGAAGGATGCCGAGATCACCGCAGCCCGTGATATCACCCTTTCCAGCGAGAGCAAAATCATCATCGACGCGGTAACAAAGTCCGGTCTGGCCGGAGCTCCCTTTGCCACGTCCGTCAATGTTCTGAACAACAGTGTCAGCACCGTGGCAGACGGTACTCTCAAGGCAGGAAATGCCGTTACCCTGAGCGCAAAGGGGACTATGGAGGGAACAGCCAAGGCTTCCCGTGGGGGTCAGAAATCAATGTCCGGTATTTACATCGGTGTTCAGGTCGCCCTGCAGGATGTCCGGGCAAAAATCGGCTCCACAGCAGACATTACCGCCGGCAGCGAAGTATCCGTTCTGTCAGATTCAGAGGAAAAGATCGTTACCTCGGTTTCGGCCGGCTCTCCATCCCAGCCCAAATCCGAAGATAAGTCCGCATCCAAGGGCGATAACGATGACGATGACGACGGATCGGATGATATCAAAAAATCAGGCCTGAGTATTCTGGGCAATATCTGGAGTGCTTCCAAGGACAAGATCAAATCCCTTTGGCATAAGGCCAAGGGCGACGAGAAGGAAGTCGAAGCCAACAAGTCATTTGAGAAGCTGGATAAGCTGGTGAAATCCGTTGCCGGATCAGATTATGCCGTCCAGCTGGCCGATGAGAGCCAGACCAATGGCGAGGTACAGATCACCACAGAATCCTTCTCCAAGGATGGAGGCGGCGGAAACCAGGTCAATGTAAAGGTAGAACCGGAGTCCGGCTACAAGGTCAAGAAGGTCTGGTACCGTTACCTGGATAATAAAGACAATAAGAATCTGGGCAGCTACGTAATCGGAGAGGCTTCCTATAACGAAAACACAGGGACCTACCATTTCCTCCAGAAAAACAGGGACATGTATGTCTATGTGGAATACGAGCCGGACGCCGAGCAAACGGCAGACAAGAGCAATACTCCTTCCAGCGTTTTTGACGATGACGGGAACGAATTCCTGATTGATGATATCCCTGGTTCCATCAACGATATCACAGACGGCATGGACGAGGAAGAGGAAGGCTCATCGAAGAAAAACCAGGAAACCGACGACGATTTGAATCTGGGCGACCTCTTTGAAAACCGTTTCCGCTTTGCCATTGAGCCCAGCGAAAGCAAAGACGGCAAAGGCAATCCGCTAGGCGCCATCCTGACAGAGAAGTTTGAAGTGGTAACCGAGAACGGCAAGAGTATTGGAAAAAGTGTCACTCAGGCTGCTCCCAGCATGAAGATAGCCTTTGTTCCCAATGCCATGGAGGGTTATGACCTGGCAGACGGTGGTCTTACCGTCAGCTACTTTGTCTATGAAAAAGGCGAGAAGAAGGAAGTATTTGATGTCCTTGAGAAGGATTCCAAGGGCCGTTACATCTTTACTGTCCCGGATAACATCGAGGCAGAGGGCTATGGGACGGACGACGATCATAACCCCATCGGCTTCAAGGTCCATAGTACCTTCAAGGCCAAGGATGCGGAAAAAGAGGAAAACGAGCCCGACAAGACAAAAACACAGGTGGAAGGATCCATTGCTGTGGCCGTCGCCCTCAACGATAATGCCGCCCTCATCGAGGATGGCAGCAAGGTCAAAGCCGGCGACAACCTGAACGTCAAGGCAAACGAAGCGACAAGTGTCGACACCTCCGCGGACGGTACGGCAGTCGCAAAGCCAGGCGCAGCGAAAGAAGAAGAAAAAGAAGAAGAAAACAAGGACGAAGAACCGGCGCAGAAAATGCTGAATGACCTTTACATCGTCCCTGCCTACGAGTACGCCGTGATGGTGGAAAAGGTCAAGGGCGGTACGGTTGAAGTCGACAAGACATCAGCCCATTCCTATACCTTCACGCCTAAGCAGAATGGGGAAGCGGCAGCGAATGGCGCTACCGGATATATTACCTATTTCTCGGAAGGAAAGATGGTAAACGAGGAAATCAAGGCAGATTCTGACGGAAAATTCCGGGTAAATATCAACCAATACAAGGCTGACAAGGGAAGCAGGGTCAGCTTTAGCTTCAGCATGGAAGGCAGTGAGGAGGAGCAGGCCGCCCAGACTATGGTGCGCAATCCCATCAATGTCAGCTACAATGCCCTGAAGCTTTCCAAAGAAGAGGATCCCTTAAATGTCGGCTCTAAAAAGATCGGTGAGGTCAATTATGTAAAGACAGAGCTGGTCAAGGACGATGAGACAGGCAAGGTTACAGACCGCAAGTACTATTTCAGCCTGAAACCGGATGAAGAAAACGGCTATACGATAGCTGCTTCTGATGACGACGGCGAAACCTCCGATACCAAGGTATTGTATGCGACCTACACGACGGGGGCAAAGAAAGAAGCAACCGTTGCCCTGCACAAGGATTCCGGAAGTAATTACTGGTATATCCAGGAAAGCGATATGGAAGAGCTTCCGGCAGGAGCCTTGATCACGGTTCATGCCGTGTTCAGTGAGGATAAGCATGAAATTCAAAAGACGGCTCTCTCCGAGGACGGCAGAAAGAAAGAATACGATGCAGAAGAGAAGAACGGCGATCTGACCTTCAATAAATCCAGCGCGAAAGCAACAGACGTTATCACCATCACCACAAAACCGGCAGATAACTATGTCGCCAAGAAGGTCATTGTCTCCTATAAGAATGAGGAAGACGGCGAAACCGTTAATAAGACACTGACCCCGGACGAAGAAGGAAAGGTGAATTTCGCCATTCCATCCGAGCTGGCTTCCGGAGCAAAGCTATATGTGGATGCCGAGTTTGTCACCCGCAATATAGAATTGCAGAAGAGCAGCACCTCCAATACCGACGATGTCGAATATCCTGACCCGGAAAGGAAATATGTTGCCGGGGAGTCCCTCGCCCTCTCGCTGAATGAGGATGCGGAAAAAGCGGGAAAGAAGATCTCCTCCGTCAAGGTTTCCTATACCAGCGAAAACGGGCAGACAAAGGAACAGACCCTTTCCTATAAAGACGGAAAGGTAACCATCCCCAAGGATGCCAAGGACACAGAGCCCGTGGTACTCACTGTCCAGACAGCCCTCAAGGCGATTGAGCTTCCATCCGCTTCGGCAGAGCTTGAACATGGTAAGCTTACCTTTACCTCCGCCAGGGCGGATCAGGGTGAGTCGGTAACCGTAAAGGTGGAACCGGAAGCAGGCTACCGCCTGAAGAGCGGTTCAGGGAAAGCCGGCATCACTGTCGGAAGCAAGACCTGGCAGGTGAAATTCAGACGCAAGGACGATAATACCTATACCTTCGTTTTGCCCCAGGGTATCAGTGAGGAAGAGATTAACCAGGGAAAGGTCAGCATCAGCTTAAGCGGAACCTTCGAAAAAGGCTGGGCGGATTCTACCCAGGTGGATACCAGCGTAGGCGCCAGCCTGGCCGTCAACGTGGTTCTTACCGACAACAAGGCTAATATCAAGGGAGGAGACCTGACAGCGAAGGGAGTAACTGTAGCTGCCGGCTCCACTGATAACACAGCTACTACGGCGAAGGCCGGCTACAGCAAAGGGCTTACCGGCGTAGCGGGCGGTATTGCTGTCCAGGTGGCAGACTATGACACCCAGGCTCTCATCCGTAAGGGAGGCAGCAATGCTGCTATCACCACCGACAGCCTGGACGTCAGCGCGACGGGAACCTATCAGTTCGCTGTCACCGGAGATGCCGCGGGTAAGATAGAAGCCGGAAATACCGGCGTGGGTAGCGGTATTGCGGTAGCTGTCAATGGCGCTGACGCCAAGGCGGGAATTGAAGACGGCGTCAAGGTCAATTACCTGGATGAGAAGAGCAAAACCTTGACAGCGGTTAAAGTTGACTCCAAAGCCAAGGTAACGGACAAAGTAGAAGCCAAAGCCGGTTCCGCCGGCGGGAAATCGGTTACTCCTGTAGCAGCGGTAGATGTAATCAGCAGCAGCGCAGTTTCCTATCTGGGAAAAATCGCGGTGGGCAAGGATGCAGAACAGGCTCTGCAGGTGAATGCCACTGATGTGACAGCCAGCAACACAGCAACACATAAGGTCTCGGCGGACGCCAGCTCCACAGGCCAGTCAGTATCTCTGGGAGGCGCATTCGCCGTATCCGTGATCAGCAACAAAGCGTTGGCAGAGCTCAACAAGAGTATTGTTTCCACCGGTACTCTCAATGTGACAGCCAGCTCCAAGACCACCGCCAATATCACCTCCAAAGCAGGAGCCAGCGGAGGAGCAAAGGGCAGCTCCGAGCAGGACGGCAGCAAGGGCGGAGCGGATCAAAAGACCGACAGCCTCCTTGGCGGTGTCGGAAAGCTTGCCGGTAAAACAGGCAAATCCGGCATGATGAAGGATGCCTCCAACCGCCAGCAGGCCCAGACCAGTGAGGGAAGTGTTTCCGCTGCAGCCGGGATGGTGGTAAACGTCCTGAAGAATTCCTCTGTTGCCCGGATTGCGGACGGCGTCCATATCCGTGACAATCAGAAGACACCGACCCTGAAGGTGAACGTGACCAGCACAAACCGGACCGAGGCCGGCATCAAGGCAGATGCCAGTGCAACCAAATCCGATATCGGAGTGGGAATCGGCGTGGCCGTAAACGTAGTCACCATCGAAAACAAGGCTTATTCAGGAAATGGCAAGATGCGTGCCGGTTCCCTGACTGTCAGTGCCCTCATGCCGGAGGCAACGGTCAAGCCCAGCACGATTGATAAGGTTGAGCCTCAAAACGTCATGGAACAGCAGATCGCCGACGCGGTAAGCGACGCTGTCAACAGCCTGACAAAGTCCATGGGCTTAAGCCAATCCGTCGTGGGAAGCATTGCCGGAACCTTTGCCGGAACCTTTACCACTTATATCTTAAACAAGACCGGTCTTCAGGAGCTGTTAGGCACAGGTTCCTTCCAGCAGAGGGTGGCAAAGGCCAGAGCCTTGCTGAACCAGAAGCTGGAAGATTTAGCGAAGCTGCCTCTGACGGTAGCAGAACCCATGCTGACTGCTTTCGAACAGCTTTCGGATACCGCCGGCATGACTGCCGAGCAATGGAAGCAGATCGTCAATACAGCCATAGGCGAGATCAAGGTAGGGCTTCCTTCCATGCTGAGCGATACCGCAGGCAAGGTGGTCGGGAAGGTCAAGAACAGCATCATTTCCAACCTGCTTGGGCTGATCAACACCAAGCTCACAGGAGAGACGGAAACAAAGAAAGAAATCGTCAAGAAGCTGAAAGAAACCGTCAAGACGGCAGCAAAGACAGAGCTGAGTCTTTTGATTGACACAGTCGTAGAGGACTCCCTGTCCAAGCTGACTGCCAGCGTTCCGGTTCTGACCAAGGAAAACATTGACCTGGTCAGGAAAGCAGTCAAGGAAGATTTTGATCAGCAGTCGGAGAAGATGGCAAACGATCTGGTCGATGCCTTCAAAGAGCAGGTATTTGACTATGAAAAGGCTCTTGAAGCGGTGCAGAACACCGATTTCAAGTCTGAAGCCGTCACTATGCTTAAAAACGCTCTCATCGAAGCGGGAGTGGAGGCAGGAAATACAGCCATTTCCAGCGCGCTTTCCGGTGTCAGGCTGGAGTACTCTCCGGAGGATACCAGTGACAAGCATGTGATCAGCACTCAGGCTATCTCCGGTGTAGGCGCAAAGGACGTGGGCGTAGCCGGTTCTGTAGCCATTACCGTGCTGAACTCGGATACCAAGGCAGAGGTTGCCTCCGCAAGCGGATCGGACACTCTAAGCCTGTACACGGCAAGAGGCCTGAATATCGAGGCGCAGGATACCCGCAGGGTGAAAAACGTCGCTTCCGCCGCTCAGGATGAATTCGGCGATGCCAACGAGAACGAGGATGCAGCCGCCAAGGAACAGGCCGACGCAGGCAGCGGCGACAGCGCAGACAAGGTTCTGAACCTTTCCTCCAGCCGTAAGGTCACGGCGAAGCCGGGTGCCAACCTGGCCAGGGATGAGAAGGATCCTTGCATTGTCTGGATCACCTTGGATGAAGGCTATAAGCTTCCTGTGGGAAGCAAGGTTTCCTTCACCTTCAAAAAGGACGATGGAAAAGAAGCCGTCGGCTACCTGACGGTAAAGGGAAAAGAAGAAAACGGAACCACAAAGCTTTATATTGATCTGAGGGACAACACGGTCACAGCCTTCAATGAGACGGAAGCCCCCACAGCGGCGGTCGAACAGAAAACGCCCGCTGTATCCAACGCAGGAACCAATGACGAGTCAGGTGATCCCGCTCCCGCTGTGAGTCCCACTCAGGCTCCTAAGGACAGCGACCCCGCTCCCGCTGTGAGCCCCACTCAGACTCCCAAGGACAGCGACCCCGCTCCCGTTGTAACGACAACGCCATCTCCGACTCCCATGCCGCTCGAGGGGCTGACCATCAATGTGGTGATCGAGCCGGAGGAGGATCTCCACGATATTTTTGCCGACAAGATCGTCACAGTCTACACCGATGAAAAGGGAAAGACTGACACAGACAAGGTAGATAAGAAGGCGGTTTCCGTCACTGTAGCAAACCGGGATCAGGAGATCAAGGATGGTAAGCTCCAGGCCAAGGCCGGCGATGAAGTCCTGATCACCCTGGACAGAACCAAGACCCCCAAGCTGGCAGTTCTGGAAGTAACCTACATGGACAACGACGGAAAGGACGGACATCTGGTGCTGAACCAGAAGTCTTCAGGCGAAAACGAGGTTGTCTATGTATTCACCATGCCCGATGGCAACGTCGATTCCATTCAGCTCCAGTTTGCTGATGACCCGGATGGGGAATCCAAAAAAGAAACAAAGGATGAGAACGGCAATTCTGTTGGCGTAGGGGCTTCCTTCTCTATGATCTACGGTAACGCAGATGTGACCGCGATCATCGGAGAACGTGAAATCAACAGCGCTTACCTGTACATGAATGCGGTTTCTGACCATAAGGAGGATGTGAATGCCGTTGCCGGCACCGATCCCTTGGCGGGAACAGCGGACAGCGAGGACAATCCTACCAAGGATTTCGCTCTTGACGCAGCAGTTGCCCTGAATATCCTGGATAATTCCGTAAAGGTAGAAAAAGGACCCAATGAGGCAGAAGACAAGATCGACCGAAACGATGGTAAACTGGTTCTGGAAACCGGTATCCCGATCACGGACAAGACGGAAGATATGAAGCTGAATTTTGGCGACGTCCAGATGACAGCCAGCGAAAACTCCATCACCGATACCCACGCCAGCGGGTTTGCTGTGGGAAATTTCACTGCCGTAGGCGCGGCGGTAGCCGTCAACTTGTCTACGACCGATCTGGATGTAAACCTCTACAACGGAACCTATGCGGAAGGCAGCATCAGGATCAGTGCCGACAGCCATTCTGAGGACAATACAAAGGCCTTTGCTACAGCGGTTGGCGCAGACATCCAGCGTAACCTGAACAAGATGAACAAGAAGCTGGAGGAAGGAACCGATACGGCAAACAAGGTTTTGGACGGTTCCTACTTCAATGAAAAGAAGGAAGAAGACGACAAGAACAAAAATGCCGATAACAGCAACAATAAGACGGCATCCATGATCAACAATCGTCTGAACGAGAAGAACAGTACAAAGGAAGAAGGAAAGAAGGGCGACGAAGCCGGAAACAGCATGTCCCTTTCCACCAACGTCCTGCGCAACCAGAATGTCACTGCCGATACCGGCTCCGGCACCAAGGATGCCAAAGACGAAGCAGGAAAAGAGATCAAGGAAGCCACCGGCCAGGATATCACCGGCCAGAAGACCGAGGATGAGGACAGCAAGTTCCAGGTTGCCGCGGCGGTCGGCGTGACGGTAGCCAGCCATAAAGCCAAGGTAAAGGTGAACAACTATGTCTTTGCCGAAAAAGACATTTCCATCACCTCCGATAATACCGGCAACTTCAGCACCCTGGGTACCGGAGCAGCCATGTCCCTGGCAAAGAACGCGAATTCCATCGCTGCCGGCGTAGCTGTCAGTGTGAATGAGAATACAGCGAAGGTTGATATTGCCAAGAACCTGGTAGCAAAGGAAGGCGATCTCACCCTTGCCGCCAACCTGACCCAGAATATGGACGGAGACTACCGCGGAAAGCTTGCAGCCCAGGCTTTGGCAGGCTCAGTTTCCGGAGAGGATTCCAAGGCTTCCATCGCGGGAGCTGTAGCGGTTGTCGTCAGCTCTGCGGAATCCACCGTGGACATTGCGTCCGGAACAGGTAAGGAAAATACCGATACAACAGAAATCAGAGGAATCCGCGGCAAGAAGGTCTCGATCACCGCTGCAGACAAGTCTAAGCTGGCGGTACGGGCAGGCGGTGTTTCTGTTTCCAAGGGCTCCAAGGTAGGCATGGGTCTTTCCGCCGCGGCGATCAAGAGCAACAATACGGTCCGGGCCAGCATCGGTGACTATGCTCACATTACCGCCAATGAACTGGAACTCTCCGCAAAGAAGCTTGGCGTCAGCTATGACGATTACGAGAGCCAGGTATCCTTCCAGGATCTGATCACGGATTCCAGCGATCTGTCGGAGGAAGAGCGCTCCCAGGCTGAAACCGGCCTGATTGACCTGCATAAAGGCGAGGACGACAAGAGCTACTCCATCAATGTCAACATGAACAGCGAAGACCTGCTCAAAGGCTTTGATGCCCTGAACTTCCTTTCCTCTCAGAATTACTATGCGGAAGCGGTTTCCGGTTCCGTTATGACAGGCGGCACAGGCAAGAGCAAGCTTTCCGCTGCAGGCTCCTTTGCCGTTGTGGATTTCGGAAATGATGTGAGGGCAAGCCTGGGCGACCATGCTTTGGTAGTCCTGTCCCAGGATGACCAGCATACCGGCTCCATGAACATCGATGCCTCCTCCGATAGCAACGCCCGCATCATCGCCGGCGCCTTGAGCGTGGCTCCTTCCAAATACAGCGGCGGCCTTACCGTAGCTTATTTAGGGGATGAAGACAAGGTGACGGCCAGCACCGGAGCAGACGCGGATATCTCCGTATCCGGTGATTTCAGCCAGAAGGCAAAGGCAGACGCAGATACCCAGCTCTTTACCATTGCGGCGGCAGCAGGCACCTCATCCGGCAGTAAGGCTATGGGCGGCGCTGTCAATGTCGTTGTGGCAAAGAATGAAGCACAAAGTACCATGGGCAACGGTTCCAGGGTATCCGCAACCAACAATGTGAAGATCGGAACGGACACACAGATGGATCTGACCCTCGTGTCCGTGAGCGCAAACGGTGCAGGCGGGACAGCCGCCGGCGGTACGGTGGATGTCATCGTGAACAGCGCATCCTCCCAGACAAAGCTTGGCGACAATGTGAGCCTTGATGCCGGAAAAGACGCGATCCTTACTGCCATGATGAAAGAAGACCTGATTTCCGGTATTGCCTCTGCCTCCGCAACAGTCGGTGGATCCGGCAGTGCTGTTGCCGGAACTCTCAGTACTCTGATCACCCGGTCAAAGGCAAATGTTGACGGGGGAGAAAACCTGAAGATCAAGGCAGGACGGGACGTCAGATTCCTGGCTGATTCCGATTCCAGGCTGGTCAATGCTATGCTCTCCGCTTCCGGTTCGACCGGCGGGGCGGCAGTCGGCGCTGCGGTTGGCGTCAATGTATACCGCCGCGAAGCCCAGGTCAGATTAAAGGGCAGCGAGACATTGGCAGATCAACCGGATATCCAGGCAGAAAGGGATGTTATCTCCCGGGCAAATGCCAAAGATACCACTGTCACAGCAGGTCTGGCCGCAGCCGCGGGTACAGGAACGGGAGTATCCGGCAATATCCAGGTAACGGTAGGCAAGAGCCAGGTAAATAACACCATTGACGGCGCGACTCGGGTAAAGGCTGGCGGCAATGCAGTCTTTAGTTCAGGCCTGAAGGATTTCTTTGTGGATGCGGCCGGTTCTATTGCCGTTTCCGGAGGTTCGGCGGGTGTCGGGGCAGCCGCGGTCACCGTCGTGAAAAACAATACCGTGACTACGGATTTGGGAAGATCCTATGTCCACGCTGACGGATTGACTCCGGCCACGAAAATCCAGGGTCTCAACGTCAAGGGCATTTTTGTCGGTGCTTATGCAAAGGCTACCCAATTCATCGCGGCAGCAGGAGTAGGTGTGGGTTCCGGTTCCGGTATTACCGGTGTGGTGGTGACAGATGTTTCCAGCAATACCGTGAAAGCCATTACGACCGACGCCGTATTGGACGCATACCAAGAAGGCTCCGGGAAGGATTCAGAAGTCAGGGTAAAGGCCAAGGATGATACGAAGCAGACCCTGCTGGCAGGCGGCTTGAACGCAGGCGCTACTGCAGGAGTAGGGGCTTCTGTCGTGACCCTCGTTTCCGGCAAGACCGTGGAAGCGCTTTCCGGTGTGGCAAAAGCGACAAAGAATGTGGATGTTACCGCCGAAAACGAGGATAAGGTCACCATGGTGGCGGTATCCGCAGGTGGTGCAGGAACAGCGGCAGTAGAGGTAGGCGCTGCGGTTCAGGTTCTCAAGAGCAAGGTAAATGCGACTCTGGCCAAGGAGGCACATGCCGGCACCGGCAGCGTGACCGTGTTTGCCAACAATTATACCAAGCTTGTGAACGCGGCAGTGACTGCGGCGGGAGCAGGCGCAGCGGCAGTGACGCCTACTGCGGCAGTGACCTACTTCAAGGGTGAGTCCAAAGCCCTGCTGGAGAACGGAACAAAGGTAGACTTCGATGCCTCTGAATCAAATCAGGGTCGGGCTCTGAATATCAGAGCGGCTTCAACAAAGGATATTGACATCTACTCCATCGGTGCGGCAGCCGGCGGCACAGCCGGTGTTTCCGGAACGGCAAATATCCTGGTGGCAGGCGATACCACCAGCGCGGTTTCCGGCCAAGGCACGGATGTGACCATGCCCGGCGAGATTGACATGAATGTCACCGCGGACGGGAGATACAAGGTCCGTTCCGCCAGTGCGGCAATCGGCGTAGGCGGCGTGGCAGGTGTAGCCGTGAATGCGGTGGTCAGTGTCCTCAAGGATACCGCCCTTGCCCAGCAAAACGGCAAGACAGATACCAAGGGAAAGGTCAATGTCAGTGCCAACGCAGCCCGGGATGTGATCAGCCAAGGCCTGACTCTTGCCGGCGGCGGCGTGGCTGGCGTAGGTGTTACGGTGCTGGTACTGGCTGCGGGCAGCAAGATGACTGACGATGCAGCCAATATGCTGGCTTACGGGAATTCCGGTTCGGATGAAGGTGATGACGAAAAAGATACTGTCAGGGCCGACAAGACCTTTGACGCGGATACCTTCTTAAAGCAGGCGTCGGCACAGGGAGCGGACACTTCCGATCTCGACAGCCTTAAGGACGATATCTCCGGCAACGGCCAGAAGGATTCCGAGAATTCTGTCGGTTCCGAGAAACAAAAGGACGAAGACGGGAAAGCGGTTTACGGCTTTGATGCCGACTCCGGCTACCGCAGCAATGATTTCAGCAACAACAGCTATAAGGATGAGGGAGAGAAGCAGCGCGGCGAGGATATGAAGGCATCCGAATCCAGTGATGTCACAAAGGCCAAGAGCCTTGGCACCTATACGTATAAGGATACCTACAAGGATGCCGTGACTGCAGAGATTACCAAAACGGCGGATATCACGGCGGGCAGCGTAGATGTGCTTGCTTCCCAGCCTACCAAGGCAGATCTCTTCGGCGCGAACGTAGCCGTCGGCGGAGTAGCCGGTGTCGGTGTTTCGACTGCGGTTGCCGTTCTCCACAGCAATGTGTTCGCCAGCTCTGCCGGCAAACTGAATGTGGAACGCGATGTGAATATCAAGGCCAGCTCCACGTCAGAGGATGTCGATGCCTCCTCCAATCAGGACGAGCAAAAGAGGATGGATGCCCTTACTCAGGGCGAGAATGGCCTGGGCAAGGATCTGACCACAAAACTCAATCCCACCCAGCGTTCCATCCGTGCCATTGCCCTGACAGCCTCCGGCGGCTTTGTCGGCGTAGGCGTTTCCGTGGCAGTCGTGAAGCATGACAATGTCACGAAAGCAAACCTGGGCGGCACCGTTTCCCATGCAGAAAACATCCATGTGGCAGGTGAAGCGAAGTATGACAACGTCATGGCCGCGACTCTGGCGGCATCTGCCGGCGCAGTCGCGACGAATGCCTCTGTCGCCGTAACCACCGCCAATGGAGACCTTTCCTCTACCATCGACCAAACAGCCGATATCAAGGCCTTCGGTGACGACAAGCATATCAATGTCTCTACAAACGCCAAAGTAAATGCCAACGCCATTGCCGCGACAGCAGGCGCAGGCCTGGCGGCAGTAAACGGCGGTGTTGCCGTAGCTGCCAACCGGTTAAAGCAGAATACCGAAATCTTTAAGGGAGCCAGGATTGAAAAGACCGGAAATGGAAACATTACCGTAAAGGCAGATTCCCACACCGGCTCCAACGCTTATCTGCTGGCAGTCGGAGCAGGTGGTGTGGCAGCAAATATGTCAGCGGCTGCTACCATCACGGATACACAGGTAAATACAGGCGTCGGCCTTTCCGGTTCCGGCAAGGGGTATATTATTAACAAAAATGGCAGGCTGGATGTAGGAAACAGTGTCTATTCCTATGCTGAGCCTGAGATGTATTCCTTCTCAGAAGGATTAGGCGCCGTCAACAGCTCTGTCCTGATCGCCCTGAACAATTCAAAGGCAAAGGCATCAGTGGCAGGAGCAGATCTGACCCTTGGCGATCTGGCCATCAATTCTGACCTCGCCGCCAAAGGGATCTCCAAGATTACCTCCGTCAGCGGAGGCGGATTAGCGGCCGGCATTTCTGTCAACTATGTTGATCTGAATGCCCAGAATACGGCAGAGCTGGATACGAGCGATGCCTTGATCAAGATAACCAAAGACCTTAGCGTGACTACCGGCAAAGGAAAGAATGACTACTCTTATGCGGAGACCGAGACAAGATCGGGAACCGTAGGAATCCTGTCTGTTGGACACAATTCCGCTATTTCCAGAAACCGTACCAGTAATACGGCACAGATCACAGGAAACAAGGAGCTTACCATAGGCGGCAGCCTGACTCTGGCGGCAAACCAGACAGCATCCTCTGAAGCAAATGTTGCCGCTTCTTCGGCGGGCTTAGGGAGTATCGCGGCTTCCACAGGCATAGCCCTGAACGAGGCGAAGGTGTATACAAGGCTGGAGCTTCCGGCTATCCATGTGGGCTCTCTGGAGATGGCAAATCTGATGAAGGCAGCCACCAACAGCACTCTGATCAACGGAACCGGCGCCCTGCTTGATGTGACAGCCAATGTAGCCGTGGCTTATGGCCGAAGCGTTTCCTCCATGGAGGCGAAGGTCACAAAAGCTTCCAAAGCAGAGAATGGCCTTTCCATGAAGAATGATGCCACCGACCTGGTCAGGGCGTCTGTCAAGGACGGAAATATCGTTGGCGCAAAAGGAATCAGCGCAACGGCTATGATCGCAGCCGCCTACGGCCAGGATAAATTCCTGACCTATCTGAATCTGCTTGGATCCAGGAGTAACAAAGACGCCTTTGATACCGGAAATGGCAGCGTGGATCTGAACACCGATTACACTTCCCGGGTGGCTGCGGATGTTATGCCTTCCCTGGGCGGTGTCAGCCTTGGCTCTGTGGATGTCAACGCGGCAATTGCCAAGTCAACCGTAAACGCGGATACCATACTGACCGGCAATACCCTTCTTCGGGCAAAGGATGTCAACGTCAGGACGCAGGGTACCAGCACCGTGGACGCAAAGGTGAACACTCCCATCGCGGAATTGAGCGCCCTGAAGGTGAACGTCAACGTGGTAAATGCCCTGCTCAAGACCAAGCAGCAGGCCAGTGTTGAGAGCTCTGACATGCTGCAGATCGACAGCACAGGTGAGGTCAATATTATCTCCCGTCTCAATGAAGATGTGGATTATGCCGCAAAAGCTAGCCTGGGTGGCAACGGTGGCGGAACACTTTCAGCCAGCTTAGGTAAGGTAAAGGCCAACTATGCCCTTGCGGACGCGGATGCCAGTGTGATCGCAAGATCTTATGCTGTCTCGACCATGAATGATGCCAGCAGCCTGAACATCAAGACCATCGGGAAGTCCACGGCAAAGGCCAACGTCGGCTCGTCAGGCGGTGTTTCCGGTCTCAGCGTGGGCGTGAATGTGGTCAAAGCCAAGGCCAGCGGCCGCTTCCAGACTTACCTGAGCCATCCCTCCAGCTCCAAGGTTAAGAACATCAACGTCGTAACTGCTTACCAGGCTTACGCGGATGCCCTTGGCGGTGTTTCCGAAAAGGGTATAGGCAACTTCTCCGTTGGTCTTCTGACGGTGGATGTGAATACGGCGGATGCTACAGTAAATACCGATGCCCAGGCTTACATCGACAATGAAGGCCATACCCGTACCATTGAAAGCCTGAAGGGCGATGTATTCGTAGCGGTCAAGGGCGCGGTGGTAAGGGCAAACGCTGAAATCGGTTCAGCTAAGCTTGCCGGAGGCCTGAACGTCGTCGCCAACAAGGTGACTGCCAGCCAGACCGCCAGCCAGACCGCTTACATTGCCGATACGGTCTTCCAAAATGCCTCTGGCAGGAACATTACCGTGAAGTCTGTCCTCAGCGAGGCAAAGGAATTCCATGAACCCAAGGTAGTACAGAAAATTGAAGACCTGAAATCAGAAGTAACTTCTTTGGAACGAAGAGCCGACAAAGAAGATGTCAGAATTGCCAAGATGGCAGCGGATGTGGATCGCCAGATTGCAGCGATTGAACAGGAAAAGGAGAAATGCCGTCAGGAACTGGCTCAGAAGGTCAACGCCATAAACAGTCAGATTGCCGCAAAGGAAAAGGAATATGATAAAACCAAATGGTATAACTTCGTCAAGCTGCTCAGTCTCAAGTCGGATATCAACGACCTGAAGGACGAGCGTTCCTATGTTAATTCACAGGCGAATTTGCGTATTGCCTCTCTTACCGCACAGCAGAACAGCCTGCGATCTCAGATTGATCAGGCCAAGGCCGAAAAGAATCGCATTTTGGCCCAGAAGAACCAGGTACTGGCTCAGATCAACAAGCTGAATGCCTGGATGTCTTCGAATGAGGACAGCTTAGACGGCCTTGGTATCAGCAATGTCATGCCATCAGTCAACGAGGCAAAGGTCAAGGTAGGCGGCACCGGCGGAGCCAGCCTGATCAAAGCGGTTGCCAATATCGGTTCTGCCCTGACAAATGCTACGCTTAGCAGTCGATTCATCAGAACACAGGCAGGCGGGGCAAACGTAAACGTAGATACCCTCATGCAAAACACCAAGGCCACCGCAGAGGTAACCAACGAAGGCGGTCTTGAACTGGCTGGTGTGGGGACAACGGAAATCTCCTCCGATGCGGCAGGTGTCCTGACCGCCGGCATAGAAGCTGGCAACACGGTGATCCAGGCTGGCGATGTCAATGTACGTACCAGCTACGATGTGGCTTCTGATTCTACCGTGAAAACTCTGGGCAACCAGATATCGGGATTCCAAACAAAGCTGAATCTGGCGGATTCCCATACCAGGGTAAAAGCTGCCTCCCGCTATTCCGCTGAAAAGGGTGAACTCCATGCCAGGAATATCAATATCACCCTAGACGGCAGCATAGACTCCCATGCAGCCGCAAAGACACCGGAGTGGAACATCGGCATAGGCAAAATTTCGGCCTCTCAGGCCAAGGCCACGGCGGATGCCACGCAGGAGGCTGGGATTTCTACCAATGGCAGCATGACAGCCACGGGCAATATCAATGTGCTCAGCACAGTGAGGAAGGCTTCCGCTCATTCTGAGGCAGGAAGCGCAGCCAAGGGCGGAGACATAGGATTTTTCTCTGCTGCCGCCAACAAGGCCGAAAGTCTGGAGGCAGTTAAGAGCCGGGCAGTCATTACCGGACTCAATACCCCCAGCATCACAGCCGGGAACAGCCTGACGGTTGACACTCATGTGGACGGCAACGGGACAGTGGCAAAGGCGGCCACCAACGGAGCCGGCGGAAGCCTGAACATTGCTACCCTGGGCAGCTTAGAGGCGGTATCCCAGACCAAGGATGACTTTGCCGTATCTGTGGATGGCGTCAGTCTGAAGACAGAGAAGGGCGACATCACCCTTAACGCGAAGCTTAAGGCAGATTCCCAGGCCGTGGGAACGGCGCCGGGAGGACTTTCTGGTGCAAATGGGACTTTCTCCAATATGACAGCCTACATCGGCACGAAAAATGGGGAAAGCCAGGTTTCCAAGGTTTTGGTGGGAAAAAATGCAACGATCAACGCGGCAGGATCTCTGACCATGAAGGCGGAGAATCTGACCTCCGTAAAGGCTGAGCTGCAGCCGAGGAAGAGTCCTTCCCTGGCATCCGGATCGGTATCCCTTCAGGAATCCTACACCAATAAGGAAACTGAGGTCAACGTAGGAAGCAAGGCTTCCCTGAAGGCAGGCAATGATCTGCGTCTTAGCCTTACGGACAAGCTGCAGGCCACTTCCGAGGTAGAATCAGAGATCCTGTCCCTGGCTCTTGCCTTGGATAAGATGAAAGGCTTCAATAAAGCTGTCACCTCAAACAAGATTCACATTGGAAACGAAGCCAGCTTAACCTCATCCCAGGGAAATGTTGATATCCAGGCGATTTCCGATGCCACCCAGACTGCCAGTATGATTCTGGAGGGAAATTTCTCTCTCATAGGAAACGGACAGTGGGTGGAAGCAACGAATGGCCTCTCAAGGGAAAGTGAGATTGCCTTTGGGGATAAAGTCCAGGTGAAGGCCGGCAAGGGAATCTCGGTTTATAACCGGGCCGGAAATGAGGACCATATCACTACCACTACAAAGGCAGACGGGAAAGCCGTGACCACGTCAGTTGCCAAAACCAGATCGACGACGGATTACTCCTCCCTGGCAATCATAAGGGTAGGACAGGGAGCTTCGTTTATCGCGAATGACAACCTGAAGCTCTTGAGCGAGGGTTCCATCGGTGAAATGAAGACCAGCGCTAATGCTTATAACCTTGCTGTTTCGGTTGATCCTGAAGCTTTAGCCACTGCCAATATTAAAGACTATGCCCAGGTACTGATCAATCCGAATACCGGTTTGAAAGTAAAACTGGAGAGCTCTAAGGCAGATGTCGTCATCCACGCGAATTCCGACAAGATGCAGGTGGAAACGATGGCGGATTCCCATGGAGGGTCAATCAGAGGCTCATCCACGGCTAAGGCCTACAATAATCTGGATATCTATAAGAAGATCTATCTGGATAACACAAATGTAACCGCAAAGAAAAACATTTCCATCCGTGCTTACAATACGGACGTAAAAGATCGGAATTCGATCAAGGCCACCTCCAATACCACCCTGACAGCGAATTACGGTGACATGTATTCGCATGCTGTCAACAGCGGTAGTGTTAAGAACGAGATCCGGTCCAAGACTGGCGAGGGCGGCTACAACGTTTCCCTGAATGCCAAGAAGAAAGTCGAAAAGAAGGCGGAGAACTACAACCAAAATACGACCTTCCGCGGAAATGGCGAGACAGTATGGGGACCCTTATCCCTCTTTGTCAAGTCTCATGAAAAGTACGGGAATGCATTTATCAACAGCAAGCAGAACGATTTGCTGAAGGGAAAGGATTATACAAAGAGTAAGGAAACTACAATCTTGACCTTACATATCAGTAATAAGGATTTCGCGGATTACACCTGGGAGAATATCAAGAATGGGAAATTCCTGGAACAAATCGAAAAATCCTTTACAACCCTCGGCATGGATATGTATGAATGGGCAAAAAGTGCTATCAGCACCCTCAGTGATTGGGTAAAGGAAAGCTATGGTATTGTAGCGGACTCGGTTGTTGTCGTGGTGGGTAAGACCATTCAGGTTGCCAAGCAGGTCGGCGAATATATCGTAGATTCTGCAGGAAAAGTATGGGACGCTACAAAGGGAGCCTTTGTCAAGGCCAGTAAAACAGTGGAAAAGGCATTGAAAGAAATTGGCGGGTTTTTCTCAAGTGTGGCGGATACTATTTTAGGATGGTTCAGGGCCTCTTATGACGAAGAGGTGCGCGCATCCCTTTCCGAGATTTATCTGACAGAGATCGAAACCACCCTTGCCCAGGATGCTGTGCTTTCGCCAGAGGATCTGTCCCGTTATCTGATCTGGAATAACGCCCACACCTTCCGGGATTATCTCATTTTACCTAACGCTACACGCCTGTCCATCGGCTCCGGCAATAAGATCCACTTTGTCACTGAGGTTATGGTGGGAGATCTCCTGGACGACGGAAGAGAACGGACACTTGAAATGGTGACGGTCCTTTCGACAGCTGACGCGGCTGATCCGGTCATCGAGCTTGCGGAAGTGGCATCCCTTCATTTCAAGGATGGCAGCATCCGCTTGGCAGCGAATGCAGACATGGATCTCTTCCTGGATGAGGTTTCCGGCCAGTGGATGAAGGAAGGCTTCGAGAAAGGTCTTCTGAATGCTGCCATCGTGGATCCTGACCGGATCAACAGCAAGGAGGAAAGCTCTGATGAGCTGGAAGGCACAGTCATCTCCGGCATCATTCTGGAGGATGATACTCAGGCTCTCTCCTATCTGGAAAACGGTGAGGGAAAAGAAACCCAGAAGAAGGTATACTGGCTTGGCCGTACTCCTGCAGAAGCGGAAGCTTCCGATGGGGAAGACAGCCCGGTTTACGCCCTGGTCATTGACGAGGAAACGGACGAGGTAAAGGCCTACCGTACCAGTGCCGGTATGATGGCTGACGGAACTGAACCGATTGACTCCTCTGTACTCGTCTTGCGCGACCGCAAAGCTGACCGCATGGGCGAGGTGGCCTTCCAGGTAATGTTCTACGACACAGAAGGGGCAAACGAAGAAGGCAGAAGTGAAATGAGCCTGTACAACCGCAGGCAGGACGGCAAAGAACTGGATACACCTGCTTCTCTCACGGTTCAGCTCAGAGGCTATGAGGTTGAGGGAAGTGATTATCCGGCTTACAGCATGTCCGATCACCTGTTCATCCTCAGTGATGGAAGCGACGGAGAGGTCAATATCTGCGACGGCGCCTATACTGCCACGTTTGAAGATGATGTCTTTGAATCGGATTACCTGAAGATCGAAGGTGTCTCCTCCGGCAGCCCAATCATCACGGTCAAAGCAGACCAGCTCATCTGGCCTGAGTTTACCAACCCGGCCAAGACTGAAGCCATTGACTTAAACGGCACAGCATACCGCTTAACGGATGGCGAGTGGGTGACGACAGACGCACAGTAACACGAAGAACATGAATTTCTATTGGCAAAGTAGGGGGCGCCGGTCACCGTCAGGTGACATCTTCCTTTCAGCGCCCCTGCCATAACAAAAGGCGCCCGTCACCGATCGGTGACGGGCGCCTTTTGCGATGGCATAATGTTTTGGTCACTATCCATCACTATCCTTACTGTTCCATATGCAGTTTTTCTATTTCCTGATCCAGGTTGGTGTAGAACTGGGCAAGATGTTTTCCGTCAACCAACGCATGATGTGCCAGTACGGAAACAGGCATCATGATCCTGCCTGTTTCTGTTTCCTTGTATCTGCCCCAGGTAATTCTTGGATTAGATTCATCGCCACCGGCCACCGGCTGAATAAGGGCTGTGTAATGCAGCCAGGGAATGGAAGAGATAAAATACATACTCTCCACATCAGCGTCCTCTGTGATACCCTTTGATGCGCAATTTGCTCTTGCTTTTTCTGCGAGGATAAAATAATCTGAAAGACTCATATGATGATAGAGGGTACAGTAGCAGTACGCCGAGCCCTTAGTGCGTTCTGTATGGGAAGTGGGACATTCAGAATACTCTATAATCTGATCCCCGTGAATTCTTTGCCGGAGTTCCGGGACAGCATCCGCGGCAAGGGCCGCAGCATGAAGAATGGTCAGATAAAAAGACCTTCCCGTTTCTTTACTGAATCGATACGCTTCTGTTACATCCTGATCTACCGTTACTCCGACATAAGGATATGGCAGAGAACGAAAATAATCAAAATGCGCTTTTCTTGCATAACAGCGCATGTCTAACATGTGTGATGACATTTCTCTTCACTCCCATTATTCTAATGTATGATTCGTATGATTCCAGTGCAAAAAGCCTGTCCCCACGGTAAGCTTGCTTGCCAGTGGGCTATTGCACGCCCCTTTTTCAGCGCCCCTGCCATCAAAAAAAAGGCTTTGAACCCACAATTTAAGCAGGTTCAAAGCCTTTTTCATGCCGCAGACGGGAATCGAACCCGTACGAAGTTTAACCCTCGCAGGATTTTAAGTCCTGTGCGTCTGCCTGTTCCGCCACTGCGGCTGAAAGAAAAAAGAATCCTTAGAGCAAGGGAAAACCTTACCTAAAGACTCTCCTTCTGAAAACGACCCAGATGAGACTCGAACTCACGACCTCCGCCGTGACAGGGCGGCGCTCTAACCAACTGAGCCACTGGGCCAAATGGACCTTCAGGGACTCGAACCCCGGACTTACCGGTTATGAGCCGGTCTCTCTAACCAACTGAGATAAAGGTCCAAAAAAGCCGATGATCGGACTCGAACCGATAACCTGCTGATTACAAATCAGCTGCTCTGCCAATTGAGCCACATCGGCATAAACCGGAAAGTAGGGATTCACTCTCGATCCAATGACTCCAAGGGGATTTGAACCCCTGTTACCGCCGTGAAAGGGCGGTGTCTTAACCGCTTGACCATGGAGCCAAAAGCTCCCCCTGTTGGACTCGAACCAACGACACCGCGGTTAACAGCCGCGTGCTCTACCGACTGAGCTAAGGAGGAAGATTTGAACAGCACATATCATATCATAGGTTAATGAAAAAATCAACTCATTTTTTCAAAAATATAAATATTATGCTGTTAACAAATGATAAAAACCGTACCTTCAAAACTGCACACGTGTTTTCCTGAATCATGGCTGGAATTCTTCCCGGCAGTATCCTCTGCCCGGCAAGCCTTCCTTAAGGTCAAGCCCTCGACCGATTAGTAGCAGTCAGCTTCATACATTGCTGCACTTCCACCCCTGCCCTATCTACCTCGTCGTCTTCAAGGGGTCTTACTTCTTTCGAATGGGAAATCTCATCTTGAGGGGGGCTTCACGCTTAGATGCCTTCAGCGTTTATCCCTTCCCGGCTTGGCTACCC